>NZ_FOUB01000006.1 GCF_900114745.1 Nitrosomonas communis | reverse complement strand
TAAACAACTTGCATAAGCGCCACGCCCGAGCGCTTATGCAAGCCGGCCCGGTGCAGCAAAGGGGCATATGCAGCTTATTCCACAATGATGCGAAACATTACCCATCTGCAGTTCCGATTGGGTAAATAAATCGCCAATTAAACTTGGCAAGCTTAATGGTTTTGTGTCACGATTCATCAAAGCCTCTTTGTGGTGAGTTAAGTTCGTCAAGCAAACTAAATTTTACCACTTAGGAGGATTTTATTGCATATTATTCAATTGGTTACTATGGCTTCTTTACCAAAAATGAATACCGAAACTTGAGTTATTATTAATTTAGTGTCGAGATTATTACTAATATCAATACTGTTGTAGTCGACGACTTGTCCAGCGTTCCTGCTTGTATCTTTGCCAAGCCATCTCCTTTTTTAATACCGCGTTAATAGCATCCAAAACACTACTTAAATTAACCGGTTGAGTTTTCTCCTCAGTATTTCCGCTCAGATTAACGTCCAAATGCAATTTTCCTCTATGATAAAGAGACCAAATCTCGGAACCATAATCGGTATATGCAAGTTCTGGAGCAAACCGGCTTAAATAGGCAGTGACATTATCAACATCGCGTTTAAATATTCTTTGGGCGTTGTAATTACTGGCTGCAGAAATCGCCTGAGGGAAATCGATTATAACAGGGCCTTGGTTACCGATTAACACATTGTATTCAGATAAATCACCATGAACGACATCATGGCAAAGCATGCGGACAATCTGTCTAATTAAAAAATCATGATACATCCTTGCCAGCGCAGGGCTCAATGTCAAATCATTCAACTTGGGAGCGACATCACCATTGCTATCAGTAATCAGCTCCATTAATAATACACCTTCAAAAAAGTTATAATATTTTGGTGTTGGCACACCGACTGTAATCAGATGAGACATGGTATCTACTTCGGTACTTTGCCACGCTTCTTTCTGTGCCATACGACCAAAATGACTTCTCCTTTGAATCGCATGCAGAGATCTCCCTTTTCTAGTTAATCTGTCCTTGGTATAGCTTACATTCTGGCGGAAATTTTGTTTGTTTGTTTCTTTATAAACTTTGGCACACAGGAGCTCGGTGCCACAACGCACAACGTACACCATCGCCTCTTTGCCACTCATAAGTTGGCAAATTACTGAATCAATCAGACCTTCTTCAACCAATGGCTCAATTCTTTTTGGGATTTTCATTAGCTCTTATGTAAACATGTTAATACAGCACATGTTTTCCATACTCCTGTCAAATAAATAATTCTCTCTACTTAGCTGGTGAGAAATCACGTAGCTATTACCTCACCTTCCACTATTAATTAATTCTGCTGAAACCTTGGCGACTTGCTTCGATGCCAGACTGTATCTTCGGACGCATTATCAATATGTTCGGCAATAGCGAAGGCTTTACTCACGCTATTCCGGTCTGTTGTTAATGGCCGCTTTTTGGTTGCAATAAAGTTCATATGAAACTTATCCAGTAAAACTTGATACAAATTAATTACTTTATGTTTAGAAAACATCTCCATCTCCTTGATTGCAGTGATTACATTGCTACGGTAATAATCAACCACGTGATCTGCATTGTAGAAAGAAAAAAACACCCTTGGAATGTGGCAAATTGCCGCAGGGCAATTTGTCGCAACCATTTATTTTTATTTGACATAAAACAACCGCCCAAACAGTTGTTTTAATATAATAGAACTGCTTGATGACAAAATTATTACCTTTTGATCAGTTATTCTCTTATGACATAATGGTTTGCACTGATAGAATCGCAGCAAATTTCAAAGCGTGATATCACAAGGAGGGCTGCAATGACTTCAAAGAAAGAGGATTTGTTTTCACATCAGGATGCGCTTGCCCAATTGCATGAGAACCGACCCCTGTCTGATAAATTAAGCTTCCTACATCACTTGATCCGTGAAGATTTTCCGTTTATCGATCGTCTAGCCATTGCCTTGCTCGATGAGAAAACTGGCATACTTAAGACTTATATCCATAGCACCGCCGGTAGCGAAAGCCCTTTAATTGCCTATGAAGCACCGCTTGATAGTGCCCCTTCCCTACGCGAAATCATGCAGCATCGTCGCCCACGGCTCGTACAAGACTTGGCAATTTTTAACAAAGGTGCACACCTACACACAGAGTTGATAGCAGCTAAAGGCTATAAAGCAAGCTATACTCTACCGCTTTACCAAAACGATATTTTTGTTGGCTTCTTATTTTTCAATTCGTTTGAATCCCATCCATTTGTACCGAGCGTACTACGCCAACTCGATATCTATGGCCATTTGGTCGCGCTTGCGGTCATCAATGAGCTAGCGACTATTCGCACACTCCTTTCTGCAGTTAAAGCAGCCCGCAGCATGACGCATTATCGCGATGTAGAAACGGGCTCACATATCGATCGGACTGCCCATTACGCACGTTTGATCGCACGTGAATTAGCCCCGCGCTATCATCTCAGTGATGAGCAAATCGAACATATCTTCATGTTTTCGCCTTTACATGATATTGGCAAAATCGGCATTCCCGACAGTATCCTGCGGAAACCAGCCAAACTGGATGAACGCGAATTCAATATCATGAAAACCCATCCAGAAAAAGGCCGGGAAATCATTGATGCTATTCTTACAGATTTTAATCTTGGCACTTTTAGCGATGTCAATATTCTGCGTAATATCGCTGAATATCATCACGAAGCAATCGACGGCTCAGGTTATCCTAAAAGCCTGAAGGGTGAGGAGATTCCAATTGAAGCCCGCATCAGTGCAGTGGCAGATGTATTCGATGCATTAACTTCAAGTCGCGTCTACAAACCAGCCTGGTCGAATGAAGAAGCTTTCGCTATGCTACGACATTTAGCCGGTGATAAACTGGACCGGGATTGTGTTAATGCTTTGCTCAACAATATCGATAAAATTCAGGCAATACAGCAACGTTTTCAGGATAATTAACGAAGCAAGTTTCAACCGAACAGAGCGTTATCAGTATACGCACAGCTTTTAAACCTCCCCCAGCAAAATAGAATTATGACCTCATCAATAACACAAGCACTTTCAGATGGAACACAGCAAAAAATCGTGCAGCTCATTGCCAAAGAACTCAGTGTTGCTCCTTCGCAAGTAGCAGCGGCAATCAATCTGCTCGATAGTGGCGCAACCGTACCTTTCATTGCGCGTTATCGCAAAGAAGCAACCAATAATCTAGACGACACGCAACTGCGGGAAATTGAGGAGCGTGCTCAGTATCTACGCGAACTGGAAGATCGGCGGATGACGATCCTGGCTTCGATCGAGGAACAAGGCAAACTTACCGATGAACTGCGTCTTGCCATCGAACAAGCCGCAACGAAACAACTCCTGGAAGATATTTATCTACCTTACAAACCCAAACGTCGCACGCGTGCTCAGATCGCACGTGAGGCAGGACTGGAGCCTCTAGCTGATGCGTTGCTGCACGACCCGACGCTCATTCCCGAGCAAGAAGCAACCAAATACATCAAAGTACAGCCAGCCGCTGAAGGGGTGGAAGCGATCAATATTCCAGACGTAAAAGCCGCGCTCGAAGGGGCGCGTGATATTCTGGCTGAGCGTTTTGCCGAAACGGCTGACTTACTCGCTGCCCTGCGAAATAAACTCTGGAATGAAGGCATGGTGACTGCCACGGTGATAGCCGGCAAGGAAATGGCGGAAGAGGAAAAATTTCGTGACTATTACGCCTATTCAGAACCTATCCGTTTAATCCCTTCGCATCGCGCGCTGGCATTGTTTCGTGGCCGCGCCTTGGGAGTGCTCAAAATTGATCTCGGTCTGAATGAAGCGTCTGAAGCTATGATACCGCATCCCTGTGTCGCCATGATCGCAGCTCATTTCGGCATCGAGAATCGGGGTAGAAATGCGGATAAATGGCTAGGGGATGTCTGTCAATGGACTTGGCGTGTCAAAGCGCACCTGCATCTCAGTACCGAATTACTATTGCAATTGCGGGAAGCCGCTGAAGCAGAAGCCATCAAGATTTTCAGCCGCAATCTGCGCGAATTATTGCTAGCCGCTCCGGCAGGTCCTAAGGCCGTGCTCGGCCTTGACCCCGGCTACCGCACCGGCTGCAAAGTGGCGATAGTCGATGCGACGGGGAAGCTACTGGCAACAGACACTATTTACCCCCATCAGCCGCGCAATGACTGGCAAGGAGCCCTTACCACCCTCGCACAATTAGTAATCCGCCATGGTGTCCAATTGATTTCGATCGGTAATGGCACTGCCAGCCGTGAAACGGACAAGTTGGCCGCCGAAGTCATCAAGCTGATCGCAGAACAAAAACCAGAACTCAAAGTAACCAAAATCGTCGTGAGCGAGTCTGGTGCTTCGGTTTATTCCGCTTCAGCTTTTGCCGCAGCCGAATTTCCCGATCTCGATGTAAGTCTGCGCGGTGCCGTGTCCATTGCCCGGCGTTTGCAAGATCCATTGGCTGAGCTCGTCAAAATCGAACCCAAATCAATTGGAGTTGGTCAATATCAACACGATGTCAACCAACGCATCCTGGCGCGTTCACTCGATGCCACCGTGGAGGACTGTGTCAACGCAGTCGGTGTCGACGTCAATACCGCATCATCCCCCCTGCTGGCACGGGTTTCCGGCTTGAACCGCATACTGGCTCAGAACATTGTGGAATATCGTGACACCCATGGCCCCTTCCCGAATCGTCAAACGATACGCAAGGTACCACGCGTCGGCGAAAAAACGTTTGAACAGGCAGCGGGTTTTTTGCGTATTAACGACGGTGACAACCCCTTGGATCGCTCCGCCGTGCACCCGGAAGCCTACCCTGTGGTCGAGCGTATCTTAGCACGCTTAAAAAAGGGCATTGAACATGTCATGGGACGACCGGAAGTGGTGAAAGAGCTCTCCCCTAAAGAATTTACCGATGACACCTTTGGCTTGCCCACCGTTAAAGATATCCTGATTGAATTGGAAAAACCCGGCCGCGATCCACGACCGGAATTCAAAACAGCCATCTTTCAGGAGGGCATCGAATCGCTCACGGATTTGCAACCCGGCATGCTTCTGGAAGGGGTCGTGACCAATGTCGCCGCCTTTGGCGCTTTTGTCGATATCGGTGTGCATCAGGACGGCCTGGTGCATGTGTCCGCTCTGGCAAGTAAATTTGTCAAGGATCCTCATCAAATCGTCAAACCCGGCCAGATCGTCAAGGTTAAAGTACTGGAAGTGGATGCCGCCCGGCAGCGTATCAGCCTGACCATGCGTCTGGAAGACAAAGCGGACATTCCCTCCCCCAGCGCCGACAACCGCGATCGCCGCCCTCATGAACAACGCAAACGGCAGTCACGTGAAGCACAGCAAAAGACCTCGCGCAAACCTGAGCCTGTTAGCGCTTTAGCTCTGGCGCTGGCGCGCGCCAAGGAGAAAAAGTAGGCAAATGTTTTTATGAGATCGTCAGATACAGTCTTGCATTGCGGCAATCTTTGGGCTATTTTTCGGTTCGTTGAAATTAAGGAATTTGCAATGACGAGACCGCTAAAAACAGACTATGGGCTAATTTGGGTTGCATCGCTCTACTATTTAGTTAAATTATTAATAAAGTACAAAAAAGTTAAATGTTGTATAGCAAGATCTGACCGCCTCCTTCTGCGTTGGGCCTAAAATGAGCACGCTAGAAACGATTAGCTCAATAGCGATACTCGCAACCCCTTTTCTCCTGGCGGGTTTGGGCGGACTTGGCTGGATTATCAAGAATCGAATCGAGTCATCTCAGACTAAGCAAGACGCCCAGGCGTCACGGATTCGCGAGCTTGAGGACAAACTGCGCGAAGACAGAATCGCAACTTACAACGCAATCTTGGATCCATGCTTTCTCCTGTTCACTAGCGAAGCTGCCTTCTCGCTGGATCCGAAGTTCAGAAACAAGAACAAAAACGATCTTGCCATCGCAAAAATGCTGTCAGTAGAGTATCGGCAAGTTGGCTTCAAGCTGTCCTTAGTCGCAAACGATTCAGTGGTGCGTGCATACAACGCATTGATGCAGTTCTTTTATCACACAGAACAAGATTCAAGACCCATTGATGATAAAACGCAGGATTGGCTCGCTTTGATGGGTACCCTTCTGCTTGAGATCAGGAAAAGTATGGGCAACGCCTCAAGCTCACTTGATCGATGGGAGATGATTGAATGGTTTATGAGCGACGCACCACAGATTAAGGCGATGCATGAAAGCAGATATCGATAACGTCGTACCAGCTATGACACAATCATGCCTTCCAGCCGACGTCCCTGCCGCCGCTTTGCAACTAGGGGCCATGCCTCGAATCTAGAAAAAAGTATCAGTCATTACATCTTACAAAATGAATGAATTGATCAACTAACAGCATTGTAATGAACATTATATTTGCGATGGATTTGCCTTTGGCGTTTCCAACACATAACAGGTGTCAAGTCTTGCGTTACGACAAATTTGGGCTATTTTTCGGTTTGTTAAAACTATGAAATCTGCAATGGCGCGACCGTTAAGAACAGATCGCGGATAAATTTGGGTTGCATCACTCTACTATTAGTCGAGTTGTTAAGGAAAGCACAAAAAGTTAGATTCTGTATAGCATGACCTGTCTAATGGGTGGCCCCATCGTTTGTTTTCGTAATTTATCGGATACACGTAATAATGTCTCACATACCGTTCGGGCGAGACTGCTGGACACTCTGCTTTTTGGTTATCTACGCGACTTAACCGCTTCAGTAGCCTCTCAACTTCAACGTTAGGTATTTAGTACCTGCAACCAAAGGAGAAAATTTATGGAATTATCGGCCGTTTTAAGCCCTGCCCCAGAAGGGGGATATGTCGCATTCAACCCTGAAACCGGCACGACTACACAAGGCGAAACCGTAGAAGAAGCTTTAGCCAATCTGCGCGAGGCAACAGAGCTATATCTCGAAGAATTTCCCCTTGTTGTTTCAGGTCGACCATTGCTGACTACGTTCGAAGTGCCAGAAAATGCCTAAATTACCCGTTGTATCCGGTGCCGAGGTCGTGCAGGTCTTGGAACGACTCGGTTTCGTCGTCGCCCGTCAACGTGGTAGCCACATTGTCATGCGCCGCGGTTTGTCTGGCTGCGTTATTCCCAACCATCGAGAATTGAAGATCGGTACGCTAGCTGGTCTGCTCAAGCAGGCTGGCGTTTCCTCCGAAGAGTTCGTTGAAGCGCTTCATGCCTAGCCTGCCCTTCCGTAACCTGAAATGGTGGAAAAGGTGGCAATAAGTGCCAGTTATTAAGCGGCCCTGAAATTTCGTGGACAGAAAAATTCGAGGACAGGAGGCAAAACGAGTGACGGAAACGGCTTTGGCGAACTACGTAGTGAACTCCGGATCCAGATGGTATTGATCACGGCTTGGAAGCTAGGTCGATTTTGGCCTTTTTTACTGGGTTATATGGCCGACCATCTGGCTACCGATCTGTTGGATGAACCGCAGACCAAAAATATTTTGGTGTATTGCGAGAAACGCTCGGACAAACGGGAGATCGGAGCATGATAGCCTGCTGCTCTTGATGCTATCCCTAACATACTGAACCGTATTTCATCTGCCGGTTGATCTGCCTGCGTTGTGGCAGGAGCAGCAGGTTCGGATCGAATGTGTTTCATCAAAATAAATTATCAAGTATACCCCTATAAATCAGGTATTTTCTGCAGGATAAGTTGTTGTAACAGAGCCAAACTTGCATTTATATTTATCTGTAAGCAAGCTGGGTAGTATAATATTTTCTTTATTTTAAGTGATTTATGTTTGAATTACTCGCTGAGTAAAATCGAGGGCATAATCTACGCTATTTTTACTTCGATACGAGTAAAGTTAGATCTAATGAAAAGGTTTTTATGTCTGGCAGCGTTCTCCTTAGCATAAATTTTGTCAGTAGACGCAAATTTTCGCTCCATAATGGGAAAACACACTATATCCTCTTCACCATTGACAATTTGGCACTAGCAGTAATTAAAAGTATCAAAACTGCAAAAGCTTCTTAAAGATTAAGCTATGTCAAATTCAGTTAAGGAAGAACGTCAGCAACTGTTTGAACGCTATCACCAATGCACTCCTGCGGAACAGGCCGCAGTCAATTTATTGGCCGTCGCTTGGGGCGGGCTTAGCAAATCGCAGATTACAACACCATTGCGCAAAATTTTGAGTGCGGGTGAGGCAGCTAACATCAAGCTGGAGTCCTTGCAGCACAGCGGCCTGCTCAAAATCGAGAAAACATCATGGAATAATCAGCGTCTAAGGTGCAATAAGCTTATCGTTGAACTGGTGACGCGCGCACTTGTCATAAGCGGCACGTTCGAACGCTATGTCGATCTGGTACGCCTCGCCGCACCTTTGCAAACAACCTACCAGAAAACCGCCAAGGATGACGTCCAGTTTCGCGATTATGACGAACTGATCCGAGAAGTACGCATCGGCATTTACCGAGCGGACGTGCTTTACATTGACCGCTTGTTCGAGATGCTGGAGCGGGTACAGTATTCCTACTGGAACGGTCTGCCGCAACGTTGCCCTGAACCTGCGCCAATTTACGCAATGGTTTGTGACAATCCCTTCGAGCGTGAATGGTTTGTACGCTTACCTGCAAAAATCAGAGAATCCGCCTTGCCGTTGATTCTGCTACAGCAGGCTGCAGGTTGGGAGCAGGATGCAGCAGCCTTCCATCTGTTGCGCGAAGCATGTGAGGAATCAGCTGTGTCGGTGCCCGAAGACTGGTTACTATGCATGACCCTGATCTCGATTTTAAGGGGTGAGATGCAGGCCGCGCAGACCGCATTGTCCCGTTGCCCGGTCAGCTTCCGTGAGCGTGCCTATCATGGGTTGCTTTTACTACTGGAAGGCGATCATGATAATGCGCTGCGGTATTATCGTGAAGGGCTGAGCTTGTTGCGCAAGGGGCAAGTCAAACGCAGGATTTTCTTTCCGGGGGTTGCAGGATTTTTCTTCATATTAGGCTTGTTTCAGCGCAACCAAGTGGGCGACCTGGAAGAGGCTCAAAAACTTCTGGAGATGGTTCCTGAAGATCATTCCTTTGACTCAGTTTTTATGCTGATGAAGTCCGTTCCAGCGTTGGAACGAAATCAGCCCGGTGCGCTGGCACAATTGAATATGCGATTTGAGCAGATTCTACACTATGGCCATATGAGCCCCTGGATTTTCTGGATCGGCTTGTGGCTGCTCCATCAATACGAGCAGGCCACAAAATTATCCTCCTATCTGCCGCAGGCAATGGCTTATCAGCAACAAGCCACTCATTACGGTTACGGCTGGCTTGCAGCGGAGCTAGCGGCACTGATCGCGCGCATCGAACCGAGGCAGACCGACATGAAAAGTGCGGCCGAGGCCTTCGAGCACTCTAAGGGTATCAGGCTGCTGGTCAATCGTATCCAATACCAAGAACCTTGGGAGCGCGCTCTGAACGCCATCAAGAATACCGTGGTGCCTGCTACGGCAACAGGTAAGCGGGACGAAACAGCCGAGTATCGTCTCGCCTGGTTGCTGTCGCGCGGGCACGCCTATCTTGGCTTCACGTTGGAGGCACGGGAACAGAAACGTAATGCCAGTGGCGGCTGGAGTAAGGGCAAGCCCTTGTCGATGAAGAAAGTTGCTGAAATGGCAGAATCGACAGCTTATTTTTCCGAGCAGGATCGCCGCGTAGCCGCGCATATCGCTCCCGACCCGTACACAGGAGGTTATGCCTTGTCCAGCCGCGGCTGGCTAGCGATGGTAGGCGCGCCCAATGTGTCATGGAAGGATAGTGGCGTCGCCGTGGAGCTGGTCGCTGCTGAGCCGGAACTGCGGGTCAAGAAAAAGCCTAAGGACGAGCAAGTCAAAATCGAATTCTGGCCGCTGTGCGATGAGGAAGAGAGCGTGGTGCTGGCCGAAGATGGTCTGACTCGCCTCAAGATTGTCGAACTTAAACCGAAGCACCATCGTCTCGCAGAAATCATCGGCAAGGGAATCGAAGCACCGGCATCCGCCCAGGAGCGCATTCTGGCCAGCCTGGGTTCGGTATCCGCCCTGGCAACCATCCATTCAGACATCGGTGGCGGAGAATTAGCTGCTGCCGAAACAGTCGCGGCTCATGCGCGCCCCCACGTGCAACTGATTCCAGAAGGCGAAGGACTACGCGTCGCTATCCTGACCCGACCCTTTGGTGAACAGGGTTCATATTGCACTCCCGGTTCCGGTGGTTCCAGCTTGATTGCGGAAATCGGTGGTAAGCGCCTGCAAACCCTGCGCGATCTCAAGCTAGAGCGAAAGCTGGCGAACGAACTCATCGCGCTTTGCCCCAGTCTCAGCAATCAAGCACAAGAGGTGGCAGCTTTTCACTGGCTGTTGGCAGATACTGAAAGTAGCCTGGAGTTTTTGCTGGAGCTGCAGAAAGCAGGTGATAAGGCCCAGATCGAATGGCCGCAAGGGGAAAAATTCAAGGTGCTGGGACAGGCGGGATTAAGTCAGTTCAGCATTAAGGTCAAGCAGCAGCGTGACTGGTTTAGCGTCAGCGGCGAGCTCAAGCTGGACGACGGGCAGGTGTTGAACATACAGCGCCTGTTGGAATTGACGGAAGGCGCCCAGGGCAAATTCATCCGCCTTGATGAAGGCCGTTTCCTGGCTCTGACCGAGGCATTCAAGAAGCGTTTGGACGATCTGCGTGTCTATTCGGAAAAACACGGCAAGGATCAGCGGCTCCATTCATTGGCGTTACCGGTCATGGATGAAATCGCTGAAGAAGTGGGAGAGTTTCAAGGCGATGCCGCTTGGCGTGCGCAATTGAAGCGATTGCGTCAGGCAGAACAAGTCCAACCGAAGCTCCCATCCACTTTACAGGCAGAATTACGAGATTATCAACGCGACGGCTTCGAATGGCTGTTCCGGCTAGCCGCTTGGGGCGTAGGTGCTTGCTTAGCCGATGACATGGGCTTAGGAAAGACCTTGCAAGCTTTGACCATGATCTTATACCGGGCTAACGAGGGGCCGACGCTGGTGATTGCGCCGACTTCGGTTTGCATGAACTGGCAGAGCGAAGCGCAACGTTTTGCACCGACTCTCAACGTTCGAATCCTGGACGGCGGTGATCGGCAAAAACTGATCGAGGGTTTACGCCCAATGGACCTGTTAATTTGCAGTTATGCCTTATTGCAGCAGGAATCGGTCGGTAAGCTTCTCGCCGCACTTACCTGGCAAACTATCGTGCTGGATGAGGCCCAACTCATCAAAAATCCGGCAACTAAGCGTTCCCAGCAGGCCATGGCTCTCCAGGGTTTGTTCAAGATCATCACCACTGGAACACCAGTAGAAAACCATCTGGGCGAGCTTTGGAATTTATTCCGATTCATCAATCCCGGCCTGCTCGGTTCTCTGGAAAGCTTTAACCGCCGCTTCGCGGGGCCTATCGAACGCAACCAGGATCGTGAAGCGCGCCAGCGGCTAAAACGCATGATTCAGCCTTTCATCCTGAGACGAACTAAGACACAAGTGCTAGATGAGCTGCCGCCGCGCACCGAGATCGAGCTGCAAGTGGAACTGAGTGAGCAAGAAGCGGTATTTTACGAAGCTTTGCGCCGCAAGCTGTTGAACGAGCTGAACGAAACTCAGGGGTCCGAGGAAGATAAACGCTTCAAAGTATTAGCAGCGATCACCAAGCTGCGTCGGACCTGCTGCAATGTGCAACTGGTTGCGCCGGATCTGGGGCTTTCCAGCAGTAAGCTAGCGTTGTTTGGCGAAGTTGTGGATGAGCTTCTCGATAATCGCCATAAAGCCTTGGTGTTCAGTCAGTTCGTCGATCATCTCAACCTCATTCGTAGCTATCTGGACGAAAAAGGCATCGACTATCAATACCTGGACGGTCAAACCCCGCCAGCGGAACGTAAGCAGCGAGTAGACGCCTTCCAGGCAGGACAGGGCGATGTCTTTCTCATCAGTCTTAAAGCCGGTGGCGTAGGGTTGAATTTAACGGCTGCGGACTATGTCATCCACATGGATCCCTGGTGGAACCCGGCTGTCGAGGATCAAGCCTCCGACCGCGCCCACCGCATCGGTCAGCAACGCCCTGTCACCGTATACCGGCTGGTGACGAAAAATACCATTGAGGAGCAAATCGTGTCCCTGCACAAGCACAAGCGTGATCTTGCCGATAGCGTCCTGGAAGGCGGTGAAATCAGCGGCAAGATCAGCACGCAGGAATTGTTGAATTTGATCCAACTTGGATAAGTTTGGTAGCTTTGGAAAAGTAGCTGAAATTCTGATCCCGAGTACTCGCAATTGAACGTTGCTGATCCAATTCGACTCGGAGCGATCGTAGTCGCTGGCCAAAATTGGTCAAATCAGATCGACTGGTCCGGCTTGGACTGCAAGGGAACCCACCAGTATCTCTCATACCATCCTCTTGCACCATTCCGCAACAGAAACGAGCCAGGGGATATTCCGTCCGGTAAGGTCATGTCAAGAAGCACGAAGATCACCCGCTCCAGCAGAATCGCTAAGTGCCACTCGGCAACCGCAACCACATCCAGCGATACGAAAGATCTGCTCCCGTGTGCCAGTGCATGACGGACCTCTCTCAAGCCGTGTTTTTTATTCGACCCTAGAACACAGGCCGGAGGTCTGTGCAGTAATGATTCATCTCTGGTTAAACGTGGAGGAATGCTTCGAATTTGTCTCGAACACTGGGCCGATTCACGACACCGATAAGCCTTTCCAGTCGCGCTGAGATTTCAGAAGCGTTCTCGTCACCTTCCACGACCACGGCTTCTTTCAGCTGTTCGAGATGCTGAATCACCGCGTGGGTTGTGACAGCAGGACTGTTTGGCGTTTGGTCCTGCGTCCAAGCGGACTCGATCACCCTTTCCAGTGCGGAGAACATGAACAGAAAGCGATCTTTGGTTCTCAAGTTATTCTAATTCGCAATAGAAAAATAAATTATAAAATTACGTAATATATTGTAAAGAAATAATTTTATTTAAAAAATTATTTACTTTTTTATTGGGAATTGGAATTAGTATGGGGATTGACCGCCACTGAAAGGTGTCGCACCAGCGAGCGGGTTTTCGCATCGACTTTTCCATACGCGTGGGCCAAGCGCGTCGCGCACTCCACGAAGACTTGAGGCCTGGCGACAAAGTCTCCGCGATCCTCGCGCGCGGACTGCGTCACATTCGGTTCAAGGGGATTAATCCAGGTGGAGATGGTCTGATCGTTGGTGTACATCCAGCCGTGCAAGGTAACGGCTTGCCGAAACAGAACGAACAGGATCTCGAGCGAGTTCCTAAACTTCACAACCATTTGGTCGACATCGATTGGACTGTTCGGTGGCAAACCTGCTACCGTACTAAAACCGGCAATCACCGTCGCACCTGGAATCTCTGCGTCTCGGGGGTAAATCGTCACCCACTCCGCAATGAACCTCGTCGCGCCAAGGTCCGGTAGATCCAGTATGAAAAGATCCTCTGTATGGGATCCGTCGCCAAGAAAACACAGGTTGATTCCGATCGCAGGTAGGAAATGGGAGCTAGATAGAAGCGAATTTCTCTCCTAGCGTTCATCGGAGGATGCCAGATTATCAGCCTTTCGACGTGGAGCAGCTCTATGGCTTCCAGTCCGAGGGTGCTTTGCGAAGAAGCGGGGAAGCGGGGCCAATGAACTTCCTGCATACTGATCGTGAATGCACCCCTTTTTCCCAACAGCGTGCATGGATTAGCAGGTGGCATTTTAGTGATGTGCTGGGCAGGCACTGCAACGTGGATCAGCGACTTTTGGCCACCTACGTTAGGCGGCTGGACTTCGTAATAGGCAAGAAACACAGCCCCGTCATCGCCTCTCAACTCGGCATCGAAATCGAACTTCATCATCCACATCCTCAGAGCCAGTTTTGCAAACAGAAGGAGTCAGGTACTGAATCAAGAATTCTTGTTCTTGCGAACAACAGCCCCAATCGTCGTTGAGTGCAATTAATAAAACTCTTCAATTTCTCGCTGGCTGTGTGCATCTATTTTAGAAGCAGCAATAATCACCCCGTGTTGCGGTTTTTGTATTGCGCCGTAATTTCAGCCAAAGGCTTTGCAATAAGCCGTTTTTAATGGTTTGGTATATTTAAACCGCCTCTTTCTTTCCCAATTCTCTTCTGCATATTTTTCTTGAGTCGCAACCTGCCTCCCCAATTCTGAGCAAGAAGTGTTGCATTTTTTCAAGAAAACCATTCTGAACCCGCCGGCTCGTAACCACGATCCGTGAGTAGTTCTTTTTCTTTTGTCAAGGACGGCAACAGCATGGACGGGTACATGTAACCGTTCATCTATCCTTTAGAAAGTAGCAGAGCAACGGGCTTGCCGCTGCCTTCGCACACGAAATGAAACTTTGAGTTCAAGCCGCCTTTTGTACAGCCGATATAGTAGGAAGCATTCCCTTTTTTAGCAAGCTAGCTGCTGTGCGGCGTGCTTTGAGATGCGTAGCGCCAATCATCAGTCGATCCGGTACTTCGGCCTTACCCGCCAGCTCTGCAAAGATACGGTTGAAGACACCCACCCGGTTCCAGCGCACAAAGCAGTTATACAGCGTCTTATGCGGCCCGTACTCTTAGGACTCACTCTCTCATTGCAGGCCATTCTTGATGACATAAATGGTCCCAATGATCACGCGCAGATCATCCCCACGTGCAGCGCCGCGGGGATAGCCTGAAATAAGCTTTATGCTTTCTTACCTAAAGTGCATAAAAAAATTGCCGATAGCATTTATTAATTGAAGAGCTCATCAAAATACTTCAATCAGATTTTATAAATTCCAATGCGAGAGGAATTAATCAATGGCCGGACTTAAAACGTTCAACGTCTCTAATTTTCTTTTATCAACGCCCTTCACTTAATAAAAAGATTTTCAGTTTAGGAAATATTTATCGCAAAAAGTAAAAAGTCAGCGTTTCTTTAAAAGCCGTTCCACGCATCAATTTCTACCAACTCAAAAACCGGAGCTTCGCTTATGTCACAAGCTAATGCCTACGAACAATACATGCTACAACTCATCAATGCTGAACGGGCTAAGGTTGGCGCTCAACCGCTCGCTTTCGATGACAATCTCAATACAGCAGCAGAGCATCATAGTAGCTGGATGATTGATACAGACACATTTTCTCATACTGGCATAGATGGATCAGATCCAGGCGATCGCATGGAGGCAGCAAATTACGATTTTTCCGGTTCTTGGGCCTGGGGAGAAAATATTGCCTGGAGGAGCGCCCGCTCACCGTCCGGTTTTGCAGACGAAGTAGAGCAAATGCATATTTCATTGATGAACTCACCCGGCCATAAAGCCAATATCTTAAATGACAATTTCCGTGAAATTGGGATTGGCCTGGAAGTCGGCTCATACAGCGATTTCGAAGACGCTGCTTTCATTACCCAGGATTTTGCCAAAACAGCAACCAATCCTTTTTTGGTGGGGGTCGCCTTCGATGATCTGGATGGCGATAAGTTCTATGATATCAATGAAGGATTAGGTAGCCTCACCGTCACCGCCAAAAATAATACCACTGGCAGCATTACAACGACACAGACAAGCCCCGCTGGTGGCTACCAATTGGAGCTTGCTGCTGGTAATTATACTGTCAGTTTTGCTGGTAGTGGGATAGCCACAACGACCTATCAAGTTAGCATCAACAGCAAGAATGTGGAGCAGGATCTAGTCGACCCAGTCTTGAGTGGCGGCACTTCCACTCCGCAGCCTACACCCATTTCTCAACCTAACACGAATACTTCCACTCCTCAACCTAACACGATTACGGGCACATCGAGCTCAGATGAACTGGAAGGAACATCTGGCGCTGATGCCATCTCGGGTTTGCGCGGTTCGGATCAACTTCATGGATACGAAGGCAAAGACACCATTGATGGCGGCAGCGGCAATGACATCCTATGGGGCGGCTCAGATGCTGACACCTTAACAGGTGGAACGGGCAGAGATATTTTTGTTTTTGATACGGAATTAGACGGTACTGTCGACAAAATTACGGACTTTACCCCAGACAACGATATCATCTATTTGGAGAATAGCGTTTTTACCAGCCTGACCAGCGGAGACTTTCTCAGCGCTAGAGCTTTTTACATCGGTACTCAAGCACACGACAGCACAGACCGAATCATTTATAACACACAAACTGGCGCTCTCAGCTATGATGCCGACGGTATCGGTGGCGCTAGCGCCCAACAATTTGCTCAACTAACGGGTGGACTTGCGCTGGCAAATGAAGATTTTTATGTAGGCTGATTAAGTTGAACCTTTAATTAAAGCTGCGGGAGGATTCATATTTAAAGCAAAGCGGATTCAATCTTGAATCCGCTAGTTTAATACATAAGTGAAACTGCACTTGCATTATTTGGTGTCGGGATGAGATAACGCTCGCAGGCAGAGAGCTTATTGCGAATTGTGCCATTATGAATAGTAACTAGCTCAGGCAGATGAAATCTAGCAGCAACTGTTTCTATTTATAATAAATATCGGTCAAAGAGCGGATGGTTCGCCGCTAAATCTGGTCCAGATGGGTTTAACCATCTCATTGGCATCCATTCTTTGATCTCTGATCGCTCAGTTAAAAATTAACATGTGATACTCCTCCGTAAACAGACCGCAATCTGATAGAAGCTAGATTGCGGTCTGTACTTTTCTAAGGCAAGCTCAAACTCTGAATTATAGGCAGCCTACCATATAGCTTGTGAAACACACGATTACCCATCGATCTCACTATTTCAACAAAATATTTCAACAAAACCAATCAGGCAGCATCCCCACCCTGCTTCAAGCTGGCCTCGATAAAATCATCCAAATCGCCATCAAGTACCGCTTGCGTATTGCCAATTTCAACATTAGTCCGTAAATCCTTAATGCGCGACTGATCTAGCACATAAGATCGAATTTGATAGCCCCATGCGATATCAGTCTTAGCGTCCTCAACGGCTTGCTTGGTCTCATTACGTTTGCGCAATTCCGCCTCGTAGAGGCGTGATTTCAGCATGGCCATGGCATCGGCTCTATTCCGATGCTGGGACCGACCACTTTGACATTGCACCACGATATTGGTAGGAAGATGGGTAATCCGGACAGCCGAGTCGGTCTTATTGATGTGTTGGCCACCTGCCCCAGATGCTCGAAAGGTATCAACACGTAAATCTGCCGGATTGATGTCAATCTCGATACTATCATCAACTTCCGGATAGACGAATACACTGGCGAAAGAAGTATGGCGGCGGTTGCCTGAATCAAACGGTGATTTACGCACCAAGCGATGTACCCCTGTTTCGGTTCGTAAATAGCCATAGGCATAATCACCTGTCACTTTGAGCGTAGCGCTTTTAATCCCTGCAACATCGCCCACAGACTCTTCAAGCACCTCTACCCCAAAGCCGCGGCGCTCGCAATAGCGCAAATACATTCTTTCCAGCATGGCTGCCCAATCTTGGGCTTCTGTACCCCCTGAACCAGATTGAATATCGACAAAACAATTGCTGGGATCCATAGGATTTGAGAACATACGGCGGAACTCCATATCCGCCACTTCCTTCTCAAGTTGAGCTACATCCGATAGGATGCTTTGCAAGGTTGCTTCGTCATTTTCTTCTTTCGCAATTTGCAGTAATTCATCGGCATCCTGTAACTGCCTGTCAATCGCCTCAAGTGTTAATACCACACTTTCCAGTGTTTTCTTCTCGCGCCCTAGCTCCTGAGCCCGCTGCGCATCGATCCAGACAGCTGGATCTTCTGCTTGTCGTGTGACTTCAGTCAGTCGTAACTTCTTATTATCGAAGTCAAAGATACCTCCGCAATGCTTTTTCCCGATCATTGAGACCAGTGAGTTGATGAATCAGGCTATTGAGTTGTTCTGCTTCCATATGGTTTACAATCCGAGATAGATAATCAAAAGAATATTGTAGCGTTTATTGGGTTTAATTGCCTGATTACAAGGCGAGCTCAGTTCTTGACTGTGACTGTATCAAGCAGACTAGAATGATACTATTAAAATGGCATCTATTAATTAGCTTTCTCCAGCTTCTGCGCGAAAGATGCTAAATTACCTAGTCGAGTATTTTGATTATTTTTTATATCATTAGCATCCAATCTTCAAGAACTTTGGCTAAGTATAGACCTTCTAGTACAGCTATCAATAAGTTAAATTACCTCCGGCAAAGCCGGAGGCTTATTACTGTTAGCCCCTCAAAGGGGCAAGAATTGGAGCCACCTAAAGGTGGTATCACATACCAAGCTTGAGCTGATCATAGTGCTCATCCTCTTTCTCTTGGTGCTGGATATATTCTCTGACCATCTCTTCATCTAATCCTACCGTGGATATAAAATAACCACGTGCCCAAAAATTTTCACCTCCCAAGTGTTTTCGTATCATTCCGAATATCACTTTCTTCCTTCTTTTCGGAATAAATACGATATGGTACTTACAGTCCCATGTCGTATGGGCCAAACTCTGAGAATCTCTCATTTGATTCTCCTAGCTCTTGATCAAGCTAAAAGAATCACGGTGACCGTATCACACGGTCAAACCTTTAATAGTCCCCCGGCATAGCCGGGGGATTACCTTATTTATTTAGCTCTAACATATATGGCCAAAACAAAAACGATTGTATGATATTAAATTTAGTGTTTCTTATTAGAATAAGTTACACCATTTGATTTCATTAGTTGGGAAAGTGTGTGAAATCTGAAACAAAGCTAATCTAATACGTTCAATCTGAGCTAAATGTTCTCTCGCTGAAATTAAAAGACCATTGAGCAGCCTTAAAAATATCATAAAGGTGGATAATGACGATAATAGAATCAAGATTCACTCTATTTAAAACAAAAATAATTCCGGTATATAAACTATATGCGATCAAATTTATAAAATTGCGAAGAACGACTATCAATTTACCGCTTTCAAGTACTACCGGCATATTGATATTGCTGTTCGCTTTTTTATTCAGTGGCTGTTCTATTCCTACCAAAACTTCCACCTCATCCTTATCTCGTAGCAAGCAAAATGCACCGTACAATAGACCCTACAAAGTAGGAGGCAAGACATATTATCCAATATCCTCAGCGGTAGGTTATCGTGAGAAAGGAATTGCTTCATGGTATGGCAAGGAATCGGGTAATCGAACTGCAATGGGTACACGTTTTAACCCGCAAGGATTAACTGCTGCACATAGAACTCTCCCCTTGCCCACCAAAGTAAGAGTTACCAATCTTCGTAATGGACGTGCTGTAGATGTCATTGTCAATGATCGCGGCCCTTTTAAAAGAAACAGATTAATTGATCTATCACATGGTGCAGCTAAAAAGATTGGTTTGCATGGCCTTACCGAAGTAAGGGTAGAATACCTCGAAAATATGGCCAGCAATCCATAATGGTCCACTGTCACGGATCCATCGTTCGGAATAGCTATCGCTATAATATTGATATTTTGCGTGTTATTCCATTTTAAAATCAAACATGACGCAAAGGCGGGCCGCCAACAGGATAAATAATATGGCAAGGTGAAGCCCATAAAGTCAGGTTTAATTTAGAAATGGAATGACTAAGACGAAATAAAATTTTCATCTAGATGAGATACATAAAAGGTATCATTCAGTTTACGGGTACTATTCCTTTTAGGATATACACTACTATTTTCTGATAAGTATTACAGGAAAGATTTTAAATCGAGGTTATTAAGGAGGACTCTTGGAGCGCGGATTCTATACAATAATGGCGGCACAATTTTTTTCGTCATTAGCTGATAATGCATTATTGGTAGTAGCGATCGCGCTATTGACTGACTTACAAGCCCCTACCTTTCTTACCCCCATGCTCAAATTTGTATTTGTGCTGTTCTATGTCATGCTGGCACCCTTTGTTGGTGCATTTGCTGACTCCATGGCAAAGGGTCGAGTCATGCTTATCAGTAACTCGATTAAAATCGTGGGCTGTACCCTTTTGTTCTTTGCGATAGACCAATATGTTGCGCTCAGTGCCTATGCCATAGTAGGGCTAGGTGCAGCAGCTTATTCTCCTGCAAAGTATGGCATATTGACTGAGTTGCTGCCCCCGGAAAAATTAGTCATTGCCAATGGCTGGATTGAAGGATTAACTGTAGCTTCTATCGTACTTGGCACAGTGTTTGGCGGACTTCTCATCACCCCAGCTATTTCGTCTGCCTTACTATCGCTTGATTTTCCTTTTATTGATACAGGCATCGATACCCACATAGAAGTAGCGCTTCTGCTTGTTGCAGTGTGTTATACGATTGCAGCCACTTTTAATTTATACATACCCAATACAGGAGTCGATCATCGCATACTCAAAAAGAATCCTTCATTCCTGATCCACGAATTTGCACACTGTGTGAAATTGTTATGGACCGACAAGCTTGGACAGATCTCGCTTGCTGTCACAACTTTGTTCTGGGGGGCAGGCGCGACTTTACAGTTTATTGTTTTGAAATGGGCTGATATTGCACTGGGCTTTCCACTCAATCAAGCTGCGCAATTACAAGGCGTAGTGGCAGTTGGTATTGCACTCGGAGCGGTTTTAGCAGCTAAATTAGTTTCTCTGCGGGATTCAGTAAAAGTCATTCCACTCGGTATTGCCATGGGTATAGTCGTTATGACGATGATTACTGTACGAGATTTATGGATTGCGGTTGTGTTGCTTATCTTGATCGGTGGTCTAGCAGGTTTTTTTGTGGTACCGATGAATGCCCTGCTACAGCATCGCGGACATATTTTGATGGGTGCCGGTCATTCAATCGCAGTCCAGAATTTCAATGAGAATTTCAGTATTCTTGTGATGATATTGCTGTATGCACTACTCATCATGCTGGATGTGCATATTTACGTTGTTATTGCGCTATTTGGTTTATTGGTGGCTATCTCTATGTTTCTCATCCGTAAATGGCACCTGTTTAATCAAAGTAAAGAGGATTCACTTCATCTGATTGGCATGCATAAAATACATTGATGATGATCATGGGCACCTCTAAAAATTCATATTTGCGAGCATCCGCTTCGTGGATTGCCTGCTTACCCCGTTTCATCATAATACTTCGTTGCTCACAAAAAAATGTTTCCTTACCTATCAGGAATATGCTACGTCAACATTTTTTGTTCTCGCCTTGTCTGGTTTAGAACTCTGAATTTTTAGAGGCGCCCTCATGTTATTCCATTTTCTCATCAGAAATGACGTGAAGACGAGCCGCAACAGTATAAAAACTAATACAGCAAGGAGAAGCTGACAATGACAGGTTTGATTAAAAATGGAATCACTGCTTTACCGGGAAAATCATTGTGCCAACAATGATTGCATTGTTGCTTTGGCGAAGCATAAATCTTCCCATGCTTTGGCTTTGTCCGTGAGCGAACGTAACAGATAAGCTGGATGATAAGTAACAATCAAAGGAATATCTGCGTAGGAGTGTAACATGCCACGCAGATTGGCAATATTTTCATTGGTATGCAGTAAATTCTGTGCTGCAACCTTCCCCAACGCAACAATAAGTTTAGGTTTAATCAGAACGATTTGTCGTTTCAGATAAGGTCGACACTGTTCAGCCTCGCCAGGTTCAGGGGCTCTGTTATTAGGCGGTCGACATTTTACGATATTGGTGATATAGACCCCCTCACCGCGCCGTAATTGAATAGACCTCAGCATATTGTCAAGCAATTTACCCGCTTGACCAACGAATGGCTCGCCTGTTTTATCTTCTCGTGCGCCGGGCCCTTCTCCAATAAACAACCAATTAGCCTGTTCATCCCCCACCCCGAACACCGTTTGCGTTCTTGACTCACATAACGGACATGCTATGCAGCCAGCAACGGTAGATTTGAGCTGCGCCCAATCCATCCTTGAAATTTGCGCTTCTCGATCATTAGTTACTTCTTTTGCGGCATTGACTTTTGGAACAGACCGATCACTCGCCAAAGTCGATGGTGCTGACTCATCCAGAGCACTGTCTGCCCTGCGATGCCAAATAGGGGTTAAACCAAGCTCGCGCAGTGTTTCCTTGCGTCGTCGACTCATAACTCCAGCCTCATCACCAGTGCATCTTCACGCCCACACATGGCAGGATAATATCCTTTACGTATCGCGATTTGTTTAAAACCTAATCGCCGGTACAAATTGGCCGCAGCAATATTGGACTCACGCACATCCAACAAGACTGCTATAGCCTGCTGTTGTCTGGCAAGATCAATGAAATACTGTAGCATCTTGCAACCCCAGCCTTGATGCTGCCATTGAGCTGAAATGCCAATTGTTAGAATATGGGCCTCATCGGGACCTGTCATCATAATAGCATAGCCTATCAGCAAATCGTTGAGTTCTACCACGCGGCAGTAGTAGCCTGCTCTGATCGAATCAGCAAAATTCATTTCTGACCAAGGGAAAAGAAAAATATCACGTTCGATGAGGATGACACGACGCACATCTTCCAAGCGCATTTCCCTGATCTGATAGGTTTGTTGCAAGGAATTGCTCATCGCTCATTTTCCTTCAAAGCTACCTTATTTCGTATATAAACAGGAGCAGCCTCTTCGGCAGCAATGCCTAACCCTTTCATCAATTTTGGCGCAGCGAGTTGCGCTATTTCTTGGGCATGGGGATAACATCCCTGCTCAATTCGACACAAACTATTGCTGTAAAGATGGCTTAGCAATTCATGGTGCTGATCAAAACCACTCCCACACCCAACCCAGCATCGCTCGCCCGGTAGCTGAGGTATATGCTGGGGCAAGCAGAGAATAGGTGCTTGTATAATTGACCAGCTATCAACTGTTTGAGTATAGGCAGCATAATAAATTTCACCCATACGCGCATCCAGCGCCGCCATGACATGGCTTGTGCCAATTCTTTGTGCCATTGCTTCCAGCGTGCTAATCCCGATAATAGGCAGGTCTGTTGCCAATGCCAATCCTTGCACTATGCCACATGCTATCCGCAAGCCCGTAAATGATCCTGGACCGGCACCGAAAGCAAAGCCATCCAATTGTGTCAAAGCCAGCCCGGATTTGGCCAACATTTCTTGTAACATCGGTAGCAGTAACTCAGTATGCTTTTGCCCGGCCAATACTTCTTTGCACAGCATATTACCATCCAGCCAGAGTGCGAGTGAGCAATATTCAGTAGATGTATCGAGCGCTAGGATCTTCATTAGGTACTCAAGGAATCTTTAAGGATATCAATATGATAACGGACTTCAGGTTTCTTCAAGAGGCCAGCGGTCAAGTGACAAGTAAACCGTGCCCTGATCGGTCTGTTTGGATTGCACTAATGCCCATTCATTGACGTGCCAGGCAATCGAAGCCGTCAAATCTGGTAAATTTCTGCACAAAGCTTTTCTTACCAAAGTAATGTGTGGAATATAGCGGCGTTTTTCCAGTGAAAAGCCCGCCTGAGACAATCTATTCTGCAAATCATTTACTAATGCAGAAAGCTTAGCAGGACATTGGCTTGGGCCAATATGGACAATGCGATTATGTTGCCAGTACTGAATTTCATCCATAGTCAAATGGAAATTTGATTGTTTGACTTCATTCGCTACTTGACACAGTGTTTCAAGTTGCTGACCAGTTACATTTCCAACAAATACCAAGGTGAGATGGATCAAAGGGAGGTTAATTGCCCTACCCCTACAAAGGCTAGCGAGTTGGCTGGCTAGCTTGCTCAGTCTTTCTTGGGCAGCGGCATCAGGCCAGACTGCAAAAAAAACTTTTATAGTCTCTTCGGGAGAAATATTTGCTTTAATCACAAATGTCGTCAGTTTTCGCGATCAAACAAATGGCTTCGGCCACAATCCCCTCACCCCGACCTACAAAGCCAAGCCTCTCCGCAGTTTTTGCCTTGATATTAATATCGCTGGTAGACATATCCAAATCCTGGGCAATGTTAGTCACCATTGCTAAGATATAAGGGGCCATTTTAGGTGCCTGAGCGATAATCGTTGCATCGATATTGATGACCCTGTAGCGCTTGCTGATCAACAAGCGTTGCACCTCACGTAATAGCACGCGGCTGTCAATATCTTTATAACGTGCATCCTTGTCGGAAAAATGCTGACCGATATCACCTAATGCAGCTGCACCAATTAATGCATCACACAGCGCATGCAGCAGAACATCTGCGTCAGAATGCCCCATCAGTCCTTTCTCGTAAGGAATCGCTACACCACCAATGATCAGATCACGACCTTCTACTAGTGGATGCACATCAAAACCCTGCCCAACTCTTATATTCTTCACTTTGTTTCCCTTTTTTGCAAAATAAGTTCGGCTAAGGCCAAATCTTGAGGATAAGTGACCTTGAAGTTATAAGCATCGCTCTGCACCAATCTGGGACGAAGACCTAAAGCTTCGATCGCGCTTGCATCATCCGTTATAGCGGCACTATTCACTTTACTCAGCGCATCCATTAACAAACCCAAGCGAAACATCTGCGGTGTTTGCGCTTGCCATAAGCCATTTCTGGATTTTGTACCCATCACACGTTGATTTGAATCAGCGCGTTTTAAGGTATCCGCAACTGGGATAGCCAATAAGCCGCCAACCTCGTCCAGTGCGAGTGTATCAATGAGTTGGTCAAGTTGAAAGATAGTCAGACAAGGACGTGCTGCATCATGTACAAGGATCCAATCATCATTACCGATAGATCCGTCTGCTTGCATTGCCTTCAATCCATTCAATACGCTGTCAGCACGCGTTGCCCCTCCACAATACTTCACGACCAATTTACCAGCAAAGGATGACCAATCGTAACAATTCCATTCATTATCATCCGGGGCGAGAATAACAAATACTCTAAAGATATGCGAGGAGTGGCACAAAGTATGTAAGGCATGATAAATCATTGGCTTATCCGCCAAAGACAAATACTGTTTTGGTAATTCATTATTCATGCGCGAGCCGCTGCCTGCAGCAGGAATCAATGCGATAAATCTAGGCATGCTTGGTTTTTCAACTGATTTAACTGGTTTAATGGGAATAAGGCTAGACGGTATTTAGGCTCTGTTTTTTCAGTTCAGAAATCAACAATACTTAATGCTGCGGATAGTTCATGGTATCTTATTATTCCATATCTACATCAAAACTGACTTTGTCGGCTTCACCTTGCCGTATTATTGATACTGTCTGCGACTCGCCTTCGTGTCATTTTTGATTTAGAAATGGAACTACTTGTTAAAGTATTTATGCGTAATTATCTCATATCCTTTCTTATCTGACGCCTTACAGCACACAGAATCCAGCAGACGAGCATTGCGCATCAATAAAAGATGCACAATTTAAGACTGAAATAGCCTGAATTGCAAGAATTTCTATTAACGCTTTATTCTGATGATAAAAGATGCTCCAATGTTCTTGCCCGGCTCGATAAATAAGACCCCATCGTATGCCTGAGCAATATCACGCACAATGGCTAAGCCAATGCCGTGGCCTGGCATCGCTTGATCAGCTCTGACTCCGCGTTCAGTGAGTCTGCCTATTTCTTCTTGCTTGATACCGGGGCCATCATCTTCTACTTTGAGCACGATATCATCGTGTGCGCACTGGGCTGATATGGTGACTGTCCGCCGACACCATTTGAAAGCGTTATCAATTAAATTCCCAAGCAATTCCATTAAATCGCCCTCATCCATTCTCAAACAAAACTCAGACCCAATTTCAATGATAATCTCCGGGCATTTCTCGTAATGAGCGCGATTAACTGTATTAACAATTTTCTCAACGACTGGGCGTAATGCAATTAACCTTGTTCCAGGCGAGCTGCCAGCTGTCGCAGCACGACGTAATTGATACTGAATAATACTATCCATTCGGTTGATCTGTTCATCGAGAACAGTTTGCATATTCTCTGAAAGCCTTTCGGTTCTGATTGTACCTCGTAGGATGGTCAAAGGTGTTTTAAGGCTGTGCGCTAAATCGGCTAGCGCATTGCGGTAACGCTTCTGATGTTTTCGTTCGTGTTGGATGAGCGAATTGATATTGTCGGTAAGGCGTTTTAATTCGACTGGATAGACTCCTTGTACACTTTCCTGCACGCCGGATTCAACGGCATTTAACTCAGATGAGACTTGACGCATCGGTCGAAGCCCCCAATGCAATGTTAGCGTCTGCATAATCAATAATAAGAATCCCATCACTCCCAACCAACCCCACAAGTCTGTACGATAGCTGTCTATTTGCGCCTCAAGCGACGTACTCTCCATGATCACATGAAAAATAAACGAATAGTCACCCCCATCTGTTTCCCAGGCTACAGCAAAACTATAGATAAAGTGTGGCTCATCATTAAGCGTGATCTGCTCGAATTTTTTCTCACCTTCTAATAGAGGAGCTCGTGATGGTATAGGAATACTCAAAGTAGAAAACGATTTCCAGACAAGGGTATTGGTATGATCCGTAATAAATGCATAAACGCCTGAATTGAGTTGCTCAAATTCAATCAGAGCTGGCAGTTCTTCTGGCATGGATACACTACCCTTCTCGTCAACTTCAACCTCTCCCATCAGCAGAAAAAGCTTGCCAAGCATCCGGTCTTGTAGTGCCCTTTGACCGCTGTCGTAAAAGGCTCGATCCAGCGTCAACGCAGTACCCACAATAAAGATAAAAAGTACTAATGAGGCACTGAATAAAATACGCTGATTGAGTGATTTCATGATGATGAGGATTTGATCGCAAAGCGATAACCACGTCCACGTAATGTTTCTATTGGGTTAAGCTTTCCGTCAGGATCAAGTTTACGGCGCAAGCGTCCAATCATAACCTCTAACACATTACTATCATGATTATCATCGTGGGAATAGAGATAATCAGTAAGGGTTTGTTTGGAAATGACCTCACCTTGATGACGCATTAAATGCTCCAGCAAGCGATATTCAAAAGTAGTCAGATCAACAATGTCATTACCTAATTTAACCGTTTGTTCGGCCGTATCCAGTGTAATAGGTCCAGACTTCAATGTTGTACTCGGTATGGCAGTTGCGCGGCGCAGAAGCGCCTTGAGTCTGGCCTGTAACTCTTCCATTTGAAATGGCTTGGCAAGATAATCATCCGCCCCCATCTCCAAACCTTTAACTTTATCTTGCCAGCTATTGCGTGCTGTAAGAATAAGTATGGGAAGCAAGCTTCCTCGCTTTCGTAAAGTAGCAATCACTTCAAGGCCAGATAAGCCAGGCAAGCCGATATCAATAATAGCTGCATCTAACGGATATTCACTTGCAATATACAAACCTTCCTCGCCGTTATCACAAGTATCGACCATATATCCATCTGCCTCCAGCTGCTGACTAATTTGCTTTTGCAGCTTGATTTCATCTTCAATAAGCAAGATTCGCATGATGTCAATCGGGTAGCTTAAATAGTCAGATATTGTGTTAAACCTAAAAATCTACAAACGTGATCATACATAGCTTATTTCACTCGATCATCTAGGTAGCCAGAATTGCATGGGAATGTTTTCTGTTCTAATGAGTAGCAATAACGGCGCCACTATTAGCATCTATGGTCACAATGCGCACAGTTCCTCTGTTACTTAAAATCTTGACACGATAACTATCAGGCACACGCTGAACAGATAGAAGACGGCCGGGAATATGCTGCTGTGCAATAGTAACTGCTTGCTGTTGGGAAATTTCCATGTGCTGATTGCTCGGTTGATAATAAAGAGAATCTTTCTGCGCAAGAGTAGCCGCAGGCATGATAAATAAAAAAAAAACAGCAATCACCAAGCAATATCGATAGGTCATCATTCTTTAATAGCTATAAGCCAGCCAATAGTAGAATAACGTTTTCTACTACCGGCCATGATGCTTAATAGCCTAACATAAAACGGGCATTTCCCGTGTTAATGCCAAAGAAAAAGTTTCTCGGTGCTACACCATAATAACTACCATAAACTGGTGGATAATAAGCAGGAGGATAGTAAGGTTGGTTGTAATAAATATTCCGTGTATTGTAATGATTATGATGGTGGTGGTGGCGATGATCATGATGATAATGGCGATAATGATCATGATGTTGGTGACGATGATGGTGGTGGTGGTGATGTCCTCTTCCAGCTTCAACCACGATGGGAATCACTAAAGCAATACTTAACAACATTCCAGATAATAATTTTATCGCTATGCCTGTTTTAGTTCTCGTTTTCATGTTACACCTCCTTAATTGTTTTTTTTATTGATCAGAATTTCTTCTGTTGATGATTACTTTATCCCGGGAATCATGAATACAAACTGAACAATTTAAAAAGAAATAAATAGGATGACAAATGCTTATACCTTAATTTTGCTTAAGGGCACCTCTAAAAATTCATATTTCGTCACAATACGTTGTTCGCAAAAACGTTTCCTCACATATCAATCATATGCAGTGCCAACATTTGTTGTTCTCGCCTCGTTTTGTTTAAAACTCTGAATTTTTAGAGGTGCCCTTAAGTAATTGACATCAATCTTTACAAAAATGAAACAACTCCCACTTGCTCTTTGAGGTTCATGCTTGTAATCTTTTGAGCAGAAAGCTTGAAATAGTCATCCAAATAGGATGTAATCAAGCAATTATGCAGAAATGTGCTGCATTAGCAGCTTCATCCAATAACCAGATCAGGCGGAGGGAGAAAATTGAGTAACTATCGCTTTATTGTACGCAAGGCCGCAGTGCTGGGAGCAGGAGTCATGGGAGCGCAGATTGCAGCGCATTTGGTAAACGCTAATATTGAAACACTTTTATTTGAGCTGCCTACTGAATCTGGCGATCCTAGTGCGCTTGCAACGAAAGCAATCGAAAAACTAAAAAAACTTGAGCCTGCTCCACTATCGGTAATTTCCAAAGCAGCTTGTATTCAGTCCGCCAATTATGATCAGCACCTCGGATTACTCACGGACTGTGATCTCGTCATCGAAGCGATCGCTGAGCGTATGGATTTGAAAACCGATCTGTATACCAAAGTTGCGCCTCATCTTGGTCCGCATACCATTTTTGCCAGCAATACATCCGGTCTATCGATCAATCAATTGGCGCAGGCTTTTCCTGAAGAATTACGTCATCACTTTTGCGGCATTCACTTTTTTAATCCCCCGCGTTATATGCATTTGGTCGAGATGATTCCTTGCAAGGAGAGCGATGCCGGAATACTTGATGATCTGGAAGCATTTTTAGTGACTTATCTGGGTAAGGGGGTCATTCGGGCGAAAGATACACCTAACTTTATCGCTAACCGTGTAGGTGTGTTCTCCATGCTGGCGATTATGCATCATGCAAAAGAATTTGGCTTAGGCTTTGATCTGGTTGACAAGTTGACGGGCCCCCTCATTGGGCGCCCCAAGAGTGCTACTTTCCGCACTGCGGATATCGTAGGTCTAGATATTCTCGCATATGTCATCAATACCATGCATAAAGCATTGAGCGATGATCCCTGGCATCGCTATTACATCATTCCCAACTGGTTACAGACCTTGATCGATCAAAGTGCACTCGGTCAGAAATCAGGAAAGGGAATCTATCGAAAAGTTAATAAAGAAATTCAGGTACTTGACCTAGCTACCAATACTTACCATCTTTCCGAAAGTACATTGGATAGTGATGTTGAATCGCTACTCAAGCAAAAGAATCCAGTTGAAAAATTTGCTGCTTTGCGACTCAGCGAGCATCCACAAGCTCAATTTTTGTGGGCAATACATCGTGATCTGTTACATTACTGCGCTTTTCATTTATCTGCAATTGCAGATAATGCGCGTGATCTCGATCTCGCGATTCGCTGGGGGTTTGGCTGGAATCAGGGGCCGTTTGAAATTTGGCAGACTGCTGGTTGGAACCAGATTACTGCCTGGATCAATGAAGATATCGCCGCTGGCAAAAGCATGAGCAACATTCCCCTTCCTGCCTGGGTACAAGAAGTAGGACAAAATGCGGCGCCAGGTGTACATACCACGCAAGGCTCCTACGCACCGGTAATACATGGGATGCAACCGCGATCAACATTGCCGGTATATCGCAGACAAGCATTTCCTGATCGCTTGGCGGGTGAAGAAAAGATATATGGTGAAACCATCTTTGAAACAAATGCAATACGCATGTGGCATACTGGAGATGAAATAGCGATTGTCAGCTTCAAGAGTAAGATGCATACGATTGATATCGAAGTACTCAATGGATTGCAGCGGGCAATCGAGGAAGCTGAGCGTCACTGGCGTGCGCTCGTGATTTGGCAAACCGAACCCCCTTTCTCGGCAGGTGCTAATCTGCAAAAAGCGACAGAGAAACCTAAAAGTGAGGAACCACCCTCCGCTTTTGATCAATTCGTGAAGAAAGTTAAGAAAACAGCTCAATCGACCATTCTGCAAGCCGCGCGAAGTCTGGATCTAGCAGATGCATTGATGGCTGGCAAACTCGCAGAAGTAGAAACGCTGATCACGCGCTTCCAGCAACTGTCGCAGCATCTCCGATACTGCATGATTCCAACGGTGGCGGCAGTCGATGGGCTTGCTTTAGGAGGAGGCTGTGAGTTTGCGATGCATTGCGATAGAACTGTTGCCACTTTGGAAAGCTATATCGGTCTGGTTGAGGCAGGCGTGGGCTTGCTACCGGCCGGCGGAGGATGTAAAGAACTGGCATTGAGAGCAGCACGAAATGCAATAGATGATGATCCTTTTCCCCAACTAAAACATTACTTCCAGATAGTCGGGATGGCTCAACTTGCAAAAAGCGCCGAGGAGGCAAAAAAACTGGGCTATTTGCTTCCGACTGATCCGATCATCATGAACCGTTTTGAACTTCTTCATGCAGCGAAAATACAAGCACTTGCGCTGGCAGAGTCAGGTTATCGTCCGCCTTTGATGCCGCGCGGAATTCCAGTAGCGGGATCTACTGGGATTGCGACATTCAAAGGAACATTAGTCAATATGCTAGAGGGGCACTTTATTTCTGAGCACGATTACCTGATCGGCAGCCAAATCGCTCATGTCATGTGTGGAGGCGATTTGACGCCGGGCAGTTTGGTAGATGAAGAGTGGTTTCTCAAGCTGGAGAGAAAAGCATTCATTGAATTGCTGGCAACAGAGAAAACTCAAGCGCGCATCGCGCACACCTTGAAAACAGGGAAACCACTCAGAAATTAGCCATCGTGATGAGATCCTTATTTAAAGATTGATGGAGAAAACCATGACCAAACAAACTCAGGATGCCTATATCGTCGCTGCTGTACGTACACCTGTTGGTAAAGCCCCACGCGGTATGTTTAAAAATATTCGCCCCGATGACATGCTTGTCCATGTTCTCCAAGCAGTATTGAAACAATGTGAAGGGCTTGATCCGGCTGCAATCGAAGATGTAATTGTTGGTTGTGCTATGCCGGAGGCGGAACAAGGAATCAATGTAGCACGTGTAGCATTGTTGCTGGCTGGATTGCCCAACAACGTGTCAGGCATGACAGTCAACCGCTTTTGTGCATCCGGGTTGCAGACAGTTGCATTGGCTGCAGACCGTATTCGCTTGGGGGAAGCGGACGTGATGATTGCAGGTGGCACTGAAAGCATGAGCATGATACCAATGATGGGCAATAAGGTTGCCCTGAATCCAGCTATGTTCATGCACGATGAAAATGTAGCCATTGCTTATGGAATGGGCATCACCGGCGAGAAAGTAGCGCAGCGGTGGAAAATCTCTCGGGAACAACAGGATGAGTTTGCGTTGACGAGCCACACACGAGCCTTAAAAGCAATTGAAACAGGCGAGTTCAAACAGGAGATTGCTCCCTACCCAATCGAAGAAAAAAGACCGGATTTAACTTCACACGAAGTCATAACTGTAAAATCTGTGAAAGACACTGATGAAGGACCTCGTGCCAATACCAGTTTAGAAGCGCTTGCGAAATTGAAATCAGTTTTTGCAGCCAACGGCTCGGTCACGGCAGGAAATAGTTCACAGATGTCTGATGGCGCAGGTGCAGTAGTACTCATGAGTGCCGCCGCATTACAACGCTTCAATTTAAAACCAATTGGAAGGTTTATTGGATACACGATAGCAGGCGTTCCACCTGAGATAATGGGAATTGGTCCAGTCAAGGCGATCCCTAAGGTATTGAAACAAGTGGGTATGAAACTGGATGATCTTGACTGGATTGAGCTGAATGAAGCATTTGCTGCACAAAGCCTCGCTGTTATCAATGAGTTAGGGCTGGATCGGGCCAAGGTAAATCCTCTAGGAGGAGCTATCGCACTTGGTCATCCACTTGGCGCAACAGGTGCAATCCGTGTCGCGACACTGCTGCATGGCTTACGCCGGCACCATCTGAAATACGGCATGATTACGATGTGTGTAGGCAGTGGAATGGGGGCAGCTGGGGTATTTGAAGCATTATAACTAGCCTGTGATTAGGCTACCGTTTCTTTGAGTCATTCCATTTCAAAATCAAACACGACGCGAAAGCGAGTCGCAGACAGGATAAATAATATGGCAAGGAGAAGCTGATAAAGTCAAGTTTGGTTTAAAAATGGAACAAAGAATCGAAGAAATTTATTTTTCTAATATGAGAACGTATTCATTTTTTGTAATTTTGCTTTTTTCTGAACGAATTCCACTTTATGAAAATATCCTCCCACAGCTTCCGCGACTCGCCGAAATTCAACAGCAGGAATATCTCGAGGAACAATAAATACTTGACTAGCACCTGATCTAAAATAAACCAGAACTCTCATAATATCTCTCCCTGTAGCTCGTTTTTTATTTATTTTATTTAATTTAATATTCCTCTTTGGGGAAAACTCCCCAAGTTTTCTTCTCATGGCCAAGATGAATGATGGCTTTTACCGTATTAACCGGGATTGAGTGAGCAGCACGTTCAGACACTATTTCTAAAAGGAATCTGATGACCTCAGACATGGCGGTTGGTAATTTACTCAAGTAGTTCACCCCATGATATATCACAATAATTCTTTATCTCAAGACCCACCTAAGTTTCTTGCTTGTTTTATTAGAGAATCAACGACCGAGCGTGAAATAAATTCAATAATAACCATATAGTAATTTTACTCATCAGGTGAATAGCTTTTTTCGTTAGAATTTCGTTGCAATAATCTGATCACTTATCAGTTCGATGTACACTGAGAGGTGAGATTGCTTGCTTTATGAGTTGAGTTGTTAAGCTAGCACATTTCTGATTAGCCATACTGTAATCGATAGATCTAAAAGATGTTCTCCTTGATCGAATTCAACCTTATCTCTATCAGCTGGTTCTGCACTCATAACATATCCTCATCTGGTAATCTTTTTTGTCTTGTGAAAACAGTGATATCTCGTGATCCAACTCAAATTGTTAAATATTAATGGTTAAAGATTAAATTAAAATTGGAAATGATTAAATACGTACAAACACGTAAGGATTAATCCTTATATGGCAAACTTTTTAACTGAGATCGGACCTGAGAAATCCGCATTAATATATAATTGATTTCATTGTTCTATTTATGGCTTTATCCAAAATTGGGAACATTTATGGTATTTGTGAATCTTAAGGCGATATTAGTATTAATATTGGCATCAGTCTCATGCAAGTCGGGAAAATAGCTCACAAAATCCTTGATAAAACATGATAATCAGCTACATATTCCAATGATTTCCTTTAGATCTTTCATAAATTGCAAGCCATTGAAAATCTAGATTTAATGGAGAGTAGCCAACAAACGCGTAATAATCAAATTAACTACCGTGAAATGGGCTGGTAAAATATACAATTTACCAGCTAGACGCGAAAGCAAAGTTCATTATTCGGTATCAGGCTAACCGGCAGCAACAAAAAAAGCCCAATTTTTAGAGTAACGATTAAATACAAGTTCCTAATCATCCATATCTTTTCTTACACTTTATGGCTCAATATGTTTTAACCATGAATCGTTTAAGCAAGGTTGTTCCACCGAAGCGCACGATTCTTAAAGATGTTTCACTCAGTTTCTTTCCCGGCGCAAAAATAGGATTGCTCGGCTTAAATGGCTCAGGTAAATCCACGTTATTAAAAATTATGGCTGGCGCAGACAAGGATTTTGAAGGTGAAATTACGCCAATGCCTCATCTCAAAATTGGGCATTTACCGCAGGAACCACAACTTAACCCGGAACAGACTGTACGTGAAGCCGTTCAGGAAGGGTTAGGTGATATATTCAGCGCTCAACAGAAATTGGAAGAAATTTACGCGGCTTATGCTGAACCGGATGCAGATTTTGATGCGCTGGCTGCAGAGCAGACACGGCTAGAAGCCATCATTGCAACGAGTGGGGCTGACACTGCCCAGCAAATGGAAGTAGCCGCTGATGCATTGCGTCTCCCTGAATGGGACGCTGTCATCAACAATCTTTCTGGTGGTGAGAAACGACGTGTAGCACTGTGCAGGCTGCTATTATCAAAACCGGACATGTTATTGCTTGATGAACCTACTAACCACCTTGATGCTGAATCTGTGGAGTGGTTGGAACAATTTCTGGTGCGTTTTCCTGGTACAGTAGTAGCTGTAACGCACGATCGCTACTTCCTGGACAATGCCGCCGAATGGATACTGGAACTCGATCGTGGTCAAGGCATTCCTTGGAAAGGCAATTATACAAGCTGGTTAGAGCAGAAAGAAGTCCGCCTCAAACAAGAGGAATCTTCTGAATCTGCCCGGCAGAAAGCGCTCAAAAAGGAACTGGAGTGGGTACGACAAAATCCTAAGGGACGGCAGTCCAAATCTAAAGCGCGGATTGCCCGTTTTGAAGAGCTCACCTCCCAGGAATATCAAAAGCGCAATGAAACACAAGAAATCTTTATTCCGGTGGCCGACAGACTCGGAAATGAAGCCATTGAATTTAATAACGTTTCCAAAGCATTCGGCGATCGATTGCTGATTGATAATTTGAGCTTTAAAATACCCCCTGGCGCAATTGTCGGTATCATTGGCCCCAATGGTGCAGGTAAATCAACGTTATTTCGCATGATTATCGGCCGCGAGCAACCTGATACGGGCAAAATCAATCTCGGCGAAACGGTCAAAATCGCTTATGTTGATCAGTCGCGTGATATCCTCGATAGCAATAAGACTGTCTTTGAAGCCGTATCAGATGGGAACGATATCCTCACAGTCGGTAAATATGAAACGCCATCTCGTGCTTATATTGGCCGCTTCAATTTCAAAGGGCCTGATCAGCAGAAAATGGTCGGACAGCTTTCAGGGGGGGAACGAGGACGCTTACATTTAGCCAAGACATTGATTTTTGGCGGAAACGTTTTGCTGCTTGACGAGCCATCCAATGATCTCGATGTAGAAACACTGCGGGCATTGGAAGATGCGCTGTTGGAATTTGCTGGCTGCGTGCTGGTTATTTCGCACGATCGCTGGTTTTTGGATCGTATTGCAACGCATATTCTGGCGTTTGAAGGCAATTCTCAAGTCACCTTCTATGCCGGTAATTATCAGGAATATGAAGCAGATAAACGCCAACGATTGGGTGAAGAAGGCGCAAAACCGAAACGGATCAGATATAAACCAATTACGCGCTAATAACGCCTTGAATAGGTGCCCTTACATGCCAATTGTTACATTAGACTGTACCCGCAATTTCGCTTATTTATCTGAATGTGGTTATAACCAAATTTCGTTTGCTCGTTTTCCGGGCTCAGGGTTCCGTCTACCTTGCGCTATATCTTCCTTGGCAACTTATTCTGAACTTTCTTGATTAACTCATTGGTCCAGGTTATTAGTAAGCATATGTCCCATGCGCTCAAAATCTGGACGTTACTCACCGGAAGCATACGCTATGAGAAAACCATTTCAACGCGTAATCGTGGCCAGGGGTGGTGGATTGAAGCACCTATTCTGGCTTATTTGATTGAAACATCCAATGGTCGCATCCTGTATGACGTAGGGTGCGACTATCGCAAATTGACCAACCCCGCTCTTCGTACACGCTATTTTGCTTCCATGTCCTCTTCTATAGAAACGCCCAGAATGCAAGCAGACCAACGTGTTCCCCATTATCTTGAACGACTAGGTTTAACGTCTTCCGATATTGATTTAGTATTTATCAGCCATTTACATTTCGATCATGCAGGCGGCTTGTGTGATCTGCCTGAATGCGAGGTTCACATCCATCGGGATGAGCTGACAGCAGCCAAGAGTGGGTTAGATAGCGGAGTATTTGCAGATGAGCTGGTTAAATCGGATCAGTGGTATTTACAAACAAGTGAATATGAAGTGGCGCCAGGAGTACAGGCTATTACTACGCCTGGTCACACTGCAGGGCACATGTCCCTGCTCATACGCTTGCCCAAAGGCCGCCCCGTCATTCTTTGCGGTGATGCGGCCGATCTGAATGAGAATTTATCCGATGAGATTGCACCTGGCTGCTGCTGGCAGGATAACGTTGAGCAGGCACTCGCTAGTATTCGCAAGCTTAAATCACTTGCTCTCATAGAGAATGCTCAGCTCTGGCCCAACCACGACCTTGCTTTTTTTAAAACTTTGCCTGAGTTTCCGCTATGGCGCGACTAATAACTCTGACCCCTATCATCACCTGTTTACCCACTCTTACCTTATAATTTTGCTCATGCTCGAATTACTTTATTATTCCATTTCCAAATCAAAAAGGACGCAAAGGTGGGCCGTAGACAGTATAAATAATACGGCAAGGCGAAGCCGGCAAAGTCAGTTTTGATTTAGAAATAGAATAAATTTTTATCTTTAATTATCCTGTTTTTTGTAACTTTAATCAGGTGATCTTCACCTTTAGCAAAAAATAAATGAATATGCATAATAAAATCCCACGCGTTGGTTTCGTTTCGCTTGGTTGCCCCAAGGCAACCGTTGATTCCGAGCGCATCCTGACGCGTCTGCGGACAGAAGGCTATCTTATTTCACCCAACTATGAAGATTCAGATTTAGTTGTGGTCAATACTTGTGGCTTTATCGACAGTGCCATTGCTGAATCGCTCGAGGCTATTGGCGAAGCGCTTACCGAAAACGGTAAAGTCATTGTTACTGGTTGTCTTGGCGCGAAAGGGGATATTGTGAAGCAAGCACATCCCAATGTACTGTCTGTCACAGGCCCGCAGGCAACTGATGAAGTCATGGAGGCCATTCATGCATATTTACCGAAATTGCACGATCCTTATGTTGATCTAGTACCCCCACAGGGGATAAGGCTGACACCTAAACATTATGCCTATGTAAAAATTTCCGAGGGCTGCAACCACCGCTGTACCTTCTGCATTATTCCCAGTATGCGTGGCAATCTGGTCAGCCGTCCAGTAGGTGATATCATGCAGGAAGCACAAAGCCTGGTGGATGCTGGTGTCAAGGAATTATTGGTTATTTCACAGGATACTAGCGCCTATGGGGTTGATCTGAAATACCGCAGTGGTTTCTGGAAAGGTAAATTTGTCAAATCGCGCATCACTGAACTTGTTCAAACTATGGGTGAATTGGGCGTATGGATACGCTTGCATTATGTCTATCCCTATCCTCATGTCGACGAGCTCATTCCGCTGATGGCAGAGGGCAAGATCGTTCCCTACCTGGATATCCCCTTTCAGCATGCAAATGCGCGTATTCTAAAGCTTATGAAACGCCCTGCGGATAGTGAGGATGTGCTTAGCCGTATCCAACAATGGCGCACGATTTGCCCTGATATCACGTTGCGCAGTACGTTTATCGTTGGTTTCCCGGGGGAGACAGAACAAGAATTTGAAGAACTAATGGATTTTCTTAAGGCAGCTCAACTGGATCGCGTCGGTGCGTTCATGTATTCTCCAGTTGACGGTGCAGTCGCCAATAGTTTACCCAATCCTATTCCACCCGAATTGCAGCAGGAACGTTTAGCACGTTTGATGGCGTTACAGGAAAAAATCAGCGCACAACGGCTTGCACAGAAAATAGGCAAAACTATCCAAGTGCTGATTGATGAGGCTGATAAGCAAGGTGCGGTTGCCCGCAGCCATGCGGATGCACCGGAAATCGATGGGCTGGTTTATATAGAGAATGGCCAGTCATTAAAACAGGGGGACGTCGTAACCGTACGCGTCACACATTCTGACGAACATGATCTTTGGGCGGAAATCATTTGATAGATCAGCATTAGCTGTTATCTTTGTTTAAGGAGAACAATTTGGAACTTATCCTATGGCGCCATGCGGAAGCAGAAGATGGATTTCCTGATGCCGCACGTAAACTGACTGAGAAAGGATTACAGCAGGCTCGCAATATGGCTAAATGGCTTAAACCAAGATTAATCAAGAACACGCGCATCCTGGTCAGTCCCGCAAACCGAACTCAGCAAACAGCTTTGGCACTGAGCAAAAATTTTGAAACCACACCGGAAGTAGGAACCAGTACTACTGCCGATAGAGTACTGGCCGCGGCTAACTGGCCTTACGAGGAAGGTATGATTCTGATAGTTGGTCATCAACCTACCTTGGGCAATGTTGCAGCTTCATTGATCTGCCCTAACCATACTGGTTTTAGCATCAAAAAAGGAGCAATCTGGTGGTTTAGCTATAAACAAAGTGCCGATACTGAAAATACCCTCTTGCGTGCCGTTATCTCTCCCGATATAGTGCAAGCATAACAATACATTTTCTCTGGAATTAAGACATGGCACACTTGATTCTTTTCAATAAGCCATACAGAGTAATTTGTCAATTTACACCTCAAGCTGGATATCAATCCTTAAAAGATTTTATTCCCATAGCTGATTTTTACCCAGCTGGAAGACTAGATGCTGATAGTGAAGGATTAGTCATACTCACTGATGCTGGAATATTACAGCGTAAAATGAGTGATCCCAGATTCAAGCAGCCAAAGAAATATTGGGTACAAGTAGAGGGTATACCCGATCAATCAGATCTCCAACCATTACGCGAAGGAATAATATTAAAATGTTATAGAACTCAACCTGCAAAAGTACGTCTAATACAACAACCATCTCATATTTGGTCACGAAACCCACCCATACGCTTTCGCAAAAATATCCCTACTTCTTGGTTAGAACTTATCCTTACCGAAGGCAAAAACAGGCAGGTACGTCATATGACAGCAGCGATCGGATTTCCTACCTTACGTTTAATTCGAATGACTATTGGCAAGTACACTCTGGCAAACCTTCCCCCAGGTAAGTGGAGGATTATTAAATAATTTTATACCACGATATCTAATGAAAAATTTCGTAAAAAAATCGCATAATTTCTGTAATAAATCGTCACGAAATATCTTGACTAACCTTATGCATCTCTTTAGATTGTATTATTCGACCACGCCCCGTTTTTAAAGGAGGAATAAAAGTAATATTATGGACATAGACATCGTTTCAGCATTATCGGGACTAATAGATTTACCGTGGTGGGGGTATATCGTTGTGACGCTAGTAATTACCCATATCACGATTGCATGCATCACCATTTATCTCCATCGGCATTCAGCTCACCGTGCATTAGATTTGCATCCTATCCCCAGCCATTTTTTTCGTTTCTGGCTTTGGTTGACTACCGGTATGGTTACTAAGGAATGGACCGCTATTCATCGCAAGCACCACGCAAAATGTGAAACTTTAGATGATCCACACAGCCCTCAAATTTTTGGAATTAAAAAAGTACTGACCGAAGGAGCCGAGCTTTACCGGTTAGAAGGAAAAAACAAAGAAACCTTGGAAAGATATGGGCACGGTACACCAGATGACTGGATAGAACGCAATATTTATAGCAGATTTAGCGCAAGTGGCGTTGGATTAATGCTAATTATCAATTTCATTCTATTTGGCCCTATTGGTATTACCATTTGGGCAATACAGATGATGTGGACACCTGTATTCGCTGCGGGAGTCATCAATGGCATTGGTCACTATTGGGGATATCGTAATTTCCAAGCAGAAGACGCCAGCCGTAATGTGTCTCCTTGGGGCATTTTGATTGGGGGAGAAGAATTACACAATAACCATCATGCCTACCCTACTTCAGCTAAACTATCCAATAAATGGTTTGAATTTGATATTGGCTGGTTATACATACGTATTCTAGAAATGATGGGATTAGCAACCGTCAAGAAAATTGCACCCAAGCTTAACATCAACAAAACCAAAACTCAGTGCGATTTCGATACCCTGCAAGCGGTGATTGCTCATCGTTATGAGGTGCTGGCGAAATATACCCAATCTCTCCAAGCAATGTTTAAGAAGGAAGTAGAGCATTTACGAGAAGTCGCTTCCCATCATGGGATAGATGGGAATACACTTAAACGTTGGGTATTGGCAGATGCGAAAACCTTGCAAGAAGAGGAACGTATTAAACTGAATCTAGTTTTAAGTAAAACCAAAAATCTTGATAAGCTTTATACAATGCGTGAAGAACTTGTAGCCATATGGCAACGCTCTACCGCTTCGAAAGATGAATTAGTTAGACAACTCGAAGATTGGTGTCATCGTGCAGAAGAAAGTGGAATTGAAGTCCTGGAAAAATTCTCACGTCGATTACGTTGCTATGCATAAATAAGCTATCACTCCCGGGCGAAGGCTTTGAGATTAATCTTACACCCTTTGCCCGGTAATCCTTGTAACGCAGCGACAATCTCAGCATTTATTCATATATTCAGATCAAAATAACATCATATTGCTCTTGTGTATAAGACGCCTCCACCTGCAAGCCAATAGGTTTTTCAATAAAATCAGCGAGTTGCGCCAAATTTTGTGATTCCTCATCCAAAAATAAATCGATCACCTGCTGCGAAGCAAGAATACGAAATTCATTAGCTTCAAATTGTCGTGACTCACGTAACAGTTCACGTAAGATTTCATAACAGATCGTTTGTGCTGTCCGGATTTGCCCTCGCCCGTGGCAAGTTGGGCATGGTTCACATAAAATATGAGCAAGGCTTTCACGCGTACGCTTCCTTGTCATCTCTACCAAACCTAAGGCAGAGAAACCATTGATCGTCATACGTGTCCTGTCCTTCATCAAAGCTTTGTTGAATTCTGCCAGCACTGCCTTTTTATGCTCTTCATCCTCCATGTCGATAAAATCGATGATTATAATGCCTCCTAAATTACGTAAACGAAGTTGTCTCGCTATGACTTGGGCTGCTTCCAAATTGGTCTTAAATATGGTGTCATTAAAATTACGCACACCAATGAAGCCACCCGTATTGACGTCCATGGTAGTTAGCGCTTCGGTCTGATCAATAATGACATAACCACCTGATTTGAGATCCACCCGCCGAGCAAGTGATCGTTCAATTTCTTCTTCGACACCATATAAATCGAAGAGGGGACGCTCCCCGGTATAATGATCGATTCTACTTGCAACATTGCTCATATAGTTTTGAGCAAAAATGATCAGCTTCAAGTAAGTTTCGCAGGAATCTACCAGAATGCGGTAAGTATCATCATCAACAAAATCGCGCAACATACGATGACTTAGATCTAAATCCTGATAAAGTAGAGCAGGAGCGCTAACTGTTAATGCTTTATTTTGAATATCATGCCAAAGCTTATGCAGGTACTCTATATCTGCATGCAGATCCGATTCGCTTGCTGCTTCGGCCATCGTTCGTATGATATAGCCTCCCTTGGCATCAACTGGAAGAATATGTTGCAGTTTCTCACGTAATAATTCACGTTCGACATTATCTTCAATACGCTGAGAAACACCAATATGAGATTCTTGCGGTAAATAAACAAGCATTCGCCCAGCAATACTGATTTGGGTAGAAAGTCTTGCTCCCTTTGTACCAATTGCATCTTTAATCACTTGAACGACAATATTATTCCCCTCGTGCAGCAATCTCTCAATGGGTTTATCCTCTGTACCATTTGAACTTAATTCCTTAATATCTCCTATATGGAGAAATGCGGCTCGTTCCATGCCAATGTCGATAAAAGCGGATTGCATACCTGGTAGGACACGGCTAACCCGACCACTATAAATATTACCAACAATTCCCAGGCTGCTCGCTCTCTCTATATGTAACTCCTGTACAACACCTTGCTCTATAACAGCAACACGTGTTTCCTGTGGGGTAACATTGACAAGAATTTCACTACTCATTTAGAAGGTATAGCTCAATCGATTTTCCTAGCTCTCAGGGAAACACTTTTATTCCGGACTCTTCCAGTAATTGGGCTGTCTCAAACAATGGTAGCCCCATGACCCCACTATAGCTACCAAAAATCTCAACAATAAAGGCTGCTGCCATACCTTGAATTGCATAAGCCCCTGCTTTATCAAAAGCCTCGCCACCTGCAATACATGCTTGAATTTCTCGTTTACCAATCTCACGAAAACGTACTGTAGTAATTGACAAACGATGCTTGATAGTACCCTGCAAATTCAGAGCAATAGCAGTCAAGACCTGATGCGTTCTGCCTGAAAGTGCAGTCAACATCTCCTCGGCATGAGTGGCATCCTTCGGCTTCCCGAAAATACATCCATCCAATGCAACGATCGTATCAGCCGCTAAGACAGGAAATAATGGCAACTTGCGCTGTATCAGACGTATCCTCCCTGCTTCCGCCTTGGCATGGGTAATACGATAAACATAATCAGTTGGAGATTCATCCAGAAGGGGTGTTTCATCAATATCAACAGCTCGAGATACTGTTTCTCGCATGAGCAACACACTATGTCTTACCCCAATTTGTTTCAGCAGTTCCCTTCTACGGGGGCTGCGCGAAGCTAGATAGATATAATGTCCAGCAAACGTCATGATGTTTAAAATTTATAGAGTAAGTGTTTTTTCAATTTATTCTTTAATAACTTCTTTTTAGACAGAGCCAGTAGACGCGTTACAACTTATAAACCCTCTACCGCAGGCTACATACGATGATAAGGATGCTGTCTGATAATTGATAAAGCTCGATAAAGTTGCTCTGCCAATAATACACGAACTAGACCATGGGGAAGTGTAAGCCTGGAAAGTGCCAGCATTTCATTAGCCATACTCTTGATATTGCGGTGTAATCCATCTGCACCCCCAATAATAAATACAACATCTTTACCATTTCTCATCCAATCAATCAGTGTCTCAGCTAACTGAATGGTAGTGAACTGTTTACCTCGCTCATCCATGACAACAATGTAACAAGCCGAGGGCATTGCTGCCTGAATACGTTCGCTTTCGGCAAATAACAACTGTTCATTTTGCTTACTGCCCCGTTTATCTGGTTTAATTTCGATCAGATGAATGGGTATTTCCCTTGGCATACGCTGGGTATATTCCATAAAGCCAGAAGCTACCCAAGCGGGCATTTTATTTCCTACGGCCAAGATATAGAGTTTCATTATTTATTCCATTTCTAAATCAAAACTGACTTTGTCGGCTTCACCTTGCCGTATTATTGATACTGTCTGCGGCTCGCCTTTGGGTCATTTTTGATTTGGAAATGGAATTAGATACGCTTGCTCTCCCATATTACCTCAAAGAATTTTTTTCTTGACTGCACTGGATTCTGCCCATAACGATTCCAGATCGTAGTATTCACGGATGGTAGGCTGCATGATATGCACCACGATATCGCCTAAATCTACCAATAACCATTCTCCAGCTTGCTCGCCTTCGATACTATAGACTTTACCTCCTGCAGCTTTCACTTTTTCCTGCACATGATGAGCTAATGCTTTGGTCTGGCGTGTTGAAGTTCCGCTAGCAATGATCATATAGTCAAATAATGAGGTAATTCTTCCTGCTTCCAATACAAGAATATTTTGTGCTTTCAAATCTTCTAATGCAGCAATGACTATCCTTAATAGCTCATCTGTTTTCATTTTTCCTCGTGTAAACATGATGTGTGCCAATGTAATTCAGTACATTATCGGGAAGCAGATAACGTGCACTTTTTTCTGCTGCGATATAGGCTCTGATGGTTGTCGAAGAAATATCCAATAATGTGGTCACTGCTGTAAAAACAAATCCAGATGATACACGCTTCAAGGCGTTTACATCATCTGTCCAGCGATCTAAGCATGCATCCTGTAACTTTGGTGGTAAGCACGCGTGATTCACAAAAGAAATATGACCTGGACGATTGACAATTACCAAATGACTTAATTCAAATAACTCACGCCAAAGATGCCAATTTGGCAGTTTCAGAAATGCATCTACTCCTATAATAAAACAGAATGCCGCCTTTTTTCCTTTGAATTCATCTCTTAATTCACGCAGTGATTCTACACTATAGCTTTCTCCAGAACGCCTGAGCTCCCGATCATCCAGAAAGAATTTTTTGTTATCACGAATAGCTTCATAAAGCATGGTTTTACGGTGATGCTGCGAAGCAATAGGTTCATTGCGCAAACGTGGATACCCTGCAGGAAGAAAACGAATTTCATCCAGTTGTAAAATTTCAATAAGCTCTTCTGCAACCCTTAAATGTCCAAAATGGACTGGATCAAATGTCCCTCCATAAATTCCAATTAGGGAAAACGTTTCATCAGACATCGCTTAAGAAGTGATTCAGAGGAGGAGATATTAAGAGATATGTGCTGCTAGCTGAATAATGCTATATCAGAAACTGTCAAAATAAAGCAAGGCGCATATCCGCCAATATACTCGCCAAATGTGAAGTAAAACGTGCAGCTGATGCCCCATCAATCACTCTATGATCATAAGATAGCGACAGAGGAAGAATCAGACGAGGAAGGAACTCGCCATTACGATAAATTGGCTTCAAGCTCGCCCTTGAGACTCCCAGGATGGCAACTTCAGGAGCATTGATAATAGGCGTAAAGGCCGTGCCACCTATCCCGCCAAGACTAGAAATAGTAAAACTAGCCCCTTGCATGTCAGTCGGTTTTAATTTTCCTTCTCGCGCAACTGAAGAAAGTTTCCCTAACTCATCAGCTATCGCAATCACACCTTTCTGATCAGCATCCCGAATAACAGGCACGACAAGACCATTGGGTGTATCTACCGCAAATCCTAGATGATAATAGCGTTTGAGTACCAGAAAGGATTCTTCGTTACGCCTATCCAAGGAGGCGTTAAACTCCGGATATTTTTTTAATGCTGCAGTCACAGCTTTCATGAGAAAAGCAAGTATGGTTAGCTTGATCCCATTCTCCTGCTGCCTTTCATTATATTCCTTTCTGAGCGCTTCTAGATCGGTAATATCAGCCTCGTCGAACTGGGTCACGTGTGGAATCATGACCCAATTACGGTGCAGATTAGCAGCTGAAATTTGCTTAATGCGAGTTAACGGCTTTAATTCAATTGGCCCGAATTTCGCAAAATCGACCTGAGGCCATGGTAATAAATCAAGTCTACCACCCAAACTCGATGTTTGTGATTTCATTAACTCTCGTTTGACAAAAGCCTGGATATCTTCCTTAAGTATCCGCTGTTTTGGACCACTGCCAACTATTTTGCTTAAATCTACACCCAATTCCCTGGCAAAACGTCTAACTGATGGACCAGCATGGGACTTAGCCGCAGTAGTAAGATTGGACTGATTCACTTCAGCATACTGTGCAGGCAACTGTAATGGCTTGCTTGAGTAGGTTTCTTGACTTGGAGCAGACATTTCTACTACGGTTTCAGGCTTAGCGCTCACAGTCTTGCGATCCGTTGCTGTTTCTTCAGGAATGGCTCCAGGAGTAATCGTTCTACTCTCTTCTTCAGAAATAGTTTCAGTAGCAGTTGCCTTATTCTCTTCTTCGGCAGAAACTTCCATGACAAGGATTTCTGAGCCTTCAGATACCTTATCACCTACTTTGACAGTAATTTCCTTGACAGTACCGGAATGAGGTGAAGGAACTTCAATTGTGGCCTTATCTGATTCCAACGTGATAAGCGAATCTTCTGCCTTGAGTTTATCCCCAACATTGACAAGAACTTCTACCACCGGCACATCCTTAAAGTCGCCAATATCTGGAATCCTTACCTTTTTGATCTCACTCACGCCCTATCCTCAATCTACATTTAATCTATCAAAGAATAACAAAAGACCACAATACTGTAGACAATCAATACACACGCTGTCTATTGCATAACGGGATCTGGTTTATCCGGATTGATGCCGAACGCCTTGATTGCCTGAGCAACTTGTTCTGCTGGAACCTTACCTTCTTCTGACAGAACATTCAATGCTGCAACGGTAATGTAATAGCGATCCACTTCAAAAAAATGTCTGAGTTTTTCGCGCGTGTCAGAACGCCCAAATCCATCCGTACCCAGCACACAATAGCGTCCTGGTATGAATGCTCGTATCTGATCCGCATAAATCTTCATGTAATCAGTTGCAGCCACCACAGGCCCTTCACGATCTTTCAGACAACTTTCTACATAGGGCACTCTAGCAGATTCATTCGGGTGCAGCATATTCCAGCGCACAATACTCAACGCCTCACGCCGCAATTCAGTAAAGCTGGTGACACTCCAGATATCTGCAACAACACCATAGTCCTTTTGTAAAATGTCTGCTGCCGCAATCACTTCCCGTAATATCGTCCCCGAACCAAGCAACTGGATACGTGCACCTTTATTATTTTTATTACCTTCACGCAGCAAATAAATTCCTTTCAATATTCCTTGCTCAACTCCTTTAGGAAGATCAGGCTGAGCGTAATTTTCATTCATCACAGTAATATAGTAAAACACATCTTCCTGCTCTTGATACATACGCCGTAAGCCATCCTGGACAATTACCGCCAGTTCATAGCCATAAGTAGGATCATAGGATATGCAGTTTGGAATAGTAGAAGCAGCAAGGTGACTATGGCCGTCTTCATGTTGCAGACCTTCGCCGTTTAATGTGGTCCGCCCAGCTGTTCCACCTAGCAGAAAACCACGGCAGCGCATATCGCCCGCAGCCCAAATAAGATCTCCCACACGCTGAAAACCAAACATGGAATAAAAAATATAAAAAGGAATCATCTGCACATGATGGGTGCTATATGCAGTGGCTGCTGCAATCCAGGAAGACATAGCTCCAGCTTCGTTGATACCTTCCTGGAGAATTTGACCGTGCTTATCTTCTTTGTAAAACATAAGCTGATCAGCATCCTCGGGGATATAGAGTTGCCCTACTGATGACCAGATACCGAGCTGACGGAACATTCCTTCCATACCAAACGTCCGTGACTCATCCGCGACGATAGGCACAATATGCTTACCGATATTTTTATCTTTAGTCAGAATATTAAGAATACGCACAAATGCCATAGTAGTAGAAGATTCTCTTCCTTCACCACCACCTTTGAGTAAGGTTTCGAATGCTGACAAAGAGGGTATTTGCAAGGCTTTTGCCTTCCGTTGACGATGATGTAAAAATCCACCCAAGGCTTTACGTCGACCTTGCATATAAGTAAATTCCGGCGAATCCTTATCAAATTTAAGATAGGGAATCTCGTCGATCTTATCATCCAGGACGGGTAAACCAAATCGATCACGAAACGCCTTGAGTGAGGTCGTTCCCATTTTCTTCTGCTGATGAGTGATGTTTTGCGCCTCACCTGACTCACCCATTCCATACCCCTTGACAGTCTTGGCAAGTATTACGGTAGGTTGCCCTTTATGTTTGACTGCAGCTGCATAAGCAGCATACACCTTGTACGGATCATGCCCACCCCGATTTAGTCGCCAAATATCATCGTCTGACATATTAGCAACCATTTCGAGTAACTCAGGGTATTTACCAAAAAAATGCTTTCTGACATAAGCCCCGTCTCGGGCTTTGAAAGTCTGGTATTCTCCGTCCACACATTCCATCATACGTTGTTGGAGAAGCCCTTTGATATCTTTTGCCAGAAGAGGATCCCAGTAAGAACCCCAAATGACTTTGATAACATTCCAGCCCGCACCTCTAAATGTTGCCTCCAATTCCTGTATGATCTTGCCATTGCCCCTGACAGGGCCATCCAAGCGCTGGAGATTGCAGTTCACTATAAAAATCAAGTTATCAAGTTTTTCACGTGAAGCAAGTGAAATGGCTCCCAGCGACTCAGGCTCGTCCATTTCACCATCACCTGTAAGAGCCCAAACTTTACGCCCCTCGGTATTAGCTAATTGGCGACTACCTAAGTATTTCATAAAGCGTGCCTGATAAATCGCCATATGTGGCCCCAATCCCATTGATACGGTTGGGAATTTCCAGAAATCCGGCATCAGCCATGGGTGTGGGTAGGATGACAGGCCTTTACCACCTATTTCCTGACGAAAATTATCAAGATACTCCTCAGTTAATACTCCCAGCAAAAATGCATAGGCATAAATTCCAGGCGATGAATGTCCCTGAACATAAACGAGATCAGCCCCCTTCTCCTCACTCGCTGCTCGCCAGAAATGATTGTAACCAACATCATATAAGGTTGCCGCTGAGGCGAAACTGGCGATATGCCCTCCCACGTTGGTATTTCGATTGGCGCGAGCGACCATCGCCATCGCATTCCAGCGTACATAAGAACGAATACGATGCTCTATGGCGTGATCACCAGGCGAACGCTCCTCTTTACCCACCGGAATTGTGTTGATATAAGCTGTATTAGCACTATAAGGAAGGTATGCGCCAGAACGCCGCGCTTTTTCAACTAATTTCTCCAATAAGTAATGTGCGCGCTCCGCTCCTTCATTGGTAAGAACAGACTCCAATGCCTCCAGCCATTCCTGTGTTTCCTGTGGATCAATATCTTGTGAATTCATATTGAGTAGCAGCTCCCGTATTTCAGTTTGGAAATAATATACTGGTCAATTTTAGACAAAAATTACATAGCCGCCCTAGCGCGCTCAGCCGCTTCAATGGTATTACTCATTAACATGGTAATCGTCATAGGTCCAACTCCTCCAGGAACAGGTGTAATATAGCCGGCTTTTTCCTTTATCGAAGTAAAATCCACATCACCGCATAGTGTCCCATCGTCCATACGGTTAATCCCAACATCAATCACAGTTGCGCCTGACTTGACCATTTCAGCAGTAATCATACGTGACTTCCCGGTGGCCACTACTAAAATATCTGCGTTCCGAGTATGTTCAGCCAAGTTTCTTGTTTTAGAACTACAAATGGTGACGGTCGCTCCTTTCTCCAGAAGCATCAATGACATTGGCTTACCCACAATATTACTGCGCCCCACAACGACTGCATGCTGTCCCTCGATTAATACATCGCGTTCTTTTAACATCATCATGACACCATAAGGTGTACAAGGAAAAAATAAAGCATTGCCAGTTACGAGTGCCCCGACGTTGCAAGGATGGAATCCATCCACATCTTTTTCAATCGCGATAGCAGCAATGATTCGATGACTTTCAAAGTGTAGCGGCAAAGGTAGTTGCACTAAAATTCCATGAATTTCAGGATTTGCATTTAATGCATGGATCTGCTGAAGCACGGTCTCTTGAGACGTTTTACCAGGAAAATTGTAAACCTCAGAGTGAATTCCTGAATCTCTACAGGCTTTGGCCTTATTACGCACGTAAATACCAGAAGCTGGATCATCGCCTATTAAAATAACAGCCAAACCAGGCTGCATCCCCTCTTTTGCAAGATTCTCAGCACGTATTTTTAATTCTGCACGGATTTTACTCGCTATGGCATTGCCATCAATGATATCAGCACTCATTACTTTGCAAGAAATAGGCTAAATTGAATAATTGTACAAAAAAGATCTTTTTAGATTCCAACTATGATTACCACAAGCACCACAACTGAATTTTTTATGCAGCAGGGGGTATTTCTGGATGTTTTCTTTTCTTGAATTTAATACGATAAATCAGTAGTCCAATTAAAGATACTGAAGCCACAAAAAGAAATGCGGTCAGCAAACCAAAAGCTAAAATAAAAATATCACTACTTTCAGGCAAAAAAATGGTGACAAACCATACCCCAGCAAAGCCCGTCAATAATCCACCAAATAATATGATTTTTTTTCCAAGATCATAATGCCGCCATAAAGAACCAGAAACTCCAATCTCATCAACATAATGATCAAAAATCTCAGCCAGACTCTCATCTCCAGGCTGCGATTCACGACCAATTGCTATCGCCAAAGCATCATCCCCATCTTCCAGTTTAGATATTTTTTTTAGAAAATCCACTTGTTTTTGTGCTCGCTTAGGTTTGATACCATCCTTAATCATCATTGAGCATAACGTTGAGAATGCTTTCTCACGAGCTATTTCTGTAAAATCATGCTTTTCATAGAACTGCCACATCACGCCAACCAGATAAAGCTGGATTGTCATCTCCTTGAATTGAGGAGCAAAATCATAACGTTTACTTTTGATATGCGCGATCTGTTCATCCAGCACTACTTTTGCATGCTGAATACAATCATCTAGTGTTACTGCTTCTTGATTGACTATTGAATCATTCATGCTTATAACCTTTATTTTTCCGAGCAAAATTTACAACCCTATACATTATAACCTGCTAGCGAACACTAAACCCAGAAAATACGAGACAAGCAAATTAAATATAATACTTATTGCACCTAGGGTATAAACCACTAATGCGATAGACTTAGCTTATCTCTTCCTCGTTATAATAACGCCTTATTAAATTGATTTTCTCATCATGACAGTATCAACTCAATGTAATTATAAAATCCATCTCTCCCAATTACTGCTTCTGGCAACCCAAAAGATTCTTCCTCAAAACTACGAAATTAATATTGAATTAGCGCGCCCCAAGCAAGCTAATCATGGCGATTATTCAAGTAATCTGGCAATGCAATTAACCAGGTATTTGCACAAAAACCCACGTGAAATCGCAACAGCACTTATTGATGCATTACCTGATTCACCTTATTTAGAAAAAGCTGAAATTGCAGGCAATGGATTTATCAATCTCTTCTTGAAAATTTCAGCAAAACAGCAGTTTTTATCCGGTGTGCTACTACAGGGCGATAAATTTGGCCATAATAATTCAGGAAAAGGAAAAAAAATTCAAATTGAGTTTGTTTCTGCCAATCCTACTGGGCCTCTACATGTTGGGCATGGCCGTGGCGCAGCCTATGGTGCCAGCTTGGCAAACATTATGGTGGCTAATGGTTATTCTGTCACTCGAGAGTATTATGTTAATGATGCGGGTAGACAGATGGATATATTAGCACTCTCAACCTGGCTACGTTACCTTGAGCTCTGCGGGTATACCTTCCCTTTCCCAGAAAATGCTTATCAGGGCAGATATGTAGCTGACATGGCCAAGTTAATTCATGAGGCGCATGGTAATCGCTATGTACACCAAGCTAATTCGATTCTGCAGGAACTCATCCAAATTGAAACAAGACTTGATGCTGATGAGCGTTTAGACAAGTTGATTGCTATCGCAAAACATACGTTAGGAGAAGATTACGCTTATATTCACAATTTTGTGCTGACTGAACAATTGGGTGATGGTCGCAATGATTTAATGGAATTTGGCGTGGAGTTTGATACCTGGTTTTCAGAACAATCGCTGTATGATAACGGCATGGTAATGCGTGCTATTCAATTACTTGATGAAAAAAATACTTTGTATAAGCAAGACGGTGCTACTTGGTTTCGCTCTACTTATTTTGGGGATGAAAAAGACCGTGTAGTACAACGCGAAAATGGGCAATACACTTATTTTGCTTCCGATATAGCCTATCATCTTAACAAATATGAACGTCATTTTGCCCATATCATCAATGTGTGGGGAGCAGATCATCATGGTTATATTGCGCGAGTAAAAGGCGCAATCCAAGCATTGGCACTTGATCCCGACAAACTTGAGATTGCTCTGGTTCAATTTGCTGTGCTCTATCGGAATGGCAAAAAAGTTTCTATGTCTACACGCTCTGGAGAATTTGTTTCACTACGAGAATTACGTCAAGAAGTTGGTAATGATGCGGCACGGTTCTTTTATGTATTACGTAAAAGTGATCAACATTTGGACTTTGACTTGGATCTTGCAAAATCACAATCCACTGATAATCCGGTATATTACGTTCAATATGCTCATGCACGCATAAATAGTGTACTCACTCAATGGGGGGAAAATGAAAACACACTCTCGACTACGGATACCGATTTGTTGACGAGCCAGCCGGAGCTGATGCTTCTACAAAAATTGATCGATTACCCGGATATAGTGGAAGCAGCAGGAAGGGAACGCGCTCCTCACCTGATTGCTTTTTATCTAAAGGAATTAGCTAGCGAATTCCATAGTTATTATAATTCGACTCGTTTTCTCGTGTTAGAAGAAACGCTTAAATTGGCGAGACTGGCATTAATTGCAGCAATTAAGCAAGTTCTGGCAAATGGGTTGAAATTATTAGGCGTAACCGCTCCCAGCAAAATGTAATACAAATCATATATAGTATAGGAATTTTCATGAGCAGAGACTATAAATCCAAGGGTATGGCAACCGCAAAAAGCAGTGGTTCACTTATTCTAGGACTCTTTATCGGCTATGCGCTTGGCATAGCAAGTGCAATAGGCGTATGGGCATTCATCAATCAAGCTCCAAGCCCGTTCCTAACTGAAGAAAAATCAGCCAAAACCAAGTCTCAAGAAAGTATTGCCAAAAATTCACAAAATGGTAGCACTCACAAGGAAACTGAGCAATTCAGTGCAAACAAGCCTCGTTTTGATTTCTATAATATACTTCCAGGTATAGATGAGCCTTCAGCCGAAGAGCCATTCAATCAAGGGAAGCGGCAATCACCATCTGCCGTAATAAATGACGCGGGTTCGGCAAGTGATTATTTCCTACAGATTGGCTCGTATAAAAATCCAGGTGATGCGGAAAGAATGAAAGCAGAACTGGCATTACTCGGTGTAATTGCTTCTGTTCAAACAGCAGAATCTTCTGATAAAGGTACGCGATATAGAGTACGTATAGGTCCTTATGCAAAAATTACCGAAATTGATCAAATACGAAGTTCATTACAAGAAAATGGAATAGAAGCCAGCTTTGTCAGAGTTCCTAAGAAAACACCATAACCATCATGATTCAGTAAATTTTATTACTGGATAGCCGTTAGCTAAACAATTTATAAAAGAGCATAATAAAATATGAATAAATTATTTAAATTTTTCCTAGTATTCATTGCCCTCAGTCTCTCAGGGATATTGCTTGCGCATGCAGAAATCATTGAAGGGCGCGATTATATTATTCTCGCAAATCCTCAGCCAACCGAAGATCAGCGAAGCATTGAGGTCATTGAGTTTTTCTGGTATGGCTGCCCGCATTGCTATGAATTACATCCACATATCGATAATTGGCGCAAGACTGCTCCCAAGGATGTAAAATTTCGATATGTTCCCGCAATTTTCCGTGCTAATTGGACGCCTGCAGCCAAAACTTTATATGCAATGGAAGCGTTAGGTATTACAAAAGAACTTCACGATAAGGTATACAAAGCGATTCATCGTGACAAAATTGATTTGTCAAAGGAAGCCGTACTATTTGATTGGATCGAGAAACAAGGAATTGAACGCGAAAAATTTATCAATGCCTATAATTCTTTTTCCGTTCAAAACCAGGTTGCTAGGGTCTCGCAAATGATAAGGCAATATAAATTAACCGGTGTACCGGCTTTAGTAATTGAAGGAAAATATATAACAAGTGGAAAGATGAGCGGCACACCGCGCGACACGATTCAGGTATTGAATGAATTAATCGACAAAGCGCGAAAAGAGCGAGCCTCGAATTAAACCTAAAAGAATTTCAGTTGACTACTTTATTGAAAAACTAAATCCAGATGATTTAAATATTGTTTTTGAAATTTTCTCACTCACCAGAATATTGATGCCGCTACGAGGCGCATAATATATTGCACCAGGCCCGGTACGAATACGGTCTTGCTTTTCGTTATTCCATTTCCAAATCAAAAATGACGCGAAGGCAAGCCACAGACAGTATAAATAATACAGCAAGGCGAAGCCGACAAAGTCAGTTGTGATTTAGAAATGGAATTACAGCGAGTGACCTACGTGCCTCATCACGCCTTGCTTTACATTTGGATCACTACCTGCTCCGCCCCGTCCAACTACGATTTTTAGGTTAAATTATCCAAAAATCATTAAAATGGTTACCTGCTGAGCTTTTTAAATAATAAAAAACGCCTAATTCTTCGCTCGACCAAGTTTCACAACTTCTTGAATATGCCTCAAACCTCGCATGATTTGAGCAAGATGTTGACGATTTCTAGCCTGCAGAATGAATTGCATCGTGGTGTAATCTTTATCACTTTCCATAGTAACATCATCGATATTTGAATCAGCTCTGGCAATTTCTGCAGCAATTCTAGCAAGCACACCACGTTGATTTACCGCTATCATGTTAATACTTACTTCAAAAGTTCTGGCGATCTCTTTGCCCCACGTCACATCCAACACATTCTCAGATTTTTTCTGGATTCTCATCACAACAGGGCAATCATGCACATGAATCACTAACCCCTGATCTTTTTTAATCAGCCCAACGATTGTATCCCCAGGAAGGGGATAACAGCATCGAGCAAACTGTACTGTCATACCTTCTGTCCCAAGAATCACAACGGGATGACTGGCACTAGTAACTTCAGATATGGATTCTCCAGGTACTACCAAACGTTTAGCAATGACCGCCGACAATTGCTTTCCTAAGGTAATATCAGCAAGCAAGGCTTTTTTTGACTTAGCACCGCTGTCCTTGACAAGTCTTTCCCATTGTATGTCAGTGATAGAATCAGGGTTGACCCCAAATGAGGATAGAGCTTGATTGAGTAAACGCTCACCTAACTTTACTGACTCTTCATATTGAATGGTTCTAAGAAAATAACGAATACTTGAACGCGCCCTTGCGGTAGCAACATAAGAGAGCCAAGCAGGATTAGGGTTAGCATAGGGCGCAGTTATAATCTCAACACGATCACCATTCATTAATTCAGTGCGCAATGGTATATTTTCCCCATTAATTTTAGCTGCAACACAACAATTACCCACATCTGTATGTATCGCATAAGCAAAATCCACTGCGGTAGAACCTCTTGGTAGCTCAAGTATTTTTCCTTGTGGCGTAAATACATAGACTTCGCCAGGAAACAGATCGACCTTGAGGTGCTCCAGAAACTCAATTGAATCGGAAGAATCGCTTAATGTTTCCAACAAGCTTTTTAGCCACTGATTAGTTTTTAGATGCAGCTCATTTACCTCTGCACCATTGTTTTTATAGAGCCAATGTGAAGCCACACCCATTTCAGCAATCCGATGCATCTCATAGGTTCGAATTTGTATTTCTATTGGCAATCCATAAGGCCCCAGCAAAGTATTATGAAGCGATTGATAGCCATTAAGCTTAGGAATCGCAATATAATCCTTAAATTTACCAGGAATAGGTTTATACAAACTATGTAAGGCGCCTAATGCCAAATAACATGAAGCAATATCCTTCACTAATACACGAAAACCATAAATGTCCAATACTTCCGAGAAGCTCAGATGCTTCTCAACCATTTTGTTGTAGATACTATAAAGATGCTTCTCTCTTCCGGTTACAATTGCATCTATCCCTGCATCTTTAAGTCGATTTTTTATCGCGTCGAGGATTTTGCCCACTATTTCGCGACGATTGCCACGAGCTGCTTTAGTTGCTTTCACTAGCACCTTGTAACGATTAGGGTAGAAATAACGAAAGCCAAGTTCCAGCAATTCTTGGTAAATACTATTCAAACCTAACCGATGAGCAATAGGCGCATATATCTCCAAAGTTTCCCGTGCAATGCGACGCTGCTTGTCAGGACGCAAAACTTCCAGCGTGCGCATATTATGTAAGCGGTCAGCCAATTTAATAAGGATAACCCTTACATCCTGTGCCATAGCTAATAACATCTTACGGAAATTTTCAGCTTGCGCATCAGCTTTGGTCTGGAATTCAATCTTCTTTAATTTAGAGACACCATCTACCAGCTCTGCAACTGATACGCCAAATCTTTCGGCAATTTCTTCCTTGGAGATAGCCGTATCTTCAACCACATCATGTAATAATGCAGCAGCAAGCGTGATGACATCTAGATGGAGTTCACAGAGGATATGAGCAACCGCCACAGGATGAGAAATATAAGGTTCCCCAGTCATACGGAATTGCCCAGAATGGGCACCTTGACTAAAAAAATACGAGCCCTTGAGTAAAGCTAGTTCTTCAGGCTTAAAATATTTCGATACCTCAAAAAATAATGACTCAGCTTCAGGCATTATTACATGAGAGTTCGATAATGAAAGCTCTGACATATAAGCATTTCCCAATTTTTTGCGGTGCTAATTCAACTTTATTTTACAAATAACAGGCTAAATTCTGTATTTGCCACTACAATGTTAGAATGATAACTATTTCCGATCAATTCGTTGGAGATAATAATCAGCATAATATATCCGGAATATCGGTGAATTTATAGCGATTTCTGTATTAGGTAAGATCGGAGGAGTGAAATAAAAAATTTAATAAATAATTTGATAATGCTATACGTTCTATCGCCAGAGAATCTGTTACTTACAATACAGATTACTTCAATTTTTTCTGTTACAGCTTAATTTTCTTACCGTTACCTTTTAACGTATGGTATTAAGAATTTCAAGCCCTACCTTTCCTTTAGCCAATTCACGTAGGGCAATGACAGTAGGTTTATCTCGAGCAGCATCGACCATCGGAGTAGAACCAATTGCTATCTGTCTTGCTCGCGCAGTCGCAGCCATTGTCATATCAAAGCGATTGGGAATAATTTTTAAACAGTCATCAACAGTGATACGAGCCATAATTCATTCCTTTTCTTTTTTATTTAAAAAATTTACTCAATAATATTATTTAAGCAAATTGTGCTAATAGCACATGCTGTTTAACTAGCTGATGCATCATTCTGAGGCGTTCTGCCCGAATAATACAACAAATATCTTTGAGTGCTTCATCCAATTCATTATTGATCACAGCATAATCAAATTTGTTCACCTGACTTACTTCTTCCCGGACTGCTTTTAGACGTCGCGCAATTGTCCCCGGATCATCTTGTCCGCGCTGTTGCAAGCGAGCTTTTAACGATTCTAGAGAAGGAGGCAAAATAAAAATGCTTACTGCTTCAGGAAAAATTTGACGTACCTGTTGCGCGCCCTGACAATCAATCTCCATCAAAACATCTTGACCTGACGCCATGGTATCCTTAACCCAAGGATATGAGGTACCATATAAATTTCCGTAAACTTCTGCACTTTCAAGAAATTCTCCTCGCTCCAACATCTGATTAAAAATATCCCGATCGATAAAAAAGTAATCTTGCCCATTTATTTCATTGGGACGTGGTTGGCGAGTGGTGTGTGAAATCGATAGACTCAAACCCATACGAGTCTTAAGCAATGCTTTAATCAGGCTGGTCTTACCAGCCCCTGAAGGAGCACTGATTATAAATAAGCTACTCATATCATGATTATATTGAATTTCTCCTACATTTTGAGAAAATAATTTCCATTAAAGATATTTTAATGCACTTCATGTTTTTCTAAATAACACTGGTGATATTCTTCCGCAGGATAAAACTCAGGAGCAGATAAAATTTCAGTTATGATCGGATCTCACCACTGCCTGCTTCGTTATTCCATTTCTAAATCAAAACTGTCTTTGTTGGCTTCACCTTGCCGTATTATTGATACTGTCTGCGGCTCGCCTTCGCGTCATTTTTGATTTGAAAATGGAATTACAATGCATTTCCGTGAAGCTATCGCAGCAGCTTTCTGCCTTAGCGTATAAAAAATATAGTCGATTGGTATTGAGAATCTATATCGCGTCCTTGATGATTAAGCGTAGTAAGATGAACACAACACCAGAAAGTATTAAGTAAATTTCCGAAAGAAACCAGTGAAGCATCATATTCTACCAGCACGGCTTCTGCGTGGCCTATCTGATCTGAGCAAACATCATGGTAATTAGGATAGCGATATGGCCATGGGCATACCCACACTTGACATTGACTACGCCAAGAACGCTATGAAACGTAGCTTCCACACCCCAGAAACAGCCAGTACCAAAGATAATTTTTTCGATGGTCATAGCCCAGAATACATTCCCTTGAATAACACTAGTTTTGAATGACGCTCATTCCAAAGAAAGTACTCCTAAAAAACCTTTTAGGATTTAGTGAGTATATTATCAGGGCAAAAAAAATAATAGGCCGATGTGCCTTTAACGCGCATCGGCCTTCCCTCCAAGATTCTTATTACTTAAGCGTCAGAATGAATTCCGCTAACTTTTTAGCGTTTTCATCGCTTACATTGGCGTTAGGCGGCATTGGAATAGTTCCCCATACTCCATTACTACCATTTTTAATTTTTCCTGCCAAGTAATCAGCTGCATCAGCTTGACCTGCATATTTCGCGGCAACATCTTTAAGTGCCGGGCCAACCAATTTGGTATCAACATTATGACAGTTTAGGCAACCACTGCTTTTTGCCAATTCAGCATCTGCTTGTACATTGCCAATCCATAATGCAGCAGATGCTGCCATTACACCTAACAACACTTTTCTCATCTTATTTTTTCCTTATTTGAATTATAAAGGGAATATCATTCTACCCTTAACTTTACAGGCTTGCAGCAATTCCTGTAAGTTTTTAATTTCAGGTAAACATTTCTCACCTTGACAAACCCAGGCATTGATACTTTGATCTACGGGCAAGGGTTTGTTCAAACTTTGTGGTAATCCAGCTAGCTCCATCGGTAATGCCAGCACAATGGTAGCTGGCGCATGCAATGTCAGTGCTCGATGCCACTCACTGAGGAGAGCACCTTGCCCACGCAAGATAACAATTTGTGGTGGCATAAGCCATTCTTTCAACGCAACCAATAAACTACAGTAAGCACTGGGATGGCGCTGTATTTCAGGATAAAACAATTTAAGTGCATGTTCAGCTGATTGCAAATAACGATATTCCCCGAGCAAATAACCAAGTCGCTGAAGCGATATCGCCGCCAAACCATTGCCAGACGGAATCGCATTGTCCTGACCTGCCTTAGGCCGATGAATGAGCTTTTCATGATCGCGACTCGTAAAAAAGAATCCACCTAACTGCTTATCTTCGAACTGATCTAGTAATACCTCTGCCAATGCTCTAGCAAATTCCAGATCAGACTGACGAAATTCCACTTGCATGAGTTCCAGCAAACCATCAAGCAAAAAGGCGTAATCATCGAGATAGGCATTGTGGCGCGCCTTGCCATCCTTGAAGGTAGCCAATAACCGGTTATTTTTCCAGAGGGTAGCGCTGATAAAATCTACCGCCAGCATGGCGGATTTTATCCATTCGCTTTGTTCAAAAACCCTGCCTGCTCGCACCATACCCTTGACCATCAAACCGTTCCAACTAGTCAGAATTTTTTCATCACGACCAGGATGAACGCGCTGCTCCCGTTTACTGAAAAGCTTGCACCGCGCTGATTCAACCCAATGTTGCACTTCCTCTTGGCTCATACCCATATCGTTAGCTATAGCTGTACTAGGCTGCATGATTTCGAGATGCCAATATTTATTTTCAAAATTGGGAAGCCGCGAAAGACCAAAGTAAGGTGCGATGGCAGCATATTCATCGGTTGTCAAGACACGCTCGATTTCATCTTTATCCCAAACGTAAAATTTTCCTTCTTCATGCTCCGAATCTGCATCCAAGGTCGCGAAATAGCCTCCTTCCTTTGGCCCGGATTGCATCTCACGCATCACCCAGGCAGCTGTCTCATGGGCAATTCGTTTAAACAAGGGATGATGTGTTGCAAGCCAGGCGTCGGCATAGAGTTGTAACAAGAGTCCATTGTCATACAGCATCTTTTCAAAATGAGGAATACGCCAGTACTGATCTGTACTATAACGATAAAATCCTCCACCTAATTGATCGTAAATACCGCCATTAGCCATTTTCTCCAAAGTATAAACTGCGATATACCAGACTTGCTTATCCCCTTCAGAAAAATACCGCTGCAGGCAGAATTTCAACTCTGCAGGATGAAAAAATTTTGGCGCAGAACCAAAACCCCCATGCGCTTGATCAAAGTTTTCTAGCAGCTGGGCACTTGCTTGCTCGATAAGATGGGAGGAAGATGGGGGAATATTGACACTAGTAGCGGGTAAAGTCTCAGCAAATAGTCCCAGTAGCGCGTTATTTTGCTGTTCAATATCTTCTCTGCGCGCATGATATAGCTCAGCAATTTTTGGCAGTAACTCAAGAAAACCGGGCATCCCATGACGAGACACTTTAGGAAAATAAGTGCCTCCAAAAAAAGGCTTCTGTTCTGGTGTAAGGAACATAGTCAATGGCCAGCCGCCATGGCGATGGTTAAGTATGTAATGCGCTGTCTGATATATTTGATCGAGGTCAGGGCGCTCCTCACGATCCACTTTAATATTAATAAAATATTCATTCATCGCTGCTGCCACTTCATGATCCTCGAATGACTCTTGGGCCATGACATGGCACCAATGACAGGCAGAATAACCAATAGAAAGTAGAATTGGCTTATTTTGAGTACGCGCCAGTGCGAGTGCCGCCTCTCCCCATGGGTACCAATTTACCGGGTTATCTGCATGCTGTAACAGATAAGGGCTTGTTTCACCTGTCAGATGGTTGGGCATAGCATTGTTCAATAAATGACTGAATCATGCATTAATAGGATGAGTAATATCCTTCCTCGTTGAGAAGCGATGAATAAATTTATTACACACTCCGATTGCTATGTTGGGCGATACCTGCTTCTTACCTATCTATTTGATAGGTAACTACACTGAAACTTTGATTGATCGAAACTTACTTCGTTCCTTTTCTCGTCACTGAGTTCCGTCCATCTTGCGCTTAGAGTGTCCGTTACATTTTTTGGCAAAAACCGCGTTTTCACAAGATTTGAGCCATTTCTCTAATCGGTAATCGCTCCCCGGCTAGCAGTCGATACCAGTTTTGCAAATTTTGCCAACACACCGCGTCTATAACGCGGCTCAGGCGGTTGCCAGGCTGCACGGCGTCGCGCGAGCTCATCTTCAGAAACATTAAGCTGCAAAAGACGCTGGTTCGCATCAATAGTAATGGAATCACCCTCCTTCACCAGCGCAATGGTTCCCCCAACAAAGGCTTCCGGTGCAACATGGCCCACCACCATGCCGTAGGTTCCGCCGGAGAATCTTCCATCAGTGATCAGCCCAACCGAATCCCCTAAACCTTCACCAATCAGTGCCGAAGTGGGCGACAACATTTCCCGCATGCCCGGCCCACCCTTCGGGCCTTCATAACGAATTACCACGACATCTCCCGGCCGTATTTCCTGGGCAAGGATGGCATTCATGCAGGCTTCCTCAGACTCGAATACACGCGCAGGCCCAGTAATTTTTGGATTTTTTACGCCGGTAATTTTGGCGACTGATCCTTCCGTCGACAAATTGCCTTTGAGGATGGCCAGATGACCTTGTGCATATAAAGGGTTGTCCCATTGTCTGATGACATCCTGATCTTCGCGTGGTTTCTCCGGTACATCACGTAATACTTCTGCTATCGTTTCACCGCTGATCGTCATGCAATCACCATGTAGCAAACCATGAACCAGTAGCATCTTCATGACTTGAGGAATACCCCCGGCATGATGTAAATCTGTGGTCACATAGCGTCCAGAGGGTTTCAAATCACACAATACGGGCACTTTTGCGCGTATTTTTTCGAAATCATCAATGCTCAGGTCTACGTCAGCAGCATGCGCTATTGCCAATAGATGAAGCACCGCATTAGTCGATCCGCCTACTGCCATTACCACAGAAATGGCATTTTCCATTGATTTACGCGTAATTAAATCGCGTGGACAAATTTGCTTTTTGATGGCGTTGACCAAAACTTCTGCCGAACGTGCGGTGCTGAGTCGTTTTTCTTCATCTTCTGCCGCCATAGTGGAGGAATAAGGCAAACTCATTCCCATGACTTCGATAGCCGACGACATGGTATTGGCGGTATACATACCACCACAGGCACCCGCACCGGGACAGGCATGCCGTTCCACTTCCAGTAATTCCTTCTCATCAATTTTGTGAGCAGTAAACTGCCCGACAGCTTCGAAAGCGCTCACGATGGTCAGAGTCCGCCCTTGGTAATGACCCGGTTTGATAGTGCCGCCGTAGACAAAAATAGCAGGCACATTCATTCTCGCCAGCGCAATTAGGGCACCAGGCATGTTCTTGTCGCAGCCCCCGATCGCAATCACGCCATCCATGCTTTCTCCCTGTACAGCCGTCTCAATGGAATCAGCAATGACTTCGCGTGATACGAGCGAATATTTCATACCTTCGGTTCCCATGGAGATACCATCGGAAATCGTAATCGTACCAAACATTTGCGGCATTGCCCCGACCTTTCTCAAGGCACGCTCAGCGCTGAGAGCCAATTCATTTAGCCCCATATTGCAGGGAGTAATAGTCGAAAATCCATTGGCAACGCCAACGATGGGTTTATCAAAGTCACCATCATTAAACCCCACTGCCCGCAACATGGCGCGATTGGGTGAACGTTTTGCTCCTTGAGTGATGGCTTGACTACGTTTATTGTCTGGCATGATTTCTCCTGAAAAACCAAAAATGCAATCGAACTAATTAAGCAATTGCGCACTGCTGCGACAGGCTTACTTACCGTATAATGCGCATTTTACCGTAAATCAGCACCTAACCCATGCTTATCCATCCCCAATTCGATCCGGTTGCAATCTCCATTGGTCCACTTTCCATTCATTGGTATGGATTGATGTATCTGCTTGGCTTCTTTCTGTTTATTGTGCTTGGCCGCCTTCGTATCAAGCAAAATCCACAAGCAGTTTTTACCAATACCCTACTCGATGACGCGCTCTTTTACGGCGTACTGGGTGTCATTCTGGGAGGAAGACTAGGACACGTGCTTTTTTACCAATTCAGTTATTACTTACAGCATCCGCTGGAAATATTCGCAATCTGGCAAGGCGGCATGTCATTCCATGGCGGCTTTCTCGGCGTCATAGTGGCGATGGCGCTGCTAGCCCATAAGCATAAACTGCAATGGCTTGCTGTGACTGATTTCATTGCACCGCTGGTGCCGCTTGGATTGGGAGCTGGTCGCATCGGCAATTTTATCAATGGTGAATTATGGGGACGCCCCACAGATGTTGCCTGGGGCATGATTTTCCCACACGTCGACAATCTACCGCGTCATCCTTCTCAACTGTATGAATTTGCTCTGGAAGGGATTGCATTGTTCATTTTGCTGTGGATTTATTCAAGCAAACCACGGCCAGTAGGCGCCGTCTCCGGTATGTTCTTGATCGGTTATGGCACCTTCCGCTCATTTGCAGAATTCTTCCGCGAGCCTGATGATGGCTTTATGGGGATATTAACTTGGGGTGTCAGTATGGGGCAGTGGCTATCACTGCCGATGGTTGCTGCAGGTATCGGGCTGCTGTTCTGGGCCTATCGTTCATCGAAGAAACCATTGCAAAAAACCAGAAGTCGTCGTTAGCAAGCCAGCAAAAATCAGATTTTCGCGCTCACTACACTGTTCCTTTGTTATCAGCGCATTACTATAATAATCGGTTGGCTGGCAGTAGCGTTATTCGTTAGACAAAACAATCTAAGCATTGAGAATAATAGTTAGGCATTACAAATAATCTGCACATGCAATCGAAGCTAGATGAAGTTATTTAAGTATCCGCGAAGCAGCTCGGGGAACATATAGATCGTCATAGAGACTCCTCAGAGGTGTCGTTCGCGACTCATATTCGAGCTAGGCGTTGCGAACGAATATCTCAAATTTCTTCAAAGCGCTTAATTTATCTAGATACGAATGCATGGAAGTGCCTTGCTGATTATCGGCTCAATAAACCGAGACTAACCGCGGAAATGATTGAGTTTGCTAGAGCCATAGAACACATCAGAATAAGTAAGATGTTCGTATTTCCTGTTGGACTATCTTCGTTCTTTGAACTTGATTCAATGGCTAATCAGGACACACATGAATCACTTGTAAAAGTCGTCGACGAACTTTCTCAAGGTTTCTGTATAGCCCCCTTCCAGGAGCATATCGGGCTAGAGATCGCATATTTGAGAGCAAGAAATTTTACAGAAGATAAAAACTTTTCAAATTTCCTATTTAGTCCAATAGTAACTGCTCGGCATTCCTGCTGCATCGTTGAGCAAACCATTACTCGACTTCGTAGATGAAGACACATTTAATAAAGCTCTTTTTGACACATTAACGGAATTACTATTCTCTGTGCAGCTTGCGATTGCTCGTTCAGCAAATGAGCCAAAATGGAATAATTCTCGAGTTATTCCAGAGTTAAACCAAGCCAAACAGAAACATCAATCCGATATTACATATCTTAACACTGGGATCTTTATTGAACTAAAAGGAGTTATTGAAGCGTGGTGCATAAACGAAGAGGTTAATCTCTCCCCGAAGAAATTATTTCGCTTACACTTTCCGCGCAGTACCACTGGCACGAATCACCAAAGTCAAGGGCTTTTCCTACCCTAAGGATACTTTCTGCTCTTTTTGGTCTTATGAGATACGATTACCAGCGCAAATACAAGGATGGCGATCTAGCGGATTTCTTGGCTGCTGCTTCTGCGTTACCTGTTGTCGAGGCGATGTTTACTGACCGGAAACTTGCATTTCTTCTTCGTGAATCACGAATCGCGCTTAAACATTTCACCAATTGTACGGTGGTTAACGGCTTCGATGAAATGGCTCGTTATATAAAAAATGGAGAGAATCGATAGTTTTCCTCGTCTCATGGCTTTCTGAAAAGGTACAAAAAGTGAAAAAAGTGTCTGCCATTGAAAGTGCAAGTGCATAAAGCAACCACATAAGGAATCAGATATCGCACACAAACAAGTGTCAAGTCTTGTGATGCAATATCTAACTTTTTGTTTTTTTAACAAACCGACTGACAGTAGCGTACTACAACCCGAATTCTTCCGCGATCTGTTCCTAGTACCGTAGGGTACAATAGGCGAAGCTGTATTGTGTCTGGCATGACAAAATTTAACATTCGGCGCTACACGAGCTGCTGGGCAGGCTCTCTCTTTGAAATATTGAAAGCAGACTGTATTTTCCATTATGTACGACACCGCACAGACAGCTTTTAACTTTGTTACCAAAATTAAAATGTTAGATGTGAGTTGAAGGGTATCGCTAATGAGGACACTTTACTACACCATATTTTTGAAAGTTAGCATTCAATGTCAGCGGCGGATTTAGACATTAGATTAGTTGTAATGCAAAACTCATCAATATAAATAAGTAAATTATTTTTTACTGCTGATTAACTAATAGATAAATCAATGGATTTTATGTGCTATTAATTTTTTCTTGTAATCGACGCATTGGCAGGTTAGTTGGCTGGACTTTTTCTGAAAGGAAGAAGCGGGATCTACTAAATACATTATTATTGAAGTCGTTGGCCTGATTGCTGGCGATTTCTTGTTTGATCTCATAGCACTCATCAGAACAATATTGGCAACCAAAGCAGGAGTTGTTGTGTTATTAATTTTGGTAAAGATTCTCATGAAGCCTAAGACTCAATCCTAAATTTATTGACAAAGGAGAGACATTATGAGCGAGCTAAATGCATATAAACAAAAGCTAGAAGCCGAGATAGAACAAGCAGAAGCCAAATTAAAGGACTTGGAAGCCGAAGCAAAGAGTTCTGCAGCCGATGCCAGTATCCGTATGCAATATGATCAGCGCACTAAAGATCTTGAGCAATGTATTGAGGCTGCGAAAGCCAAGCTGAAAGAGCTTGGACAAGCTCATGAGGACGCTTGGGATAACCTGAAGGACGGGGCAGAAAGCACTTGGAATACATTAAGAATTGCTGCTCGAGCGAAAGAGAAGTTTAACCAACCTATTGAGTAACATTATCATTGGAATCGTTGATGCTGCTATTGCTTCCGGCCTCTTGTTTGGTCTAATAATACTTCATCGGATCGATAATGACAGCCATAGCAGAAACTGTTATGTTATTAATTGTGGTGAAGTTCTCGTGAAGCATAAGAATCAATCCTAACTTAATTGACAAAGGAGAGACATTATGAGCGAAAAAAATGCATACAAACAAAAGCTAGAAGCCGAGATAGAACAAGCAGAAGCCAAATTAAAGGACTTGAAAGCTGAGGCGAAGAGTTCTGCAGCCGATGCCCAGATTCGTATGCAATATGAGAGGCGTACTGAAGAACTTGAGCAATATATTGATGATGCGAAAGCCAAGCTGAAAGAGCTGGGAGGAGCAAGTGAGGACACTTGGGAGGATATTAAGGACGGTGTGGAAAATGCCTGGAATTCATTAAGAAATGCTGTTCGAGAGGGTGCCGCCAAAGTGAAAGAAAAGTTTAAAGATTGAATGTCTCTCCATTATTAAAATTCAGGGCATCCTCAGGGGAAGGAGGCGATCGAATTCATTCTTGACTACATGGTAATATTCACAGACTCGCGCCTCCAGTCCCGGTCGATCGAGCACCTTAATGTGCCCGCGGCTGTAATGAATCAATCCTGCTTGCTGCAATTTTCCAGCAGCCCCCGTAACACCTTCTCAGGGTACATCCAGCATATTAGCGATCAATGCAGAAGGCGATCGAATTCATTCTTAACTACATGGTAACATTCACAGACTCGCGCCTCCAGTCCCGGTCGATCGAGCACCTTAATGTGCCCGCGGCTGTAATGAATCAATCCTGCTTGCTGCAATTTTCCAGCAGCCTCTGTAACGCCTTCACGGCGCACACCGAGCATATTAGCGATCAATTCTTGAGTCATTGTTAGTTCGTTTGAAGGAAGTCGATCAATGCTGAGCAGCAGCCTGCGGCAAAGTTGCTGGCCTACCGAATGATGTCGATTACAAACTGCCGTTTGAGCCATTTGAGCAATGAGCGCTTGGGTGTAGCGCAACAATAAATGAAGTAGTGCGTCGTGGCGGTCAAATTCCTGCATAAACAAAGGCTGCCGTATCCGATAGGCGTAACCCGCACTCTGCACTAAAGCCCGATTCGTCATGGTTCCGCCGCCCATGAATAGGGTAATCCCGATTGCGCCCTCATTGCCGATAACAGCGACTTCCGAAGACCCTCCATCCTTTATGGCGTGAAGCTGCGATACGATGCAATCGGTGGGAAAATAGACGAAATGTAACTTTTCTCCCGGTTCATAAAGAATGTCACCACAGTTCATCTGGACCAGCTCTAGATGAGGTAGAAGACGTTCATATTCGATTGAGGGTAAAGCATTGAGGAGTTGGTTTTGTCGAGCGCTCGGTTCGGTTGAGGGCAAAGTATTGAGGAGTTGGCTTTGTCGAGCGAGGAGTTGGTTTTGTCGAGCGCTTGGTCTTTGTATGTTAATCATAATTTCTACTCCTATCAATAAAGTAAGGTGCTAAGCCCTAATAAAACTTATTAAATTAGTAGAAAACTAAGGGCCTTGATTATGAATTAAACCCAGCTCTGTCCGTAACACAGAGCGTTCTGATCTTTAAGTTACCAATAGAGTATCAAGTCTCTGCCAAGGGTAGCGGCTCCTGGCAATCCAACTCAATCACCGTCAGTAGAATTATCCTAAAGAGTTTTTTGGATAATGTGTGATACCGTACAGATAATGCCCAATCATACCTTTAAACTGTTAGCATCATTTTGCCTCAAGGAGGTTTCATGAGTATCGCATCCTAACCTGCATTAATACTGATGAAAAGGATATTAATTTTGCTAGTGTCCAGATATTTTTAAATTATCTTGCGGCTGTCTATTTAATTGCTAATAAGTATTTGGGAATTAATATAGTATCGCTTTGGGTGAAGCAAGGCATTCCAAAAATACATAATACAAATTATGGGACAATACAATTTTCCGACAGTTCCATCTTTGTGTACTCATTTGCTTGAGATGCGGTTGCAATCTTTTTATTTCTATTGCTAAAGGATGAATAATAGAGAGCGATTTAGTTCTTGCTCTTGTCTGAGCACGCGGGATGCCACTGATTCTTTCCGGAAAGCAAGTTTGTATTATTCTTGCATGTGTTGGCTTTGTGGAAATACATCAGCGGGGCTGTCACATCGTCATGCAGAAGAGACTCCCGGGGAGAACGATTGCCGTGACAGTTCCAAATCCTGACGGACTCCGTATTAGTACGCTTCAGTTGACCATCCGTCAATCCAGCATCCTCAGGAGTGATCCCGAATCATGATCAAGTAAGAAACAAGAAAGTAAGAGAGCTTTGCCTTTTACCTAATAATGATTAACGAATTAAGTAAATCAGCCATATAACTGCCTTTTCAAACCACTGCGCTCAAAGATAATGGTGCTAATTTCTTCAATAGAAATGTGCGTCGTATCCAGGTAGGGGAGATGAAATAGTTGAAACAAGGATTCCTGCCATTGAATTTCGCGTTGACACTGGGTGAGCGATGCATACTGGCTATTAGGATGGCGTTCTAGCCGAATAAAGTGCAATTGTGCTTTGTTGAGTGTCAAGCCAAAGAGCTTGTCTCTGACAGATTCAAGCACTTTGGGAAATTGGTTAGTAGACATATCTTCCTGCATGAGTGGATAATTTGCGGCAGCAATACCGTATTGTAATGCTAGATAAAGACAGGTAGGTGTTTTACCGGTGCGGGAGACCCCCACCAGAATAATGTCTGCTTCGGTAAAATTTTTTGGATTAACGCCATCATCGTGCGCCAGCGCGTAATTGATTGTCGGCAATCCTTTTCAAATACGATAGAGGTTGCTAAAGACCATGAGAGCGTCCAGCCGCTCGGACAGATGGTTGCTGAAGTTCTTGCTCGATTGAGCTAATGAATGTTTCAAAAAAATCATACACTCGGCAGTTTGCCTGCTGGATCACTTCCAGGATATCCACTTTAAGCAAGGTACTAAAAACCAATGGCCGATAGCCATCACATTTTGCAGCACGATTAATTCGTTCCACCAAAGCCCGGGCTTTTGCTATATTATCCAGAAAAGGCACGTTGATTTTTTCCATTCGATCCCGTCAAACTGAGTTAATAAGCTATGCCCAAGCGTTTCCAAAGTGATGCCGGTACGATCCGATAAATAAAAGATAGTGGGCTTCTGTTTGGTCACTGTTTGTTCAATTTGGCAAGATGCAGCCAGGTATCCACAACGGTATCCGGATTCAGCGATAAGCTCCCAATTCCTTGCTCAACCAGCCAAACTGCAAAATCAGGATAGTCAGACGGTGCCTGACCACAAATACCGATATATTTATCTTGTTTGCGGCAGGCGTCGATCGCCATCTTCAGGATCTTTTTAACAGCTGCATTGCGCTCATCGAACAAATGGGATACAAGACTGGAATCGCGATCAATACCCAGCGCTAACTGAGTCATATCATTCGAACCAATGGAAAAACCGTCAAAATATTGCAAAAACTCTTCTGCCAGCACCGCATTGGAAGGAATCTCGCACATCATGATCAGGCGCAGACCATTCTCGCCCCGCACAAGTCCCTGCGAGGCAAGCAATTCTGTAACTTGCCGGGCTTCTTCCACAGTACGACAAAATGGGATCATGACTTCAACATTGGTCAACCCCATCTCATCGCGTATTTTACGCAATGCCAGACATTCCAGTTCAAAACAATTGCGAAATACTGTTGCCACGTAACGTGATGCCCCACGAAAGCCAATCATGGGATTTTCTTCTTGTGGTTCATAACGATCCCCGCCGAGCAGATGGGCGTATTCATTCGATTTAAAGTCGGATGTGCGTACGATCACAGGGTGTGGATAAAAGGCTGCGGCCAATGTAGCAATACCTTCCACTAGTTTATCCACATAAAAGCTGACTGGATCAGCATAACCAGTTATTCGTTGCCCAATCTCATCTTTCAATTCTTGCGGTAATTGCTCAAACTCCAGTAATGCTTTCGGATGGATGCCGATCATATTATTAATGATGAATTCCAGTCGCGCCAACCCAACCCCTTGGTTGGGCAAACGGGCAAAGCCAAATGCATGGGATGGGTTACCGACATTCATCATGATTTTAACGGGCAGATCGGGCAGCTTGCCGATATCGGCAGTCGTATGCTCAAACTTGAGTAATCCTTCATAAACATAACCAGTATCTCCTTCAGAGCAGGAAATGGTGGTTTCCGCTCCATCCTTAATTTGTGTCGTAGCATCGCCACAACCTACCACTGCCGGAATCCCTAGTTCGCGTGCCACAATCGCGGCATGACACGTGCGCCCACCTCGATTGGTAACAATGGCGGCTGCCCGTTTCATGATCGGTTCCCAATCCGGATCAGTCATATCGGTAACCAGCACCTCTCCTGTTTGAAGATTTTGCATCTGGTCAGTATGCATGATCAGACGTGCCATCCCCTGCCCTATTTTTTGCCCGATGGCGCGGCCTTCGGTCAACACCTTTCCTTGCTCACTCAATTTAAAATGCTCTACTGTGAGGCTCTTTCGGCTTTCAACCGTTTCTGGGCGAGCCTGGACAATATAAAGCTGCTTATCGAGTCCATCCAACGCCCATTCTATATCCATTGGACGACCATAATGCTTCTCAATGAGTAATGCCTGCTGTGCCAATGCTTCGACTTGTGCATCAGACAAGCAGAAACGCTGGCGGCGCTTGATCTCAACATTACATATCAGCGTAGATGCGCCCTGCTCACCTTTTTCATCATAAATCATCTCAATAGCCTTAGCACCTAAACGCCGCGAAAGAATGGCCGGACGACCTGCCTCTAACCCTCGCTTATAAACATAGAACTCATCTGGATTGACCTTTCCCTGCACAATGGTTTCTCCTAAGCCATAAGTTGCCGTAATGAAAATAACATCCCGAAATCCTGATTCGGTGTCCAGCGTAAACACCACGCCACTCGCGCCCAGGTCGCTACGCACCATTTTCTGAATTCCTGCGGACAGATGTACCTTGTCATGCTGAAATTTATGGTGAACGCGATAAGCAATAGCGCGATCGTTATATAGCGATGCAAACACAATTTTGATCGCCGCAAAAATTTGATCGAGGCCATGCACATTCAACAAAGTTTCCTGTTGCCCTGCAAATGAGGCATCAGCCAAATCTTCAGCCGTTGCTGACGAACGTACTGCAAATGAAATTGCATCATCACTATTAGCCACCAACTTCTGATAGGCCTGAGTTATTGCTTGCAGCAAAGCATCGGGCAATGCGGCAGCCAGTAGCCAACCACGAATCGTTTTGCCTGTAGCGGTCAGCGCGCTGATATCAGTGATATCTAGTTTATCCAGTAATTGCTTAATGCGCTCAGTGAGGCCATTACTTGCCAGAAAATCACGATAGGCGTGCGTAGTAGTGGCAAAACCATTCGGAACATTAACACCTGCTTCGCTAAGATGACTGATCATCTCACCTAATGAGGCATTCTTACCACCCACCATGCCAACATCATCCTTACTCAACTGGTCAAACCACCTAATATAATCATTCATCGCGACCTCCTGATTTTTGGGATAAAAATCTCCAGTTACAATCATTATAACTACGGATGCGAGCACTCCTTGAATATCTTCTAATTCAAAATGCGATCCGGCTAACAGTTCTTCTTGCACCTGATCTTTTTGAGAGCCATAGACTACTCATATCCTAGCGTCAAAAGCAGTCAGATTGGTGCGGCACAATTCACTTTTTAATTCTACAAAAGTTGATTCGGCAAGGTGCTCACTAAGAAATATCATGTCATGAAGTCAGTATTGGTTGGAACATTCGCCGGTACTGGCTTGGAGTGAGGCCCGTACTGCGTTTGAACAAGCGCCGGAAAAAGGAAGCATCTTCATAGCCGGCAGCGACACTGATCTCATCAATAGGCATCGTATCGGTACGCTCGAGCAGTGTTTTTGCATGCTCAACACGTAGATTCTGCAAATATTCTATGAGCGTTAATCCATTTGCCGTTTTAAAACGACGTTTCAATGTGCGTTCGGGTATCTTCGCCAGCGCCACAACATGAGCAATCGCATCCGTTTTCATGAAATGTTGGTGCAACCATTGCTGGCATGAACGAACGACCGCATCAGCATGAGGATCGTTTCGAACTAGACTTGCATACGGAAGTTGTCCCTCGCCATGTAGCTTCAGCAGATACACTTTGGCAATGCGCAGCGCTTCTCCTGGATTAGCATGCCGCGCGATGATGTGTATTGCTAAATCATGCCATGAAGTAGTACCGCCAGCAGTTACGATGCGCCCAGCAGGATCAGCAAATACGAGATTAGGCTCAGGACGGTAAGGTACCTTGGGATATTGCTTTCTAAAAAGATATTGATAACCCCAATGTGAGGTTGCTTCACAACCATCAAGCAATCCCGTCTCAGCCAGCATAATAACCCCAGAGCAAGCCGCATAGATCATCATCCCATAACGATACTGGATTCGAATCCAGTCCATTATCTCAGGATAGCGTCCATTGAATGTTTCATCTGGGCCGAGCCACAACTCTGGCAATATCAAAATATTTGCCTTGGGATCATCGTTAAGCGATACATCAGGCGTAACTGGTATGCCGTTCCCACACCGAAATGGTTCGCGTAAAGGTGCCATCAGTCGCACGCGAAATAAATTTTGCTGTGGCTCAGTCCTTATCAAACTTTGCCAGAGAGTGCCCGCTGCCGACAGGATATCAACCATTCCATAAAGTGCCGACCCAGCCGTTTCGGGGATTGCAGCTATCAATACTTCTATCGGTGTAGCGCTGGGATCGTTCAAATTACCTCCCAATTTGTGGCATAAATGGACTATTTATGGCACATCAGCATCTTATCAAATTTGCCTCAGGATTTTATCATCTTACTTACATAATCACTGTTTTCAATTGGTGACCTGACGAAACATATCGATTCTTATTTAAAAAGGAGAATAATTATGACTCAAGAAATAGCAAAAACAGAAACCGTTAATACCAATGGTGTGAATGTCAATGCGCTGTTTGAGACAATTGAAGCAGTCAAAAATGACCACGAGCTGGCAAAATTCAAATTCCGCGCCAAAATCATTGGTTTAGTGGTGGCTACAACCAATCCACCATCCAGAAGTTTTATGGTTGCAAAGCAGAAGATACGAACCGCACTATCCCCTTTGTGTTCGATGCCATGAACCCCCTTTGCTACTTGGGCAAGATGCAGGAGCCAATCCAGTAGAGTTTGTCCTCCATGCGTTAATCTCCTGCATGACGACTTCTATGGTCTATCACGCAGCCGCACGCGGAATCAAAATCGAAGCCGTCGATTCCAAACTTGAAGGGGATCTCGATTTGCGCGGATTCCTTGATCTTGCAAAAGATGTGCGTAAGGGATATCAAGAAATTCGTGTCAAAATGCGCGTCAAATCTCAGACGACAGCTGATACGCTAAAAGAGCTAATCAAATTTTCGCCTGTATTTGATGTGGTGTCCAATTCAGTCCCAGTAAAGGTCAAAATCGAGACTTACTAATACACTATCGGGGCAGATGCTGGTAAGTGAGACCAAAATCAAACATGGCATTACGGGATTGAGGAGAGGAGCTAGCCTGATTGAGACACCAATGGTGCAGCGAGTTTTTGGTCTCACTTAGTATGACATAAAAAAGCCTCCTGTTAACGGAGGCAATTAATTTTTCTTAAAATGACGATTAATCTGGTCTAATTACCTGGTTGATCTATTGGTAACGAGAACCAAGCCATTGGCGCCATCGCCCCGATTGTACCAGTCGATACATTAACCAAGATAAGAATAGCACTGCGATGAGAGGACCTGCCCAGGCACGTGCTATTTTTCCATAATCAATCATATCCACGCGAAGTTGATAAGAGTATTTCAAAGGCGGAATACCTTCTGCTGTCACCACTACTGAATAGAGCCCTTTATCCAGTCTACCTATTCCGCTGATAACACCGTCAGGATGATAATCAGCCTTTACCTGGGCAACTGTCTCACCCTCATTATCATCGCCACGAAAAACTTTTAAACTCACAGGCATCCCCCGCAAGGGCTGGTCGACCAGATCCACCACAAAATAAGTATCTCCTGCTACTGGAATCTCTGTACAGTATTGCTCCTGTTGGTCATACTGTGGCTGGTATGCACTTAAGTGCACCATATTTCCCCCTGCATGACGCGCACAGGGATCTTCTGCCATTGCAACTCTCCCATGCCCCATAGCTGTGCTTGCATAAAATGCCACAACTAAAAAACAAACCGCAACAATTGATTGTATTGACTGCTTACTCAAAGCAAACTCCCGTTAAAATATAATAAATAATAGTTCTTTTGCTATCCAAGCAAGAGATCACCTTCCATTTTTATCTGGCTTCTTTTATTTGATACTTTAAAATATTCTGACAATACAAGTTATGTTTTGTTTTGAGAAACAAATAATACCGGTCCCCTTCTGCCTTATGGCCAAATGCCACCGTACCCTGATTAAGGGGCAAAACGACTCTGCAGCAATGTAATTCCATAAAAAATGGTCAATCTATTAGTGCCCGCCTGGAAGCAGGCTTACCATTATTTAACCATTAATTTAGCAAGCGTTAGCTATCCGATTATGGATGTGCCCAAGCGCTTGTTCCACCTGATCAACCAGGATGAGGCAAAGTTCGCCTGCTTGCAGATTGGTCAGTGCCGTATCGATCGCTTTGAACTCCCCATGTATTTCGCTCACTTTGCGCACACGCTTGGCATTCTCCAACCCTTCTCGTAACAATCCTAGTACTTCACCGTCGTTACGTCCACGTTGGCATTTGTCTTGATAAAGCACCACTTCATCAAATATTTCTCCTAGAATCTGGGTTTGTAACCGAATATCTTCGTCACGGCGATCACCCGCAGCGCTGATGACAACCATCCGTCTTTTTGCGGGTATGCGATTTATCGCACTTGCCAGCGCTTCCATCGCATCCGGATTGTGCCCATAATCTGCGATCAATGTGGCATTCCGGTAATTGAAAAGGTTGAATCGCCCTGGAGCAGTTTGCGTATCACTAATAAAATTATTTAAACCGGCACGAATAACAGCCCATTCCAGCCCCAGCGCCCAACCCACGGCAATAGCTGCCATAGCATTTTCGATCTGAAAACTGATGAGACCATTTTTAGTAAGGGGGATCTCACTCAAAGATATTCGTTGCTCAACTTCTGCTTCTGATGCAACAATGAAATGATCCTCAAGATAAACGACGCGTTTACGTTGCGCACGTTGCGACAGCACCATCATATTATGGCTATCTCGAGAAAAGAACATAACAGTACCCGGACAATAAGCAGCCATTTTGACAACCTGAGGATCATCTGCATTGAGCACAGCGATACCTCTACCAGGTAAGACATTCTCTACAACAAGTCGTTTGACGGCTGCCAATTCGTCGATTGTATTGATATTAGCCAGACCGAGATGGTCACCCCTGCCGATATTAGTTACGACAGCCACCTGGCAATGATCAAAACCTAACCCTTCACGCAACATGCCACCTCGCGCGGTTTCTAGCACAGCAGCATCGACATCAGGATGGAACAGAACATTTCTGGCGCTCTTAGGTCCACTGCAGTCGCCAGTATCGATACATTGTCCATTGACGAACACTCCATCCGTACACGTCATGCCAACACGCAACTGGTTATTTTCCAAAATATTGGCTATCAAGCGCACCGTTGTCGTTTTGCCGTTAGTGCCTGTTACAGCAACAACCGGAATACGCGCATCATCACCTTGCGCGAACATATTATCGATAATTGCCTTTCCTACTGGACGCCCATTACCATATGAAGGCTGCAAGTGCATACGCAAACCGGGAGCTGCATTGACTTCGATAATTGCACCGCCTTGCTCCTCCAATGGTCGCATGATGCTCTCGCAAATCAAATCAATTCCGCAAATATCTAGCCCTGTCATTTGTGCAGCAGCAACCGCGTTTGCTGCAATTTCGGGATGAACATCGTCCGTTACATCAGTTGCCGTACCACCTGTGGACAAATTGGCATTATTGCGCAACACAACCCGCATGCCTTTAGCCGGAATAGATTCTGCTGTCAGTCCCTGGCTAGCAAGATGCGTCAGTGAAATCTCATCCAGGTGGATTTTAGTCAGTAAATTTGCGTGACCCTCACTGCGCAGTGGATCACGATTGATTTGCTCCACTAAGTGATAAATGCTATGAACGCCATCCCCTACTACCTGAGGAGGATCACGTCTCGCGGCAGCCACTAACTTTTTGCCCACAACCAGCATACGATAATCATGCCCGATCACATAGCGTTCAATCAGCACATTGTCACTAATTTCCGTGGCTTTCACATAAGCTGCTTTGATCTGTTCGCAATCAACGAGATTAGCGGTTACACCTTTGCCTTGATTGCCATCCTGTGGTTTAACCACTACTGGTGCACCAATTTCGCAGGCAGCAGCCCATGCATCCTCAGCATCGATAACTGGTCGCCCCACAGGAACAGGAATACCTGCCGCAAGCAAGAGTGTTTTAGTCAGTTCTTTATCTTGCACAATAGATTCTGCAACCGCGCTGGTTGAATCACTTTCAGAAGCTTGGATACGCCGCTGCTTGCTTCCCCAGCCAAACTGTACCAAACTTCCATTTGTCAAGCGACGGCATGGAATACCACGCGCAACAGCTGCTCGCACAATAGCACCAGTACTTGGTCCGAGACGGATATCTTCATAAAGCGTGTGTAAGCGGAGTAACGCTGTGGATAAATCAAAGGGTATATTTTCTATAACGGCGTGACAAAGTTCTAAAGAGAGTTCAAAAGCAAGCCTTCCCACTGCCTCTTCACTGTATTCAACGATAATCCGGAAAGTATTGGTTTCCGATGTCTGAGTAGTATGACTGAAGGTAACTGGACAACCTGCTTGCACTTGCAAACCGAGTGCAGCAAATTCGAGAACATGGGCCACAGTCGCCATTTTATAACGATCAGCGGGTAGGAGCTGTGCAATTTCAGGAAAGCGTTCACGCAGGCGCGTTTCAAAACCCGGGATTCTGTCGATAGTACATTCGTTCTCGCTAAATAAAACCGTTGCTTCAATAGATGTATGCTTACTCCACAGATTGGGACCGCGCAATGCACGGATTTGTATCACTTTCATAGTAAATTTCCTTAAATTTCTTGTTTTTCTGGAAAATGCTGATATTGAGCTTTACTTGTCTCTTGGCCGAATCCAAATGTTTCAATGCCCAGCCGAATAAACTCAAGCGAAATACCGAGTGCCCAGGCAGCGCCTACCGCAGCTAATACATGCTCTATTTCTCTCACTGCACGATCACCCACGGCAGGCTGCAGCTCAGCCAGTTTGATTAATGACATTTCATCAGACCCATTAGCCAATACAATTCTTCCATTACGAATAATGACAGCTCGTTTACCCTGGGTGGGACCTGTCCCTTGCTGGCGATGTAAGTTGACAGCGGGTAAGTCTGGATCACTGCTGAAGTAAATGACTTCACCATGGCATAATTCCGACATTTCGATCAGCATAGGATTTTTTGCATTCAGAACCGCTACTCCTGTCGGCAAAACCACCTCTTTCAGAACATCGCCAATGGCAGCTGCGGTCGGTGACACGACATCAACTTGGGTACGCAGTACAGTAAAAACTTGTTTAGATGTTTCAATACCATGCCGGCCATAATATAAAGTCGGCTCAACATTGGTCACGACCCCTACCTGACAGCTATCGTAAGCCAATCCTTCTTGCAGAATAGTTTCAAAGCCGTTCTCAAAAACTGCCGCTTCAACGGTACGATTCATTAAGGTGCGATTGGTTGCTTGCCAATTGGCACAATCACTCTTATCAATTTGCTTATGATCGATATAAAGCCCGTTGCTGCATGCCAACCCTGTACACTTACCTGAAAGCGTAAGTAATCGGGCTATAAGGTGAGCAACCGTGGTTTTGCCATAACTGCCGGTAATGCCAACAATAGGAATTCGACCATAGTCTTGATTCGGAAAAAGATGATCTACAATCGCCTGACCAACGGGTCTGGATTTTCCTACGGCAGGTTTGATATGCATCAGCAGGCTAGGACCAGCATTTACTTCCACAATTGCAGCACCTTGTTCTTCCAGTGAGCATGAGATATCACTGACTACCAGATCGATCCCGGCAATATCCAGACCCACCACACGCGCTGCTAAGGATGCCGTTTTGGCAATACTTGGATGAACATCATCCGTTACATCAAAAGCATGATTACCATTGCGTTGAATCAGCACTTTGACTCCAACTGGCACAACAGAATCAGGCGTATAGCCTTGATGAGCAATCTCCATCTTGGCTGCACTATCCAGCCGGATAATGTTGAGCGGGTGGTCTTCAGAAGTTCCGCGCCGTGGATCTGAGTTAATTTGCTTTTTAATTAAATCAATTATAGTAGAGACACCATCACCGGTGACCGATACCGTATCACCCCGCGTTGCTGCTACGAGTTGCCCACCAACAATGAGTAAACGATGCTCAGTCCCAGGGATGTAGCGTTCGACTAGTACGCCAGTTCCTTCTTCTAAGGCGATGGAAAAGGCGGATTCGATTTCTTCACGCCTGCTTAACTCAATAAACACGCCTCGCCCATGATTACCATCACATGGTTTGACGACTACCGGCAAGCCTATTTCCTTAGCCGCTTGCCATGCATCTTCTTGGCTGTTGACCATACGTCCTTCCGGAACAGGTACTCCACAGGAACGAAGCAATGTTTTGGTCAGATCCTTGTCACGTGAAATGCTTTCAGCAATGGCTGGTGTCCGATCTGTTTCAGCCGTCCAAATATGCCGACTGCGTGCACCATGGCCCAATTGAACGAGGTTTCCTTTGGAGAGTAATCGCATAACTGGAATATTGCGTGCGATTGCTGCATCTACAATACAAGCGGTTGAAGGTCCAAGCCATAACGAATCGACCATGTCGCGCAAATGCTCTATAGCTCCCTTCACATCATAAGATTGCTGATGCATATCAAATCCCATCGCTGTCAGAATGAGCTCCCGAGCCAAGAATAAAGCCTTCCGTGTAATCTCTGCATGCCAGGCACTCACAACGACTTTGTAGACGCCTCTAGTCGAAGTTTCACGCGCCCTGCCAAATCCACCACGCATACCTGCAAGATTTTGCAGTTCGAGCGTCACATGCTCAAGAATATGGCAAGGCCATGTGCCTTCCTTGACACGGCGCAAAAAGCCACCGCGTTCTTCATAGCTGCAGCGATGCTCAATCAGCGTTGGCAGCCACGAAGACAAGCGCTCATAAAAGCCAGGAATGATGTCTGATGGAAAATCCTCAAGTTCACCAATATCGACAATCGCTTCAAGCACCGGATAGTAGGTCCAGATATTGGGCCCATTTAAATGGCGGATTTCAAGAAATTTAAGATCTTTTTTACTGTTGCTATCCAAATTGGATTTATTTGACATAAGCTATAAGTTGAAATTGGGAATGAGTAACACTTCTATTAACGCCGCGGGCGTCAATCGGTTTACATCAATATAAAGATTTACGTTTTTTTCCTATAAATAGGAACGTAGATACAGAGGAATTCAGATACAGAAAAGCATTTATACAGAAAAACAAAAGCGTAGATTTAGTCTTCAGCATGATATTTTATGCCAATGTTATGCTATAAAATATCGAAAAACAGAAAGAAACTCAATACGTATAAATACGTACATCAAATGTTGTATTAAAAAAAATTATATGACTTTTGCATACAACAAACAATCATATTTCTAAAATAACTGGTGCGATGGCATTAAACCTAAAAGCAGTTTTTAGGTTTAAATAAATAATGATTTTCTTCACCCAAATTGCAATCCTTGACGCGGTAGGCAATAAGTCTGACTGGCAAAGAAAGAACCTGTAAAAATTCGCTGACTTATTATTGGTTCAATCCAATCGGAAATCTGATCCGCAAACGATGGTGAAACGGTAAAAATCATATGGCAAGGTAAAGCCGACACAGTCTTGATTTAGAAATGGAATTAACCAAAATCGTGCAAAAATCTTGGATAAATAGTATGGTTATCAAAAATTAAAGAAAACGATCCAGCAACTTGATACTGTGGCGATCAAGCATCAAACGATCGCGAATCAGGAAATTTATGCCATTACTATCAGCGATTAACAAAGCAGTAGGCGATAAACGGCGGATATCTTCTTCACCCCTGAGCACGAAGGCAGTCTCCCCTCGATCTGTTTTAACCCACCAGGTGCTCGGCGTGACAAAACTGGATACTTTATCAATATGCTTTATCTCTGGCATAAACTCACGATTAGCAAGCTCTGTCTCGATCAATTTACGAAATTCTTCGGGTAACTCAGCCAGACATTCGATCCAGGCTAATTCTTGACCATGTGCATTGACGAGCGCAATGCCCTGATCAGATGCTGTAATTGGAAATGCTCGTACTGGCACGATACCTTCATGTACCTGCTGGTCCTTGTCCGCGAAAATTAGCCGCCCAAAGGCATTTCGGCTCAGATGATAGTCAGGCTTACTCATGTCCGCTCTCCCTTGGCACCTCTTTCGGTATCCAACCTGAGTAAAGGAGACTCCGTATCAACATTCCGCGCCTGAGATTGGTAAAGATGGTAGTAAAATCCGTGCCGGTCCATCAATTCGGCATGATTACCCATTTCGATGATTTTTCCCCCATCAAGCACCACCAATCTATTGGCTTCACGCAAGGTAGACAAACGATGGGCAATGGCAATCGTGGTACGGCCATGGACCAGATTATTGAGTGCTTCTTGAATCTCTTTCTCGGTTTTTCTATCAACAGAAGAGGTTGCCTCATCGAGAATCAGGATACGAGGATCAATCAGCAAGGCACGGGCTATCGTAATACGCTGGCGCTCACCCCCAGAAAGCGCTTGCCCACGTTCACCTACCAGAGAATCGTAACCATGAGGTAGCCGCAGGATAAATTCATGCGCATACGCAGCGCGAGCCGCAGCGATAATCTGTTTGCGGGTTGCGTTGGGCTTACCATAAGCAATATTTTCTGCAATTGTGCCAAAGAAAAGAAATGGCTCTTGTAGCACCAAACCAATATGCTTGCGATATTCTGCTACAGGCAGTGAACGAATATCTACCCCATCGATCAGAATGGCACCTTCGCTCACGTCATAAAAACGGCAGATGAGATTAATAAGTGTACTCTTACCCGAACCGCTATGCCCAACCAAGCCAATCATCTCCCCGGGCTCAATTGTCAGGCTGATATCTTGCGTGACACTGCGGGTCCCATAGCGGAAACCGACATTGCGCAATTCAATGCGGCCTTTAATCACAGGTAAATGAACCGGTTTGGCGGGCTCTGGCACACTGGAAACATGATCAAGAATATCAAAAATACGTTTGGTTCCAGCAGCAGCCTTTTGCGTTACTGAAACTATCCGACTCATTGAGTCCAGTCTCAGATAAAAACGACCAATATAAGCTAGAAAAGCAGTCAGCACCCCGACAGAAATCTGATTCTCCGATACTTGCCAGATACCAAAAATCCATACCACCAACAAGCCAATTTCAGTTAATAACGTTACGGTAGGGGTAAACAACGACCAAACCTTGTTGACCCGATCATTAATTTCCAGATTATGCTGATTAGCTGCACGGAAACGTGCCACTTCCCGATCTTCTTGCGCAAAAGCTTTGACCACACGAATGCCGGGAATGGTGTCTGCCAGCACATTATTGACCTCTGCCCAAACCCGATCAACTTTCTCAAACCCAGTGCGCAATCTATCGCGAACCAGATGAATCAACCAGGCAATAAGTGGCAACGGACATAGTGTTACTAGTGCCAACCAGGGATTGATCGAAAATAGAATAATGGCCGTCATGCTCATCATAATCACATCTGTGGCAAAATCGAGCAGATGGAGTGAAAGAAAAAGATTGAGACGATCTGTTTCCGCACCGATACGCGCCATCAGATCACCTGTTCGCTTACCGCCAAAATATCTATGTGAAAGCTTAAGAAGATGCTCATACGTTGTCGTCCTCAAATCCGCACCTATCCGCTCGGATACTTTTGCTAACATATAAGTTCTTGTCCAACCCAATATCCAGGCAAGAAAAGCTGCTCCCAGCAAACCGGAAAGATACATGACGACAAGATCAACGTCGATCGGCTTACCGTTTTGATAAGGAATCAGCACGTTATCCATCAAAGGCATGGTCAGATAGGGAGGCACCAACGTGGCCGCCGTACTGCCTAGCATCAGCAGAAAGCCGGTGAGTAAGCGCCATTTATAAGGTCGCGCAAAGCGCCATAAACGAAATAGTGTCCATGTAGAAGGAGCAGCATGAGCATCCTGATCGCATACCGGACAAGTTTCCTGATCATGGGTTAAAGCTGTTCCACATTTTGGACACTTAGCTGCTATGGGCTGTATCTGAGTTTCCTCGGTTAACTGGGCATTAAGAAGTTGGGTGAATTGTGCGATAAGACGGCTCGCTCGAGCACCCTTGCTCAATGTATAGCACCAATGAGCCAGCCGTGCATGCACATCAAATAGCTCAAGATTACCTACACCGGCATAATCACGGCACACCAATACCCAACCCGATTGATAATTCCAGTCATGCCAATTTTCTTCTTCTGCCATTTTTGCTATCAGTCGTCGATTAGTTAATACGATAATGCCGGAAGAAAAATGTAATTGAATATCAAGATCAACTTCTAGCCAGGCCAATACGGTTTCTTCCCTTGTCAAATGCGCCTCAACTTGAGAAGCCCAGACAGAAGGAAGCGTAGCGTCACTATGCAATGGATAAAAATTCTGCTGCATTTTCTTAAGTACAATTAAAAAGAAGGAAAAGGCAAAATGGTTCAGGTAATTCCATTTCCAAATCAAAACTGACTTTGTCGGCTTCACCTTGCCGTGTTATTGATACTGTCTGCGGCTCGCCTGCGCGTCATTTTTGATTTGGAAATGGAATAAGATACTTTTTCACAGACAAAGCTTATCGCCACAGTACCTAACTACGAGCTCTTTTAACTCACTCAAGGCCTACTGCCTCATCATCGCGAGAAAGTAGTCATCACTCGAGCTTAATTTAATTGCTTCAATGATTACTATTTACCGTTATTTCCTAGTAACTCCTCCGGTTTGCGCCATTTTTGCTTAACTTCCTGGCGTTTGTCAGTCGGTAGTTGCTTTATTTTTTTATATCGTTCCCGAACCTGCTTTCGTTGTTCAGGAGTCAAAGCACTCCAGCTGCGCATCTGAGATTGTATCCGCTGTTGCTCCTGTGGCGTCTTCTCTAAATAATATTTAGTCATCTTCACCCATCTCTTTTTTTGGTCTGGTTCCAACGTATCCCAGTCCTGTTCGAGAGGATGCAAGATTATTTTCTGATAAGGTTGAAGCTCCGCCCATGAAGGCTGCTTTGATTGCGCTAAAGTTCCCGTAGAAAATGTAATACATACATACAACGCCACTAGCGAGGGGAATCGAGCCATAAATCAAACTCATCACTAAGATAAACATCAATGGGTAAATCGTCAGCGAGTAGCATCGTGTCGAGTGCAGCATTTTCATCAATATCGTAATTTGATTTCAAATAAAGGCTTACCATCAGAATAAGCAAAATAACTAATGAGAAAAGCAATTTGTTGGCATGAGCAAAAAACCAACCATACCCGCTATGTGCAGAGATTCCTCTACCAACATGAAATATCTGCTCGTTTGGTTGATAACTCTCTAGAACAGCTCTGCGTACCATTTGCAACCGATAAAGTGTATTCTGATCAATATCAGCTAAACTAAGATTCAATAGTTTGGCGACCTCATTTCCCGTTCTATCTTCTTCATTCATAATTTGACTCCTTTTTTCTCCAGTAGAGTAGCGAGTGTATGTACTGCACGAGAACAATGTGTTTTCACACTCCCCTCCGAACAACCCATCACCTTGGCGGTTTCACTCACATCCATTCCTTCCCAATAACGCAACAGGAAAGCTTCTCGTTGACGCGCAGGTAATGTTTCAAGACCCTTCTCGACGAAATTGATGAGTTGTGATTGCTCAAGCTCTTTATGTGGATCGTTACCCCCACAAGAATCTTCAGGTACTGGTAATGTTTCCAGTAAATCATAATCTTCATTTTCTTTTTCATCATGGTCGGATTTAAAAGCTGAAAATAGAGTAATCCACATTGATCTAGATTTCTGCCTTCGGTAATAATCACGAATGGTATTTTGCAAAATACGCTGAAACAAAGGAGGCAGCTCTTCGAGCGGTTTATCCGCATATTTCTCGATGAGCTTCATCATTGAGTCCTGCACAATATCCAATGCCACATGCTCATCAAATACTGCAAATAGCGCTTGTTTATATGCACGTAACTCAACCTCACTCAAGAAATCTGCAAATTCTTGTTGCGTAGCCAGAATGGTTTACCTTAAATGAAGAACTAGAATCAATTTTTAGGCGATATATTATCAAAATATTTTTGATTCTTTTCAGGAATAAATAATCTTAATACGGTCTGGTCTTGAAAGACGATTTGAAATAAATAGCATTAACATTCTAGCTTAAAAAAATGTAAGATATTTCCTTCTTCTTGTTACAAATAATAGCCGAATATTTCAATGACAAAATCATTTTTTTCTCCTGACCGATAACATCAATGCAAGCTGGCTCATCGAGAATACCGCTTATTGATACGCTCAAGGCGATTTCATGTTTACTGATTGTATCTCACCATTTGGCATGGTATGGTCCAATGTCGGATTATGCATATCCCTTAATCCCCAGTCTGATTAACTGGCTTCGCGAATATGGACGAATTGCCGTACAAGTCTTTTTTGTCACAGCAGGATTCTTGTCGGCCAAAAAACTTGCACCCGAGGGGATATCTCTTATCAATGATCCATTTCATCTCATCAGACAACGTTATCTTAGGTTGGTCATACCCTATCTTGCTGCACTCACTTTAGCAATCGGATGTGCAGCACTTGCGAGAGCATGGATGGTTCATGACTCTATCCCCAATCCACCTAATTTTTTCCAGCTCGTTGAACATATATTTTTGTTGCAGGATCTTCTCAATCAGGAAGCGCTCTCCGCAGGTATCTGGTATGTGGCGATTGATTTTCAATTGTATCTATTTGTTGTTACTGTGCTTTGGTTCACAAGCCGGATCGAAAACCGCAACCTCGATCTAAAATTAATCAACTCAATCTTGATTACTGGATTTACCTCGGTTTCACTGTTCATATTCAATAAAGACAATTATTGGGATGAAACTGCTTTCTATTTTTTTGGCTCATATGGTCTCGGCATTTTGGTCTATTGGATCTCCAGCAGACCCAACTATTTTTTCTGGCTAATGTTATTAACCTTATTGGTTATAGCAGCCTTACTAGTGGACTTTCGCTCCCGCATCGCGGTTGCTGGCATGGTAATGCTCATACTAGGGTTAGCTAAACCATTTGAAGCGCTGGAAAATTGGCTCACCCCAAATTTTCTGGTTTACCTTGGCCGTATTTCTTATTCCATTTTCCTTATTCATTTCCCATTATGCTTGATTATTAATGCAGTATTCTTTCGCTTTTTACCTCACCAACCCAGCATTAATTTATTTGGGATGATTCTTGCCCTGAGTGCCAGTATCGCGGGTGGCTATTTGCTATTCAAGTGGATTGAAAACCGCCCACTTACGAATCAGATTTATTTGTGGTGGCCCCTGGGTTTCATGACGAGCGGTCTTCTCGTAATGCTGGTAGGTCATTTGGGTTAGATGTCAAGTCCAGGATGATCATGAATAGGCGCAAAACAGAATCCACTCGCCAGAAATTATCGATATTCCGCCAACATTTTGAAGCAGCTGGTCGCTATTTGGTTGCATCCGTACCACGCGCACTTCCAACCGAAACCGTTGCCACTGTCTGTGCAAATTTATCTAAGCAAGCTTACGAAAATATTGAGCTGATATGTGTAACCGAGCCGACCGGCAAATTGGTTGGCGTTATTTCAATTTCCGAGTTGTTTGCAGCCGCACCCGATGCACATCTCGATGATGTCATGCACAAAAATCCGCCATACGTGTATCCAGAAGTTGATCAGGAACGGGTAGCATCGATCGCTTTGCATCATAGGCATAATGCTGTGGCCGTCGTCGACCATCATCACTTTTTGTTAGGCACTGTCCCTTCTGATGCGCTGATGCATATCCTGCGGCGCGAACACGTCGAGGATTTACACCGCTTGGTTGGTATCGGACGCGAGTCCGATGTCGCACGTGAGGCTCTCGAATTGCCGCCACTCCGGCGCGTGCGTCACCGTTTACCATGGCTGATCATCGGTTTGCTTGGTTCGATGATGTCAGCATTGCTGGTTTCATCATTCGAAGCGGAGCTGACCCGGAATGTTGCGATCGCGTTTTTCGTCCCGGGTCTGGTATATATTGCCGATGCAATAGGAACACAAAGTGAAGCTGTTGCAGTGCGCGGGTTATCCCTGTCTCAAGCTAATTTGCGGCATCTGGTGAGAGGTGAATCACGCACTGGGATGATTATTGGCGCTATACTAGGTTTGCTAATTTTTCCTTTCGTATGGATATTTTTTGCTGATTTCAATTTAGCGATAGCCGTCTCACTATCGTTGATCATTGCATCTTCGATAGCCTCAACGATCGGGATGGTTCTGCCATGGTTACTGCAGCGATTAGGCACTGATCCTGCCTACGGAAGTGGTCCACTTGCAACGATCATCCAGGATATTCTGAGTTTGCTGGTGTATTTCCTGATTGTAAGTATGTTTGTTTTCTAAGATAGGTGTTTCAGCATGACTCAAAACTCTACCGCTTATCGTGTTTGCTCATCCGAGCGATGGAAAACATTACAATCAATAAATTTGTCACTTTGATATGAAATGATGACGACAGCGCACGTGATCCTCAGTAGTAGACAATGCAGCTCGTGCTGGACATACCTGAATAAACGCAGGTGGAAGGAATACTGCTTCATTGCCCAGCATCAATGCTCATACAGATAGAGAATATACGTGTTGAACAGGTAGACAGCGAACATAAAGAGACTCGTCCAGCCGACAGTGTAGAGAACACGACCGTAGGGCCGATAGAAAAGCCCGATAATGGCCAGACTAGTCATCATCACTGCGGAAAATGCTGACACTCCATGTACAGCTGAAACATGCGCCAGTAATGGTCCACGAGTATAAAGTACATCGTCGATTGCAAGGATCAATATATTAAATAAGTTGCTGCCTAATAAACTGGCCACTGCCATATTCAGCGCACCAATGCGCATAGCAGCGATGGAAACCACAATCTCTGGAATAGTGGTAGCCAAGGCGATGAATATCGTACCGACGAAGCTCCGGTGCCAGCCCATATCCTGCGCAATATGCTCACCGACGAAAGGGAGCGCGATGGCCGCGACCACCACTAGTATAGCAGCGGCCGCAAAACGTGCCACAGACTGGAAGAGACTCAAGCCTGGGCGCCGATCTGGCCCATGATCGGCAAAATCTGCCATATGCTTTTTTTCATAGTGGAAGACACTGCGTATCACCACACCGTACATGATGACTATTATAAGAGTGTAAAGCCCCACGTGTCCGAAACTTAGCTGATAGCCGTTATAGGATAGCAAGAGACTGAAGCCAACAAAACTTATCATCAATACGCCGAAACTCGCCGAGAGGATGTGTCCCTGACTGGATTTCCGGAAGACAGACTCGCCACGATGCAAAAAATCCAGTAGCACAAAAACAAAAAGGTTGATGACACAAGCGCCCAAGGCGTTGCCCACGGCGATATCCGGCAGTCCAGCGACGCTCACGGAAATAGCGCCTGTCACCAGCTCAGGCAACGAAGTGACAGTAGCCAGCATTATCATACCCACCCAACTACCGCCCAGGCCGGTTTTGTCGGCGATCACATCGCCCAATACTGATAATTTGACACCGGCATAACCGATTACGATCAGGCAGAGCAGGAATTCCAGCCAAGGTGAAGCGTAAGTCGATATCAGCAAGCAGGTCCTCCCCTTCTTTACAAGGTATTGTACTTGGACGTCTATAAACAAAATTAAACGTCCTTTTGCTCTTTTAATCGAAGCTGAAAGTACTAAACTTGGATTGACTGCCAAACACACTCATGAGCATATAAATTGACAATGAGCTGTCTATTTATATACCATGATTTCATACAATATATCGATTGTTGATGATTAACAACAAGAAATCATTGTATAAATGCATACAATCGGCAACAATCTAGTTAACCACTTGCTCTTAACTTGCTCTTAAATTGAGTTAATCATTAAAGGATTCAATTATGCTCAGCTTTCCAGGCATCAAAATCATGCATTTCTTGCCAGGGCGTGTGCGTCTAAAAGTTGAGAAAATAAAAAATGATATAACTTTTGCAAAAAAAGTCGAAACAGAACTGTTGAACACATTGTGTATCACTGGAGTAGAAATTAATGTGCTGACAGGCAGCGTATTAGTCAAGTACGATAAGTGTGCTATTAAGGATACAAAAAATTCTAATCATTTATTAGTAACTTTGAAGAAATTATTTCCGGATTTAGATACGGAAAAATTACGGCCATATCTGGATGAATAAGTATAATTTATTGATATATATAAATTCGCGCAACGCTTGGTGAAGTAGGGAACATTCGCCTACAACGTATTGTCTTTAGGTTTATGCTAAAAATAATATTTTTAATTCATCGAATAAATACAGCACACTTTTTATTACGAGGTGATGATGGCAGTTGAAGATTTCTTTAAAAACAATACTGGAAAAGGTATTGCAATAGGCATTGCTGCAGCCATTCTGGCGCCAGCCATACTACCCGTGGTTGTACAAGCTGCAAGACCTTTAGCACGTGCAGCAATTAAATCCGGTCTCCTGTTTTTGAATAAGAGTCGCGAAACCGTGGCCGAAATGGGAGAAGTTGTTGAAGATCTGGTCGCAGAAGCTCGGGCAGAAATTGATGAGGAACGCACGAAAGCAAACTCTGCAACGGTAGCAACCGAGGATATTATCGAGGATAGCGTAGACATTGCTGAAGCAGAGTCTGAAGTAGTTTCAAAAAAGACGATCTCGCCATCATCCTAGTTTTATGAAACTATCCGCTCAAATCATTCATACCGCTCCAGGAAGAATTCGTTTCCGAGTACCCGCAAAACGTCGTGACACTTTTTTTTTTGAAGAATTGCAAAATGATTGCAGTGGCTTTAGTGGAGTAAAGCAGGTCTCGACGAATGTTTTAACGGGTAGTGTTTTGTTGCTATATGAAGATATCGAACAAGACGCACTGATTAGGCATATTAGAAACCACCCCTTACTTGACTTCGAATCTAAAGATTATCCGATCGGATCATCTGGCGAGGTATTGACAGCAACTCACCAACAAACTGCCGCGCAAAAAGCCTCAAGCATATATGCATCATTGGATTCTACTTTAAAGGAATTCAGTAATGGTTTTATAGACTTACGTTCCGTGCTATTTATTAGCCTCGTAATGTTTTCTGTACGGCAGCTCACACACGGCGCTGTGTTTGGTAACGCAATCACCCTGTTTCTGTATGCCCTTCAATTGATAAGACCTAAAGAGCCATAACATGGCGAAAAGGGTCACCCATTAATCACTGCAAATTTTCGAATATTCCCTAATGCAAGCAAGCTATTCCCCCGCAAAGGAACGAGTTTATGTTCTGGCACTCTAACCGGATAATAAATTAATTAAATCTGTTTTTTCCCAAGGCAGGTCGATATCATTCCTCCCCACATGCCCATACACCGCAAGCTTCCGATAGAAACCCTCTTTATTAGCGGGCAAGTTTCGCAAGTTGAACTGTTTAATCACAGCACCAGGTCGAAAATCAATGACATCGAGTAAACGCATCGTAATGTCATGATCGGAGACAGTGCCAGTACCAAAGGTATTGACTTGAACGGTTACTGGCCTCGCCTGACCAATACAGTAACTCACCAGCACTTCACACTCTTCAGCCAAACCTGCCGCAACGACATTTTTTGCTGCATAACGGGCGATATAATTGCCAGTACGGTCGATGCGCAATGGATCTTTGCCACTCAATGCAGCACTGCCCATGCGGCAATATTGACCATAGCTATCGATAGCGACTTTTCTGCCGGTAAGTCCAGAATGTATTTTTGGACCACCGCCGAAGAAAGGGCCTTGCGGATTGATATAAATATGAGTATCTTCATTAATACCAATACCATTTTGCTCGATGACTGGATCAACTACATGTTTGATTAATGCCGCATTTAAATCTTTGGCATTATCGCTATAAACCTCATTGTGACTGGCGACTAACACCATGCTGTGAATGCGTTCAGGCTTGTCGTTTATATATTCAATTGCAACTTCCGACATTCCATCGGGCAATAAACCGGATATAAGTTTACTTTCACGCACCAGCGACAATTGCCGCGCGAATTGATGTGCCAACCAGATTGGCATAGGTAGCATGGTTGGCGTTTGCTTACAGGCATAGCCAAACACGGTTGCATGATTTTCTGCAGTGACGTTGTCTAACTCCACATCACTCATTTGAGTTTCGTCACCTAATCTACATCCATCTGCAGGCAACTCAGCGAAATTGGTGAGTATGGTACAGTCTTTAGCATTAAAATCAGTTTGGTCGTAGCCGACATTTTCAATCACATGACGAGCAATCTCAGGAATGTCCACTACTGCATGCGACGCGAACCGCGCCGCAACGAATACCACACCACTCGCGACCGCACACTCTGCATTTATGCGTGAACAAGGATCTTGTTGCAGGAATTGATCGACAATAGCATCGCTGATTTGATCACATAGCTTATCAGGGTGTCCAGCAGTCACCGACGCGGAGGTAAATATGAAGTTTGCTGTCACGCTGCCGTCTCCTTATTTGTTTGTGAAACATTAGTGGTAGATGTGCATGTATCACTTTGATCATGTGGACTGTGTATTTCAGGTTGGAGGATATGCTTGAAACTGTCATTGATCAGCATGGGTGCCACAGCTCCTCCTGCAACGACCAGCAAATCGAGCACATTAAGTGGCGATGAACCGAGTCCACTGCGTAAACCAGGAATCAACATTGCCATCACTTGTAATAGGCCAGACCCGGCAATAGCATAATTCAAATAGGGATTACGCGGCAATGTGCCGCGACTAAATATGGAATGGCTTTCTGAGCGGCAGGTAATCGAATGGAGCAATTGAGCGAGTGTCAGCGAGTTGAAAAGTATGGTATTAGACTGCGGACCAATACCATAGCGTAAAAATCCATAGCCGTACGCCGCCATAGATCCTGTAGTAATGATTGTAGATTCCCGCGCCATACGTATTAAATCCTGGCGTCTGATGATTTTCTCTTGAGGATCACGTGGCGGCTGCCGTATTAAATCTGCTGCTGGCGCTTCCATGGATAAAGCAAGCCCAGGAAATATGTCAGTTACAAGATTAATCCACAGAAGTTGCTTCGGACTTAATACTTCACCTGCTCCCATTGCAATACCTGCCAGCATCACTTCGATTTCGGACATGTTGGTGGATATCAGATAGTGAATAGATTTGCGGATGTTGTTATAAATAGCACGCCCATGTTCCACAGCGGCAACCATGGTATGTAAATTGTCGTCTTCCAATACGACATCCGAGACTGAACGCGCCACATCGGAAGAAGCGCCACCCATAGCAACCCCGATATTAGCTGCTTTTAGCGCGGGACCATCGTTAATGCCATCCCCTGTCATTGCAACAATCTTGCCGCTCTTCTGGATAGCTTGCACAATTTGCAGTTTGTTGGCTGGGCTGACACGGGCAAACACATGCACATTGTGAATCAAGCCACTCAATATTTTTTGATCAAGTTTTTCCAAGCGGGTAGAATCAAGAATTTGCAGGGGCTTACCGTTACTTAAATTCAGTTGCTTGCCAATTGCATAGGCGGTACTGGATTGGTCTCCGGTAATCATGACGGTATGAATGCCAGCGCGGTGGAACAAGCGCATCAAATCGGGCATACCGGTGCGTAAAGGATCTGTCATTCCCACCAAACCAAGCCATATCAAATTGACAGGCGCCTCCTCGTCTTTTATTGGTCTGATTGGCCTTTCAGCGTAAGCGACAGCCAGCACACGCAGTGCATCTCCTGCCATTTGATTATTAATGTTGCTCATCGCTACACGGAACGCATCGTCTATGGGATGTATGCCGTCTTGATCCTGATAAGAATCACATAACATTAATACTTCTTGCGGACTACCTTTTACGGCAATCAAATGCCGTTTTCGCGGCAAACGGTGAAAAGTGTACATATATGGCCGATTTTCGGCGCGGTACTTGATTTTGTAGTGAGGGTAGCGCTGCCGCAGCGCGTCAATATCCAAATCACTCAATCTGGCAAGCTCCAGCAAGGCGTTTTCTGTCGGCGTGCCATTCATGCTAATCTGCTGCTTGCTATTCTGTTGTACTGCTTCATTGCACAAGCTGATAATCTCTAAGAAACGCCGATAGCTGTCATCAGAAAATCCGGCAAAAGGTTTATTCTCCACGAACAATTGCTCGCCTGACACAAAATAGTGCTTACCGCCCACATAAGCTGTAACAGCCGTCATACAGTTTAAAGTCAAGGTGCCGGTTTTATCCAGACAAAATACTTGCACCGAACCAAGTGTTTCCACTGCGTCAAGATGACGGACTGCTACGTTATATTTGCTCATCTTGCGGATACCGAGTGCAAGCGTGGTCGTGGCCACAGCAGGCAGTCCTTCCGGCACGGCTGCTACTGCCAGCGAAACTGAACTCTTCAGCATTTGTAATAGACCATAGCCACGTAACATGCCGAGGCCGAATACCCCCACACAAATCGCCCCACTAGTGAGCGCCAATTGGGTACCAATATGATCGAGTTCCTGCTGCATGGGAGTTTCAGGCGCATGCGCTTCGCCAACGAGACTTTGTATTTGTCCAATCTGTGTGTTAACCCCGGTCGCGATGACAATGCCTAGACCATTGCCGCCGGTTATCATGGTGCCCATGTACACCATGTTGCGCCGATCAGCGAGCGGTGTATCCTGCCTGTCAATGGGTGACGTATTTTTCGAAACGGGCATGCTTTCACCGGTTAAGGCTGATTCATCCAGGGTAAGCTGACTGGCTTTAATCACACGCGCATCGGCTGCAATAAAATCGCCCGGCTGTAACACTAACACATCCCCCACAGCCACATGCGCATGCGGAATCGATTGCAGTTCGCCATCACGTATCACTTGTGCATGCCGCGGGGTAATTTTTGTCAGTGAACTAATAATTCTTTCCGCCTGCATTTCCGTGAAAAAACCGATACTCGCATTAATCAGCACTACACCTACAATAATGCCCGCATCCAATATCCCGCCTGTTGCCAGCGAGACTAACGCAGAGGCTCCGAGTAATCCTACCGGCAACGTGAACAGCTGACTAAGAAACATGCTAAGCGGTGAACGTCGGGCAATTTCCGGCAATTGATTCAAGCCATACTTTTCCAGCGTGCGCTGCACCGCATGTTTATTCATGCCTTGGTGCGCATCAACCTGAAGTTTTTCAAGAATATGGTTTACCTCAAGGACGTGCCAATCGGTATTATCTTGAGGCGCCCTTGGGCTTACGGAGATGCCTCGCGTTGAAGCGAATAAGTTTTGCGTATGTCTCCACAGTGAATCGAAATAGGCTTTGAAATGGATTAACGCTTTGGTATCAGTTTTGGTTAGCGATCCAGTAAAGCGAAGACCTTTAATCGCTTGCTTGCAGGCTTCAAGTAGCAAATAAGGCAATTCATCCAGCGCGATATCTTTGCCATAAACAATCACCACCGATCCAGTCAAGCCATTCACTCTAATGGCCATAATGCCTGAGATCGCTCCCATTTGCTGCTCCAGCTGCTGCCCCAACGCACTCGCGCGGTGTAAGATATTGACGTGATAGCGCGCTCTACCAGGCACGCAAGTATGAACAGGTTTTATCCGAATTTTAACGGATGGTTTACCCAAACCAGGTGAGACTTGCGGCGTAGATTTAGATTCTGTATGGCTGATCATCATATAAAAGATTTTGTTGTACAGATGAGTTCACTGCATTGCTAAATCAAACCTGACGCAGGTACGCTGCAGACAGTATAGATAATACGGTAAGCACAAGCTGGTAATATCAGCCTTGAATTAGAAATAAATTATTGGTTGGACAACAACTACAGCGATTAATGTACCCATAAAAGGAGCTTGCTTTATAGTCTAGCTATTATCCTTTGACCTAGCCTTTTCTAATTATTTCCGCTCTGCCCGGCTGAAAATATCGTATTCGCGCCGTACCAGGTCGGGGCCGTATTTGCGCTCCAGTCGGCGCATCGTAAAGTGAGCACGAGCAACATCCTGAAAGTGCTGAATGAAGATAATATTCACCAATGCCCCACTCAGGGCGCCCAGGATGGGCACCATCTGAGCAGCCGCCTTTTCGGTAACCACGATCCCGAAACGGGCAGCAATAGCAGCAATCAATACCACCATGGCTGGGTGAGATGGCTCAAGAATGCCTTTTTCCAAGACCTTTTCCGGAACCTTGGATAAGTGCAGGGCCAAGGCTATGCGGATACCATAGTAACCGGTTTCTGCAGCGTCATCCTCCTCAGTGCGACCGCCCAGGGCCAGGACTTCCAGGCAAGCAAGGCGGGTATGCAAATCACCCAGATTTTCACCTTCACTGCGCGCGATATCAGCAATAGCCCGTAAAGTAATAATGGTAGACATAGGCAATTCGGCAATAACAGCGGGTAGACCAAAGAGACCACCAAGAGCCCCTGAGGTCGCCGCCAATAGCTTATGGTAGCCTTCTTGCGCAGCTATACCAGACTGACTATCGAGGGGGCTGATAACACTTTCCAGAGCAGTCAGCAGAGTACGGTTCATACCCTGACGCAAATTCTCGTACCAAGTCTTGGGCAGCAGCTTAAGACTGCGCTCAATCGGCAGGCCGACAAAATTAGTCAGGCGCGCGGCCATGCTGGGATGCTCCAGATACTTATAGGCAATACCGAGTGCCTTCACATCCTCAGGTGTGAGTTGCAAGGTAATAGTCATTTCTTACCTGGTAAATGAGAGATTTTCGACAATGCCTCTATATGTCATGAGTCTAGCCCTTTCCAAACAAGCGGCCAATTACGGCTCTTTAGTTGAATATTCATCACTTATCTTAGTAAAACCAGAACCAGCATAGCGATACTGAAGATAAATGAATATACTGTGAAAAAAATTCTAGACCAAACTATTCAGCATTGGTTCAAGTCTGTTCAATCTCGGCATGCCGAATATCCTCCCCGCTAACCATATACACTACATACTCCGCCAAATTGCGCGCGTGCTCACCAATACGTATCAGTGATTTCATGACGAGTACAATATTGATGATGTGCCCAACGTTTCGTGCATCTTCTAGCACGTATGTGGCAAGCCTTCGGAGGCTTGATTGGAATTCTTCGTCAAGATCATCATGACTGTTTAACAATTTTTCAGCTCTCTCCAGATCAAGAATATCCAGATTTTCAATCGCTTCTTTTAATAAAGCACATGCAAATTTACCCATTACCGTGATGTCGCGGAGTAAGTAATTACTTGGGTTAGAGTGCTCGTTGTTGTACAGGGTGGTAGTTATATAAGCTATTTTAGCAGCTTCATCGCCCAAGCGCTCAAGGTCGGTAACCAATTTTGAGAAAGCCATAATAACCCGCAAATCACGCGCTACCGGACAGCGTTTTGCCAATATTTCAGTAATTGTATTGTCTATACTTTTTTCCATAGCGTCTACCTGCGGTTCTCTTTCATTTACAACACGTATGATATCCAGCTTTTGTTGCTGAAAAGATTCCAGCGCCATCTGGATTTGATCATAAACAAGATCAGCCATTTGGAGTATCTCAGTATGAAGGCGAGCTAACTCGCCATCAAAACGTCGAAAGGTATGACCTTCAAGTCTGGTAGCCATGTTCATTCTCCTTGATTCGCTCTAAGCATTTACCCAAAACGGCCTGTAATATAGTCTTCAGTTAACTGATGCACTGGTTTGGTGAAAATCTGTTCTGTTGTACCGACCTCAATAAGATCGCCGAGATGAAAATACGCGGTACGGTGTGACACCCGCGCAGCCTGTTGCATGGAATGCGTTACAATAACGATTGAATAATCAGTACACAGTTGATCCATCAACTCCTCAATTTTGGTAGTTGCAATAGGATCAAGCGCAGAACAAGGCTCATCCATGAGAATGACTTCAGGATTAACCGCAATTGTACGCGCGATACACAAACGCTGCTGCTGCCCACCTGACAAGCTCGTTCCTGGCTGATCAAGACGGTCTTTAACCTCTTCCCAAAGCCCCGTTCTTTTTAAACTTGTCACTACGATTTCATCCAGCTCGACTTTGTCTTTGGCTAAGCCATGAATGCGTGGACCAAATGCAATATTTTCATAGACAGATTTTGGGAAAGGATTGGGCTTCTGGAAAACCATTCCAATCTTGGCACGCAAGGGCACCACGTCAATTGACTTATCATTGATATCCTGGCCATCTATCATGATACTTCCGGTCACACGACAACATTCTATGGTGTCATTCATTCGATTCAGACAACGCAGAAAAGTGGATTTTCCACAACCGGATGGGCCTATCATAGCAATAATCTCTTGGCAACCTATATCGAGTGTCACATTCCTGAGGGCAGGCTTGTCGCCATAAAAAACATTGACATCAGTGCAGTGTATACGAGGATCAGAGACAGTCGCCTCTCCCACGGTTCGTCTGTTATCACGGGAAACTGTGGCTCTTGATAGGTGTATTCTGGTGTGTTTTCTTCGGTCTCCTTTTCGCCGTTCAATCTGATTGCTTGGCTGTGCTATTTTAGCGATATCAGTCATCAACAACCCTTTCCTAAATAACCTTACCAGCGATGCTCGAATTTCTTGCGAAGAATGATCGCCAGCGCATTCATAACAAAAAGAAACCCCAGTAACACGATAATTGCTGCTGAGGTACGTTCAACAAATGCTCGTTCTGGGCTGTCTGCCCATAAGAAGATTTGTACTGGAAGTGCCGTCGCTGGATCCAATATATTTGATGGAATATCCACAATAAAAGCGACCATGCCGATCATTAACAACGGTGCTGTCTCACCCAATGCACGAGCCATGCCAATGATCACTCCTGTCAGCATTCCTGGGATAGCAAGCGGCAACACATGAAAATAGACTGCCTGCATTGTGGATGCGCCCACACCAAGGGCTGCTTCACGTATGGAAGGAGGTACCGATTTTAAGGCTCCACGGCTGGCAATGATAATTGTAGGCAAGGTCATGAAGGCGAGTACCAATCCTCCAACCAGTGGCGCTGAACGAGGAAAGCTCATGAAATTAATGAACACAGCCAGACCAAGTAGCCCAAAAATAATGGATGGCACAGCAGCAAGATTGTTGATATTAACCTCAATTAAATCTATCCATTTATTTTTGGGAGCAAATTCTTCTAGATAAACTGCTGTGGCAAAGCCTATAGGAAACGATAATATTAAGGTAACGATCAGCGTATAAATCGATCCCATCAATGCCCCCCATATTCCAGCGAGCTCCGGTTCACGTGAATCACCGTTGATAAAAAATGCCGTATTAAACTTAAGCGCCAGCTTTTCTTTGGCTTCTAACTGATCAAGCCATGCAATCTGTACATCGCGCAAACGGCGCTCTGCCTCAGGCACATCTCGCAGGGTATGTCCCTTAATTAACATATCGACCTCATCATCCACCGGCACCCATACCTGTTGGGTCTGCCCAATCAGAGCAGGGTTATCCATCACCCTCTCCCTCAACTGATAAGCCGCACCCGTGCTGACGAGACTATATAACAGGCGCTTTTCATTACGAGTAGTTACCTCAGGAAATAGTTTACTCAAGCTTGCTTTGATTAAACCACCATAATCGGCAGTCGAAAGCGCATCGCGGTGTCGTGTTCCTTCCGGATCGAGCAACCGTTCGTCAAAATTCACTTCCAGTTGAATAAATGTTTGCTGAAAAGCAGTGTAGCCTTTTGACACAATGGTGTAGAACAGCACAAACAGAAACATCAGACTTATTATGATCGATATTAGACCGATGCTGCGAAACACCTTTTCAGATAGGTGCCGTTTAGGCAGACTTGCCTTGACCTGATCAATTGTTTTCGGTCTGGAAGAGGCTAATTTATTCATATTGCTCACGATATTTTTTCACCACATATAATGCAATCACATTGAGTATTAGGGTAACCACAAAAAGCACCAGCCCCAGTGCAAATGCAGCGAGTGTTTTCGGACTGTCGAATTCCTGGTCGCCAACCAGCAGAGTCACAATTTGGACAGTTACAGTCGTAACGGATTCTAATGGATTGGTAGTCAAATTGGCTGCGAGGCCCGCTGCCATCACCACAATCATGGTTTCACCAATCGCACGCGACACTGCTAGCAGAATACCGGCGACAATTCCGGGAAGCGCTGCGGGTATCACGACTTTTCTGATGGTTTCAGATTGCGTCGCCCCGAGGCTATAAGCGCCATCTCGCAATGATTGGGGCACTGCATAGATCACATCATCAGAAAGTGAGGATACAAATGGGATAATCATGATACCCATCACCACACCTGCAGCCAAGGCGCTTTCAGATGAAATGTCCAGTCCCAGTAATTCTCCCCAGCCCTGGAAAAAGGGAGCAACCATTAACGCTGCAAAAAATCCATATACGACTGTTGGAATACCAGCAAGAATTTCAAGCACGGGTTTGCTCAAGGCACGCAAACGCGATGAGGCATACTCAGATAAATAAATGGCGGACATCAGGCCGATGGGCACAGCGACCATCATGGCGATGAGGGATATCAACATGGTGCCAACAAATAAAGGGACAGCACCAAATGCGCCCGATGCGCCAACCTGGCCGGGTCGAATAGCGGTTTGAGGGCTCCATTCCAGTCCAAATAAAAAATCGGTAAAAGGCACCGACTGGAAAAAGCGTATTGCCTCGAATAAAACTGATAATACGATACCCACCGTGGTAAATATCGCGATGGTCGAACAGACTATCAGAAAAACCAGTATCGTATTTTCAACCTTATTGCGTGCCCTCTGTTGCTGATCAATATGGGATAATGCATAGGTAGCGCCAGTCAGACCGAGTGCTATTATTACGACAAGTAATGCAATGTCACTGATAGTCTGCAAATCTCGATAATGGTCAGCCGCTGCGGCAATTTCCGGGCGAGTCATGTCAGCTACCATGTTTCCGCTTACTATGTTGCGAATTTCGTTGATTATAAGATTTAATTGCTGTCTTGAAAGTGAGGTGATATCTTCTGGAAGACCTGCAATAACTAAATTGGTAATAATCGCTGATTCAGAAAACTGCCAGAAAATAAAAATGATGAACGCTGGAATACCGCACCAAAGCGCTGTGTAGTAGCCGTAGTACCCGGGCAGTGAGTTTAGCATCCGAATATTGCCACTTGAAACCACCAAAGCACGTTGACGCCCAAAGTAGAAACTGGCTATCATCAATAAAAGTAAGATAAGAACAAGGGTGAGCGTATGCATATGCAATCTCAAGTCAGTAAGGATGGCACAGGTACAACTGCCCCATCCGATTACAATCAGTTAATTACAGATTATATTTACCCTTAGCTGCTTAACAGTCTGAACAACTTCAGCACGCTCGGCAGTTGACAAAGGAACCAGGCCTCTGTCTGACAAATAGCCATTATCGCCCCAAGCTTTCTCACTGGTAAACTCGTGCAAATATTCCTTAATTCCTGGAATCATGCCAACATGCGCTTTCTTTACATAAAAAAACAGCGGGCGAGCAACCGGATAGCTGTGATCGGCGATCGTATCAAATGTTGGCGTAATACCGTCAACGGTTGAACCCTGTACCTTGTCAATATTTTGATCCAGGAAGTTAAACCCGAAAATACCTAACGCTTTTGGATTTGCCTGCAGCTTTTGCAAGATCAGGTTATCGTTCTCACCCGCATCGACATAAGCACCATCTTCACGGATAGTTTGACAAATTGCCTTATATTGCTTTTCATCCTTTTTTTCAATCGCAGCAATCCAGTCAAACTTTTTACATCCCCCTTCCATGGCAAGCTCGACAAATGCATCACGGGTACCGGAAGTGGGGGGCGGACCCAGCACTTCAATGGCAACATTGGGTAATTTTGAATTGACCTGCTTCCAGGTCTTATAGGGATTAGAAACCAGTTTTTCGCCCCCCTTGGGATCGGGTACATTCTTGGCTAGCGCTAAAAACAGATCTTTCCGTGAAAGCTGTAATGCCGCAGTTTTCTTCGAATTGGCGATAGCAATACCGTCATAACCAATTTTTACCTCAATAACTTCAGTTACCCCGTTTGCTCCACACAAATCGATCTCTGATTTTTTAATCGCACGAGAAGCATTGGTGATATCAGGATGCGCCACGCCTATCCCGCCACAAAAGAGCTTAAAACCACCGCCTGTCCCTGTAGATTCAATTTTCGGTGTTTTAAACCCAGTTGTTTTACCGAAAGTTTCCGCCACTACTGTAGCGAATGGATAAACCGTGGAGGAGCCAACAATACTAATATAATCGCGCGCAGCTTGGGCTAAGCCTGAACTGGCAGAAACCATTAGGAAAACTGCCAGAATAAATAATTTTCTAAACATTTTTCTCCTTGGGAAAAAATACGCTGATCAGTTTCAGAATGGGCAAGTAAATGCCTCATTCACGACAAGGCTATACTGTATTTGTTACACAATTATGACAATATGAGCCCCCAGCGCATACAACATCCTGAAGCTCAGGACTTGCTTTCCCAACTATGAAATCACCTACCTGGAAGTTTGAAGTCTTAATCAGATAACTTCACTTAAGCACGGACATGTCATATCCAGACAGACATAAGTGTTCCTACTCTTGCCATCCACAAACAAAATAAGCCAATCTAAGGTTAAAGCAACTTGGTTAATTAATCTATATATTATTACCTACAGACTTAGGCGAAATTAGTTTGCTGTATAGGAAAAATCACTCCTTCTACAGGCAGGAGAATTTCCTTAGTTAATGGATTTCGAGTTCCTTGATAGCTTTCACATGTTTTTTTGGCATGGTCAATTCCAGTACACCATCTTCATATCTTGCCTCAGCCTTATTCACATCGATTTCTTCGTCCATTTTAAATGTCCGGGAAACGGGTTCCTGAGAACGTTCGAAAGAAATTATTTTTTCACCTTCTTTTTGGCCTACCTTTTCCTTTCTTTCAACACTAATGACAACACAGTTACTATCCAATTGGACTTTTATATCCCTTTTACTTACCCCAGGAATATCTGCATAAAGCGTATAAGCAGAAATGTTTTCAGTTAAATCAGCTTTCATTTTTGGAATCTCTCCTATATGTATACCTAAGTTATTGAGCCAATCTCCAAGCGTAACAAGTACGTCAGTGACATTACCGGGCAGCACTGATAATGGTTTTATAGTAGTCTCTTCACAAGGCAATGGCTTGGCACTTATCTCACGAGGAGATGGCTGTGGAGCTGTTATCTCGCCATGCGAACCAGAAGGTGACTTTTTGGCACCTGTTTCCTGTGTAGCTGTTGTCTCGCCATGTGAAGTAGAAGGTGACTTCTTGGTACCTGTTTCATGTGGCTGAGATGAAGAGTGGTGTTTGGTACTTGTCATAATCGTTCTCCTCTCATCTATGAAAAGCGACCCTTTCTTTAAATCAACGCGTTTCTTAAACTAAAAGCTTTAAAAAGAAGTATGAATTACCTCATCGTCTTCTTTTTATTCACAGCGAGGCCTTGATTTGAAATCACGCTATACCCTGTCAGATTCGACCCATCTTCAAATATTAACTGAAGAAGATTAGATGAAATAAGAGTCAAATACTGAAATTAAGATTCATAATATAAACATTCAAAAAAAAAAATACGTATTAATACTTATAAAAAAACAAATTCTGGATCTGTAGCAACTAATCTGCTCAGTTTTATCTGCCCTCTCCGCAAACTGCCAGGTCATATTTTGACCCGATATATTTGGAAATAGTGAATATGAGTTAAATCAAAACTATTAATAGGTCCAAATAGATTAACCCTACCTTCTCTATATCTCAGTCGGTGAGAAAAGGTTTTTCATTTCTTGCTTTTATATTTGCTATTTAGTTACCTGCAATGTTTGACCAAAATCATACCTTCAGGACCAAACCTGAAACCACTAGAATCACTATTTGCACAACCAATTTCAGATAACAGTAGACCATCGTCGTTATCTTTACTCTTGCTTTTATAGTCATTATTTCCTTATATAAAAGGTTTATCAGAATCACACGCTCAAGATTCAGCCGGAAACATTAAGATAGCTACTTCATGTGACTATTTAATGACGCATATAAAAATCATTAACCAATACATCGTCACTAGATGAATGCTATAGGGAAAACTGCCTGAATGCGCTGATGAATAAGCGATTTAGATTTACATTTATGTGAAAATCATACTGGTGGATACCGCTAGATAAAGTCATACGATAGACTGAGCAATAGTACAGCAGCCATTCACATTCAAGTTGGAATGTTAGGTGTTGCCTTCACTAGATCAGGCACTCATTGAATCTAAGAAAATTAGAAATGACTGGGACATTTGGGAAAAATATTTTTATCTAATGTGAGTTCGACATAAGAAAAGAAGTAAAAGGAATCTGAATTCCTTATGACTAAGCGATTTTCAAAAAGAATTTCATCATTAGAGGAGCCAGGTTCCAATAGATACGATAGCTATTTTTTGTGCGAGTGACGATTTTTGTAAAGGGTTTGAGCCGTGGTAGCACAGCAGCGCTTGTCGGAGTTATCGCTGAAACGGTGTCGGCGGCGAGGGGAGCTGTGTCTAAGCGAAGTCATGACCATCATGGTGGGGTTTCATCTGTCGAATTACCGAACATTTAAGCACTATTATCTGGATCACGTGTTGAGGTATCAGCGGTCTTATTTTCAAGGGTGAGGAGGTTATATAGCAAAACCAGCTAGAAATGATTCAAAGAGTATTCTCATTGTCTCATCTAGCATAAAAGGGCATACACCAAAGCACTGCGTAAACAACAAAACCAAACCGTTGAGATGCTCTTTTCAAAACCTATATATTCTGAATCATTCTTAACTGGTTACGCTATAGCAACCGCTTTGTTGAGTTGCTACAAGGTAACCTGGTGCTCTTATATTGCTTTCTGAGCAGCCGCTTTGGACGCTGCAGTTGGATCCTCCGGCTTCATGGATTTGACCTGGATCAGTGTATGCCACAATCGCCGCATTGGGTCGCATAAAGTAAGGCAGAGTTTGCTACTCGGGGAAAAACCAGCATGGGTTGGTTTTATGGGTTCAAGCTGCACCTAGTCATCAATGACCACGGGGAATTGCTGGGAGTAAATAAAACGGCGGGCAATATTGATGACCGTGATACGGTACCTGAACTGGGGCACGCTCCTTATTTGGGAAACTCTTTGCTGACCGGGGTTCCCTCTCGCAGTTACTCTTTAAGCAACTTTGGGAGCAATGCGTGCAGCTCGTTACCAAGGTGCGCAAGAACATGAAAAACAGGCTGTTGCCGCTTTTTGACAAGCTCTGTCAACGACCAATTGAAAAACATCTCGCAAATCGAGCATTCCCGCCATCGCCGCCCATTTAACTTCTTTGTTAATCTGATCGCTGGATTGGTGGCTTATACGTTCCGCGAGAAGAAACCCTCGCTTAATATCAGACTCCCTCAAGCTCTTCCATTCGTATCGGTATAATCCTCATGTCGAACTCACGTTAACTTAACAGTGATTTTTAGGTTAAAAGCACTTTTCCTAACTAACATACCGCATGAGAATTACAGCAGCTCGTTCGCGAGATTTGCCAGCGCTGAGCGCTCCCCTTTTTCAAGCCGGATATGCGCGAACAAAGGGTGTCCTTTCAAACGATCGATCAGGTAAGTAAGGCCATTTGATTGTTCATCCATGTAGGGTGTATCGATTTGGTTTATATCACCCGTGAACACTACTTTTGTTCCCTCACCGGCACGTGTGATAATCGTTTTAACTTCATGAGGTGTCAGGTTCTGCGCCTCATCAATGATGAACATGACATTGGACAAGCTCCGTCCACGGATAAAGGCCAGCGCAGTGATTGAAAGCTTACCGCTTTCTTCCATGTCATCCAAAATCCTGGATTTCTTTTCAGTAGTGCGGAATTGGCTTTTGATGTATTTCAGGTTATCCCACAATGGCTGCATATAGGGAGAAATTTTATCCTCAGCGCTACCAGGCAAGAATCCGATCTCGCGATTACTTAATGGAATAATAGGTCGAGCGAGAATGATCTGGTTATATTTATTTTTTTGCTCGAGTGCAGATGCTAGCGCCAATAGCGTTTTTCCGGTCCCGGCCACACCTTGAAGAGCAACGAGCTTGATATGGTCATTCAATAATGCATTTACAGCGAAAGTCTGCTCGGCATTTCTAGGTTTGATATTATAAACATAAGTTTTTTCGACCCGTTCTATCGTATCCAAAGCTTCATTGTATCGTATCAGAACTGAGTCACTACCATTTTTAATGATGTAATAACCATTGGCAGTTTTATGGTTACCGAGGAGATCTCCTTCATTAATGCTACCTTTTCTAAAAAGTTCATTAATCATATTGGAAGAGATATCTTCAATCACTGGAAAGCTAGTCGAAATATTTTTGACGTTTTTTACTTTGCCAGTTTCATAGTCTTCTGAAGGCAGCCCTATGGCCTTGGCCTTCAGGCGTAAATTAATATCCTTGGTGACTAAAATAACCTTGGCAGACTTTTCGGAATGAGCTAGCGTCAGCGCAGCATTAATAATCTTATGATCATTCTTTCCTTTTCCATAGATCTCTTCTGCATCCATTCCGTTAACCAGATTGGACATTACAATTTTCAGCTTTCCTTTTTTTGTTCCCAGCGCAATCCAGTTGTTAAGACCATAATTTCCTGAAAGTTTATCTATGAATCGAATGGCTTCTCTTGCTTCAAAGTTTTTTGTTTCATTTCCTACTTTAAAACGATCCAGCTCCTCCAAACAGGTAATGGGAATGGCTACATCATTTTCTTCAAAATTTTTAATGGAGTTGTGGTCGAAGAGTAAAACAGAAGTATCCAATACATAAATTTTTTTAACGCGTTTCGCCATAGTTTTGATGTGGTTGATTATCGCTAGAAGGGGGTTAATTCCATTTCTAAATCCAAACTGACTTTATCGGGTCCTCCTTGCCGTATTATTTCTACTGTCTGCGGCTCGCCTTCGTGTCATTTTTGATTTGGAAATGGAATAAGAAAATATACACCTATTCTTATCAGAAAAACCAGATAAAAACATTTTGCCCAAATGTCCTGGTCTTTTTTAATTTTCTTAGATTCAATAGGTGCTTGATCTAGCCATAGAAGTGCTTGATATTCCAACTTGAATCGCAACTGTGTTATTGCTCAGTCAATTGTATGACTCCCTCTGCCGGTGTCCGCCAGTATAATTTTGCATAAATATAAATATAAATCGCTTATTCATCGGCGCATTCCAGCAATTTTCCCTGTAGTAATTCATCTAGTGACGAAGCATTCTTTAATGATTTTTATATGCGTCATTAAATTGTCACATGAAGTAGCTATCTTAATGTTTCAGGATTAATCCTGAAGATATGATTTTGATAATTTTTTTATGTAAGGAAATAATGAATACAAAAGCAAGAGTAAAGATAACGACACTGGCATGCTGTTATCTGAAATTGGTTGCGCAAATAGTGATTCTAGTGGTTTCAGGCATGATCCTGAACGTATGATTTGACGGATAAAACTTTGCAGGTAACTAAATAACGTGAGTTCGGGATAAGAAAAGCAGCAAAAAGAACCTGAATTCCTTATGATGAAAGGATTTTCAAAAAGAGTTTCATCATTGGAGGGATCAGATTCCGATGGATACTATGATAGCGATTTTTTGTGCGAGTGACGATTTTTGTAAAGGGTTTGAGCCGTGATGAAATCAATGCTTATCGCAGTTATCGCTGAAACGGTGTCGGCGGCGAGGGGAGCTGTGTCTAAGCGAAGTCATGACCATCATGATGGGGTTTCATCTGTCGAATTACCGAACATTTAAGCACTATTATCTGGACCCCGTGTTGAGGTATCAACTGTTCTATTTCCCAGGATTAGGGAACTAAAACTGTTTTGTTGAGCTGCTACAAGGTGGCTTGTGGTAGCTTTGTGCTGTTAAAGCGAGCATTCCCCCCATCGCAGCCCATTTAACTTCTTTGTTAATCTGATCGCTGAATTGGTGGCTTACACGTTTCGTGAAAAGAAATCCTCTTTAATATCAGACTCACTCAAGTCTTCCAGATGTGGTGGCATAATCCTTATGTCGAACTCACATGTTTTAAGATTCTGGAGACTCGGTCAATTTTAAGCTGAAAGCTTTTAATATCGATAGTTTCCGTATTATTTGTCTCTAAAAATCACTTTAACTTTTCATATAGTTTACCAAAACACATTTAAGCTACTGTGTCATTCAGTTCGTTAGGTGTTTTTTCTTCCCATAAAAGATTTTCTAATTCAACCTCCTGAACAACCTTCTCAGCCAATTCATTAATTTCCTTCTTAGAGTCTTTTTCCAAATGACTGAGAAGGTATGCAATACCTATAGTCACCACTTCATTTGTCATCTCGTTTAGACTAATGCCCATACGTCTTGCCATCGCTTCGAGCATTGAATAATTAGCTAGTTTCAAATATAGGAAAGACTGGGAATTTGGCTCACGGTTTGCGCAAACTGTCGAAGATTGAGTATTCAACATATGCAAAATTGGCCCCAAAGAATGCATCAAAGTAAAATAATCAATTGGCCTGTTCTTAATTGATACTTGAGTAACTGAATCTGTACTTTTAATCATTTAATAACCCTTTCTATAACAAGTTATCGCTTATTGATCGGAATAGGTACGGGGTTAAATGCTTTTCACAACCTGATTCATAAGCGTATTTTAAAAATACCCGTCAAGGGTTATGCAAGTATGTATGCACTTCACCGGCTGCGTCTCTCTTGACGGTTTAAAATAGGTAGCTACCTGATGGGAGGAAATCATCTCGAGAGGATAGGTAGCTACCTATGGCTAGAAATCGATTCCATAATTCTCTGCCAATTCCTAGATGGCTTTTATAATACTGATGGATTATTGCAGTAATATGAAGCTAAACGATTTTTGGTACTAATTCCAATTCCTAATAAAAAAGTAAATAATTTTTTAAATAAAATTATTTCTTTACAAGATATTACGTAATTTTATAATTTATTTTTCTATTGCGAATTAGAATAACGAGGTAGGACTGACTAGAAACGATTTTTCATCTAGTTCATCTCTGCTTTCTTAGAAAGTTGAATGCTTCCGTTAACAAACACAAAAGTTTTATGTATGAATAACGATACATCCTCAAAGGCCGCTCTTACATCTTGGTGTGTCATTGACTTATCGGTTGATTCATTTGCTGGTGCTGCTGTGTTTTTCCATTACAATCCCATTAAACAAGCCTGAATCGCCCCGGTTTTTCCGGAGAATTTTTAGTTTGAGTCATGGCTGCATTAGCTGACTCCTTTAATAGCGATAATATGCCATTTCAAATTCTGCCGGTGGAATATTTCCGATCGGCTCCAGCAATCGGCGATGGTTGAACAAGTCGACCCATTCCAAAATGGCAGATTCCACTTCATCAATATTGCGCCAGGGGCCGCGATGCCGGATGACTTCTGCCTTGCCTCGTACTATGCTCCTTATGTTGATCGACAAATATAGCCACCACTTCGGTCGGCGGTCGAGCGTCCTTTCGCAAAATAGACTGATGCCTTGCGCAATATCTCATTTGCCTGCTTCAGTTCACGATTCTCACGTTCCAGTTGTTTGAGTCGCTCAAGATCCGAGGTTGACATGCCTGCTCGGATGCCCTGATCAGTCTCTGATTGTCGAACCCATTTGCGCAACGTCTCAGCAGTACAACCTATCTTGGACGCTATCGATTCCAGTGCCGCCCATTGCGACTCATACTCCCCTTGGTGTGCATACGGCAATCGGACAGCCCGTTCACGAACCTTCGGTGAATATCTTACTTGTTTTTTCATTACTCTATCCTCTCAAGAAATAGAGTTTTCTGTAAACCCGAGGCGATTCAATGCATCCAATCTGAATCTAATTGAGCGCTATTGGCGATTCTTCAAAAAAAGAAATTCTGTATGACAAGTATTATCAAATCTTTGCCTTGTTCAAGTGAGCTTGCGATGATTTCTTTGCAGCTTCCAAGTGCTATAAGGAAGTGCTACGTTCCTTGTTGACCGATAATTCCCAGATTCTCGATTGCGCTTGAGTGCCGAAATTTCAAGTGCGGCGAGTATAAATAATACGGCAAGATGAATCCGGCAAGGTCAGGTTTGATTTAGAAATAGAATTTATTCATACCCCCTTACTATGCAAAGCTAAGATTCTCAATAACTCTTGCATGACTTTCAATATAGCGTTGGTGTTTTTTTCCCTTAATGCTTTCGATATGAACAAGAATCAAAGCATCCACACAATTAGAAAAATCAGGATCAATATTAAAACCTAGAAATTCGCAGCCTCCTGGATGACATAACTCTACATACTGCTTATATAGTATGGGTATTTTTACACCTAAATCATCCAGCCGTTCTTTAAGAATGGCAAATGCATACTTGTATTCAATTTCATTTGATACCTTCTTAAAGGGTATAAAGTCCGTAATCTGTGTAAAATTAAATGGAAGTCTGGGAATGGAAAGCATTTGGTCATTGCCAAAAAGTTCTGTATAAAAACTTGCAATGACTTTTTGTGCGGGTTCAGGCAATGATGTGCTCAATGAAACAGGCCCAAACATATATTGTATTTCTGGATGCAGATAAAGATAAGCGCCAATCCCATACCAGAGATAATCCAGGCTACGTTTCCCCTGATATCTTGGCTGGATAAAACTACGTCCCAGTTCTATAGCATTTTCAAGATAGGGAATGAATGACTGATTAAATTTAAACAGGCTGTTAGTATACAGACCTGTTTCCCCATATTTTCTGAGAATCTTGGCCGCCTCCCCTATACGGTAGGAACCAATAATCTCCAGCTCATCCTCGTCCCATAAAATAAGGTGACGGTAATAGCGATCATAATTATCGATATCTAAAGAATTCCCCGTACCTTCCTGCACCTGGCGGAAGGATAATTCTCGCAGACGCCCAATTTCACGCATTACACTGGAATTGGAAATGTAATCGAATAGATAAATATGCTTGCCATCCTGTGTTTTACCGATTAATTGCGAAGCTTTTAGTTCTTTACGGATGAGCTTGGTTTTAACCGGATGGATAATATTCTCAATTGGCTTAAATAATTCCTTTTTTTTCTTCTTACCTAATAAGTAAACCTGTTTGCGCATTAATTTCGCAATGCTTTTTTTAGGCATATCCATTGCCGCTATGGATTCCCAGGGTATAGGCTTGCCAATCCTGAATGAAATTTCACAGCCTTTTTGATTAAACATTTCATTGACCAGCATCATGGTGCCCAACGGTTTATAAATACTGGAAAGGCCATAAAAAAGCATGGAATTTTTACCGCCAATATAGACAGGAACAATCGGTGTATTTGTTTTTTTAGCTAGAGATAAAAAACCGGTTTTCCACTTGCCATCACGAATCCCAAGAGGAGAAATACGTGAGACTTCTCCCGTTGGAAACATGATGACAGCTTGTTCTGCTTCCAGTGCTTCAACAATTTGAAGCATACTATCGCGGTGCTTCGCTGTTTTTGATAAATTATCAACCGAGAGAAATAAGCCTTGCAGGGGATCGATACAGCTCAGCAATGTAGTCGCAACAATTTTAACGTCGGTTCTGATCTCTGATATCAATTTAAGAAGCGCCAATCCATCCAGAGAGCCAAGTGGATGATTGGCAACAATCAATACACGACGCTGGTCAGGTATATAAGCCCGGTCTTTGCTAGATACCTGAAATGTAAAATTAAAATGTTCAAGAACGGCATCATTGAATTCTAATCCTTCCAGATATTGGTGAGTTTCAATAAAAGAGTTAATTTCATCCTGATGGAACAGTTTTTTCAATACAGAAGAAGCAACCTTTATCAGAGGCTTATCAATGTTCTCATCCACATTCTGAAAATAATCTTTCAGTAAGACATCAACATTAAGCATATACCTTCTCCCCACTATACAAATTTAATACTGGTTAAGATATATGATCAATATGACCAAGAAATGACGTAGAAATTACTCGAAGAAAATGTGCTCGAAGAATTGAACTCAGATTTTCCACTAGGAAGATCTTCTAATGAAAAATCTAGGCTTATTTAAACTCCAGCTGTTGAAGAAAGATCAGAGTTAAACCATTGCTTGATGATATTTGCCAGCCATTCTGGTTCATCCAGTGATAGATCATGGCCAGCCGTATCATGCTGTGCATAGTCTGTTTGCCAAGTCTGCGCCAATTTCAGACTACAGCGATAATCAACCAAGCGATCAGCTTGACTGGTTACAATGAGTACTGGTTGCTTCGGTTTAGAAGTTACCGAAAATTTTAACGCAGCCAGGAATTGGTTTCTGGCACTGACAGTTGACACTGGGTTTTCTTGTTGCCATTGTTGCCAGGACGCAAGCAATTTACTGTTGTGGCTGTGGCGGTTTGAAGTCAGAGTCAGAATATCTGATTCCTTCTGCAAAGCTGACCGAAAAAACATTTTTATCACATAGGGGTAAATCGTCCAGCGTAAACGGTGGTAAAACGGAGAAAGCGGTCTGGCACTGGTATTGATTAAAACTGCCGCTTCCACTTCATCCGGGTAGCGCATCATCCAATCAATCGCGATCATCCCTCCCATGGAAAGTGCAATCAGTCTGAGCGGCTGACTTTTGGACACTTTCTCACGCAATGCTTCTGTCATGGCTGTAATCGTTTTTGGGCTAGTGGCATGATACAACCGACCATTACCAGGAATATCCAGCCTAATAATATTCGCATGGGGGAACTGTTGCTGCAGATACTCGGGAAACACCCCCCAATGTCTTGTTTCACGCAACAGTCCCCGAATCAATACAAAATGCTCGCAATACCTCATGTGTACCACAACGTTCGCGCCTGCTGCTCTAATTCCAATGAATCACTCTTAATAAGCCAGTTTTCATAAGATAAAGTCGCGTGCAGCAGAAATTCCATCAGTATTAAATGACCCCTCAGCACTCGGTTAAGCCGGTGTGGTTTTATCGGATGATAAAGACCCTGTAATTGGCGTAACTGCAGCGGATTCTTGCGAATCCACCGCCAAGACCCCATTTCTAGCGTTAATGGCAGAAAAATATTATCACTTGCCAACGATTTTAAATAAAGAAAATCCCAAAGATCACCATGTACCAAATAATGTTGTGATTGTGGCTCAAAAAGATAATCTTGATAAGGATAAGTCTGCATGAAAAGCTTACGCAGATAAAAAACTTCTTTTAAATGTTTAATAGGTTCAAGCCGGCTTCTGGCATAAGGAAACCAGATCTGATTACGAGTGCCAAAACCGGAATGACAGTCCAGAACCAGGCTGAACGGCGCAGGGAAAACCTTCTGGGTAATAAAATCACATAACGCTTGTGCTTCAGGCTGCATCCCCTCAGAAATCTTTCCACGGTACCATGGCAAATAAGATGAAATCCGGTGCCCCCCTGCCAGCCAGATTGTCTTTTCATGGCTATCTATGGGTGCATTACGCATCAAATCGACACCTCGTCCATTCGCGCGGGTATAGTTAAGCATACCAACCGGATTGATAAGCGGTAAAAAATTGATGCGTACCCGTTGCAGAATATCAACCAAAACCTGATCCCATTTTAAACGTTCTAGCAGACCTTCTAGAAATGCAATGACTACTTGCGTCCCAATGCGTTCTAGCCCATGGATACCTGCAACATAGGTAATGGACGGCACTTCTTTTGCGCTATTCCCTAGCGTTAAAACATAAATTGGCAACATGCCACCATCACAAGATACATGACAAAGCACTTCACTACATAAATCTGTTTTATTACCCAAATGAACAATTTCCTCAATTTGTTGTAGCTCAGGTAATAGCTGTTTTAAGGTATTAGTAGTACTCATAAAAACTCATTATCGGCAAAGCATTTCATCTGTGATAGATCATTTTTTCCTAACGAAGATTGCATCCATATTTAACATAAACTTCAAGAAAGTTTAATCAATTCTTTTTAAACTTCATTTCCCCATTCAACTTTTTAAAAAGAGACTTATAGGGTAATAATGAAAAGTATAGTTCTCCTTCAAAAGTTTTGCTGTACTGCAGAATTCAGCAGCTATGGGTTGCAAAATACATCCACTTTGCAGCTAATTCCATTTCTAAATCAAAAACGACTCAAAGGGGAGCCGCAGACAGCATAGATAATACGGCAAGGTGAAGTCGACAAAGTCTGTTTCAATTTATAAATGGAATAATAACCTGCTTCTCATATGTAACATAAACCCTGGGAGACCTGTTGTGCAAAACAAATATGTTTTAAGTTTAGATGGAGGCGGTAGCCATCTGTTAATTCAACTTAGCGTTTTGGCTTGTCTAGAAGAGGATAGCGGTTCTTCCACTTACGATTTATTTGACATGGTTGCGGGCTCATCATCTGGAGGGCTGATTGCATGTTTAATTCTGGGTCGAACATTGAATGCCAGAGAGATAATCCATACTGTTCTACAAGAGAAAATGTTAGAAAAAATGATGACAGAACATAGGATGAGCAGATTGCTAAATCTCCTGCAAATTCGCCCCAAATATAAAGGTACCTCAAAAAGCCTAGTATTAAAAAAGGAATTAGGAAACTTAAGGCTCTCATCCCTTAACAAACGAATATTGATTCCTAGCTTCAACCTTAACCGGGATCAATTAGAAATTTTCACCAATGAGAGTCAGCCGGATTTTCTTCTTAGCGAAGTGGCAGATGCTTGCACGGCTGCACCAGCATATTATCCTCCAGTACAAATGGAAGATGGAAGCTGGCGAATCGATGGAGGTATAGGTATGAATAATCCAGGTCTTAGTGTCTATCTTCATGCTAAGAGGTTTTGGAATGATTCCGATATAAAAGTGCTTTCCATTGGATCAGGCTGGCGCAGTTTCGCTATAAATGGCATTAAAGCCTGTGGATATGGCGGAATTCAATGGTCAGTAAAAGGGGTAGCTTCATTAATACTTAGAGAGAAAATGATTACAAATGTCAAAATTACTGAGGAGATATTGGGTGATCGTGTGTTATATATTAATCATTATCTAAAAGACTATGATATGCCTGGTAATATGGATTCTGCAAATAATCCGGCATTCCAGCAAAAAGCATTAGAAATTGGCAGGATCTGGTATGCGCAATATCGGGAACAGATTCAACAATGGCTGCAAATCTGATTAATCACAAGCGCCACAATCCCAAAAGCGATGTATCTGTTTAATCTATTTATCTTGCTTTATACCGCTTGAGTCTCTTCAGATAATCCAGCGATCATGACATCGGCACTAAGAATCAGACCCGCAATCGAAGCAGCATTCTGCAAGGCACAACGTGTCACCTTGGTGGGATCGAGAACGCCCATTTCCAAAAGATTACCGTATTCCCCAGAGGCTGCGTTATAACCAAAGTTGCCGCTATTCTTCAACACATTGGCCAGCACGCTAGAGGGCTCACCTCCCGCATTGGTTACAATTTGCCGTAGAGGCTCTTCTAGCGCCCGCAGTACAATCTGAATACCAGCATCCTGCTCAGAATTATCACCTTTTAGTACACTGATAGCAGCTCTGGCTCGTAATAAGGCAACCCCTCCACCTGGTCCAATCCCCTCTTCCACAGCAGCGCGAGCTGCACGCAAAGCGTCTTCAATCCTGCTCTTTTTCTCTTTCATTCCCGTTTCAGTAGCGGCACCCACTTTGATGACTGCCACTCCGCCAGCAAGCTTGGCGAGACGTTCCTTCAATTTTTCCTTATCGTAATCGTTTGAAGATGTTTCAATCTGTTGGCGAATTTGTTTGACACGACTGTGAATCTTTTCAATCTTTCCCATTCCGCCAATCAATGTAGTATTTTCCTTATCCACTTCGACACGCTTGGCCTGGCCAAGATCTTGCAGCGTCATCTTTTGAAGTAGAAGACCGGTTGTCTCAGCGACTACCGTGCCCCCAGTGAGAATAGCCATATCTTCCAGCATAGCCTTGCGTCGGTCACCCAATCCCGGCGCTTTGACGGCTATAGATTTAAGAATACCGTGAATATTATTGATCACCAGTGTTGCCAGCGCTTCTCCCTCAACATCCTCTGCAACGATCAGTAATGGCCGATTAGCCTTGGAGACTTGCTCCAGCAACGGTAATAGGTCATGGATATTGCTGATTTTCTTTTCAGACAGAAGGATATAAGGATCATCCAGTTCTGCCTTCTGCTTGTCTGTATTATTGATAAAGTAGGGAGATAAGTAGCCTCGATCAAACTGCATTCCCTCCACTATCTCCAATTCGTTTTCCAGGCTCTGGCCATCTTCGACCGTAATGACCCCTTCCTTGCCTATTTTTTCCATGGCTTCAGCAATAATTTCACCCACCTCAGTATCCGCATTAGCAGAAATTGTCGCCACCTGAGCAATTTCTTTTCGGGTTGAGCAGGGTTTGGATACTTCCTTGAGTGCTTTCACTATCACCGTAACCGCTATGTCGATGCCGCGCTTCAAATCGATCGGATTCATTCCTGCTGTAACAAACTTCATCCCTTCGTGCACGATCGCCTGGGCCAGAATGGTTGCAGTGGTGGTACCATCACCAGCCACACTGGATGTTTTGCTGGCAACTTCTCTCACCATCATCGCACCCATATTTTCAAATTTGTCTTCAAGCTCGATTTCCTTCGCCACCACTACGCCAGAATTGGCAACAAGAGGTGGGCCATCAGGGCGCTCGAGAATGACATTGCGGCCCCACGGGCCTAGTGTAATCTTGACTACATTGGCCAGAATATTCATGCCCCTGACAATCTTGCAATATACAGCATCATGAAACAAGATTTGCTTTGCCGGCAACGGAATCTCCTGAATGAATTTTTTATGATCTTGATCTGATTATTTCACTACAATATAACCATCGGATAAACTGATGCAAGAGTCTAGTTTATCTTCTTCACCAAATCATAATTTTTACTGAAATTTGCGCAAGATAAAATCAAAGTAACACGTAGCTCAAGTTTGTACGGTGTAATTTCATACTAGGCATAACTACCTTGGCAGAGTAGAAAATGCTCACCTCTCTTTAATTACTTGATCTCAAGCTGCTTAACAGCTTTCACATGTTTCTTTGGTATTGTCAATCTTAGCACACCATTTTCATACTTGGCTTGAGCTTTGTTCACATCTATTTCCTCATCCAGCCTGATAGAACGGGTGATAGATTCAAAGGAACGTTCTCTAGAGATGAGTCTTTCACCTTCTTTTTGTTCCGTCTCTTTCTTTTTTTCAACCTTGATCGAAATACGGTTACTTTCTAAATCAACTTTTATGTTCTCTTTATTTACACCGGGGATATCAGCAAGAATAGTGTATTCAGTATCACTTTCTGATAAATCGACTTTCATTACTGACAATTCGCCTATACGTATGCCTAAGTTACCAAGCCAATCCTCAACAGTAGCAAGCAGATCAGATCGAGCAATGATACTAGGCTGAGTTGAAGATGGTTGCGTAGCATTTGATTCACTTTGCAGAGATGAAGATGATTGCTGGGTACTTTTCATGATAGTTCTCCTTATCTAAAGGGACGAAATTTCTCGGAAGCTTGGCCAATCAGTATCCATAACGCTAGCGACTGATGAAACTTGCATAAATTACTCAATCGCTGCTCTATCATGCTCTATCAATTAGCAACGTAATCCTGACTGACCCTCTTGCTATCTACTTTTTCTTTCATCTGCTTATGCCTGTTCATACGATTTTCTCTGCATGCTTATAAGATGCAGGAAAGATCAATAACCGAGACATGGTTTATCTTAGATTACCAACGAGAAACAATAAATAAGTAGAAACACGTATTCCTGATGAAGAAAAAAATACCGAGGTTTTTTCTCATTTCGATTGATCGTTTATACACGAAACTTTCACCATCCTGTCATTTGTTTGTCATCATCAACTGTTAGCGTTCCGCTAGCATTCATATTATGGCTTACGTTGATTTCAACGAATATATCTGGCTGCTTAAAGAGGGGTGTAATTTATCTCATGGTATTTACAAAATAAATTACTCCACTAATTTAATAAAGTAATTAGTTAATTAAATAACTATTAATTTTCCGTGAAAAATGAAAGCTCATTTCTGCAAAAGGGAACACTGATTAACATTCCCTCACCCCAAAAAGTATTAATTATTTTCAATCCTATCTCCAGTGCTGGCAATACCGAGTCATTAGCCCATGAATACGGGAAATTCCTTGCTAATCATGGGATGGCTGTGGAAGTTTGCGAGTCAAAGAAAAAAATGAAATCATACAAGCTTCTCGAGACAGCCATGACAGGGCATGATCTTATAGTAGTGGTCGGGGGTGATGGAACAGTCAGAAAACTCCTTCCTTTGCTTAGTAAAACAAATACCCCCGTTTACATGGTTCCCGGTGGAAACGAATCCTTATTTGCCCATTCCTATGGAATGAGTGCAAACCCAGAGGATTTGCTGCAAGCTATAACTTATGGAAGATGCCTGGAGCAATTTTATGGCCTGATCAGCGGCAATGGGATTCAGGGAGAAAAACCCTTCTTTATTATGGCCTCGATGGGTTTTGATTCACTAACCATCAAGCGGATTGGCAGACGAAAAGGACCGATCAATGATTCGACTTACGTTTGGAGCGGATTTAATGCGTTAGTTTCTTTACACCATCCTATCGTGACGGTCCATATTAATGGGCAAGCTGTCATTGATCGCAAATCAGGCTATGTCATTGTGGCTAATAGCGCAGCTTATGCAAGAAATTTACAACTTGTTCCTACCGCTAGCCCATCTTTAAAAAAGCTTGTCCTTGGTTTTTTACCTGGGGCAAAACGTCAACATGAATTGATCAAAGCATTACGAATGCTTCGACACAAGCCTGCGGGATTTCCTCTACAATATTTTTCAGGAGAAAGCATATCACTTACCTTACATGAACCCTCCTACCCTCTTCAGGTAGATGGGGATTATTTTCGCAACCGTGATATTGAAGCTGGAAGCACAATAAAATTCAGTATCAGTCAAAAACCCATCAGAGTATTGATTCAAACAGCCCAGCCCCCTGCGCTTAGCTGACTATTGAAAAACGTATTCTGCGCCAAGCTAATATCCGTGAGTATTGGCGCGAAGCGGGAGCGGAAAAATACTACAAATCTCCCGCTAACGTCCGCGAAAGCCAATGGTACCAATTGGGTTTGCGAAAATTTGTCCAGAAACGTTTGTTCTCCGGATTAATTACTTTATTCCATTTTCAAATCAAATATGACACGAAGGTGAGCCGCAGACAGTATAAATAATACGACAAGGCGAAGCAGACAAAGTCAGGTTTGATTCAGAATTGGATTACCCTTAGATAGCCCTACCATAATCATCATTGCTTAAAGAATTGACTGAGATTAATAAGTCCGCCAAAGGAATTTCATAAAAGCGACATAATAAATTCATGAAATTCCTAAAAAATGCTAGGTAATTAGTGAGCCCAATAATCCAATAACCTAACATTAATAAAAGGAGTCAAACATGATTGCGCCACTCAATATCCAATCCTATATTTCTACACAAAAAATAATTCCAGCTCCCAGAGCTGCGCCACTCGCTTCTACAGATAGAGTGAGAAAGCCAAATATCGTGACCACATGGGCAAAACGTCAAAGTGAAATTCGTGAAGCACAGAAGTTGCGATATGCCGTTTTCGCTGATGAAATGGGTGCAATTCTTCCAACTCATATTCCTGGTTTTGATATCGATGATTTTGATGAGTATTGTGAGCACTTACTCGTGCGAGATCGTGAACTTGGCAGGTCATTGGCACTTGCCGCGTATTGACGCCCCAACAAGCCCAGCTTGCAGGAAGAACATACATCGAAGGTGAATTTGATTTATCTTCCTTGCAACCATTGCGAGAGCATATGGCTGAATTAGGCCGAAGCTGCGTGCACAAAGATTATCGTAATGGAAGTGTTATCAAAGCGTTATGGACAGCATTGATCAGTTTTATGGCATTTAAGAAGTTAAGCTATCTGATAGGTTGCGTTAGCATACCGATGAATATGAGTTTAAGTGGCAATAAGCGAATATGTTCGGGGGATGCAGCTGCAAGTATTTGGCGCCAGGTCCGGGATCAGTATATGGTGAGTACCCACTATCAAGTCAGACCACGTTTTCCTTTGCCAATTGATTGCTTGGATCAAACTTTAAAAATTGACCCACCTACCCTGCTTAAAGGTTATCTCCACTTAGGAGCAAAAGTATTAGGAGGGCCTGCCTGGGATCCTCACTTTAATACTGCTGATTTACCTATGTTATTGCAAATGAAAGATTTACCAAACCGCTACCGCAAACATTTTCTGGGGGTATCATGAATAAGCTCAATGGTTATTTTTATGCTAATACTTTAAAAGCTTCAATCCCAGACAACGAAGATTCTTCAGCAATAATTACTAAACCAAGAGTTCGTACGGTTTTTATCTCGGATATTCATCTGGGTACCCCAGGTTGTCAGGCACAAGCCTTGCTGGAGTTTTTGAGAGCATATCCAAGCGAACAGCTTTATCTAGTAGGAGATATTATCGATGGCTGGCAGTTACGCCAAGGTTGGTATTGGCCACAGGCTCACAATGATGTTATACAAAAATTACTACGCCGTGTCCGAAAGGGTTGCAAGGTAGTGTATGTTCCAGGTAATCACGATGAGTTTGCCCGTCAGTTTTTGGGTCATTCTTTTGGTGGTATAGAAGTAGTAGAGGAAGTTATCTATCAGACTGTTGATGGTCGGAAATTCTGGATAATACATGGTGATTATTTTGATGGCGTTGTGCAATGTGCTAAGTGGCTTGCTTACGTCGGGGATAATCTTTACGAATTAACCTTAAAGCTTAATCGATATTTGAATTCTCTGCGCGCTCGGTTAGGTATGCCCTATTGGTCACTTTCTCGCTATCTTAAACATAAAGTCAAAACAGCAGTGAGCTATGTCACTTCTTTTGAACAAGCCGTGGCTACGGAAGCACGTCGTCGTGGGTTGGACGGTGTCATCTGTGGGCATATACACCACCCCGAGATACGCGATATCAATGGTATTACATACTGTAATGATGGAGACTGGGTCGAAAGCCTTTCTGCATTAATAGAACACTTCGATGGACGAATCGAGCTTGTTCACTGGCCTCAGTGTCAGCTAGAGCTGGAGAATCAAAGTTCGACTAGTGTGGATGATACTTTGGTTATCCCTGACAATATGCCTGCTACGGCAAAAGTCAAAGAAAAAGATGAGGTACTTGCATGAGACTTGCTTTAATAACGGATGCATGGCATCCCCAAGTTAATGGTGTGGTAACCACTCTGATAGAGCTGGTTAAAGAGCTCGAAAAACTCAATCATAGTGTGAAAATCATTCACCCAAACCTTTTCAGTACTCGTCCTTGTCCAGGTTATCCAGGAATTGATCTGGCTATTCGCCCAAAAAAGGAAATGTCGCAAATACTAAAGACACTTAGTCCTGATGCCATTCATATTGCTACTGAAGGTTCGCTGGGCTGGGCAGCTCGCTCCTTATGCTTGCAATCAGGCTGGCCTTTTACCTCTGCATTTCACACAAAATTTCCAGAAATCTTTAATGCATCGGTCAAAGTCCCCGTTTCCTGGGGATATGCTCTGCTTAGACGTTTTCATCAACCTTCAGCAGGTGTGATGGTTCCTACACAATCTGTTTTATCTGGTTTGCAAAAGCGAGGTTTCCAGAATCTCAAACCCTGGACGCATGGAGTAGATACTGATTTATTTAAATATCATACTCGGTCCATTTTTTTCCCAACTTTAGGTACTATCCCCAGGCCTGTCGCATTATATGTGGGCCGTATTTCATATGAAAAAAATATTGAAGCATTCCTGGAAATGGATCTTCCAGGAAGTAAGATAGTTAGCGGTGCAGGACCACTGGAGAAACAACTCAGGCAACGCTTTCCTGAGGTATATTGGTTGGGAATATTGCCACGTAATGAACTAGTCACATTATATGCCAGTGCTGATGTTTTTGTATTCCCTAGCAAAGCGGACACCTTTGGATTGGTTTTACTTGAAGCAATGGCAACAGGCACACCTGTCGCTTGTTATCCTGTTGATGGTCCGTTAGAGGTTATTGGTAATAGTGGCGGAGGAATCATGTCAAATGATCTGGAAGATGCCGTTTTAAAAGCCCTACAAATTTCCCGAGAGGAAGCACGAGCAAGAGCTGAAGCTTTTAGCTGGTATGCTGCTGCGAAGAATTTTATTGATCATTTAGAACCTATTCGGTAATAAAAAATATTTTATCCTTTAAGGCTCTGAATAAAAAAAATCCATGGAAGGTTGGGCATGCGTAGCATCGTAGCCAAATAAATTTTTTCAGTAAAGTAACTGCCAACGATGCGGGCGAACTAACTTACATTAAATAATGTCTATTTTACCTATATCGGCAAATATATTCCCTTTAGTCAGGAACATTGATCTCCATTCTCGGTCCCAAAATTATCCCAGATTTTCCATTAAGGAGGTTGTTTAATGGAAACTATTAGAATAATAAATTGTTAAAAATAAGGATAACTTGTTAAGTTAAGGCAGTTTGGTTCATGCACATTTTTCTTCTGGAGGATCTTCGTGGATTTTGAGCTTCGCTTTACTAATAAAGAAATAACGGCTTGGGGTGACATAGGGTTGATGAAGTAAATGCGGGGCTGAATTGAGTTCAATAAAGCTGTGGTTTGCCGCAACTTGGCAGTAATCGAGGTGATGCATTGATTCTGTTCCTTTTGCCGTTCATGTTATCAGTCTAGTGTGGAGCAAACTGTTTTGAACAGGCAAAAGTAACGCCATATGATCCTGTGCTGAAGAAGCTGTTTGGTTTTAAACGAATGGTCAATTTCAAAGCAACCACGCGGTTATGCAGGAAGATTGATCAAAGCATGAACACGTGGGTATTGGGTAATTTATACCGCTGGTTCTTTGGCAATCTTCACGCTGACGGATTTACATTGGATCTAGATTCAACAGTCATGCCCCCCGATGACAATAGGAAGGCGCGGCGCAAGTTAACATCTACAATCCGCGCAAGTACAGGCGCTATTTTCATCACCCTTTGATGGCTTTTACCGCAAATATTTACATAGTAGCCAAATTTGCATGGTAGCCAATTTATGGCTAAGGTTCGGCAACAGCTATAGCACTAATAATGCATTGGCTTTTCTGGACGACAGTTTAGATAAGCTGGGTGCAAGCAGATCGCGTTGCTGTGGACAGAGATAGTGGTTTGAGTGATACTGCGTTTCTGGATGATTTATTCCATTTCTAAATCAAAACTGACTTTGTCGGCTTCACCTTGCCGTATTATTTATATTGTCTGCGGCTCGCCTTCGCGTCATTTTTGATTTGGAAATGGAATTAGACCGGCATGGCATGGATTATTTGATTACTTTGCACCTGAATCAGCTAATATAACAAGCGCTGGTAGAAGAGACAGGTTGGTGGCCACTCGATGATGGCATAAAGCTAATCGCTTTGGACTATCAGGTGCGAAGTTGGGAAAACTATGCCGAGTGATAGACATTCGGCAGAAAATCGATGAGTGGCCTGATGCCAAAAACAAGACATTGTCTTTATTTGCCGACGATCCGGTTTTTGTTCCTCAATACCGTTACAGTATATTGGTTACGAATACAGGTTCGTCTGCAGCAGAGCTTTGACGTTTGAATCGTGGCCGTGTTGACGGAGAAAACCGTATCAAAGAACTCAAATATGATTTTGGTGAAAAAAGTTTTAATCTCAAGGCTTTCCGGACCACTGAAGCTGCTTTACTGACAGCCATGCTGACCTACAATTTGATGAGTTTGTTTCGCCAAATAATATTACGAAGTGATAGGATTTCAGGCAAACCTGACGTTCAGCATACCTTCAAAACGCTGCGGTATAAGTTCTCTGCTAAAGCTGGCTATATTATCCACAAGGGCCGAAAAAAATGATTAACCTGGCCGTTGTGCTATGCAGCAACGTGAATAAATTAATGCTCTGCAGGACAAGACTAATACATTGATGTTTCTGTTAAATTCAGCCCAATATTCCCCCCCTTAATCGCTTCTAATGGAAAATCCGGGATTATTTATGATGCTCGAGTGGCAAGCTGACGGCAAATTGCCTTGGTAAATTTAATTGGCATTTACTTTGCATCATATAAAAAGACTAATCATATTATAAAAGACCAATCATATGCTCAGACCAAAAGTTCTCATCGTTAATGACCACCCAGCTAGTTTGTTGGCATTGGAAAGTCTCTTAACCCACACAGCGAAAGAAAATGGATTTGACATAGTTACTGCACAATCTGGTAGAGAAGCCTTGCGGCATGTACTGCATCATCAGTTCGCCACCATTTTGCTCGATATCAGCATGCCTGAAATGGATGGTTTCGAAACCGCGGAGATCATTCACTCGCATCCGCGCTCGGCATCAGTTCCCATTATTTTTGTTACGGCGCATCATGATGACGAAATGAACCGACTTAAGGGGTATCAGAAAGGTGCGGTTGATTACCTTTTTATTCCTGTAATTCCCCAGGTATTGCAAAACAAGGTGTTGGTGTTCGTCGAGCTTGCCAAGAAAAACCTGCAGCTGCAATATCAGACTAATCAGCTGGAAGAGCTCAATCGTGATTTGCAGGTAAAGCAGATGCAGGATCTCAAGAAAATTAATGCCGCGCTGGAAGCCGAGATCATTGAGCGCCGCCAAGCGGAAGAACGTGCACATAACCTGGCGACTCGGGACGCGCTTACCGGCTTGCTGAACCGCCGCTCGCTGGTGGAACATCTGAAAGAGGCGATCGCGCGCGCCAAGCGGCAAAAGAAAAGCCTGGCGGTGTTATTCCTTGACATGGATCGCTTCAAAAGTATCAATGACACACTCGGCCACGATGTCGGCGATGATCTGCTGATACAAGTGGCAAAACGGATTAACGGCGCTGTCCGCGGGTCCGATATAGTTGGGCGACTGGGAGGCGATGAATTTGTGGTGTTGATGGAAGGCATGCAATCTTATCAGGACGCGGCGGTGTTGGCAAAGAAGATTGTGCAAGCCAATACGCCACCATGCGCCATCGGCCTACATAGCCTCAACACCTCGGTAAGTATCGGCATCAGCCTGTTTCCACAGGATGGGGATACGGTACAGACCTTGATGAAAAATGCCGACCTGGCGATGTATCATGCCAAGCAGCAAAGTCGCGGTAGCGTGCAATTCTTCCACGAAGAGTTGAACAAGCGCCTGCTTGAGCGCATACAGCTTGAGCAGGAAATGCAATACGCATTGGAAAAAAATGAATTTGAGCTGTATTATCAGCCCAAAGTGGATATTCTTTCTAACCAGATCATCGGCATCGAAGCGCTACTGCGCTGGCATCATCCACGCCTCGGACTGATTACTGGAGCCGACTTTATCTCCGCAGCCGCTGACAGCGGGCAACTCATATCGATAGGTGAATGGGTTATGAATGCTGCTTGCGAACAAGCCAGACACTGGCATGACAATAACTCTGACCTGGGCGGGCTACCGATCGCAATCAATATCGCGATTCCGCAGGTCTATGCGGGACTCCCCTCCACACTCCATAGAACGCTTCACAAGTACGATATTCTCCCGTCATTGATACAACTGGAAATTACTGAATCGCTTTTGATCCGCGACCTGGAAATGGTGACATCTGTGTTGCGCGAAATTAGCGAAAGCGGTATTTCAATCGCTATCGATGATTTCGGCACCGGCTATTCATCGCTTTCGGTGCTGAAAGCACTGCCGATCGATATTCTGAAAATCGACCAGTCCTTCATCCGCGACCTGGGTAAAACCCACAGCGATACTACCATTGTGGCTGCCATCATCAATATGGCACGCGCACTTGCAGTACGTGTAGTAGCTGAAGGCGTGGAAACCAAGGAACAACTGGCGATACTCAGATCGCTCGAATGCGATGAAGTTCAAGGTTTTTATATTTGCCAGCCACTGCCAGCCGATGCGCTGGCACAGCAATTATTGCAAACAACCAGCGTATGTGTCGAGCAGCAAATGAACCTTCACTCATCTTTTTGCTTAAAGCACATACTCTAATCAACTGAAAAACAAGGCACGCTTGATGGATATGAGGACAGATTTGACTGAAGAGTTGGATATAAAGCTCTTACTTAAAGTATTGACCGCTCTCAAAAAGGGCAATTTCTTTATTCGTATGCCATCCGACTGGACCGGCTTATCTGGCAAGATCGCCGATACGCTGAACGATATTATCGAAATAAATCAGCAAATGGCAAAAAGCATCACACATGTCAGCCGGATAGTGGGACGTGAAGGGCAGCTCACGCAGCGCGTCTCGGTCCCGAATGTGGCAGGCGGCTGGGCTGACAAAATCAAAGCCGTCAATATATTGATTGATGATCTGGTTCGCCCGATCACAGAAATGGCGCGTGTGGTCAGCGCGGTCGCCAAGGGTGACCTTTCGCAAACGGTAGCATTGGATATTAACGGGCAACCGCTCAAGGGGCAGTTCCTGCGCGCAGCCTCTACCGCAAATACGATGGTGGACCAGTTGAATTCGTTCGCCTCGGAAGTAACGCGAGTAGCGCGTGAAGTGGGCACAGAAGGCAAGCTGGGCGGCCAGGCCCATGTACCTGGAATCGCTGGTACATGGAAAGATCTGACCGACAGTGTAAACTCGATGGCTGGCAATCTTACCTCCCAGGTGCGCAATATCGCGGAAGTGACTACAGCGGTGGCGCGCGGAGATTTATCGAAAAAAATCACCGTGGATGTGAAAGGCGAAATCCTGGAATTGAAAAATACCATCAATGTGATGGTGGACCAATTGAATTCGTTCGCCTCCGAAGTAACGCGAGTAGCACGTGAAGTGGGCACAGAAGGCAAGCTGGGCGGCCAGGCCCATGTACCTGGAATCGCTGGCACATGGAAAGATCTGACCGACAGTGTAAACTCGATGGCTGGCAATCTTACTTCCCAGGTGCGCAATATCGCGGAAGTGACCACAGCGGTAGCTAATGGCGATTTATCGAAAAAGATCACCGTGGATGTGGAAGGCGAAATACTGAAATTGAAGAATACTATCAATGTGATGGTGGACCAGCTCTCCTCATTTGCATCGGAAGTGACGCGAGTTGCGCGCGAAGTGGGTACCGAAGGAAAACTGGGCGGTCAGGCGCAAGTCAAGGGTGTGGCTGGTACTTGGAAGGATCTAACCGATTCAGTAAACTCAATGGCGGGCAATTTGACTAGCCAGGTGCGAAATATTGCGGAAGTAACGACTGCGGTAGCAAATGGTAATTTGTCGAAAAAAATTACCGTGGATGTGAAGGGTGAGATACTGGAATTGAAGGACACAATCAACGTGATGGTGGACCAGTTGAACTCGTTTGCATCAGAAGTAACTCGAGTTGCACGAGAAGTCGGTACCGAGGGACGTCTGGGTGGCCAGGCTTATGTGCCAGGAGTAGGCGGCACATGGAAGGATCTGACTGACAATGTCAACTTTATGGCATCCAATCTGACCTCGCAGGTGCGCAATATCGCCGATGTGACGAAGGCGGTGGCCGCCGGTGATCTGTCCAAGAAAATCACCGTGGATGTGAAGGGCGAAATTCTGGAATTGAAAAATACCATTAATGTGATGGTAGATCAGCTCTCCTCGTTCGCCTCGGAAGTGACGCGGGTGGCGCGCGAAGTCGGTACTGAAGGCAAGCTTGGCGGCCAGGCCTATGTGCAGGGCGTGGCCGGCACCTGGAAAGACCTCACGGACAACGTGAACTTCATGGCGGGTAACCTGACCTCGCAGGTGCGCGGTATCGCCAAGGTGGTGACTGCAGTGGCCAACGGCGACCTGAAACAGAAGCTGACCGTGGAAGCCAAGGGCGAGATCGCCTCTCTGGCGGATACGATTAACTCGATGACCGACACGCTTGCAATCTTCGCCGACCAGGTGACGACGGTAGCGCGCGAAGTGGGCGTAGAAGGCAAGCTGGGCGGCCAGGCCAAGGTGCCGGGCGCGTCGGGCACATGGAAGGGCCTGACGGAGAACGTGAACCAGCTTGCCGCTAACCTCACCACGCAGGTGCGCGCGATTGCCGAGGTGGCGACTGCCGTGACCCAGGGTGACCTGACGCGATCCATTTCGGTGGAAGCGCAAGGTGAAGTGGCAGTGCTGAAGGACACCATCAACGAGATGATCCGCAACCTGCACGACACCACGCAGGAAAACATGGAACAGGACTGGCTCAAGACCAACCTGGCCAAGTTCTCGCGGATGCTGCAGGGCCAGCGCGACTTGGTCACGCTAGGTCACCTGATCCTGTCTGAACTAGCTGCAGTGGTGGGCGCGCAGCGGTCCGAGTTTTACGTACTGCACTATACCCATGCGCAGCCCAAGCTGGTCCTGATGGCGTCGTACGCTTCGGACGGCCACAGCACTTACGGTAAGGAGGTCAAGCTGGGGCACGGCCTCGTCGGCCAAGCGGCTTTCAACAAGAAAAAGATTTTACTTACATCGAGCTTTCCGGAGACGTTGAAGATCATTTCCGGCCTCGTAGAAAGCGCGCCGCAGAACGTGCTGGTGCTGCCGATCAGCTTCGAAGGTCAGGTCCTCGGTGTAATCGAGCTGGCCTCGATTGAACCCTTCAGCTCGACGCACCATGCCTTCCTGGACCAGCTGACGGAATCGATCGGCCTCGTGATTAGCACGATCGAAGCCAACAGCCGGACTGAAAGCCTGCTGATGCAATCGCAATCACTGGCGCAGGAATTGCAGCAAACCAACCATGAACTGGGGGAAAAAGCGCGCCTGTTGTCCGAACAAAACTTTGAAGTAGAACGCAAGAACCGCGAGGTCGAGCAAGCCAAGCTCGCGCTCGAGGAAAAGGCGGCGCAACTGGCGCTGTCCTCCAAATACAAATCGCAGTTCCTGGCTAATATGTCGCATGAGTTGCGCACGCCATTGAATAGCTTGCTGATCCTGGCTCAGCAGTTAAGCGACAACCCCACAGGCAATCTGACCCACAATCAGGTCGAATTCGCCAAGACCATTTACAGTTCAGGCAATGACTTGCTGACGCTGATCAATGACATTCTCGACCTGTCGAAAATCGAGTCGGGCACGGTTACGCTGGACGTCAGCGAATACCACTTCCAGAACCTGCGCAATTATGTGGAGCGAACTTTCCGCCATATGGCCGAAGCCAAGGGCATCAGTTTCTCGGTAGAGCTGGCCGAGGACTTGCCATTCTCATTGATGACAGATATTACCCGCTTGCAACAAGTACTAAAGAACCTGTTGTCCAATGCATTCAAGTTCACCGCCCGTGGCAATGTATCACTGAAGATAGCGCCGGTACGGGAGGGCTGGAGCATCGGTCATCCCATTCTGTCGAAAAGCGCTATAGTAGTTGCCTTTTCCGTGACCGATACTGGAGTAGGGATTACGGCTGATAAACTGAAACTGATTTTTGAAGCCTTCCAACAGGCGGACGGCAGCACGGCACGCAAATATGGCGGCACCGGACTGGGACTGTCGATCAGCCGCGAACTGGCGCGCCTGCTAAATGGCGAGATCCGGGTGCAAAGCGAACTTAACGTCGGCAGCACATTCACCTTATTCCTGCCTTACAACAGCCATGTTTCCGTCAATGATAAATTGGTGGACCAGTCGCCGCCGCAGGCGACAACGCTGACTACCGGTGTCATCTACACGCCCGAAAAAGCGTTAGACCATGCCGAACCGGCCAGACCGGAACACTCCATCGCCAATCCGACAGTAATGACCACGGCAGGGGATGCAACCTTGGATGACAGGGCGCTGGTTGCATCCGGCGGTCCGTCCATCTTAATTGTAGAAGACGATCCCCGTCTAGCCAAAACCCTGTTAGATTTCGCTCACGAAAAGAATTTCAAGGGTATCGTGGCCGCGTATGGTGATTCTGTACTAACCCTGGCGCGGGATTACCTGCCGACCGCGATCCTGCTGGATATCGATCGGCCCGAGGCTGATGGACTGTCGGTGCTTGACCGCTTGAAGCGCGACCCGGTCACCCGCCATATTCCGGTCCATGTCCTCTCAAACCAGACGGAAGGCGAGCGTAGTCTGCGGCTCGGCGCCATCTCTTACCTGGCCAAACCGGTGAGCTTGCAACGACTGCAGGAAGAATTCATCCGCATCCAGCAATTCCTATCCAATCACAAGCGAAGCCTGCTAGTAGTGGAGAATGACCAGAAGCAGCGCGACGCCATGATTGACTTAATTGGCGAGTCCGATGTGCATATCCTCACTGCCGAAACCGGGCAGCAGGCGCTGGAAACACTCCAATCCGATCATTTCGATTGTATGGTGCTGAACCCCACCCTGCCGGACATGAATGGCTTTGACCTGCTTGACATGATAAGTAAGGATGAAAGCCTGCGCACCATGCCGGTCGTGATCTACGCAGTCAAGAAACTCGAGCGCAAAGAAGCGGCAAAACTCAAGCGTATCACTAAAACCATCGTGGTCAAGGAGGTCCGTTCGTTGGAACATCTGCTGGATGAGACCGCGCTATTCCTGCATCTTTCTCTAGCCAACCTGCCTGAGTCGAAGCAGCGCATGCTGGATGAGAGCCAGGTTGCCGATAACGGACTGAGTGGACGCCAGGTCTTGATTGTCGACGATGACTTGCGCAATATCTTTGCACTAAGTTCGGTGCTGGAGCAACAGCATATGAAGGTATTGTTTGCCGAAAACGGCAAAGATGGCATCGAAGTTCTGGAAAACAATCCATCGATTGAAATCGTGCTGATGGATATCATGATGCCTGAGATGGATGGCTATGATACGATGCAGGCAATCCGCCGCATACCACGCTTCAAGCAATTGCCCATCATTACGCTGACCGCCAAGGCTATGAAAGGCGACCGTGAGAAATGCATTGCGGCCGGCGCATCCGACTATATCACCAAGCCGGTTGATATTGCTCGATTACTTTCAGTGATGCGAGTATGGCTGCATAAATAACTACCGGCTGGCATACCGGCATCGCATCGCTTTGGCACACAACCTGCAACCGCTTTGCCTTTGCCGGCGGTTTCAGGAGGGTATCCATAATAAATTTCTCATAACACCCCATTTGCTGTTTATGGAAAACAAGATGGCTTTGCTGGTTATCCTCTTGGCTAACAGGTAAGAGAGACCGGCATAAACTGATTTATTGGATGTTTTAGATGGGAAATAATACTATAAAAAGAAGCTAATAAACTCTTTCCCCTTAACTTGCTCCCTTGAAAAACAAAACCACCACGATTCAGATAAATATTGCCATTGAAGAATACGAAATGTGCTAGAAGTGAGATATAAAAATTTTTAGTGCTACTTTGAGTATTGAAAAGAAAGCGCTACGCTCTCCCAACAAATGAATTAGCAATGTTGCTCAAGCACTATTCTGTTGGAGGAAAACCATTAATACGATATGCTTTGTAAGCAAACGCAGAATTTACTGCTCAGTCTGAACGTCGCTTATATAATGTTCTATAAAGTATTTCCAGAAATTACGGCAAGAATTTGTGGTTTATTTTCGTTTTATTAGAAAATAATATAGGAAATAACATGAAAAAATATTTATATGCTTTGCTGTTCTTATTTCTGCCCGCTGTGAGCGCCATCGCTACAGAGAATAACGCACCTGAAGAAGTTATTGGAGCGGTTACCGTAGACACAGCGACCGCTAAATGGTTATATGATCAAGGCAATATTTTTATTGATGTGCGTAATTTGGAATATTTCAATTATGAACATATCCGAGGGGCCAAGCATCTGGATGTCAATAGTGAACTTTTCACGGCCGGCGATTTGAATATCCTTGCCGAGAAGGGTCAAGGCGTTGTTTTTTATTGCAATGGGATTCATTGCCTGGGCAGCTCTAAAGCCAGCAAAAAAGCAGCAGAATGGGGATGGCACAAAATCTATTACTATCGAGAAGGATTTCCGAAATGGAAAGAAGCTGGCTATCCTACTGCATCTTTTGAATATCCATAGAGCTTACAGCACTGACTCACTCTATAGAGCACATTTTGTAGGGTTTTATCTTAAGTCAGCTAACCTGGGTAGCTCGCCAGGTTAACATAGAGTCGCTCAAACTGGCGGTTAGATTCATTCATTACTTGGACGTTTGCTGGAGCGTTCGCTCGATCGTTGCCACGATTTCCGAATCAAAAGGTTTCGTATGGGGACTAAATTGCTTGATCAGCTTACCATCCCTACCAATCAAAAATTTATGAAAATTCCAGGTAGGATAAGTGCCAGAAACTTCTGCGAGCTGCTGAAAGAGTGGGTGAGCATCTTCTTTCTTAACAGTTATTTTCTCAAACATAGGAAATTTGACGCCATAAGTTAGCCGGCAAAAATCCTGTATTTCTTCCTCCGTGCCAGGCTCCTGCCCCATAAAATCATTGGAAGGAAAGCCAAGTACTGCGAATCCTTGTTTCTCATATGTCTCGTGCAATTTCTCCAAGCCATCATATTGAGGTGTATAACCACATTTACTGGCAGTATTCACCACGAGCAGCACCTTACCAGAATAGGCATGACATAAGTTAACAACCTCACTGCCTGCGAGCTTTCTAAAATTCTGATCGAGTAAGCCATCCCGACAACTGAAAACAGGTTGAACAAAACAAATTAACACGAATAGCAAAATAATACGCATCAATGTCTCCTTCTGTAAAAATTGATCCTATGGCGCACTTACTGCAAATAATCGTGATTCCTCGTCCTATCTTTCAGCGGACCCAATAAACCGCCTGCGCTCTGTCTTAGTGTGCTGGGTAAGTTGGCAAGCAATACGGTAAGTACGAAGTACTTTTTGCGCATATCCCAGCACGCTGTCATAAGGATAATGAATCACTTCATTCACATCTGCTTCAGGCGCAAAGCCAGCCGGGAAATCGGTTAGCAACTCAATCCCTTCACTCACATGTTCTGCAGTATAAACATGAAACAAGCCTTGAGTAACTGCTTCGATTACATGATGTGACAGCATGAGATGCCTGCGGTTGCGATGAGGAATCAGCACCCCATGCGTCCCATCTAACCCCGCTTTCTCACAAACATTAAAGAAACCTTCTATCTTTTCATTGATACCTCCTACCGGCAGGACTTCACCATACTGATTAATTGCACCCGTCACTGCAATCCCCTGTTTGAGTGACACGCCCGATAATGCAGAAAGTAAAGCATACAATTCTGCACACGAGGCAGAATCTCCTTCTATTCCATTGTACTCCTGTTCAAATACGATAGAAGCACTGAGTGCAAGCGGTGCGATATGCGCAAACAAGGCCGCTAGGTAGCTTTGCAAGATGAACATGCCTTTATCGTGAATCGGGCCGGAAAGCCCTACCTCGCGCTCGATATTCAACACTCCCCCATTCTCACCCGCGAACGTGTGCGCGGTAATACGCACCGGCGCGCCAAAACAATGATCCCCCAAATCTATTTGCGTCAGACCATTAATCTGCCCAACCTTTTTTCCTTCGATCACGATCATGACATCCCCATCGGCGATCGATTCCTGCAAACATTGATCTGGATAATTATGCCGATGGATACGTGATTGCAGCGCATTCTCGACATCAGCCACATCCACGAGGCAACCGGTATGGGCTTTGCACTGAGCTGCGCTCTCCAATACCAGTGTTTCTGTACGGCTAAAAATAGCACTCTGACGAGATTGATCGTTAGCTTCCCGGTGGCAATCTTCCAATAAACGCGCAACCGCAGCTGCGGTAAAATGAGGCAAACCCGCTTCATGACAGGCGTGCGCCACAAAAATGGAAGAAGCAAGGCGGCTTTGCGCGCTGGCTAGGAAGCTATCAGCAAAATCAACCTTGATACGAAAACGCCTGGCAAGCTCTGGATTTTCTTCCTGTAATATATAGTACTGTTCACGCGAGCCGATCAAAATAATCTTAACCTGAATCCGCACTGCTTCCGGTTCGAGCGAAACAGCTGGAATCTGGGTTAAGGTCGTTCCGGGTTCTTCAATTTGTAGTAGATGGCTACGCAGCAAGCGGCATAATTTCTCCCAAAGCAGGCTGTCCACTAACACATCATCGAGGTGCAGCATGAGAAATCCTCCATGTGCCTTCAGCAAACTGCCCGCCCGAATACGCGTAAAGTCCGTCTCGAAAACGCCTTCGATTGATTGATACTCGATGCTGCCAAATAGTGAGCGAAGAGATGGACTTTCTTCAATAATAACCGGTGCTCCCTTCAAATCGTGATTATCTACCACCAGATTAATCTGATAGCGTGCTAATAAGGATTTAATTTCCTCTTTGCGTTTTTCTTCGTCAGCATCAGAGAGTTTGAATAACGCTACATTCTCGAGAATATCCTCTTCCATCTTCACCAGATAGAGGTCAAATTTGCTTCGGTCTTCTGCGGATAATTTCAGCATACTGCGAATTGCCTTTAATTCACCCTCCAGTAGCAACTTGACCTTATTGCGCTGCAACGTCACCAAAGCTTCATCTTTGCTTCGTTCCAAAGGACGTATCTTCTCAAAATAGCGTGCAATTTCAGCCTGCAAGGCTTGTTCTACTTCCTCAATTTCGACTCTTCGCTCCTTAGGTAACGCCAACACTTGGGGTTCAGTTAAAATTTTCCCAGATTTATCCATTAGCGTGAAAACCATACGGCCGGCTTCCCGCTGAATAGCGAAACGATGTTTCTCAGCAAACGCATCAAGCTCGGCAAAAGCTTTAGCTTCTTCCAGTTTAAAGTTTTTTTCAATCCGCTTGCTTTCCGCCTTGAGTTCAGGCTCCTCAAGACATCGGGGTATTTCTGTCTGCAGATATTTCACTAGCTGTATCAGCTTTTGGCGCAACAAACGCCCCTCGCCTGCCGGCAAACGCAAGGCAAGGGGTCTTTCTGGCACACCGAAGTGATGCAAATAACACAAATCAGGCGGAACAGGCCTGTTTGACGCTACTTTCGCCATCGCCTGCCGTAGCAATGAAGACCGTCCACTCCCTACTTCCCCAAGCACGAATAAATTATAATCCGGCTGCTCCATTTCGAGTCCGAAGTAAGCAGCCTTTTCGGCACGCTCTTGCCCGATCCAGGAGAATGGCTGACCGACCAGTTCTGAAGTATCAGTAAATCCAAGTAAATCAGGATTAATCGTCAGGCGAAGCTGGTGCGGAGTCAGTTCAATAATTCGCATTTATCAGTATTTTTATTGTTAGAAAGAAATCCAGAATTGTAACCGTTTAATCACTATTCCTGACAGGAACAATAACAATAACCATGTCACCATCACGTGCCATATTATTTCAGGTTGTGCTATTTTATTAGATAAGCAACACACTTCCGATTCCATTTCCAAATCAAGTATGCTCGAAAGTCAGCCGCAAACAAGTATCAATAATCGACGAGAAAAATCTGAAGAAAACCAAGCTTGATTGGCAATAGGAAGAAGTAGCAGGCGGTTGAAAAATGTATCCAAAGCAATTGATGATAGGCAAAAAAAGCGGATTTATTTTATACCTGATAAATGAGCATTTTGAGTTTTTTTAATACCACAACGGCAACGTAGATCATTTTTCAAAAGCCTGTTATTTCATTTCCAAATCAAACATGACGCGAAGGCGAGCCGCAGACAGTATCCATAATACGGCAAGGTGAAGCCGACAAAGCCGGTGTTGATTTAGAAATGGAATTAGCACTGTTACGGATACTCTCTGCCTAACTACCATTCATTAAAATTGAAATACCATGACTCATCCTACTCGGCCTTTTACTGTTAACCACCGTCTGGTCTTCGGCCTTGCCGCCCCAATGATCCTCGCTTACCTGACGACACCTTTACTGGGGGTAGTCGACACGGCTGTGGTGGGCAGATTAGGAGAAGCTTTCATGATTGGTGGGCTGGCTGTTGGCGCTATTTTAGTTGATGTGATTTTTACTACGTTTAACTTCCTGCGTTCTGGCACTACCGGTCTGACTGCTCAGGCCTATGGCCGGGAGGATGAGATTGAAATTCAGACAACGCTGCTGCGCTCACTGATAATAGGGGTTGCCAGCGGAATCATTTTACTCATGTTTACCCCGCTGCTGTTATCGCTTGGCCTTTATCTGATGGAACCAAGCGAAACGGTTGCTATTGCCACGCAGCAATATGTGCTGATCCGTATGCTGGGTGCGCCAGTGACCTTGGGAAATTACGCCTTGTTAGGCTGGTTCATAGGGCTGGGCAAGACCCGGACTGGGCTACTGCTACAGATTGTGCTCAACGGCAGCAATATTATTCTTTCCATCTTTCTTGGTCTGCATCTGGCGCTAGGGATCGAAGGCGTCGCCGCCGCAACTGTGATGAGCGAATTATTGGCTTTCCTGCTCGGCTTACTGATTTGTTATCCATATTTCAAATGCAGCACATGGCCATCCTGGCTGCGATTGATGGATCGGGCTGCGCTCTGGCGCTTTGCCAACCTCAACTTTGATATTATGCTGCGTTCCTTTGCGCTACTGTTTGCTTTTGCTTTTTTTACTACACAAGGGGCCTATTTGGGCGAACAAACGCTGGCAGCCAATGCCGTGTTGATGAATTTTTTCATGCTGGCCAGTTATTTCCTGGACGGGCTGACATCTGCTGCAGAACAACTTGCTGGTCGCGCCATCGGTGCAAATTATCGCGACGGCTTCATGCGCAGCCTAAAGCTGACCCTAGGCTGGAATATTGTTATGGCAAGCTTGTTGGCGACGATGCTCTGGATCTTGGGTGAGCCCATGATCGCGCTCATTACTACACTAGAATCAATACAAATGGAAGCAGCACAATATCTGCTGCTGGTAGCCCTGTTACCTCTCACTGGAGTGCTTGCCTTCCAAATGGATGGCGTCTTCATAGGCGCTACCTGGTCACGCGACATGAGTCGGATGATGCTGGTTTCGCTCGCTGCTTATCTGGCGGCATGGTGGTGGCTACGTGATTTTGCGAATGATGGCTTGTGGCTCGCTTTGCATGTATTCCTGCTGGTACGTGGCCTTACTTTATCTGCACGCCTGCCGGTAAGAATAAGGCAGGCATTCAGTCAAACCAAATGAAACCCATCCTCTCATTGCATTTCCAAATCAAAATTTGCGCGGAGTTGACACGAAGGCAAGCCGTAGAGCGTATGAATATAATATGAGAAAGTAACTTCATATTTGCTTTTTACTCAACGGCTTGATGTTTTGCGGTCTGATTACTCCTGGCCAAAGGTTATGATGGGTATCCAGGAAAACCAATTCCATTTCACGCAGATGACGTAAGTCTCGTTGCCGTGTCTTATCATTTAGTTTTAAATACAGGCCTGTGTACCAGGGTGCTTGACGGATTTCATCCAGTGGCATTGCGCGACGCCTGCCCAGCAATTGGGAAATAATCGTATATTGACGTACATTGATTCGTTTTTCCTCGAGTAAGCGGTGAAGCTTACTTTCAAACAGCAACAGTGCCGTCATCTGGTTTACCCTGTCTTGCAGCGTATTGATCGTCTGACGAACCCCTTCCAGGTAAAACTCGACAAATGCGTGATTAAGCCACACCTGCCCTTTTTCTGCGGCCTTGCGGCAGGTATTAAATAACGTGAAATAAGTATCGATATGGGCGAGATAATAGCGCGCCAAGGCAAACGGCGCATAGCGATAACCTGCCGCTTGCAGCAAAGTGGCTTCGATTACCCGGCCTACACGGCCGTTACCGTCCCAGAAAGGATGAATGAGCTCATAATAGAGGTGCACCAGCGGCGCCCGAATCAATGCAGGAACGCCTGATCTTTCCATTTCCGCATGCCAATCGATAAGCGCATCCAGCAGGCGATCAATATCCTTACCATATTGAGGTGGCTTATAGCGTCCACCGTGGCCCTCGTCACCAACATAAGTAATATAGTGCTTCGGATTATTGCGAAGCTTGCCAGGCTGATTATTGGGATGGGGAATTTCCAGCGTAATGAGGCGATGCACCTCAAGAATGAACTCCCGATTCAGGGACCACCCGGCAGTTCGGGCAACCTGTTGCGATAAGTCATAAGCAGCCTTGATATTCACTGCACGCCGCTGTTCAATTTCCTTGACCTGCGTTGGATCAAGCATTAAAGCATTTGCAGTTTCATCTTCACTCAGCTTGCCCCCTTCGATGGTATTTGTTCCAAACACACTGCTGACCACCACTTCTCGCTCCAGCTGATTAGCTACTTGAGAAAAAGGTGAGGCAATAAAACGGTCATGCGTATCTTCAGCGCGCTGAAGTGCCAGTTTGATCCGAGCAGCTTCCACTCCCACCTCGAAAACAAACGGACCAAAACGATCCGTGTCAACGCGACGTGTTAAACATTCCAAGCCCGGAGCCAATTCGATGTCAGGCATAATGTCCTCACAAATGTCCTTTTACTTTATAATCAATTCACATATTATTCAGTATATTACATTAAAAAATAGATTATTAATGATTATATAATGTCCATCTGTTACGAATCTATTTGTATAGCTTGCTCGATGAAACGTTTTCCTGGTACGCGGCAGTTTCACCTACCAGGGAACACTATCAGAATCATTCATGCAGTCCTTTAACGGACATATAGCAAGTCAGCTAATTTCATCTCCAATCAAACATGACACGATGATAAGCCACAGGCAGTACAAATAATAGGGCAAGAAAAAACCGACAAAGTCAGATTTCCTTTAAATGGAATAAGAAATTCAGCTACTCTTTTATTGATCAAGTTTTCCAGCTCATAGGAAGTAGTTAACAGTGCTGGGTAACCAAGTAAGCGCGAGATTATTTCTCGCTTTCAGATATTATTAAGAACGAGGCGCCAAAATCAGAGGTGGTTTATTAAACCTGTGGCGGATGGAATTAATTGCTTTCAATATACTGTGTTGACTAACAATTCTAGCTTCCAACTCACGCTTTTTGGGAAAATCCAGTAAAGAAATGCCAATCAGCATAGTCAGTACGCCCTGCCCTGGCACGAATAGCATAATAAGCCCAGCCAGAACGAACACACTACCGACCAGGTTTTTAATGATTAAGCCCATTACCCGTAGCACTGGATGATGATCTTTCATCCAATGGCGAGGGGTGCGCGTGTCAAAATAGTCCGCTGGCAAGCGGATCAGAATGATGGGAATAGCGATCAAGGTACCAATAAAGCCAATAATTGAAGCTATAGTGATGCCAATCAGGATATCGGCCGGAATCCATTGTTGAATTACTTTAAATATTTCACTCATAATGCATATCTTAGCATTTCTTCCAGTTACAAATGAAGGATTCAGCGGTCAGACAACATGATCCGTAATGAAGTGCAGTACTAGCATGATTATTGTGCTGTAATTGCGCTCAAAACAAATAGGTCGTTCTGACATAACGTTTACCAAAGTGCCGTCCGGACCGAGCTGTGAGAAGTAAAAGGTTTACTGTAACGATCTCTATTAGATTAAATACCTATTTTTATATCCTTAATAGTGACCGCTTCCAAAGCATCGAATTTGATAGGATTCATCATTTCTTTTAACAAGTTTTTGATATCTTCCAGACTAGCTTTAGATAAATTGATGTCTAATTCAACGGTTACTTCAACTTTCATTAATAGCCTCCTTTAATAATTTCTTTGCACCTTCTATGGCTCTTCTTTGTTCAAAAAGAATTTGAATTAATTCACCTGGAACCTGCGTTTAGGGTTTCAAAATGATAATTACGGTATCGTGCACCTGTGCATACAACCTCCCCAGTTATCTCCCTCGGTAAAAATCGGTTGATCCCATGCGCAAGTAGTATACCCCCCCTTCTGACGCTTCTTTGACCAGAAAAATAATTTCTCAAGTTTCGGGATTCAATCTTGGCAAAGAAATCAGCATAACCTATTGATTAATATATAACAAAGTCTAAAAAGTGGTAAAATTTAGTTTGCTTGACGAACTTAATTCACCACAAGGAGGCTTTGATGAATCGTGACACAAAACCATTACGCTTGCCAAATTTAATTGGCGATTTACTAGAGTTTAGAGTAAACCATCCCCCACAGCTGGGATTTTTTCCAACTTAAATGACGTAAAGCACTTGATCTTTTTGACGTATTACCTGTTGTTGCGTTATTCCTATCCTGAATTCCAATTTTTATTCCAATCTGGTGGTATGAATTTTTATATTTTGCATGCCACCATGACCGAATAGCGATATGTCTTAAAATATTGACCAGTCCTTTACGAATCTGCCCGGCAGTTTGAGGCTGATGCTTGCGCCATGGGGAATGCTGACACAGTACTGCCACTGCCTGGCTGTTCAAGCCACTCAATAGCTGTACCAAGCCGTAACCCGCCATGGTAATGTGTATCCAGCGATGAAGTGTTTGTCGTGTTTGCTGCCATGCCTCTTTCATTCCCCAAGCCTGTTTCAGTTGATTGAACATGGGTTCAATCGACCAGCGCAGGCTATAGCTTTCTACGATCTGTTCTGCGGTTAACGTGGTATCAGTGCTCAGCAGAAGACTGGCTGTTTTCCATTGGCCAGGCTTATGGTCATTTTCAAACTCGCACCAGACAACCCGAACCA
>NZ_FOUB01000026.1 GCF_900114745.1 Nitrosomonas communis | reverse complement strand
GAACAGATAACGAAGAAGGGGGTTCAGGCTGTGATACCGAGAAAGCGCAACTCGTTGAAGGGTAATGCAGATATGGATTGGGGTTTATATAAATATCGGCATTGGGTGGAGAATGCTTTTGCCAGGCTAAAACAGTATCGGGCAATAGCAACGCGATACGACAAACTGAAGCGAAATTACGAGAGTATGGTAGCCATAGCGTGTGGATATCTGTGGCTACCTATGTGAAATGTCAACAGACCCTAATGGCAATAAATTTATACTGAAGAATATATGAATATAAGCTGAATAATCTGAGAAGAATAAAAGTAGGATTACAAGCGCCTTGTTAGGCAAAGATTGCGAGGCCACTATTTAAACAACAATATGTTTTTTGTGCCTGAGCGGTGGCGCGGTTTTACTCCTGGGAAGATTAGAGCCTTGTTTTGAAAGTGTTAGCTTGTTGTGGGGCTAAAAAGTGAAATGACAGATGTAACTACTTGATTTTAATGGGGTGGCTGATGGGGATTGAACCCACGACAACCGGAATCACAATCCGGGACTCTACCACTGAGCTACAGCCACCATCTACTCTAAATCGGTATGCTAATCACTTTACCAATGACTTTTTGTAATTTAAAGATATAGTCTTGGCGTGCCCGACAGGAATCGAACCTGTAACCCCCAGCTTAGAAGGCTGGTGCTCTATCCGGTTGAGCTACGGGCACTACTCAAGCCGGGTTTAATCCAACACAGCAGAATATACTGGTCGGGGTGGAGAGATTTGAACTCCCGACATCCTGGTCCCAAACCAGGCGCGCTACCAGGCTACGCTACACCCCGGAAAGTCGGCTAATATACCTTTTTAGAAAGTATTCGTCAAATTCCAATTTATATTTACTAGCTCAGCAAATTTTTATTTCTACAGGATGGCAGGCTAATAAGGCTAAAGCAAAGACTTTTTTCCAGCTCATTTGCAGAATTGATATCATGATAAATATGAATGATTCAATATTAATTGAAATAAGTAAATTTGTCTCTATTCAACAACTTTTTTATTTACTACTATTGATCTGCCGTAAATAGCTAATAATAGATAATATCTAAATTCCTTTCGTATTTTATTTCCAGTATGTATTGATTAATACAGCACTTTATCTGTTCCTTTAGATTCTCCTTTGTATGAGAAAATTCAGAGATGTTGTTGCATACTGGAAAGAATATTTTGATATCTTGATACCTGAAAAAAGAATGATCCATATAACCATCTTGTTTCGCTAACTTAGCTAAGGTATAGTGGCGACCTGCCATTTAATATATCCAAGCAGGAGAGTGCGCTTTGTTTAAGCGCCGCCGAAGGCGTAACCCCCCCGGAATCGCTCAGGTATAGTTAAGAAAAACAGCATTGACTAAAAAACTGCTTGCGACAGGCAATCTGGAGAGCGCCGAACTGTGAGTTCAGCCACCGAAGGGGCACGCGGACAAAATTCTACCGTAAAACTCTCAGGTAAAAGGACAGAGGGGTGAAGTCCAAGAGAAGGCTTCATTTTTTATCTTAGGGAGAAAATCTGTGCTAAAAATAACCCCTCTTAATCAGACCCACCGAGACATGAACGCAAAAATGGTTGATTTTGGTGGTTGGGATATGCCGCTTCATTATGGATCACAACTAGAAGAACACCATAAGGTTAGGCAGGATGCAGGTATGTTCGATGTGTCACATATGCTGGTTGTTGATATTCAAGGTGAGAATGTTCGTCATTTTCTGCGACAACTGGTTGCCAATAATGTAGATAAGCTTACTGTATCAGGTAAAGCGCTTTATACCTGTATGCTTAATCCTGATGGTGGGATCATTGATGATCTTATTATCTATTTTTTATCAGAATCCTGGTTTCGATTAGTAGTCAATGCAGGTACTGCAGATAAAGATGTTGCATGGATCACTTCACAACGTGATAAAACCGCACCTCATCTTGAAATAAAACCACGCCGTGACTTGGCAATGATTGCCGTACAAGGTCCCAAAGCACGCGTTAAAGTCTGGCAAGTCATTCCCAGTTCCCAGGCAGCCACGGAAAATCTGAAGCAATTCCAAGCAGCAACATTCGAGCAATATTTTATTGCACGCACGGGCTATACCGGGGAAGATGGTTTTGAGATTATTTTACCCGCCAGTGACGCTGTGGATTTCTGGAAAAAACTATACGCAGCGGGTGTAGCGCCGGCAGGATTGGGTGCGCGCGATACGTTGCGTTTAGAAGCCGGAATGAATCTTTATGGTCAGGACATGGATGAAGCCACTAACCCACTCGAATCAGGATTAGCCTGGACAGTCGATCTGAAAAGCGAGCGGGATTTTATTGGTAAGCAAGCGCTCTTGCAAACGACTACCAAACGACAATTATTCGGTCTATTATTATTGGATAAAGGTGTACTTCGTAGTCATCAGAAAGTGGTAACGCACCATGATCAAGCTGATGGTGAGGGAGAAATTACCAGTGGTGGTTTTTCACCCACGCTTAATCAATCAATCGCTTTGGCACGCCTGCCAGCAGAAGTCGCCATTGGCGAAGAAGTTCATGTATTGGTACGAGATAAAAAACTCGCTGCCAAAGTCGTAAAATATCCATTTGTACGAAACGGTCAAATTTTGGTTTGACCCCGAGACCACTAAAATTTTCCTAATTTTGGAGTTAAAAATGAGTATCCCAACACAACTAAAATATACAAAATCACATGAATGGGTAAAATCCGAAAGCGATGGCACAATCACGGTAGGCATCACCCAGCACGCTCAAGAATTACTCGGAGACATGGTATTTGTTGAATTACCAAAAATTGGCCGCACGCTTGCACAAAAAGAGGAGTGCGTCGTGGTTGAATCTGTCAAAGCTGCCGCCGATGTTTATTCTCCTGTAGCAGGTGAAGTTGTTGCAGTGAACTCTGAATTGGAATCTTCACCAGAAAAAATCAATCAAGATCCCTATCAAGCATGGTTATTTAAATTGAAGCCAGACAATGCTGCTGACCTAGCAAGTTTACTTGATGCGCAGGGGTATGAAAAAGCATTGGAAAGCGAAGGACATTAACTTCCAGTTCTTTTCTTTTTGATTCATTGCAATGAAATATTTTTAAATACTATCAATCATGCCGTTCATTCCTCATACTGAAGAAGATGTCAAAGAGATGCTTGCAAGTATCGGAGCAAGCTCTATTGAAGAATTATTTGATGAAATTCCTCCTGATCTAAAAACAGGCGCATTAACACGTGTACCCCCAGGCATGTCTGAGATGGAGATATCAAGACTCATGCTGGAGCGCGCGCAAGCTGATGGATTTTATCTCAGCTTCATTGGCGCTGGCGCCTATGAACACCATATTCCTGCAGCAGTCTGGCAAATTACGACTCGCGGTGAATTCTATTCTTCCTACACGCCCTATCAAGCTGAAGCAAGCCAAGGTACGCTCCAATTATTGTATGAATACCAAACGATGATGGCCTCATTGACTGGTATGGACGTATCAAACGCAAGTCTATATGACGGTGCAACAGCACTTGCTGAGGCTGCTTTGATGGCTGTTCGCCAACATAAGACATCACGTCGAATTCTGGTGCCGCGCACGGTTCATCCTGCTTACCGTAAGGTATTGCACGCTATCGTCAGAAACCAGGATATTGAGGTGGTGGAAATCCCTTTCTGCCCTGAGTCAGGACAGGTTCTCCTTGAGCATCTTGAACCATTTGGCCAAGAAGATTTTGCTGCACTCGTCATTCCCCAACCTAATTTCTTTGGTGTTCTTGAGCAAGTCGATGCGATGACAGACTGGGCGCACAAAAAACATTCATCCGTCATTGCTGTCGTGAATCCAATGTCGCTTGCGATGCTGGTGCCCCCAGGCGAATGGGGTGCTCAAGGCGCAGATATTGCAGTGGGTGAAGGTCAACCTCTGGGTATTCCTCTTTCCAGCGGCGGACCTTATTTCGGGTTTATGACATGCAAGCATGACTTGGTTCGCCAAATGCCAGGGCGCATCATCGGCCGAACGGTTGATTTGGATAATAAACCAGGTTTTGTGTTGACTTTACAAGCACGCGAACAACATATCCGTCGCTCCAAAGCCACCTCGAATATCTGTACTAATCAAGGATTAATGGTAACAGCAGCAACCATTTATATGTCTTTATTAGGGCCTGAAGGATTACGGCAGGTAGCGGCTCAATCACATGCTAATATGTTACAGCTAACAGAGCAATTGGAGAAATTACCCGGGGTAAAACGAGTCTATAGCGGATCTTGTTTTCATGAGGTCACACTGACGCTACCGGGACCAGTTAATGAAATTCTGCAAGCCCTTAAGGAACAACGGATTCTTGGCGGATTAAACTTGCAAGAGCATTACCCTGAATTGAATAATGCTTTGCTAGTATGTGCCACCGAAACGAAAACAGCTGATGATTTGAATAAATACAGCGAAATGCTCGGGAAGATTCTTAAAAAATACGGATGAATCGGATCCAATTATCATGCAACTCCAGTTGCTTTGAATTAATCTCCAATTATGTAAAAATCATATGTTGATATTTGAACACTCACGACCTGGACGGCGTAATCGCTCGCAATTTTCAACCATCAAAGCAGAAAAACAGAATATTCCACAAAATCTGCTACGCAAATCGCCTATGCTTCTGCCGGAGGCTTCGGAGATGGATGTAGTACGTCATTACACCCGCCTTTCCCAAAAGAATTTTTCAATCGATACAGAATTTTACCCGCTGGGTTCCTGTACGATGAAATATAACCCGCGAGCTTGCAATGCGCTCGCGATGTTACCGCAGTTTCTGGCACGACATCCTTTGGCGCCCGAAGACACAGGACAAGGCTTTCTTGCTTGCATGTATGAACTGCAGGAAATATTGAAGGATGTAACCGGGATGGCAGGCGTTAGCCTGACACCTATGGCAGGTGCGCAAGGTGAGTTAATTGGGGTCATGATGATACGCGCCTACCATGAGGCACGTGGCGACAAAAAACGCACGGAAATCATCGTGCCTGATGCTGCGCATGGCACCAATCCGGCTACTGCTGTTATGTGTGGCTACAAAGTGGTCGAAATAGCCACAGATAAAGAAGGTAATGTGGATATGGCTGCATTAAAAGCAGCTGTCGGCCCACAAACTGCTGGTTTGATGCTGACTAATCCCTCAACTTTGGGAGTTTTTGAGAAAAATGTTTCCGAGATGAGCCGTATTGTTCATGATGCAGGTGGGTTATTGTATTATGACGGAGCCAACCTTAACGCTGTACTCGGTAAAGTCAAGCCAGGCGATATGGGGTTCGATGTTATTCATATCAATTTACACAAAACTTTCTCAACACCTCATGGCGGCGGCGGTCCTGGCGCGGCCCCAGTAGGTGTCGCCGAGCGTTTGCTGCCCTATTTACCTGTACCTATGGTTGCTTATGAAAAGGGAGTCTATCGCTGGTTGACTGAAAAGGATGTACCACACACAATCGGTCGATTATCAGCACATATGGGGAATGCGGGAGTATTGCTGCGGGCTTATGTTTATGTACGTTTGCTGGGAGCAAAAGGAATGAACCGTGTTTCTGAATACGCCACGCTCAACGCCAATTATTTAATGGCAGAATTGAGCAAAGTCGGCTTTGAGATTGCCTTCCCGACACGACGCGCAAGCCATGAATTTATCGTCACACTGAAAGAGATCAAAGAAAAAACAGGTGTTACTGCGATGAATTTAGCTAAACGACTCCTGGATAAAGGCTACCATGCGCCTACCACCTATTTTCCAATATTAATTCCCGAGTGTTTGCTCATTGAACCTGCCGAAACAGAGTCCAAAGAGACGTTAGATGCATTCGCTGCTGCCATGAAGGAAATTCTGGTAGAAATTCAGGAGCAAGCAGAAATGGTAAAAAGTGCTCCGCATGATATGCCTCTACGCAAACTGGATGACGTCAAAGCTGCCCGGGAATTAGATTTAACCTGGAAGCCATAATCAATTGCGATTGTACTTCAAATATTAGCTGACTCCCCGACTGATCTGTTTGAATATTGATCTGTTCGGGGAAAAGCTTTTCTTATGTACTTTAGATACTCTCCAGCTCCAACACTTATAACCCATGCATACACTTATATGCGGCTCTATAGCTTATGACACCATAATGGTGTTTCAAGATCATTTTAAGCACCATATTCTACCTGACAAGCTTCATGTGCTAAATGTGGCCTTTCTTGTTCCTGACCTGCGGCGTGAGTTCGGAGGATGTGCCGCCAATATTGCTTATAATTTAAGCATGCTGGGTGGAAACCCAATGATTATGGCAACAGTAGGGAATGATTTCCAACCTTATGCATATCGGTTAGAGAAATTGAATTTGGCAAAAACCTATATTCGTCAGATAAATGATGCATTTACTGCGCAGGCATTTATTACGACTGACTTAGATGATAACCAAATTACGGCCTTTCATCCTGGAGCTATGAATTTTTCGCACTATAATTCGGTAAAAGATGCAAAGAATATCAATCTAGGCATCGTTGCGCCTGATGGTCGCGATGGTATGATTGCTCATGCACGCGAGTTCCAAGAATACGGTATTCCTTTTATATTTGATCCTGGTCAAGGATTACCTATGTTCAGTGGTGATGAATTGATTGATTTTGTCAATAAAGCTGATTATATCGCGGTCAATGATTATGAAGGTCAGCTGCTGCAAGAACGAACGAAATACACTTTGAGTGAGCTTGCCGATAGCGTTAAAGCCCTGATCATTACTAAAGGTGCACAGGGTTCTACGATTTATGCAGAAGGTCGCCAGCTTGAAATTCCCTGCGTTAAATCCGATGCAATTATCGATCCCACGGGTTGTGGTGATGCTTATCGAGCTGGATTACTTTATGGCATCGCCCATGATATGGGCTGGCAAACAACCGGCCAGCTTGCTTCATTATTAGGTGCCATCAAAATTACACACCGGGGCGGTCAAAATCATCGGTTTAGTCACGACGAAATCGATCAGCTTTATTTTGAAGCATTTGGAAATCGGATCTTCTAGGATTAAAATTAAGATTATCTACTCTATTCCTAACGTAATTCCATTTCAAAATCAAATATGACGCGAAGGTGAGCCGCAGATGGTATGAATAACACGGCAGGGAGAAGCCGACAAAATCAGGTTTGATTTAGAAATGGAATAATAAGCTATCTTATGAATTTAATAGAAGTCACAGTCGCAGATCCTAGGAAGAGAGTTAGGCTTTGTTTAGCGACAAGGTCACATTAACTATTTCATGATCTCATGAATAGCACCCAAACTTCTAAAACAATTCAGATCATCCGGTTTAGCAGGTTATTGCTGCACATCTTTTCCGGTTTGTTCCAGTCCATTGCTTATCCCTATTTTAGTCGATCCAGACAGAGATATATCGCGCGGAAATGGGCGAGAAATCTACTTGAAATTCTAAATATCAAATTAAGCCGCAGTGGCGCCTTGCCTCCCGAAGATAAGCAGCGTGTCATATTAATTGCCAATCATATCTCCTGGCTGGATATTATAATTATTTTGGCGCTGTATCCTGTCAGGTTTGTAGCTAAAACTGAGATTCTCAGCTGGCCCCTACTTAATATCTTATGTCATAGAGCGGGTACCATTTTTATTGAACGCGAGAAACGTAATGATACGAGGCGCGTTAACCAACATATCGGCGAAGCACTTGGTGCCGGAGATAGTGTTGCGATCTTTCCGGAAGGTAAAACCAGCGATGGAACAACCCTTCTGCACTTTCATGCCTCTTTGCTCCAATCTGCAGTAACCATGCAAGCAATGCTTTACCCAGTTGCGATCAAATATCGCGATATGACAGGAGCGCATAATGCCAACATAGCTTATGTTGACTCGACTATTGTAGAGTCACTGAAACTTATACTAAAGCAACCTGTCATAAAGGCTGAATTATATTTTTTGGATCCGATCAGCTGTACAGGTAAGAATCGGCGAGAATTAGCGCGCTTATCGGAGCATGCTATTGCTGAAATGCTGCAACTACCCGTGGTGCGCAAGGTACCTGAAAAACTCTCCGGTCTTCCAAGCGAATAGCGGTAAGCCTTCCTCCCCAAAAACAACCTGTATCCAACGCTATCAAGTTTTCCTTAATCTGTAGACCGAGTGCAGACCAGTGACCAAAAATGATGGTAGTCGATTTGCTGGCACGATTAGGCGCTTCAAACCAGGGTAAGTAACCTTGGGGAATAGACTGAAGCGGACCTTTATAGGCGAAATCCATCTTGCCATCCGGTGTACAGACACGCAGGCGAGTCATCGCATTAATGATGACTCGCAATCGCTCATAACCAGTCAAGTTATCATGCCAGAAATTTGGTTCATTACCATACATATGTAAAAAAAATTCATGATAATTTTCTTTACGTAATGCAGTTTCTACTTCATGCGCAAGCTCTGCCGCTTGAGGAATATCCCAGCATGGCAGTATACCAGCATGGACTAAAGCATATTCATCCTCAACATAGAGCAATTTTTGATGGCGCAGCCAGTTTAGCAAATTATTACGATCAGGCGCATCCAAAATAGCCTGCAACGTATCACCTGAATGCTGTTTACTTAAGCCTTCTGCAACTAGAAGCAAATGTAAATCATGATTACCTAATACTGGAATGACTGCGTTGCCTAGTTTTATGATAGAACGCAATAAAATGAGTGAATCCGGCCCACGATTGACGAGATCACCCACTAACCACAATTTATCTCTTGTAGCGTTAAATCCAATTAATTCAATAAGCTGTTGGAATGCTTCATAGCAACCTTGCACATCGCCAATAGCATAAGTCGCCATAATGAGACCAGATAATTATGATTTGATTTTCTTTACCGCAAACCTAGCACATCTTGCATATCAAACAAGCCACTACGTTGCGTAGCAAGGAACCTGGCAGCGCGTAATGCTCCGACAGCAAATGTTTTGCGACTACTAGCCTTGTGAGTGATCTCAATGCGTTCACCTATACCTGCAAAAATAGCGGTATGGTCACCTACTATATCGCCGCCACGAATAGTTGCAAAACCAATCGTTTCAGCAGCACGCTCTCCAGTGGCTCCTTCACGGCCATAAACAGCGACTTTCATCAAGTCTCTGTTCAATGTTTGCGCAATAACTTCGCCCATACGCAAAGCCGTGCCAGACGGCGCATCTACTTTGTGTCGATGATGTGCTTCTACAATTTCTATATCGTATTCATTAAGTAACTTGCTTGCAGCCACTTCTAATAGTTTGAACATGACATTTACACCCACACTCATATTGGGTGCGAATACGATAGCAATATCCTTCGACGCCGCCTTGAGTACTTCTTTCTCAGCTGCCGAAAACCCAGTCGTGCCAATGACCATTTTTATGCCGGCATTACGGCAGATGGCGAGATGTGCAAGTGTGCCGGCAGGACGCGTAAAATCTACCAACACATCACTACCAGGTAACGCTGACACAAAATCGCTCTTAATCGGAATACCACAAGGTGATCCAATCAGTTCACCCGCATCCTTCTTCAAAAATGGATTATCTTTTTGTTCCAATGCAGCAGATAACCGCATATCTGATGACTCAGCAATCATTTCCAGGAGCACTCTCCCCATGCGCCCGGTACTTCCAGCCACAGCAATATTCAGGGTTGTCATTTTTCCAGAAAAACTATCTAATTATTTAATGCCATTCTACCCCATTCCGAGATTGAACTGATTGGATATCATAGACCAAATGATAGGGTTAATTATTCCTTACCACTTACTACAGCATGTTTTGTTAGGTTATTAATTAGAACCTTTATCATTTTCACCTTGATCTCCCTTCAAGTATTGCAGACGCTCTTCTTCCATACGAGGAGTTGCTGACAACAAACTATCTGAAGAAGGGGAAAGTGAAAAATCCCCGTCAATATGAGAAAGCCGATCGCCATCAAAAATTACAGTAAGCGTTCGCTTCTCAGACAATGCTCCACGTGGCGCCAAATAATAAAAATAGTCCCAGCGATTGTTATGAAACACATCAGTAATAAGTGGCGTACCCAAAACAAAACGCACTTGCGACCGGGTCATCCCCGGTTTTAATTTCTCTATCATTTCTTGAGTAACTACATTACCCTGCTGGATATCGATTTTATAGGGCAGCGCTGGGATAAAAGTACAACCAAAAAATAAAAAAGCAACAAATAACAGGAGTATTTTTAGATGCATACTAAGCACGAGTGTTTTTAAAGTAAACTAAGCACTATACTATATGATACAGCAAATAATTTCCCGGATGGATTAAACCATGAGCAAATATGAAGATCTCAAAGGTATTGACCTCAAAACAATTGGCTTAAAAACGACCCTACCCCGTCTCAAGATACTCAACCTATTTGAGAATAGCTCGGTTCGCCACTTATCAGCAGAAGATGTCTATAAAGAATTACTCAATGAAGGAGAAGATATCGGTCTTGCGACAGTCTACCGTGTGTTAACTCAGTTTGAGCAGGCTGGTTTACTTGAACGACATCATTTTGAAAGTGGCAAAGCCGTATTCGAGCTACGTAGTGACTCGCATCATGATCATTTAGTTTGTTTACAATGTGGTCATGTAGAAGAATTCTATGATGCAGAAATCGAGAAACGTCAAATAAAAATTGCCAAAGATCGTGGATTCAGTCTGCAGGACCATTCACTGTCTCTCTATGCTGATTGTACTAAAACAAATTGTCCTTATCGAAAATTATGAAGCACCTGCTGCGAAATATTAGGAACAGAGCATTGCGATTTATCGGAATGGGTTATGGATGGAGCACAACATCATCTGCTTTCCTTCTTCTTGGCTTGCTGTTGATTTCACTTTCTGCACAAGCACAATCCGTCATTGACGAGCAAATTCGCCAACTAGAAGCTGACTTATTACAAATAAATCAGAATCAGCAAAATATCTATCAGCAATTCCAGATGGTACAAGAGCTTCGTCGTAATGAATTACAACAGCAAGAAGAAATAACTTCCATTCCCCCAATGGGAACATATCCTCAAACGGGAGCATCTCCTGAGCTGGGATCAGCCAAAATGAGTGATTTTTTACCAGAAGTAACGATCGGTGGTTCTCCACCAAGTTACGAAGAAATGGTCCGAAAAAAGCAAGACCGCCAGAAGCGGATACGGGAATACTCCTCTGATCTAGATCGACTCCATACCCAATACCAAGAGCTGGAAACTGAAAAAAGAATTTTGATGGAACAAATAACTGACTTGAGGCGAAGCAAGCAACAACAGCTCACTCAATAAAATAAAATGGCGTGACGTAGGTTAAATAAGCCTTTTAGTCACGCCCTAATTCTAACTACATTTTATAATTTTATTATTATTAATTTATTTTCTTCTGAGCATTATTTCTTTCTTTAGCGATATTACTGGATTTTACCCCAGTTACACAATCATAAGCATCGCCAGAAGCATGCGGATAAGAATCAGATTCTGTTGAATTTTCTCGCCACACGAGGTGACTAGCTTTAAGTTCAGAAGCCATTCTTAAGGCCCTATCTTCCGCCTTGTGCTTTCTCGCATTTTTAGATAATTTACCCCAATCTGAGCTTCCCCAAACTTTCCCCAGATAGTTACAGCTTTTACTCTCCACCTCGGCTCTGGCAACTTCGACAATGTTATATGAATTCTCTGCTGCTACGGCAACCGCTGTCACAAAGCTGAGGGAGATAACCAAAGCTTTTGTGCCGATCAGAAGTATCCGCGGTAGTGCAATCATGAAATTATATAATTTAATTTTCATTTCACTTATACCTGTAAATTTTCATTTATTTTCTACTTAGTATAATTGCATTAGTATACGTGCTCATCTGTCAACAGTAGTATGCTTGCTTTATAGTAATAATAATTACTTCCCGTTTCTATTAAAAAAATCATATTAATCAGGTGCTCTTGATTTTCATCTTTAAGTTCCGATATAAACAAATGAAACTTTTTATAATCTAACATTAGAGCTTCTTCTTAAGGATGAATATTATTCATAAAAGAGTCAGAAAATAAGTAGGTTAGAACGAAATATATTGTAGTTTGTCAGGAAACAATGAAATAACTTATAATTTAATTTTTGGTTATGATGGGAAATTAATTTATGCAAGATCTTAATCTTATTGCTACCTTTGCACGTGTTGTAGAAGCCGGCAGCTTTGCTGAAGCAGCCCGCCGCATGGATACCTCTCGCTCTGCAGTAAGTAAAGCTGTGGCTAAACTTGAAGTTGACCTAGGCGCAAGATTGCTGAATCGCAGCACACGTCATCTTAGCTTGACCGAAGTAGGTAGCGCTTTTGCCGAACACTCGGTACGCATCCTGGAAGAAGCAGAGCATGCTGAGCAGGTGGTTACAAGCTTACATGCCGAGCCGCGGGGCATGCTTAGAATTTGTGCCTCAGTGGCATTTGGTACACTTCACGTTGCACCCGCCCTGGCTGATTTCCTTGCTCGATATCCTGAAATTCGGATTGATTTGACCATTACGGATCGTCAAGTAGATATCGTGGAAGAAGGATACGATGTCATCATTCGTGTCACTGGCGAACCAAATCTTAATTTGGTTGCTCGTAAGCTAGCGCCTGTACGTCGAAAACTGGTTGCCACACCGGACTATTTTCGAAGACGCGGCGTTCCGCTAACACCGAGTGACTTGGTCAAGCATAACTGCCTCGACTACACCCTTTCAGGTGAGCAAGGTTACTGGCGCTTTAAAGGGCCGGAAGGAGAAATTGCCGTACCTGTCTCAGGAACACTGCGTATCAACGATGACGATGCGCTTTCTCAAGCTGTGCTCGGTGGCCTGGGTATTGCGCTGTTACCTACCTTTACCATTGGAAAAGAGCTGCAAAATGGTCATTTACAGGCAGTATTGTCTGAATATATACCGGTAGAGCGCTATGTTTATGCTTGTTATCTTCCTAATCGTTATTTGCCAGCTAAAGTTCGCTCATTTATTGATTTTCTTTCAGCTCGTATTGGTAGAGAACCTTATTGGGATAGTCCATCTGCACAACCCGAACCTAAAAATCACCCATCAGACTCAATGAAGCATGAATGATAAAACTATCGCTTAGGCATATATAAATCGGTTATCGTATTCTCTGCTATTTCCGCAGAGAAGAAAATCGTTTCAGACAAAGTCGGATGAGGATGAATAGTCAGGCTGATATCTTGCGCATCGACGCCCATCTCCAGCGCGAGTACGGTTTCTGCAATTAACTCACCAGCATGCGCACCGATAATACCGGCACCCAGGATTTGACGAGAATTTTTATCTAATAACAACTTGGTGAAACCTTCCTCACGCCCCATAGCAATCGCACGGCCGCTGGCTGCCCAAGGAAAGGTTGCTTTTTCATACTCAATTCCTTGTTTTTTGGCTTCAACCTCAGTCAAACCCATCCAGGCAATTTCTGGATCAGTATAAGCTACTGAAGGAATAGTACGCGCATCAAAGGCTACTTTATGCCCAGCAATCACCTCGGCAGCAAGTTTACCTTCATACGTCGCCTTATGCGCCAGCATAGGCTCTCCTGCAATATCACCAATCGCAAAAATATGCGGGATATTGGTGCGCATTTGCATATCCACTGGAATAAAACCACGCTCGTTTACATGCACATTCGCATGTTCCGCACCAATCATTTTTCCATTAGGACGACGCCCCACTGCAATCAGAATACGATCATATAATTGAGGCTCAGGGGCATGATCCCCCTCAAAAACCACGTTCAATCCTTTTTCCTCGGCTTCAATCTTACTGACCTTGGTGCCGAGATAGATCGCTTCATAACGTTTCAGTAAATGCTGGTAAAGCGGCTTGACCAGATCATTATCAGCCCCTGGAATGAGTTGATCCATCTGCTCGACTATGCTTATTTGACTACCCAGCGCATCATACACGGTTGCCATTTCCAGGCCGATAATGCCTCCACCGATCACCAGCATTCTTTTAGGAATATCCAGTAATCTCAATGCATCAGTAGAATCCATCATACGAGTATCATCGTAAGGAACCCCCGGAATACGCGCAGCAGTTGAACCTGCAGCGATAATACAATGATCAAATGAAACCGTTTTGATACCGTCAGCGGTGTCCACTTCCATCATGTTAGGAGAAACAAACTTACCGGCACCCTGGATAATTTCTACCTTGCGCTGTTTGGCGAGTGCTGCCAACCCTTTAGTGAGCTTACCCACAACAGACTCTTTCCAAGTCCGCAACTTATCGATAGTAACCTGAGGTTTACTAAAAACGATACCCTGCTGCTCGATTTCTTTAGTCTCAGTAATCACTTTCGCCACATGCAACAGCGCTTTAGAAGGAATACAACCCACATTCAGGCATACTCCTCCTAATGTTGGATAACGCTCTATCAGCACCACTTGCTTACCCAAATCAGCTGCACGGAAAGCCGCCGTGTAACCACCCGGCCCTGCCCCCAGCACAACGACTTCGGCATGTACAGTCCCACGCGTGGTCGCTGCTGGCCGGGCCTCAGTTGGAGTAGCTTCTGGTTCTGGTTCTGGTTCTGGAGCAGGAGCAAGGACTTCTAACGTAATGATCGGTGATCCCTGCGATATCTTATCTCCAACCTTAACGAGCATTTCCCTGACAACCCCTGCCTCAGGAGAAGGCACTTCTATCGATGCTTTCTCCGTCTCCAGGGTAATTAATGAAGTTTCTTTTTCAATCTTATCACCTGGTTTTACCAGCACTTCAATGACGGAAACATCTTTGAAATCGCCTATATCGGGAACTTCTACTTTAATTAGATTTGCCATACTTCTTATTTTTAAATTGAGAAGATTTTAGGGTGATCAATCAATTTGTCACTGTCGTATCTGACCATCGCCTAGCACGATAAATTTCTGACTCGTCAGCCCTTCCAATCCTACCGGACCGCGCGCATGAATTTTATCGGTGGAAATGCCAATTTCTGCACCTAACCCATATTCAAAGCCATCGGCAAAACGTGTGGAGGTATTGACCATGACTGAACTTGAATCCACTTCGCGCAGAAAACGGCGTACATGACTATAATTTTCTGTCACAATTGCATCGGTATGCTGAGACCCATAGATAGTGATGTGCTCGATCGCCTGATCCAGATCACTCACAACGCCGATATTCAGGATAGGCGCCAGATATTCAGTGCGCCAGTCTTCTTCTGTGGCCAGTTTCATTTGCGGAATAATCGCACAAGCCGCCTTGTTACCTCGTAGCTCGACACCTTTATCCAGATAAATTTTGCAAAGAGGAGGCAAGACTTGTTTTGCAATGCCTTCATGCACGAGCAAGGTTTCCATGGTATTGCACGTACCATAGCGCTGTGTCTTGGCATTATCAGCAATACGGATGGCCTTTTCCAGATCGGCTTGATCGTCGATATAAACATGACAGATCCCATCCAGATGCTTGATCACAGGGATGCATGCCTCATTGGAAATGCGTTCGATTAATCCTTTGCCTCCGCGTGGCACAATGATGTCAACAAATTCTTTCATGGTAATAAGCTCACCCACTGCCGCACGATCGCTGGTTTCAATCACTTGCACGGCTGTTTCTGGCAGTCTGGCTGTCCTTAGCCCTTCTTTCACACAGGCAGCAATGGCTTGATTGCTGTGCATCGCTTCGGATCCGCCGCGCAATATCGCCGCATTGCCTGCTTTCAGGCATAAACCCGCCGCATCCGCCGTTACATTCGGTCGTGCTTCATAAATGATGCCGATCACTCCCAACGGTACGCGCATTTTGCCCACTTGAATACCGGAAGGACGATAATTCAAATCACTCATCTCGCCAATAGGATCAGACAAAGCCGCAATTTGCAACAAACCATCTGCCATACTTGCGATACTCTTAGAAGAAAGCGCCAAACGATCGATCATCGCTGAGCCTAATCCTTTAGCTTTCGCATTCTCGAGATCGTGTGTATTTGCATTTAATAAATTTTTCTCATCACACCTAATCGCTTCGGCCATCGCAATTAACGCCTGATTTTTGCTTGCCGTATCCGCTTTTGCCATTAAGCGCGAAGCAGCTCGGGCATTCTGCCCAACCGCTTGCATATAAACTTTAATATTTGTGATATCCATCAAATAACTCCAAACTGAGCAGTATTCTGAAATTTCGTCAACCTATCAGAAACCGGATAACTTTTCGAATCGAAATGAGTGAAATAAAAGTGGTGGATTCTGACCTAAAAGGCTGCGACGATAAAAACAGCAATTTTGCCAAAACGAAGTTGCGGTGTAGCCACATATCGAAGAGATAGGCGAATAATGGGCGCCGTCCAATATAACCATTGAGATTTAAAATAGATTTTTTCACAACCTCACAGTGGATCAGAAATACAGCCCACTATTTTACATTGCATATTCATATGTTACATGTTTTTTCAGATGTGGATAAATCCGCCGTAATCGATTAATCTAATTACAACCTTAATTAGATGCGGTCCAACATTTTTCTGCAATGAAAATAGGGAATTGTTATAAATTTAAAAATTCCAGAGGTCATTTCGCAACTTTAATTCCAGTATATGGCAAAGACTAAGGCTAAGCCAGGAGTAATATCAGGATGAGGCTTCCTTTTCGTATCCTTGCGATGCTGATAATCATACCCACCACCTATTACTTCATCTATTGGATTTCATCTTCTTTTCTTCCGTTCACAGAACACAGCTGGATTCCTGTTCTGCTCTCATTTATGTGCGCTTTTGGTGTCGGCAAATATAGCTGGGAAAAACTTGGCACCCTCCCAGAAGGACCCATCTCGAGCATTTTTCTTGGTGCCATTGCGCTTGGTTCTATCAGTTTCTGTGCAGGCTTCTTCGGTCCGATGATCATAACGCCAGAAGCTGACCAAGGTCCTTTACTCGGTATTTTTATAACTGGTCCAGTAGGTTTTCTTATTGGAGGAATAAGTGGTTTTATTTATTGGCTGACTAAAGAGAAAAAAGAAACCAGAAAATGAAATATGTACAAAATACCTTATTAGTTTACTTGGTAGTTAACTTTGCTTTCCCATCTTCAAAAAAACCGATTTCTACAACGGTTGCTGTTCCTTTACATCTTTTAATTGATAGTCACAATACTGATCATTTGTTATTCTCAATTCAAGAAAAAAAGTCACGAACAGATGACAATCTTTAGGGCACCTCTAAAAATTCAGAGTTCTAGACAAGACAAGGCGAGAACAAAAAATGTTGTCGCAGCCTATAACTGATAGGTAAGGAAACATTTTTTTGTGAACAACGAAATATTGTGACGAAATATGAATTTTTAGAAGTGCTCTTTAGTTCTAACGTCACATAGTGTAGAGCAGCCGCTAAAGTTCAGTAGGATGAGGCATTAATTAAGAAATCAAGCTATGCTTTTATTTTTTAACAATCTTCCAAAAGATTACAGGCCATTAAATTAATCGCATTTTGTTACTGACAGTATATTGCAATATTTTTTAATGCTTCATCCATATAATTCTGGCGAAGCGGATCATCCATATCAATCACACCCCCATTCCCATCCGGAATAGACAAGCGTTCCGAATTTTTAAGCAAATCCAAATTGCTTTGTGCTCTTAAGCAATTCTCTTTTCTCATTTCCGCTTCAGCCAGTTGTTTGTTTCTTGCTTCCTCATGTGCGGCTCGCTTTGCTTTAAATATCGGTTCTTTTTCTACCGAATCTCGAATGAAACTTTTACCTTCATCAGCAGATTGTGGCGACAATTGAATATCCATCAGTTTTTCATTTTTGCTGGTTCCGGGAGGGGGAGGCTGATCAGAGTATCGAGTTTTTCCATTTTGATCCACCCATTTATACACCTGACCATATACGGTCCCAGCAAATAAAGGTAACAAAGCTAGAAAAATGAATTTTTGCATGATTTCTCTCCTAAAATAAAAATATCGATCGTTTTTACTTAAACTTAATGAGGCAATTTAAAGATCCGATCATTAAGGAGAAAGAAAATGAGAGAAAGCAAATGAGTTACAATTAATAAAAGGATATCTTCAACATAAACCGGAATAAAATTATGTTTTTTAAATAATATAATTATTGTTATTTAATCTAAAAATCCTATAGATCATTTCTGTCCGAAACATATTTATAATAATTTGCAAACAACAAATGCAGTCGGTGCTGTGCAAAGTTCAATGAAAAGACCCTTCACATTACACTTATACTGTTATTCTCCTTAGCATTCTAATTAAAGCAAAGTTTAATACTTATCAAAATTAAATACTTCATATACCAAAACAATATCTTATTCGAGAAAAATATTTGCATTGCAATAATCTATTTAAATCAACGAATAAGCTGACTACTTACAACCATTGCGCCCACAAACGCCCTGCACTTTCCAAGATGCGCGTACTAATTGAACGTTGCCTCCATTCTTCTAACGTAATGAGCTTGGAATATTTCAAATCATTCTCAAACAATGTTTGCATTTGTGTACCAAAATCCTGTCCCAGGATAATTGCATCGATTTCCTCGTTGTTAAGAAAACTACGCCAATCGAGGTTAGTTGAGCCTATAGTTGACCATACACCGTCTATAAGCGTAGTTTTAGCATGTAATAATGCATCTTGCCGCACATAGATTTTTACGCCGGCGCTCAATAGCTCATCATAAAATGAACGCGACGCATAATACACCAGGGCCGAATCTGTTTTCCCAGGTAATAATATTCTCACGTCTACTCTGCGCTTAGCCGCTGCTTTTAATGCAGTACGCAATTGCGGATCTGGCACAAAATAAGCACTGGTCAGAAAGATCTGGGTTTCTGCGCTATTAATAGCTGAAAGCAAAGTCACATAGATCTGGCTATAACCTTTTTCTGGCGAGCTGCCGATTGCGCGTACTACCTCAGAACCTTCATTAGCGAGCTCAGGGAAGTAATTTCGTGCTGCCAATAGCTCACCTTTTTGCTCATTCCATATGGACATAAACAGCTTCTGAAATTCGCTCACAACTGGGCCCACTATTCGCACATGGGTATCTCGCCACGGATTATCACTTCTGGTTGATTTAGATTTGACAAATGACCCCTTCGAGTGCTCGGTGCTGATATTGACACCGCCAACAAAAGCAATCTGCCCATCGATAATCAAAAGTTTTCGATGATCACGCCGGGTAACCTGCCAATTTTTTGGTGCAATGAGTGGATTGATAGGATTGAATTCCAGGACATTAACACCACTTTCTTTCAGTGATTTGAAGAACTCACGAGGAGTATCGATTGATCCCACACTATCATAAATGAGGTTTACCTGCACCCCACTATTTTGCTTTCTAATTAATAGCTCAGCAAAAAGGTGACCAATTTCATCATCTTTGATAATATAAATCTCCATATTGATATGGTCCTTTGCGTTCTCCATGGCTGTGTACATGGATTTATAAGTTTCTGGACCATCTATCAACAGTTCTACTTTGTTGCCTATCGAAAGGTGACTGCCGGAAATTTTTGATTCGAATGGCAGATGCCTATCGAAGATATGGGTATCTACACTATTCTTTTTCAGTCTGGAAAGAATTTCGTTATTCTGCTTTGGAGTTAAGGGGCCATGAGCGTCAAAAAGCTGCACAGAATGCGATGGCTGCATTGCCATGTCTGGCACTATGAGGGGTATTGAGCTACACCCTATAAGAAGGAGCAGACAAAGAATCGCTAGAAGTCTAACAATATGTATATACTCACTTTTCTTTAAATACATTAATTTTCACTCTAAGCAGTTTTTTTCTTAATCCTATGAATTAAAAAAGTGACCTCAGCAAATATTTTCAGCGGATACTTTACTTAGGCAAGGTAAGCCCAAGCATTGTTCTCATAAAACATTATAGATACGTGTTATCTATTTCTAATATTGCCGGAGATCAAACTAATCTTAAAAGCGAAGGCTGCTAATTGGTATGCTAGTTTACGAAATTCTAGAGAAGAAAGATCGCAAAGGTCGACTGGCTGATAATCCCTATTTTCCCGTGATATTTTTTTCCGTGATGTATTTGCTCACTTGAGTGATCACTTCTGATCAATGAAGGAAAAAGTAAATGCGTCACTGGCTAATGGAAGAATATCCATAAATCCAGATTTTCTATTAAGAGTCTTATTATTTGAGACTTAAGAGGATACTCAAAAAAGAATATTAATATAATTAATTGATTTTATTAAAAAATGTTTTAATGGAAAATTTTTGGTAAATTGAAGCATCCTTAGTTTTCGGCCTAAACAATCACTGTGTCTTGAATAAACTTAGGAAATAACAAATGAAAAATGATTATTGACTAGATCGATGGAAATATGGAGATATTGGTTTTCACCAGAACGAGATTAATCCATATTTGCGTCAATATTGGCAAGAGTTACATCTTGCTCCTGATAGTGAGGTATTTGTACCACTATGCGGGAAAAGTCGTGATATGCTGTGGCTGCGCGAACAAAAACATTCAGTGCTCGGGGTTGAATTGAGCGCTATTGCTGTGCAAGCGTTCTTCGAGGAAAATAGGCTCTCACCACATCGCATGATTAGCGGAAAATTCGATCGCTATGACGCGAACTTCATCAGTACCCTGTGCGGTAATTTCTTTGACTTGAGCAAAAATGATCTGGCGAAGGTGAGTGCAGTTTGTGACCGTGCATCACTGGTTGCACTACCGCCAGAAATACGTAAACGTTATGTATTCCACCTGCTGAGCATCTTGCCACCCACAACAAAAATTCTACTCATTACCTTTGATTACCCTCAAGCAGAAATGTCAGTCCCGCCATTTGCTGTTTCTTCAGACGAAGTAGAAGTACTTTACCAAGAATACGCCGAGGTACGGCTATTGGCTCGATTGAATGTACTCGCACAGAATCAACGCTATCGAGAGCGTGGACTGAGTCAATTGCACGAAAGCATCTTTCTACTGACCCTACATTAAGAAAACAGAGCCTTTCACAAATTACTGAGATTTAAGCGCAGAACTGTTTTGAATGAAATAAACCTGTCACCAGAAAAGCATACCCGGCCGAATGGAAAATTATGTACCTTCAATTCAAAATCCTGTTTTGATATCCTGCTATCAAGGAAAAAAATTTGTAGCTATTGACATTATTGCCTGCCTATTTGTCGTTCCTTATTCTATCAAATAAAAACATTACGATAAGTGACAAACCATGCATAGCATTGTAAATAAATTGAAAAATAAGAATATTCACAAGTTATTATGTTTGAGCTTCGCAACACTCCTACTTATCGGCTGCGCTAGCCCTGCAGCATACCGTGAGCCGATTTCTAGATTTCAGAGCAAGCCTCTACTATTGTCATTGAAGGCGCCCGGGTTGAATATGGGGCTGCTAATAAGAGAGAACGCGATGCGGTAATAGACCGGCTTGTTACCAAGAGAGAAAGGATCAGTCTCCAAACTCTCAATAATAAAGAAATACGTATATTGGGAGGGGACGATTTGTCAGCCCGCATGACTGCATTGGATGCTATAGCCAAACATGGTCAATTGCTGCTCACTCTCGCTAGTAGTGATGCACCAGCTAGAGCCAAAGATGCTGCTAATTCACTTGACGAGGCTATTCTGGATCTCTCATCTTCACTTGGTAGAGTGCCTTCTGACGAATTCAAGAATGAAGCCGAAGGCTTTGCCACCATTGCTGCAGAAGTGACTAAACTTGCTTTAGAAATCAGGATTAACGAAGCGCTAAACAAAGCCATTATCTTATCGGAGAAGAATATCCTTGCCTTAATTAGGCTACTTCGGAATGACATGAAGGCACTCCATGAACGCCAACGTAGCATCCTGAGTGCCGCTCGTGTTTCAGCAGCGGATGATTACAATGATGAGCTAGAGAAACCAAACCCTAACCCCAAGAAATTACAGAAGGCAGCTTCGGAAATCAAAAAAGTTGAAGATATTTGGGATAATCTGCCGTTACTACTTGGTGCTGGACCGGGCCTTGACGCAATGGCTCAAGCACACCAAAAATTGGTTGACTACGCTAAAAGTCCAAAAAACCCTCAAGATTTAGCTGAATTAATAGAAGCGACGGATGCTTTCGTTACACGAGCGAAGGTAATCGCCGATGCCATCAAAACCATCAAAGAAACAAATGAGTAAACAGTTATGAATAATATAAAACTCATGACACGCTCTGAACTGATTCGAGTGATAGGAGATGTGATTACGGAAGTAGATGTGCTACGTTCCAATTTTAAACGAGAAACTAAGAATCGGAAAAGTCTAGATGATATTCGTGACCAACTGGATACCTATCAGCTCAAATTAGTTCGCAATGTAATTAATGACAGCACGACAGAGTTCAAACAGCTCACCACTTCACTGAAAGAAGTTAATGAAGAACTACGTCTAACAATTGAAGACATGGATAAAATTGTACAAACGTTGGAAGCGCTTGTTAAATTTGTCGGAACCGTTCAGAAAATTGCAGAATTAATACCCTAGAAGCTGTTAGGAAACTCCTGCTCCAGGTTAATCTCCTCAACAAAATACGGACTATAACGATGTAAATCCAAGCTTCTTTTGGTGGTCGCAAGAAGTAGTGGCTGATCAGAGTATTTTTTTCCATTTTGATCCACCCATTGATCAATAGAGCTCTGGATAGAATTCAGCAGATTTTCTCACGAACCCAAGGTTAGGCAGATTGAGCAAACCAAGACTCATTTCTTAAGTGCACCAACACCTCAGCTCGGCTATGGATATGCAGCTTAGTAAAAATATTATGTAAGTGATTTTTGACTGTTGCAACGCTCAATACCAATTTTGGGGACAGTGACTACTTAACATATCATTGAGTATCGATCCACCATCAACACTTGGTACATCAAAATCCGGTTCATTATTCAGGAGCTGCTCGAGGCCCTCCCAAATAATGTCATTTGATGCTGTGGTGGCAATAACTACGCTAATCATCACTGTTCTTCCTTTCGCAGTAAGATTGGATGAATGCCATTATTTAGAAGAACAAGGCTGCTAGTCTATGGACCATTGGTACTAAAAAAGATCTAGATAAGGTTCTAGATCTTGAAGTTTTGCCGAAAAATAGCTTTCTCATGGACTCTCTTGGGTGGATATTTAATGGACAGCATGGAGCACAATCAAGACAATGTATTGACAAAAACCCGGATATATCAGTGTAATTAGAACTAATTACCAATAAAATGGAGTATATATGCGTTACTGGCTAATGAAATCTGAGCCAACAGAAATCAGCATCGATGATCTGGCTGCAAGGCCCGGGCAGACCATTGCATGGGATGGGATAAGAAATTATCAAGCGCGGAATTTTATGCGTAATCAAATGCAAATTGGCGACCAGTCTTTCTTCTATCACTCCAGTTGTGCCGAACCTGGCATTGCTGGCATTACCAGAATCTCTAAGCTCGCTTATCCCGATGTCACACAGTTCGATCCCAAAATTAAATACTATGATCCTAAAGCTACGCCAGAAAGCCCACGATGGTTTAATGTTGAAGTCACGCTCGTCAAAAAAACCCGCCTGCTTTCTCTCAAGGAATTACGCAGCCACCCCGAACTCGCCAATATGAGAATCCTGCAAAAAGGCAATCGTTTATCCATCACACCTGTCGACCCAGCGGAATGGGCATTTATTATGGGTATATTATGAGCAAGTTGCTTTTATCACTTGTAGCGATGCCATTTTTATTGCTGAAAGCCTAAGCTGGATACCCTAGCTAAACAGCATGGAATGGTGGTTAATTTATTTATTGCTCGGCGCTGGGGTTGGCTTTCTCGCTGGTTTGCTGGGAATTGGCGGCGGCTTAGTCATTGTGCCTGTGCTTGCTTATATCTTTACTGCCCAGGATTTTCCGTCAGACCGTATTTTGCATCTGGCACTCGGCACCACCATGGCGACGATCATTTTCACTTCACTTGCCAGTTTGCGCATGCATCATGCGCATGGCGCAGTTAACTGGTGGATTGTCAGGTATCTGGCGCCGGGCATTATCCTGGGAACGCTGGCAGGATCTACATTTGCTGGACAACTATCCACCGAAGTATTGGGCATCATCTTCGTCATCTTCATTTATTATGCCGCAACGCAGATGTGGCTTAACATTACGCCCACTTCCAGGCATGCCCTGCCAGGTAAATTTGGAATGGTGTCAGCAGGCAGTCTGATCGGTGTGCTATCCAGTCTGGTCGCGATTGGCGGAGGTATCTTGACAGTACCCTTCCTTTCCATGTGCAATGTCAAATTGCAATACGCGATTGGAACCGCAGCTGCAGTAGGTTTTCCGATTGCGGTGGCAGGCACGATTGGCTATATCATCAATGGTCTGCTACAAACGCAGCTACTGCCCGCTTACAGTCTGGGTTATGTTTATCTGCCCGCGCTCGTCTGGATTGCGGTAGCCAGCATGCTGACCGCTCCACTTGGCGCCAGAGCGACACATCGCATGCAAACAGCAACACTCAGAAAAATATTCGTAGCTTTACTTTATTTTCTGGGGACTAAAATGCTGTTTAATCTATTTTATGCTTTATAGCTTTTACTTAGTTAATCGGTAGAGCGCTTCCTCATATCGCTCTATCGTTTGGGTAAGAATATCATCAGGAATAGGTGGTGCAGGAGGTTGTTTATTCCACTTGATCTGTTCTAGCCAATCACGAACAAACTGTTTATCATAACTTGGAGGATTTTTACCCGGCTGGTATTGATCGGCTGGCCAGAAACGTGATGAATCCGGCGTCAACACCTCATCGATCAGGTAGAGATTGCCTGCCCCATCCTGGCCAAATTCGAATTTGGTATCAGCGATGATCACGCCGCGGGTAGCGGCATAATCGGCGGCTTCAGTATACAGTGCGATTGCTTTGCTGCGCACTTCTTGAGCAAGCGCTTGCCCCACTAACTGTTCACATTGCTCAAATGAAATGTTTTCATCATGGGCCCCTGCCACCGCCTTAGTAGAAGGCGTAAAAATAGCGCCTGTCGGCAGTTTTTCTGCTTCCTGCAAATTTTGCGGCAACATAATGCCACTGATGGCACCTGTTCGCTGATAATCCTTCCACCCTGAACCGACAATATAACCCCGCACGATTGCTTCGATCGGCAACGGCTTTAATCGTTTGACGACAAAGGCCCGATCGATCACCTGCTCGCGCTCTTCAGGTGCTACCACAGATTCAGGTGAAATACTGGTTAAATGATTGGGCAGGATGTGATTCAGTTTTTTGAACCAGAAATTGGATAATTGCGTCAGCACTTTACCTTTACCAGGGACCGGTGTTGGCAACACCACATCGAATGCTGACAGGCGGTCTGTCTGGATAATCAATAAATTATTCTCATCGATAGCATAAATATCACGCACTTTGCCCCGGTGCAGTAAAGGGAGGCTTTTCAGGTGGGTTTCAAGCAAGGCGATGGAATGAGCCATGGATCGATTTTTTAATTAAAATTCTCAGAATATAGATTAACGATTTTGTAATGATATCTTGATTGCTTCTGCTTGCTGTAAAGCCTGTTCAACCGTACCAGCGAGCACCGTAAAATGCCCCATTTTTCTGCCCGGCCTCGCCTCACGTTTGCCGTATAGATGGAGTTTGGTATTAGGATTTTTTAATACCTTATTCCAATCCGGTTCTCCTAATTGCCACAGATCACCCAGTAAATTTACCATCACGACAGGCGTATGCAGCGCAGTACTTCCTTGCGGCAAGCGGCACAATACCCGAGCTTGTTGCTCGAATTGTGAAGTAATACAGGCATCCAGGCTATAGTGGCCACTATTATGCGGACGGGGCGCAATTTCATTGATAAACAATCGTCCATCGGTAAGCACAAAGAACTCGATGCAGAGCACCCCGCGGTAATCCAGTTTGACCGCCACGTCAGTAGCCATTTTTCTGGCTTGTTGCACAATTCCTGCCGGTATCCTGGCAGGAACAATACTCATATCGAGAATGCCGTGCATATGCTGATTCTCAGCTACTGGAAACAGGGTGATCACACCGTCAAAGTCACGCGCAACAATCACGGAAATCTCACATGCAAGTGGTAACAATTGCTCTAGCACACAGGACTGCTGTTGCAAGTAAGCGAAAGCATCCGATAATTCATGAGGAGTATGGATTCTTACCTGCCCTTTGCCATCATAACCGAACTGGCTGACTTTAAGGATACCAGGAAAAAATAGCGCATCGATTGCAGCCGACAAATCATCATTATTTTGAATGGCCAAAAAGGGCGCAACCGAAAAACCATTTGCTGCTAAAAACTGTTTTTCCAGCAGGCGGTTTTGTGCGATGGAAACACTTCTCGCTGGGGGACTCACGACACAATGTTGTTCCAGAAACCGCAGTACTTCAGCAGGAACATTTTCGAATTCCGTGGTAATTCCTGCACAGGTAGTACTGAGTTCATGTAAAGCAGAAGCATCATGATAGTCCGCGCATAAATGCCGTTCAGCGATGCTGCCAGCAGGACTCTCCTCAGCAGGATCCAAAACCGTCACGCGATAGCCCATACTTTGTGCGGCCATGGTAAACATGCGTCCAAGCTGGCCACCGCCCAGCAAACCAAGCATCGCTCCGGGTATAATACTACTCATGATTCAGGCAAAGTCATGGCAGCCACTGAATCTGCTTGTGCTGCTCGAAATGATTCAAGGCGCTCGGCAAGTGCGCTGTCTCCTATCGCTAATAATGCAACAGCAAAAAGCCCGGCATTGGCTGCGCCTGCTTCACCAATGGCAAAAGTGGCAACGGGTACCCCTTTTGGCATCTGCACAATGGAAAGTAGTGAATCCACACCCTGCAAGTGCTTGGAAGTCACTGGCACACCGAGTACCGGCAAGGTTGTTTTGGCCGCGATCATGCCAGGTAAATGCGCCGCCCCCCCTGCCCCTGCAATGATGCATCGGATACCCCGTTTTATTGCTGTGGCTGCGAATTCAAACATGCGGTCCGGTGTGCGATGCGCTGACACGATCAAGGTTTCGTGCGGGATATTAAAATCTTTGAGAATCCGGGCAGCCTGTTGCATGACGTTCCAATCACTGCTACTGCCCATGACAATACTGACTAATGGATTATCCATTCAGAACGGAATACTAGTTTAACAATCTTAAATAATGACGAAAGTGGTAATAATAAACTAGAATTTGATTTTCGAACCGGATGTTTAACAGTTTATTCCACATCTTGTGGTAATCTCACCCATTGGCACCTATTAATTGGCAAGCAACTCTATGAATTTTCAGCGTGGTCAAAAAAAAGAAGAGCCGGAGATCAATCTTGTTCCGATGATCGATGTTCTGCTGGTCATCCTGATTTTTTTGGTGATTACTACGACCTACTCGAAATATGCCGATCTCGAGATTACGCTGCCAGAAGCAACCACTACGGAAGCTGATAAACAAAGCGAACGACCTCATACCATTGATGTTACCGTAAGCGCAACAGGTAACTACACCATCAATCGGGTACCCATAACTTTTTCTAACACTGAAGGATTACGCAATGAATTGCAATCTGCCGCCAAGGATGAGAAAAATCCAGTTATCATTATCACTGCAGATGCAAAGGCTACCCATCAATCGGTAATAACGGTCATGGAAGCTGCTCGGCTTGCCGGGTACAATCAGGTTACATTTACTACAGAAGCAAAAAATAACCTCGAGTAATTTAACTTCGGATAATATTTTTTCTTGATTCATTATTATTCATATGCCAATGGCTTCTTTATTCAATTTTATTTTTAAAGGAAGAAAAATGAGCACTAATCTGGAAAATTTTTCTAAAGCCGCACAATCCGGTAGCACTTATGTACTCGCTCCCCTACCCTATGCAGATAATGCACTGGAACCGGTTATTTCTGCCCATACCATGAGCTTTCACTATGGCAAACATCACAAAACGTACGTCGATAATTTGAACAAACTAGTAGCAGATTCTGCATTGGCTGGACAATCACTGGAAAATATCATCACTGCCACTGCAGGTCAGGCAGATAAAGCAGGTATTTTCAATAATGCTGCTCAAGTCTGGAATCATATGTTTTATTGGCATAGTCTCAGCCCTAAAGGTGGTGGCGAGCCTCCTGCGAGTTTGAAACAAAAAATTGAAGCCTCATTTGGTAGCGTGGACGCTTGTAAAAAGGAATTTGCCAATGCCGCCGTTACGCAATTTGGCAGTGGCTGGGCTTGGCTGGTGCAGGAAGGAGATAAAATGGCTATTCTCAAAACGAGCAATGCGGATTCGCCGCTTACCAAAAATAGCAGACCTTTGCTGACTATTGATGTTTGGGAGCATGCCTATTATCTCGATTATCAAAATCGACGGCCTGATTATGTCAATACGATTCTCGATAAACTCATCAATTGGGAATTCGCTGCTTCAAACCTGCGTTAATTTCCCGGATTTATGGCAAATATTACCATTGCGCTTTCAAAAGGACGTATTTTCGAGGATACTGCGCCTTTTCTGAAAGCAGCCGGGATCGTCGCACAAGACGATCCCGAAACCTCACGGAAACTGATCATTGCAACCAATAATCCGAAGGTGCGTCTTATCATGGTACGCGCCTCGGATGTACCGACTTATGTGCAATATGGCGCAGCTGATCTGGGTGTTGCCGGCAAAGATGTCATGTTGGAGCATGGTGGCGCGGGTCTTTATCAACCGCTCGATTTACAGATTGCCCGTTGTCGCATGATGGTTGCCGTACCTGAGGATTTCGATTATGAATCAGCAGTTTTTCAAGGCGCCCGCTTACGGGTCGCCACTAAATATTTGAAAACTGCGCGTGATCATTTTGCTGATAAAGGAATGCATGTTGACCTCATCAAATTATATGGTTCAATGGAGCTTGCGCCGCTGGTTGGTCTGGCAGATGCCATTGTCGATCTCGTGTCGAGCGGTAATACCTTGAAAGCCAATCATTTAAAAGCAGTGGAAGAGATCATGACCATTTCAGCACGATTGATCATTAATCAGGCGGCACTAAAACTAAAACGTGAAGCGATTCAACCGCTGCTTGAAGCATTTAAAACAGCCATTAAAACCGTTTAAAGCAGGGGGCAGGTATTTTTGTATCCTCCTTGCCCCTACCATTATTCTTCGAAGCCCATAGTTATATGATTAAACTCAACCGATTGTCTTCCACCGATGCCAAATTTGATGAAGCACTGCATACTTTATTGGCTTTTGAAAGCACGCAGGATGAAACCGTTAATAAAACAGTCAACCACATCCTGACCGATATCAAAAAGCGTGGAGATGACGCGTTACTTGATTATACTCGTCGCTTTGATCATTTAGAGCTCTCCTCCATTAGCGAAGTTGAATTGCCTAAAAGCGTGTGGCAACAATCTTTACAGCGGCTTCAAACCGCTGAAAGAGAGGCACTGGAACAAGCTGCGCGGCGCATACGTACCTATCATGAAAGACAATTATCACAATCCTGGCAATATACTGAGTCAGACGGGACATTGCTGGGGCAAAAAATCACTGCGCTCGATCGCGTAGGGCTGTACGTACCGGGTGGTAAAGCTTCCTATCCCTCCTCTGTGCTGATGAATGCCATTCCGGCCAAGGTAGCGGGTGTTAATGAGCTGATTATGGTCGTTCCCACACCCCATGGTGAAAAAAATGACCTGGTGCTTGCTGCCGCAGCCATTGCTGCAGTCGATCGTGTTTTTACCATAGGAGGCGCTCAGGCAATCGGTGCTTTGGCCTATGGCACGTCGGTCATACCTAAAGTCGATAAAATCGTAGGGCCTGGTAATGCTTATGTAGCAGCAGCCAAACGCTTTGTTTTCGGTTTGGTGGGTATCGATATGGTCGCGGGACCTTCAGAAATACTGGTGATTTGTGATGGCAATATTGATCCAGATTGGATCGCCATGGATTTATTTTCACAAGCCGAGCACGATGAACAGGCACAAGCCATGTTACTTTGTCCCGATCAAGATTTTCTTGATGCGGTTGCAGCAAGCATCACCCGGCAGCTTGAAGCCATGCCTCGAAAAGAGGTCATTCGCGCCTCGCTGGAAACACGGGGAGCCTTGATCAAGGTACGCAATTTAGAGGAAGCCTGCATCATCGCAAATCGGATTGCCCCGGAACATCTGGAGTTATCCGTATCCAATCCAGAGCAGTGGGTTGACAAATTGAAACATGCCGGTGCAATTTTTATGGGACATCATACTTGCGAAGCACTAGGTGATTATTGTGCTGGGCCCAATCACGTATTGCCGACTTCCGGCACGGCGCGTTTTTCTTCACCCTTGGGCGTTTACGACTTTCAGAAACGCACCAGCCTGATCCAGGTATCGCCGCAAAGTGCCTGTACACTGGGTACGATCGCTTCCACTCTGGCCAGAGGCGAGGGACTACAAGCCCATGCCATGTCTGCTGAATTTCGCTGTAAATAACTAGTTGAAACAGAGCAGTACTTACATGAGCAAAGCATTTGTAAAAGAAACAGATACAGCTGACGAGCTTGATGAAGAAGCATTTCTTTCGCCAGTTCCCCCGGGTAGCAAGAACTATATTACTCCAGGTGGTTATGCTCGCCTGAAAGAAGAATATTTATGGCTGCTCAATAAAGAACGACCCGATGTGACTGCAATGGTTGCATGGGCCGCTGGCAATGGGGATCGCTCCGAAAATGGCGATTATATCTACGGCAAGAAGCGTCTGCGTGAAATAGACAAGCGGCTACGCTTTCTATCCAAGCGGCTGGATATAGCTGAAATCATCGATCCGACAGCACCACGTGAAGATCCCTCACGCATCTTTTTTGGTGCCACCGTTTGTTACGCTGATCAAAACGGCCATGAAAAAACTGTTTCTATCGTCGGGATAGATGAAATCGATCCCTTGAGCGGCTATATCAGCTGGATTTCTCCTGCAGCACGCGCACTGATTTCTGCGCGCGAAGGTGATACTGTCACCCTGCTCACGCCTGCCGGCACCGAAAAACTCGATATCCTGTCAGTCAAGTATCAACCAATATTTATCCCGCCTTTTAAACCTGTTACCTCAAAATAACCATCTTTCGAACTATGTTTTCCCTACCCGGGCTTCTTGTGCTACTTATGTTTTAATTCAAAAATTATTCTATTTCTAAATCAAAACTAACTTTTTTGGCTTCACTTTGTCGTATTATTTATATTGTCTGCGGCTCGCCTTCACGTCATTTTTGATTTGGAAATGGAATTACATGCCAATTGAATCATAATTTATTGAAATTCATTATAAAATTGAGACTGGCTTAATTTGGCTTATTTAAATTTATCATCAAAATAATTAAATGAAGTCTAATTAGCCATCGAATCATCGATTTGAGAATTATTTATCTTTGTATACTTAAATTAGATAATGATTTGTATAATTAAATATATTACAGTCATATTACTAACCAAATTGCATGAGGTTATTTTGATATATATCATAATTCCATGAAATATTTACAATATCTTCCTTAGTAATATCAAGATTCATCAAGAGGTTACAGATAATTTGCTTGATGATTAAGCTCATGTTACTACTATTCGAGCAATCACCACTCGGCCAAAAAATCTTGATTTCACCGTAACAGTTATATAAGGAATTAAATGAATCACGCTATGAGAATAGCTGATAGCGATCAGTTAAAATTTAGCTCATCACTTCTCAGTTCCAAGGGAACCGCACAGGCAGTATTAGAAGCTTGCCAGCAAAAAGATGCGACAAACAATGAAATTGCCAGGCTCATTCAAACTGATTCAGTGCTCTGCAGCTACCTTATTCATTTAGTTAATGTATCAAATCAGGCTACCCATGTGGTGACTTCCTTATCAGAGGCTGTTTCTCTTGTTGGTATACCCGTTATCAAGCAATTGACAATAGGATTTTCACTGATAGATCAATTTCGAAGTGGTTCCACTAATGGGTTTGATTATCAAGAATTTTGGTCACATTCGTTGCTGATGGCACTTGCTATGCAGGAGTTAGGTAAGACAACTCTAATTTGCGCACAAGATGAGCTATTTGCTTGTGGTTTAATGGCACGTATCGGGTGTATAGCATTGGCTACCATTTATCCAAATGAATATGCTGCATTAATCAAGCAAAAACAAAACTCGAGTATTTCTATCGCTACACTTGAGCAGCAGTATTTGCAGACGGATCACAACGAGTTAACCGCAACCATGTTGATTGATTTTGGCCTTCCTAAGATTTTAGTAGAAGCGATTTATTATCATGAAGTACCCGCAGAGTCGGGTTTTTCTGAAGGTTCTTATCCGTTTCAACTCGTGAACCTGATACATTTGGCTAAACAAATCGCTGATTTTGGGCTAGCTTCGGAATCAGAACGTGCTGTACGAATTTCTGAGCTTATGTTACTCGGTGGAAAAATTGGTCTTGACACAGAATCATTTGGCAATCTTATAGACCAAATTACTCAGGAATGGCACGCTTGTGGAAGAATACTTCAGATAAAAACCGTAAATCTTCCATCTTTTCATAATATGGTCAGCACTTCTCTACCCTGCCTGGAAATGACAACGAGCGACACTCCTTGGAGGGTACTTTTAGTTGAGGATGATCCATTCGGCCTTGAAAGTGCTGAAGAGGTGTTGTCCGACACGCTCGGTTACACCGTATTCTCAGCCACTAATGGCAAACAGGCATTATCTCTTGCTATGGATATAATGCCCCATGTTATCGTAACAGACTGGGCTATGCCAGTCATGGACGGTCTGGCACTAACTCGAGCCTTACGCGCAACAGCTTGGGGTCAAAATATCTACATCATCATGCTTACGGGCTACGAAGATGATAAGAAAATTGTAGAGGCTTTTGAAGCAGGAGTTAATGATTATGTGACAAAACCGGTCAATGTGCCAGCCTTTCGTGCCAGATTACATGCTGCCTGGCATTATAGAAGACTACAAGAAGCTTGGGAACGTGACCAGCTTCATCTCAAACGTTTTGCCGCTGAATTAGCTGTCACTAACCATAAGCTCAAACATGATGCATTAACCGACATGCTTACAGGCATACCTAATCGTCGTGCTGGCATGAAAGCATTAACTGGAGCCTGGAATAGCGCTAACCGTTCTGGTCAATCCATCGCAGTCATGCTAATCGACATTGATCATTTCAAAAAAATCAATGATACCTATGGTCATGCCATCGGTGATAAGGTACTCAAAGAAGTGGCTACTTCCATCCGAAACATTACCCGTAAGGGAGAAATTTTTTGCCGTATAGGGGGAGAAGAGTTTTTGATGATTTGTCCGAATGGCTGCACCGATGCGAAATCTGCTTTTCCTCTTGCAGAAAGACTACGTCAGCATGTGAAAATGCAAGAGATCAATATTGATGAAACCCGTATTCAGATTTCCATCAGTATCGGCATTGCCTTAAAAGATGCAGCGATGAAAAGTGACGAACAGCTGGTAAAAGCAGCAGATAGAGCCCTGTATGCTGCTAAAAATGCCGGAAGAGACAGAGTTTACTTAGCCATTGAAAATAAACTGATTAGCTCTAATTTTTGCTGAAGGATTTTTACTTTATTTCCAAATCAAAACTGATTTTGTCGGCTTCACCTTGCCGTATTATTTATACTGTCTGCGGTTCGCCTTAGCGTCAGTTTTTATTTGGAAATTGAATTAGAGTGCTCATCCGTTGTATCCCTGTTCCCCTCAATTATATTGGCATATTTTCATAAGCCAATACGGCATGATAAATCTGATTCTGACATTAATGATTGCATTTGCTGCAGGCGTAACACTTGGATTATCATCCTTGCTAGCGCTGAGGCATTCTCTACAAACATTATCACGTCACTCTTATCCTGTTCTGTGGATAGTAGCAAACACGGGACTTCGCCTAGTGCTAGTAACGGTGATACTATTTGCCATCATGCAATTTGGCGAGTGGCGTCATCTGTTGGCTTCGGTTGTCGGCTTTGCCCTAGCACGGTGGTTGATAACTCGGCGTTTATCACAATTGAACAATCTAATTTTCAATAGGGAAAGAAGTGAAACTGCGGAAAAAAGCTAATACTCGAAAAACTCCTTGAGAAAGCCGCCTTGATACGTGTCATTCCATTTTTAAATCAAACTGACTTTGTAGCTTTCCCTTACTGTATTATTTGTACTGTCTGCAGCTCACCTTCGCGTCAAGTTTGATGTGGGAATGAAATAAATTTGCAACGTCTAATCAACTCTACTGCCTGATAGGAATTGAATAATAATCTTAATCTTTAGCCGATAAATGACAAGGTGGATGCATACTTTCTGTTGTGCGGGTCAGTCTTTTGGTCTTGCCAATCATCGGAATACCAATATAAGCACGTAGATTTATGGTATTTTCATCTGCCAGACGTAAATTAGCACTGTAATATTTATCTTCATCCGCTTTGTAAAGGGTACCTCCTACCCATTCAGTAGGATCACCCTTCTTTGATCGCATATTCCACAATACTTTAGTGCCACATAGTGCCGGATTTTCTGCGCTTTCTTTAGGGCTAAGCCAGGCAATGTGACCGCACAAGCTCTCATTATTGCAATACTCCAATCGCACGGCAACGTCCTTTTTTTTGCTTAACCACAAACCCGTCACCTCCTTATTGCTGTCAGCATAAAGTACTGCTGGGAATGTCAAGATGACAAATAATGAGATTATAATCGAATATGGCATGGCGTACTGTCTATAAAGTCTATTTTAAAAAGTAAAACTACCTAGCAAAATCAGACATCGCCAGATAGGAACCAGTTCTTCATTCGCTCAATATACCAAAAAATGGAAAGCCATGTCATAGACTTATAGTTAATCGTTTAACCATAGTTTTTTGAATTTTTGCAGGACTATTTTCACTGTTCAGCTGTAAGCTTTCTTACTAGAATGTAGTGTCCTAGATCTTATCTCAGTCATAAACAATTTTCATTACAAAGAGAAATCATTATGCTCCCCACCCCCCCTCGCCCTCCAGGTTATGATCCCTTTGTGCGCCGACTGACAGCGTTGACGCTGGCTATTATTACCTTGATGCTGCTATGGTGGTCGTTACCCATGATCGAGTCACTTTTCACACCTGAATATAGTAGTGTCCGCACGGTGACTGCGCGCGGCGATCTTGCCACAGACGAACGTGCGACTATTGAGCTTTTCGAAAAATCTCGTGACTCGGTGGTATTTATCTCAACATCCAGGCTAGTTCAAGATATCTGGACACGCAATGTTTTTGCCATTCCTAGAGGCACAGGCTCGGGCTTTATGTGGGATGATGCTGGTCATGTCGTTACTAATTTCCATGTGATCGAGGGAGCCAGTGAAGCAACGATTAAGCTGGCTGATGGGCGTGATTATAAAGCTGCGCTAGTAGGTGTGAGTCCAGCACATGATATAGCTGTCTTAAGAATCGGTATAGGTTTTAAACGCCCTCCTCCTGTTCCAATTGGCACGAGTCATGATTTAAAAGTGGGACAAAAAGTCTTTGCCATTGGCAATCCTTTTGGGCTCGACTGGACACTGACCACTGGTATTATCTCTGCACTGGACCGCTCGCTCCCTAGCGAAAGCGGTACTACTTCCATTCAACATTTAATTCAGACCGATGCAGCTATCAACCCTGGTAATTCGGGCGGACCTCTGCTGGATTCCGCGGGGCGCCTGATTGGCATTAACACAGCAATATATAGTCCAAGTGGAGCATCTGTTGGTATCGGCTTCGCCGTACCGGTCGACACTGTGATGCGCGTGGTACCCCAAATCATTGCCAAGGGTAAATATATACGCCCGACTCTGGGCATTGAAGTCGATGAACGCCTCAACGCTCGCATTACAGCCATGCTGGATATTGAGGGGGTAGTCGTGTTCCGTGTAAAACCTGATTCAGCGGCTGATAAAGCGGGCTTGAAAGGCGCAACCTTAACGCCAGATGGCGGCATCATTCCAAAGGATGTGATCGTAGCCATTCAAGGTAAGCAGGTAGATTCTGTTTCTAAGCTGCTAGCAATGATAGATGATTTCAACGTGGGCGATATAGTGCAGCTGACCATCATGCACGATGGGCAGACAAAAGAGATCGACGTCATTCTCCAGCCAGGCGTGTAAATTTTGCACAGGCTAGCGCCAGAAACCACCAAAATACCAGCGCGGCGAAGAACGCACCGGCTCATGCGATGTATAGGAAATGGGCTGAGCAGGCCACTGAATATTGGAAGTAGCGCGAAGTGATAGTAAACGATTAATACGTTCTTCCGTCGCAGGATGTGTTCTGAGCCAGGAAGGTTGAGGATTGCCCCAGCCAGGAATCAATACGGCACGCCAAGACTGGCTGACTCGTTCGATCTTGGCAAGCGCCAATGCTAGTGCTTCGGGATCTTTGGTAAGTTCGCTCGCCTTTAGATCAGCGTTAAATTCCCGCACACGCGAAAGCCCCAGTTGCAACAGTAAAACCAGATGAGGGGAGAAAAGCAGCAGAAGCAGCACAGCCCAGTTGATGGTCGCGTAACCAAGCAGAATAGAAGGTAGCGCCAAAAATAATAGTATCTGGCCAACCAGTGCCAGCATGCTTGTCAAACGACTAATATAATCTGCTAACCCCATCACTAAAAGATCACCATTTGCGACGTGAGCAGTTTCATGAGCCAGCACAGCAGCAAGCTCACGTGTCGACAAATAACGCAACAAACCATCAGTAAGCGCGATAGCAGCCTGCTCCCGGCTACCGACAGTGAATGCATTGACCATGGGGCTTGCTACATAGTATAGCGTTGGCACATTGTTCAATTCAGCACGTGCTGCGAGAAACGTCATTATTTGCCATAATTCTGGCGCTTCATGGCGTGCAATGGGACGGGCGCGGTAGAGCGCCAGTGTCAATCGCGAACCTAATGTAGGTTCTATCAGCACAATGACCACACTGATCAAAGCAATTAACCACAAACCATCTTCGCCAAATAATAACCAGCCAGCAAGAATAAAAATACCTAGCAGCAAACAAATCAGCAGGAAAGTTTGTAAGCGGTTAATCCAAGAATGTGCACGAATACTTAACATGATTTATCTCAATCGACATTTCCTGTTCAGGGTTTTTCCATTATCTTGAATAGTACGAGTCGTGATATGTCTGCAAGGTTCATTATTCATTACTAACAAAATATTACCATCGACCAATACGTAATCCTGCCAGTTGGTAACGTTAGTTATAGCAGATTTCCCCAGATTCTCTAATATCTTCTTAGGGCAATTCATGGCGGCTGAAAATAGATTGGTTTTATGCCTCAAAGTAATCAATATTACTGATTTATGAAATTGCAGTACTTTTCATGTATTCCACAACAAAAAGAAAAAAGCTGAAATAGGCTTGTTCAGCTTAATTAAAGGAAATAATATGGAATACGGAAACTCACTAATTCCATTTTCAAATCAAAAATGACGCGAAGGCGAGCTGCAGATAGTATAAATAATACGGCAAGGTGAAGCCGACAAAGTCGGTTTTGATTTAGCAATGGAATAAGATGTTGCAAGAGCAGCGATGCTATATGGGCAGCCAATGTGCCATGTTTTCAGAAATCAAAGTCAATTTCCACAAGTGTACTCTAACCAAATAAACTGATCACTTTTTCTAGCTCGACCGTATCTTCATTCCGCTCTTTTCTGAAATTGAGGATTTTATTCAGATTGTCCCTTGTTGTGCCAAACATCCAGCTTTCGATTGCCATAGGTTTGGCCTCATAAAAAAATTCCTCAGCCTCGGAATATCTATTTTCGATCACCGCCAATTCGAGCAAGGTGGCATAGTCCCAGTAATCAGGTGTTTTTCGTTTCATCTTGGCACATACAGCATACTCTACCGCAGGCGCTAAACGCAGCGCTTTTTCCCTTTCTCCCAGCAGTTCCAGGCAAGTGACATAATTGACTCCTGGATAGGCATCACGCGGATCAGATTCAAATCCCTTTTCATAATACTTTAAGGCATTCTTCAAATGGAATTTAGCTTCATTGATATTGCCGGCTTTGTAGGCCCTTTCAAATTTATCTTTGTGGATTCTTCCCCAAATGCCATAGGATTCACTGCTCGCCTTCTCTTCCTGTTCCAGCTTTCTTAGAACCGATTCAGCTTCCTGTATCATCACTTCATCAACCGGTTTGGCTTTGCCACCGTTCCGGTTGAGAACAAAAGCATATTGCTCCTGCACCATCACGGTTTCAAACACATAACGGGGCAATTGCTTAATAAAGTCATGCATTTCATTGAATGCCTCGATGTTCCGATAGGAAATCATGATATCGATCAATACGGCTGTTTCCATGTTTTCAAGCGGCTTATATTTATCAGCCACCCGATTAATAGCCTCAATTCGTAACGATTTAATCTTGCCCGGATCACTATTCTTTAAATTACGGGCATAGGCTAATTCCTTTTTAATCTCTTCATCGTATTTGACTCTATCCCTGAAGATATCCGTCTTTTCATGGGCCACTGCATTTTGGAAAGCAATGCCATTGATCATGTCATATAGCGGACTGTCGGTTGATCTGCTTTTCTTGGCATGCTGCAGGATATCCGCCAGCTTGTTTATGTCATTTTCTTTATCAGACAGATTAAAATCCTTGTCCACCTGGTACGGAAAGGTACGGTTAGAGCCAATGTCGAAAGGCAGCGGAAAATGAGAAGAAGCGATAATCGGAATCGTGGTAAACGGTTTAACCGCATAACGCATACCGAGCTCATAAAAGGCATTCGGATTCAAATTAGTCAGATCAGCGATGCAGAATTCACACAAAATGATTTTTTCGTACATCGTCTTGTGAATAGACCCGAAGCCCTTTTCTTCTCTTTCTATTAAGGGCTCCAGGTTCGCTTTAATAATGGCAGGTTTGATCAGATCATCGTAGATTTTATCGAAATCAATCTTTTGCACAGGATCATTCTGCCCCGCCAACTGTTTCAACTTCAAGTCATTGAGGTTTTCTTTCTTACCGAACGAAGTGATAACAAAGCAATAAGGATTCATGACGACACCTTTTAGATAAGCAACTGATTCAGCATAATGTTAATGAATATACCATCAGGTAAAAAATATCCGAAACCCTATTCCATTGCCAAATCAAAAATGACGCGAAGGCTAGCCGCAGACAGTATCCATCATACGGCAAGGTGAAGCCGACAATGTCAGTTTTGATTTAGAAATGGAATTATTTATTCCAGAACCCCAAAGAACTGAACTTATTGAGTTTAGAACTAGCAAATACCTCAAATTAGTGTTGCAACCCCATCAAAGCACATACCCTTCTGCAGTAAAAACCTAGCAACATAAACTAGAGATACTTCAATAATTTATGAGCTAAGTCACTGATATTGTTTAGGTTATCTATGCGGAAATATTGATATTCATTCAAACTGGCCGGCAGGTGGCTATCTTGCCCGACAAGGATCGGTATCAAAGGTTTGTTACTGTGTTTAGCAGATTCAATTTCCTGACTAAGCCATAGACTGGGGCGCCCAGATATCAGGAAGATGACGACATCTGCTTTGGCAATAAGGCTGTCGATGTAAGTCTGCAATGGGATACCGGCAGGAACATCCGTCGCATCCTTTATACACAGATTCAGCTTCTTCAAGGATTCACGTAGACGTCCTAATACTTCGGCATCAGCAGCTCCTCCTGAAATGAATATCATTTTTGGAGGAAGATGTTTTACAGTTACATCGACTTTGCCCATGTAGGAAGTTAACTCTGCACCTTTTTGCTCCGTGTTATCTTCAGAATCAATCTCTGACGTCAGTCGCAGATCATGGCTGAGTTGTTGATGCTTACCATCCTTGTATGCAATATCAATATAAATGGTAAATTCACCCCAACCATTGGACTCTAATCGAAATCCCCCTTTCCTTGTATGAATTTCTCTGACCGGGTTAGGAAATGTTGGATGTAAGGTATACGTTACGTGGTCTATCTGGTCCAGATCTGCCGTGGAACCGGTGATCCATACCGACCAATTCCACCGCCTTTCACCTGCATAAGTCGAGCTTTGTTCGATACGAATACTCATTTATTAGTACCTCCCGCCTTGAGTTGAATCATCATCCACTGTGAAGTGGCTGGTGATTGCCAGATTTTGCCTGGTTCTTCCACACGTATCTGGATAAGCTGATCTTCCCTCACCCCGTCAATATATATAAATGTGCCGCCAGTTTCGGGTACCGGAATGACTTCTTTCCAATCAGTAAATTTACCTTTTTGCCAGAGCCGATGCCGGCATGGAATCTCACCCTCTCCCAGCTTTGCTGCAATATCTTCAGGGGCGAGCTGTACCTTGATCGATCGACGAGCATCCTGCTGCCAGCCTGCCACTGTCTCTGCGAGTCTCAAAATGGCCTCCAGCGGATTTTCCCGCTGCAAGGGAATATATTCATGAGGCTGGAACATGCCGTCTATGGCCACACCTTCCTCAATTAGCGCGATAGCCGGTTTACCTTTTCCACGTGCCCATGCTAACTCGTCTTTGACCCATGTATGGGTAGTCCAGCCACCCGAAACAAGTTGATCACGTTTTGTAAGCAGCGCTATTAGTGCATCACTATCTTCAATGCGTTTTTGCACTACAGGTGTCAGCATCTCACCGCCAAGGTTTTCCCCTGTTTTGCTTTGCACGAATTGACTCGCAAGCAGCCGATCTATATAACTGACCAAAGGCTTGTCCACGTCCCTGAATGCAAATGCGAGAAATATGTTCATTCAGCCTCCTTGTCGTTTTTCCTATTTGCCATAGCAGATTTGAAAAAGGTGCCAACCAGCGGCTGTGTTCAAGCTATCCTCGGATTCAAAGCTGACTTCAAGCCTTTCTACCAGTTATTTCGCAACATAAGGGTAATTCCATTTCTAAATCAAAACTGACTTTGTCGGCTTCACCTTGCCGTATTATTTATACTGTGTGCGGCTCGCCTTCGCGTCATTTTTAATTTAGAAATGGAAAAACAAAACACGTTTCACCATCGATATCGACCTTGAGCAATTCCGGATCAATAATCGGGATGACATGTTCATCTTTGATGAAAGTAAGAAACTGGTTTCACAATCGCTCGATATTTTTCTCAAACATAGCCTAGCTCTAATGATAAGAATTGATGAAAAGGGAAGGTCTATTAGAATTATTCACAACTTTCTAGTACACTCTACTAAGCATACTCCCCACCTGCAAGTACTTTTAACAGCTAAATATTTTTTCACCTTGTAAGAAACCCAATTTTAAAACAGCTTTCCAATGAGTTGTAGTATTACAATTGAATAGCTAAAAATTACTTAGCTACGATAAGGATAAGTGCCTATCTGCAACCATTCGGAAGAAAGAGAGGTGTCATGATGTCCATCCTAGAATCCGTTGCTGACCGCCAGGCGGTCTGGTCAGAAACAGCGAATGCCCTAAAATCAGCTACAGATCGCGCACGTTATTCAACTTTTACCGCTTCATTCCTGGGCGCTTTATTTGCCGCATTCGCAGTCCAGCAAATTAACCCCAACATTGCCAATTACCTTGCTGTACTCAGTGCGGTCAGTCTTGCGTTTGTTACGTTTATCACTGCAAGATGGCTGAACAAAGATGTCCTCGACCGCCACTTGCGTGCACGCATCGCGTCGGAAGCATTAAAAAGAGAGGCTTTTCTCTACGCGACCCAGACTGGCTCATACCATGATCCTCAAACACGCGACAAAATTCTGCTGAATCAGAAAGGCGAGATTGAAAATAAGGTAAATGATCTGCTTCTTTTTGAGCGAATGGCCAAGGGTTTGGGAAATTGCCCCAGGCAAGACCTGAGCCTAAATGAATATATGGAATTGCGGATAGATAAGCAAATCAAGTATTACCGCGATCGATCGACGCGATATGACACCTACTCCCAACGATTACATACGCTGGAATGGATGCTTTCGCTTCTCGCTGCCATCATTGCTGCACTCGCCGCATCCCCTCTTCTCAATATTGATCTGGCAGCCATTACCGCTGTGCTAACCACGCTAGGTGGCGTCGTGGTATCGCATCTCGAAGCAACCCGCTTTGACAAGCTGATCCCGATCTACCGTGCAACAGCCAATCGGCTTGAAAACATTAAGCTAAAAATACAGATTGATAAAGCTACACCAACCGATTGGGTAAAAGAATGCGAAACAGTGCTGGCCGCAGAAAACGGTGCCTGGATGGGTTTATGGATAGAACCTTAGGTTCTGAAAATAGTGATGGGTGAGATATGTTGTCAAATATAGAGTCCATATTTGACCACTCATAATTGACAATCTATCTCAACGAGATACGAGATGAGTGTAATACTCAAGGAGTAAATAACGTGGGTTCGATATAAAGAAAGCTGTAAAAGAAACCTCAATTCCTTAAGTTCCTTAACCAAATGCAACATGAGAACCATGAGCGAAACCTTAGTTCTAAATATCTAGAATGAGGTATGTCTTCATAAATTATAGCAAAACCAGCTAGAAATGATTCAAAGAGTATTCTCATTGTCTCATCTAGCACAAAAGGGCATACGCCAAAGTACTGCGTAAACAACAAAACCAAACCGTTGAGATGCTCTTTTCAAATCCTATACATTCTGAATCATTCTTAACTGGTTACGCTATATATGTACTATGTTGTAAGTAAACGCGATCCACTACGGCGAGTTAATCAAGCATTAACTTGAAAGCTAAAATATGAGACTCAGGCTTTTGCTGATCACAATTGTACTTCTTGGTGGTTGCGCCACACACCATTACATTCCGCCTGAACTTCAATACGTTGCTCCGACTGATCAAGAAAACTCACTTGCCACACTGGTGGGTTTCAATGAAAAACGCTTGCTAATTGACGACTTGACGGCATTTGTTTTAGCTGTCGGTGGCAAGCGTGTGATATCAGGTCGACATGGCTGGAGCACACCTCTTGCATTACGGCCGGGTCTACGTGCCATCACAGCTGCTTTTCAGCGTTCTCCTCTCACTTCACAAGCCGATTTAAAATTAAAGGTGGTCGCTGGCGGTCAATATCAAATCCAGTTTTCTACCGATGCATTTTTCTTTCGGACGGGTTCCTATTGTGATTTCTGGATCATAGATATTGCTACACAAAAACCTGTAACTGGAATTGAGCGCGGAAATATCGTAAATAGCATTCGGTACTTCCCTACTATAGATTAATTCGATTAAATATTATGCTCAGACTCTTGCTCATTACAATAGTATTTTTAAGTGGTTGCGCCACACCTCCGCGTCCGATTCCACCCGAGCTTCAATACGTTGCTCCGGTTGATCAGGAAGGCTCGCTGGCGACACTGGTTGGCTCTCGAGAGGAAGGAATATATGAGGAACCCACAACGGTTTATGTTTTAACTGTTGACGGCAAACGTGTGATGTCTGGGCCGCACGGATGGCATACAGCTCTACCAATAGAGCCTGGACCACATACCATTGCAGTCGCCTTTCAGAGTGGGTCATTCCACACACAAGTAGATTTGCAAATGGAAGCTGTCGCTGGCGGCAAATACCAAATCAAATTTTCTACCGATGCGAAACCGTTTGGAACTATCACTTATTGTGATTTGTGGATTATAGACATTATTACGCAAAAACCTGTGTCTGGAATTGGGTGCGGAAATATAGAAAATCCCTACGAAAGATAATTGGTCTTGTCCCAATAATAAAACTCAGTAAAGGAAAAATTAAATGAATAAATTGTTTATTGCAACTTTCTTACTATCATCATTTATTGCAGCACCTGTTTGTGCCGCAGAAGCAGCGGAAGAAAAACGACTTGATGAAGTTGCAGAACGTGGTGCGCATGTCATGCCATTTGATCTAGAGAAAACTTTACATATTTTTACTAAGACGGAGAATGGAGGATTGCAACAAGTTGTGGTTAAAGACAAATCTGATACCGAGCAAATAAGGTTAATACAATCCCATTTGTCGAAAATTTCTGCTGAATTTAAGCGAAGAGATTTTTCAAATCCGGAGCAGATTCACGGCGAGAGCATGCCAGGCCTTGTTGAATTAAAAAAAGCTAAACCTGGGGAAATCGAGATTGAGTATTCTGAGCTTCCAAATGGCGCACAAATTGACTATTCTTCCAACTCACCCAAGTTGATCGATGCGATTCATCAATGGTTTGATGCTCAGCTAAGCGAGCATGCACGCCATGCAATTTCGGGAGAAAATCATCAATATACTCATCATTAGAAGTTATTTTAGATAATTAAAGAAACAAGTTAAGTAAGATGAAGGTGGCGGGGTTGGCGCAATGCTTAGCGTTACGACTCCATTTCGACGATACAGATCAAAATCAAGTTCAAGTTCAGTTACTGGCTTTTACTTTTTATCGACAGTTGTGAGTTCGCCTCGTCGATCAGCATAAATCCAGTTCTTTAACGTTCACGTGAGTTCGATATAAGAATAATGCCACCATAACTGGAAAAGTTTGAGGATGTCTGATATTAAGCGAGGATTTCTTCTCACGAATAGTGATGAAACTCTTTTCCAAAACTCCTCTTTATCATAAGGAATTCAAATTCCTTTTGCTGCTTTTCTTATCCCGAACTCACGTTAAATATGATCTTCTCTATTGAGATGTTCCATCTGATGAAATTTTATCTTCAGGAACTGGTAAGTCAGGGCATTGCTTCCGATATTTGATCTCGGGCGATATCCACTCATGCCATTCCGTTTGGCTCATATTGCGTGTCAGTTTATTGCAGAGTATTTCGCTCCAGGTTACCGTGGCTGGCCACAGACGTACCGTCTTATCAGCGCTGCCTGAGGCGATGCGCATCCCGTCAGGGCTGAACACGGCGCTTGATACCCACCCCAAGTGTCCGGGCATCGGATCGCCCATGGGCAGGCCATTGTTGACATCCCATAAGCGGAGCATCATATCGTGGCCGCCTGAAATAATACGGCGGCTATCAGGGCTGAAGGCGACGCTATTAACACGTGCTTCATGCCCTAGTAACGGCTCGCCGACAGGCTGACCGGTATAGGCATCCCATAGTCGCACTGTTTTGTCTTTACTGCCAGAGACAATATACTGCCCATCCGGACTATAGGCGGCATTAACCACGGGTCCTTTGTGTTCGCGCATAGGATCACCGACGGGTTGATGGCTGTTCACGTCCCATCGCTGCAAAGTATGATCATAGCTGGCAGAAACTATGAATGTACCATCGGGGCTGAAAGCGACACTTCTGACCATTTCCTCATGTCCTCGCATCGGTTGCCCGATTTGTTGGCCAGTCTGCGCATTCCAGACGCGCACCGTATTGTCTTTCCCTCCTGACGCAACTCGCATGCCATCAGGACTGATTGCGACAGTTTCAACGCCGTCTTCATGACCATACCATGGATGACCCATTTGCTTTCCGTTAACTGCATCCCACAGCCGCAGCGTTTTATCGCTGGCAGCCGAAACAATGCGTGCGCCATCGGGCGTGAACACGGCGCCATTAAGCGTTCCTTCATGTCCTTTCATCGGTTCGCCAATCGGCTGGCCCGTGCTGGCATCCCACAAACGCAATGTTTTATCGTCACTCGCCGAGAGAATACGGTTGCCATCCGGGCTAAAAGCCACACTCGTTACCATATCTTCGTGCCCCTGCAACGGCACATCGATCAATTGAATATTGCTTGCGTCCCATAGCCGCAGCGTTGCATCGCGACTGACCGATGCAATTCGTTTTCCGTCGGGGGAGAACGCAACGCTGACTACCGTACTTTCGTGTCCACGCATGGGCTCACCAATAAGTTGGCCGGTACGGGTATTCCACAGTCGCAAGGTCTTATCTTCGCTGCCCGAAACCAATCGTGCGCCATCAGGTGAAAAAGCAACACTGGTAATGGCGCCAATATGCCCACTTAATACCTGTATCAGCTTTTTCGTCTGAACATCCCATAGCCGCAGCGTTTTATCGTCGCCACCCCACACCACCAGACTACCGTCAGGAAAAAAGGCAGCGCTGCGCATGGCATCATCATGCCCAAGCAACGATTCACTCATTGATTCGCCAGTCTGAAGATTCCACAGCCGGAACATGCTCTTACTTAACGTGATCAACTGGTTACCATCAAGGGAAAAAGCGATACTGTAGATGGGTTCATTGCTTGGCAACCCATCCAACTTATTACCGATGGGTTGCCCGGTTTCAATATCCCATAAACGCAGCGTTCCATCAGTATTACCTGTTGCCAGCCGTTTGCCATCAGGGGAAAAGGCGATACTGATCACACCTTTCTCACTGATAGCCATCGGTTCATCAAGTAATTGACCCGTCTGAACATCCCACCCTCTTAATACCCCATTATCGCCAGCAGAAAGCAAACGCATTCCATCTGGACTGAATGCAATCGCACTAACCGAAGTGCCTGTATTCCAGATCTTCCGGGTATTGGATTTTCTGTTCAATGTCGTGATGAGTGCCGCATCCACTTTTTTGTTGCCCGAGGCGATTTGTTTTGCCGCAAGCAACTGCAGCAGGGCACGCTCATCCCCGCCTGGGCGAGTGCCGTTGGAGATATCCAGGCTTTCAGACACCAAACGCAAGCTGACTGCTTCGCGTTGTGCCAGCTTTCTCTCTTTTTTTTCAAAATTGGCATGATACAGCCCGTAGCCTGCCACTCCGGCCAAAATAATGACCGTAAATAGAGCGCCTTGCAGTTGTCGCGCCTGCTTGCGTAATCGTGCAGCGTCTGCTAGCGCCCTTTCTGTGGCCCTGAGCCGTTCTGCTGCCAGCGCTTCTGCTGCAGCCTGTTTTTCCAGTGCAGTTTCGAGCGCCATCCGACGCCGCTGCGCATCCTCCTCAGCCCGAAGCCGCTGGAGTTCCGCCTGTCGTAGGCGTTCGTCACGAGCTTGACTCACCACACTGACCAGCCGGTCGTGAATCAACTCGACTCGATTGATGCCAGATTGTTGATCAATACGTAGCAGCCGGTGTTTATTTGCCAGCAGCGAAAGTTGCTCCCTTGTCAGAAATCCATCCTGCAACGCTTGCTCAACGGGATAGCTGCTGCGATAGCGATTACCTTGAATCAAATGGGTTTCGATGAATTCTGAAACAGCGGCTGGCATACCCGCCAGTGCCTGGTTGTAAAAATCCTGAAGAATATCCTGGCCAGCCTCGCGCAATAGTGCGATATCAATCTTCCCCTCTGGTGAGCGACGCTGATTAAGTTGATAACAGCACAAACTCAACAATACCGGCTCGATCACTGGCAGCAAGCCGCTTGTGGTGGAATCAAGATTTCCAACAAAATCAACCAGCGGTTCAGCCACACCCGGTGCCAGCACAGCCGCGCCCGCAGCCATGACCGCATCGATGGCCCGCTCACGGAACATGGGCAGTAACCGCAAGCGGTTGCGCAATAAAGAGGGGACTCGCCCCTGCCATCCTTCAATTTCCGGAAGAAAATCTTCACGAAAGGACAATACGATACGATAGCGTTGTGCCTGCAATGTCAACTCAGACAAAGCACGTCGACCGGCATCCCCAATGGTGAGCTCACTCGGAATCCGGTTTTCAATCAAATCGGCCAATGCATTCAGAGTATGCTCAATCTGATCAGGCGTTTTCTCTCCTTGAGAAAAAATTTCTTCGAACTGATCAAACACCAGTACCGGGATCAGTAGATAATTGTCTCGGCTCCAGATTTCGAGATCACGACGATGCAGATACTGCCATAAGCTTTCATCCTTTGCCGGCGCTGGATATTCTGCGCCTACTTCGGTCAGCGCGTCCTGCAATTTGTGCATCGTTTGTTCGAGTGGAGATAATAACGCCGATGGCGCAAAATCGAGCCGCAGATGAACAGGAAAGTAATGATCAGCCCGCAATAATGGATATAACCCTGCCTGTAATAAGGATGTCTTACCCAGGCCGGATTTGCCATAAAGAACGGTTAACGGTGCCAATCGAATCATGCGCAATAATTCGGCTGCCTCCTCTTTACGGCCAAAAAAGAAACTGCTCGCGTTTTCACTGTAAGCTGCCAACCCTGGCCACGGCGATTGCGTGGTAAGCATAATACCTGTCTTTGAATCACCGCTGTTAGAAGCAGATTTAGGAACGTTAGATGGCGAAGGTGTGTGTGGCGTATTCATCGCTTAAACGCTACGCTGTCGCTCAGCCCGGATGAGTTTCTTCAATAACGCATTCGTCTGTTCATCTGGAAGACCGGCTGGCGCATAACCAAAATGCAAGGAATCCTTCCATTGGCGCGGCACACGCTGATATTGTTCCGGATCGTAGGTTTGATCGACAATGATAGGAACGACAAAAGTTCTTCCTTGAATCGATTTGCTCCGGTCTAGCGCTTCATTCCATTCACGCCGAAAGAATTTTTCGTCCAGTTGATCAGCCGAACTGGAGATTACTGGCACGAAATAGCGGCACGTGCGAATGCCGTTCAGAATACATTCCCGAAACTCTTGCCCTGGTTCGATCACGGATTTATCGAACCAGATTTCATTATCTGCCACACCCAGCGACTTCAACGATTCAACCAGCTTAACGGCTGCAGGATAATCTGGCGCACGGCAATAGCTGATGAAAAACAGCGTATTGTGAGGAACAACCTCGGCTTGCGTAGGCGCTAACGCCGCTGTCTCGCCATAACGCGCCAGCCAGCGCTGATGCAATTCGGCGATAAATGCTGTCGGTGAAATATCAGACAGAACTTCTGTCCCCTCACTATAGCTTTTTAGAAAATAAATTAGCTCCTCTTCCGGCTTTAATGCTTCAATCATCCATTCGCGTTTTCTTTGCGTATCCGACAATCGTCGCAGGTTAGTAAGACGCAGAAAGAATCGGTTCAGCCAGCCAGGAAAATTGCAACCAATCAGCAGCAAATTACGTTGCTGCAATTCGGCAAAAAACTTGATCGGGACATGACTGCCGCGTGCAATGATGTTATGCACATATTCCAGAATGTCTTCATCGTGAATGGCGAACATGGGCGCAGGTCTTGATTTTCCGAACAAATAGAGCAAATACACCTCTCCCTGGCGAGATAGCCAGTCAGTGGGCAAGTCTGTACCTTCGCTCGTGGGCAAATAGGGAGAATGAACGATCTCATTGACTGCACATCGTGTCCTCAGGCTACGGGCGAGCAGATCGTCCGGAGTAAGGGTCACAAACAGCCGGAAATGGGTAATCGCGGCAATCTGTCTGACCGGCTCCGGAATGGCTGCTTCACTTTTTGGTGCCAGTTTCTCGATGGCATCGTGAATATCGCCATACAGGTCCTGAATGGGATGATCGCGCTTAAGACGCGTGACCACCTCATTCAATTCGCGAAATGACGGCAACGAATTACTCCCCGGATCGCTGTTATAAAATTCCAAAAGTTGATGCGCCACCTGCGCCTGAAAGGAATCGTTGCTGCCTTGCGCAACCAGGGTTTGAGCACCGAGCACGGGTACCACTAATCCGTCTTCGATCGATTTAAGCAAACGGTCCCAGCTTCTTTCGTTCATTGCGTGTTTACCGTTTTTCTATATGACAATTGGAGTGGATGTTATGAGATCAGCAATTAGGCTAAAGTCTACCATACTGCCCAATCAACCTTTCAATACCACGAGTATAAACACCTCACTTCTTCCGTTTATTTAATCAGTAGCGCTAATGTGCCGTACCACTCGGCATGGTCTTGAATTTATAAAAACGAAAGCGAGCAACTCATTAACAATCTCATAGCTGCCACCCGACCAAACCGGCAAAAACGCGGTATTTCTCAATGGTTCATTGATCTTCCCAAGCAAGAATTTTACAACTCACTTGTAATGATTTTATGCCTCCTTTTTCTGCATGCTTAGCAGCCCATCAGTTTTTGCGGTCGACATATACAAAAAAATGATAAACAAATGAAATAATATTATTTCTATGCATAAAGAATGGCTGGTAAAGTGCGTAGCCATAGAACCAATACACTCTCTCAACGCAATGATACATAACACGGCACCACAAAGCAGCCAATCGATCCCCCAAGATATCAAGCAGGAGATCCTGCGAGCTATTGCCCGTATTCAATTTGGCTCAGTTGAGATCATCATTCACGATGGTCAGGTCATGCAAATCGAGTGTCGTGAGAAAATTCGCGTCCGTCACGCTGACGCTATTCAAAAAATCAAATAACGCATTACCCATTTTATTTAATTATGTTTGCTCAGAAACTTAACATCGCCTCGACCAGAAGACTGGAGAAAGAAAAAAATAAACAGCAATGGCTTGACCGGATGACCGGAAAGACATTGGGGAGAGATGAATGAAATATTCCTGGCGAATCATTTTGCTTTTTACAGCAAACACTTTGCCTCTTGCCTCGATTCAAGCAAATGGAAGCGCTGTATTGCTTGAAAATTCTCAAGTAGTACAGCAACCCATGTTGCAAGTAGCACAAGCAACTGGAGGTGATACCTATAAGTGGGCGATCAAACCTAAGGAACAACCTGCAACCGCAAAACCAGAAACATCCCAAAAGACCACCTATTTTCAGCGTGCGCGCAGCTATGCTACGACACCTGAATCTGATCCCCCTCGCTATGTGCGTAATATGGCCAAGACTGAATATCCCCTATTCAAGGATCTCCACTGGCTGGATTTTGGGGTAGATCATCGTACACGGTTTGAGTTGCGTGATGGCGATATCCGGCGCAACAATCTTTTAACCGATTATCCCTTCCTGCTGCGTACCCGCGCGTACGTGGGAATTAAAAATATTCTCGATCCGTTTCGTATGGCAGTCGAATTTCAAGATTCGCGAGGTTATAACAGCGAGTTTCCCCGAGATAACCGTGACTGGAATCCATATGAGTTGATTCAAACCTATGGTGAACTGTATTTTAAGGATGCGCTGGGAAAAGATGATCTGGGAAATAACCGCCCAATCCGAATTCGTGGCGGCCGCATGGCTTGGGAGGCCGTAGACCGGCGTTTGCTCGGTAACAACCAATGGCGCAATACCACCAATAATTTTGAAGGTTTTCGCGTGACCTTCGGGCAAGAAGCCAATGATTGGGAATTCGATGCCTGGGGCGTGCAGCCAGTCATTCGTGACATTGATGATTTTGATGGACGCAATAAAAGCCAATGGTTTTACGGTGCAATTGGACATTGGCGCAAGTGGTCTGAAGTCATCACAATCCAACCTTATTTCATGGGCCTCAAGCAGGATCACAGAGAGGGACGTCAACCAGAGCGCGATATCTATTCACCCGCCATCCGTGCTTATGGAGTGCTGCCAAAGACCAACATCGATTTTGATCTGCATACCATCTATCAGTTTGGCCGCGATAATGGCTTGAAAAAATCAGCCTGGTCTTATCTGCTTGAGTTTGGCTACACCTTCAAGCATGACTGGAAACCCAGGCTCAGCGCCTTTTATGGTTTTGTCAGCGGTGACCGTGATCCTAATGACAATGTCGACAATCGTTTTGAACGCTTCTTTGGATTTGCCCGTCCCTGGTCACCTGATGACTACATCGTCATGGAAAACATTAAAGCGCCCAAAGTGGTATTTGAGTTTTCACCCCATAAGGATGTGTCCATCGACGGCGGTTATAGCTGGTTCTGGCTAGCCAGTGACACTGATCGATTTAATAATCTGTTAAACATTTCAACCCCTAACCCATTCAATCGCGATGCAACCGGCCAAAGCGGAGACTTTATTGGACAATCGATCAATGCACGCGTCAATTACAAATTAACACCGCTGGTCGATACTACTATCGGATATTCGCATTTTATGAATGGGGAATTTACCAAAAACCGGCAAATGGCAGCTTTAGGAGAATCCAGAAACAGCTCAAATTTTTTCTACGTGGAAGTCTCCATCCGAGCATTTAAATAAACATGTTCAAATAACTCAAACTTTATACATTAAAGGAAAAAACATGAAAGCAACTAAATGGTTAAAGATCACCCTGTTTGCAGCAAGCTTACTAATTGGCAGTAGCGCATTTGCAGACAAAGCGCTACTGAATGTTTCCTACGATCCGACACGCGAGCTGTATCAGGAATTCAATCCCGCCTTCAGTAAATACTGGCAGGCACAGAGCGGCGAGAAGGTGACTATCAAGCAATCACATGGAGGATCCGGCAAACAAGCACGCTCTGTCATTGATGGGTTGGATGCTGATGTGGTCACGCTCGC
>NZ_FOUB01000037.1 GCF_900114745.1 Nitrosomonas communis | reverse complement strand
TCAGGCCAAAGCCATCAGAAAAAGAGAAGGGTGTTCCATTGAGCAGCTCTTTACCGCTTATGAAATTTAAATCATTTTATATGGGATATGCTATACTTCCACATCGATCTTGAAGGGTTTGGCAGCTAATTCCAGTTGCGCAGCCAAGTACGGCTCGTGGCCCATGCAGACAAGGGTAATCTTCTCTACCGGGCGGTTCGGACTATCGTTCTGCTTGCGTTCCCACGCCTTGTAGTCGAAGCCTGCGATCAGCTCATTCAAGTCGGCGCGTGTGGCGATGCGGTTAACGGGCATGATCTTGACCATGCGACCGTCCTTTTCGCCGTCAAATACGAGGCTGAGCTCCAGCTTCTGCACCTCCAGCACCTCGATTAGCAAGTCTTTTGCTTGGGCTGGGTTGCGGAAGATGTCGTAGTAGTTGACCGTATGCACCTCGAAGCCTGGGTAAACCTTAGGCACATCGAAGGCTACAGTCCAGTTCCTGGCTGCATCCTCTCCGTCGTCCTCATCAATCGACAGCATACCATCGTCGTTTCGCAACCCATTTTTGATTTTTGGCTTATAGTTGGAGCCAGTCATCTCTTCATGAATTCCTAAAAGCCGCATTACGGTTGTCTCGATAGATGCCAAGTTGATGTCATTGCCAATATAGCGACGGCCATACTTACTGCTGACCGCTTGAGTTGTCCCAGAGCCCATAAAGCAGTCGAAAACGATATCACCAGGATTCGAGTAGGCAAGAATGATCCGTTCTAGAAGGGCTTCAGGTTTTTGCGTCGGATACCCCATCATCTCCATCCGATCAGCTGGCTGCAGCATGGGAAGGCGCCAAACGTCGTCGATTGTCTTGTGGGTAGAAGTTATGTAGAGGACATTTCCGTTTTCATCCTTGGCGTTTACCAAGGATTGCGTGGCCTTATCCCAGACCCGCTTGATCTGCTGTACTGGTTTCTCGCGCATCTCGCGTAGCTTGTTGAACTGGAACTTGCCAGACTTGGAGTAGACCAAAATCACATCGTGATCAGAAGCAAAGCGGCTGATGTTGCCCTGCATCTTATTGTAGTAGTGCCAGATAATCTCATTCTGAAATGTTCCTGTGCCAAACACCTCATCCAACAGGGCACGTAAATAGTGTGACTTATGCCAGTCGCAGTGAAGGCAAAAGACGCCTTCATCGGCCAGCAGCTCACGCATTAAGATCGCACGCTCATAGATGAACTGCAGGTACTCGTCGTTTGTCCAGACATCCGTGTACTGCTTTTCCTCAAATGCGGTGTACGTAGTCATCGTGTTCTGTTTATTGACTTTAATCTTCTTCTTGTATTCGATCTTCGAGTCAAATGGTGGGTCGATGTAGATCAGGGCAATCTTGCCTCGAAATTCCTTCAGTAGGTGGCTCATCACCTGCAGGTTGTCGCCCCAGAAGATCTTGTTGCGCCACCCCTCCAGTTCAGCTCCGTGGATTTCCTTGAGCTGCGACGGGTAGAACTGAGTCGAGGTGAATGGGCGCTTGCCGCGCCAGTTCAGCATCGGGTAGCCCTTGATGGGCTCGAATTCGTACTTCTCAACATTGGTGATGCTGGCATCGTCTGATGCCAGTTGCAGGGCTGCTTGTTCTGGTAGTGATTCATTCATGGTCCGGTTCTCTTGATACGTGTGATAATTGTTCCTACTAGTTGGCGTCTGCTGGCAAACTAAGTGGTGCCAGCAAAGTCGCCGCGAGCAGCCGCTCGAGAGCTCTCTTTTGCTCCCCGACTCCCGACACCAACCTGTTTGCACTAGTCTTCACTTCCTGCTCGCTCAAATAGCCCATCATGTTCTCGAGTTTGCACAGGCGTACGCTGGTGATGGCGCTCTTCAGCGCCTCTCTCTTTCGCTGATCTGTAACTTGGAGCTCGAATTCATCCGTGATTTTTCGCAGTCTGGCCGTGCTCGTGTCCGCAGCGACGATGGTGTGCTTGAGCCTCATCGTTACTTCCTGAACTGCCAATTCTTGTTATCGCAGTAGGCGCGCATGTCGCAATTCTGGCAGAGTTTGGCCGGCCGAGCGTCCATGCGGTAGTCTTGCTGCTCGATGCGAGTAACAATGTCGTCGAACCGTGCGATAGTATTAATGATGGCGCGATCATCCTTAGAGAAGGAGACGTAAGGATTTCCGTCATCCTCACCGGTATAGTACAGATGCATCCGGCTGACATTTAGGCCGGTACGCTCCTCGACCAAGTAGGCGTATACCTCTAACTGGTGCTGGTACTGGTTGATGCGATCCTGATCTTTCTCCATGTCGGGCTTCTTTTCCGATTTGAAGTCGATGATCTCGACCGTGCCGTGTTCGCCCCGGATCAGATCGACGCTGCCTTTGAGGATGTACTGGTCCTTGACAAGCGAGATCTCGATCTCGGCTTCCTTGATGCGATCCCAGTTGCTGCCTTCTCGTTCATAGTAACGTAGCACATGCTGCAGCGCAGCCATTTGAGAGCTCTGAGCGAGATAGACACGCTCTCTTTTTGAGAGAATGGCGTAGTTCAAATCAAACCATGCTCGAATTGAATCAACTGAAATTGTCTGTTCATCACCACGAAGCACGGCTTTGTGTATCTCTTCAATAGTATTGTGCACCAGTGTACCGAACAATATCGGGCTTACTCGGATTGGCGCAAACTCCAACTCCTTGAAGAAACGGTACTGCTCTGCACAGTTTTCGTAAAGCGTAATGTGTGAAGTGAACGAGTACTCATTCTTGAGATTGATCTCTTTAACTTGCTCAAATTTTATTGCACCAATATTGAAAGCTGACTCTTGCCAACTAGGTACACCATAGAAATATTCCTCGAAATATTTTGAAGGAGATCGTCCCCACCTCTTATGCTCCTGTGCAGCAAGTACTAGCAGATTCTGCGCCCGGGAAAACGCTGTATAGAAGAGGCGGCGGAAATCAAAAAATTTAGTATGCTCGAATGGTTCGAACGAGGGTTTGGATAGGTAATTTCCATTCTCTAGTAACTCGTCTAATGCTGTATGCTGCTTTCGTGGTACAGCTTCGAGTGATCCACAAATTACCACAGGGAATTCCAACCCTTTAGATTGGTGAATGGTTAAAAATGAAACGCAGCCTTTCGGCGCGTATTCAGAATCGTCCTCGTACTCATCGATGCCACCCTCATATAAAAAACGCAGGAATTGATTAAATAAATCACGTATGCCTTTTATCAGGAACTCTGGGCTTAATATGCTCACATAGTGAAGGTATTCAAATTTGGTAAGTAGCTTTGAGAAAGTTGCAAGATTATGTGCGGCACGACCTTTGTCCACACCTCGCATTGCCTCTTCGGCAAGATATCTACTGAATAATGGAAACTGTAGTACTGATAAAACAACCCTGAAAATGCGTAGTCAGTATTCTGTATCAATCCAATATGACACTTAGCTAGTGGCCTTGCCCAGTCCAGAAGGCGCTTGTTGTCTGGCTTGCGCAATTCTTCGGTGAAAGGCTTAAAACAGTGCTGATCGTAGTACTTCCAGATATCCAGATATACACCTTCGCTCCACTGACGCACTTTCGGGAACTGTGGAAAGAGGAAGATCAACGCGCCAATCATAAGGCGAATTTCTTCCCTGTCAAAGTAAAGGTTCGAACGGGGAGAATAAACTGGCACGCCATTTATCTCCAGGAATTGTGCCAAACTAACAGCTCGGTCGCTTTTCACTGATCGGAACAAAAAAGCCACCTGATTCCAGTCTGACAAATCTCCCTTTTCTCGTAGCGTATGTAAAAAAGTTAGTACCTCAGCATGCCAGCTAGTGATACTATCCTGAGCATCAGATGTCCCCAAGCGTACAACGGCTGCTGTGTGCGGAAATTCATCATCGCGTGGCTCAATGATTTTATCGAAGCGGAAGCGCTTGTTATCAACCTCCCAAATCTGACCTTGCATCCACCAGTTATAAAACTCGATGATGCATGGATGAGAGCGGTAGTTCTTTGAAAGAGTGATGCGCTTGCACTCTCCTTCAGCGAACAATTCAGGAAACTCAAGAATATTGCGAATAGTTGCACCTCGAAAGCGATACAGACCCTGATCATCATCGCCAACCACGCACAGATTCTTCTTGGTACCCATCAACAAGGTGAGAATTTTCTCTTGAATCGTATTGGTGTCCTGATATTCATCAACCATTAGATACGAAAGTTTAGCTTGAACTTGCTCCAGTACCTCTGAATGCTGCTGCAGAAGTTTAAGTGCCTCGTATTGAATACCTGAAAAGTCGAGGTAATTATTTTCCAGCATCAACTCCTGATATTTCTTAAAACAAGCTGCAAGCGCACGCACTTCTGGGTCAGGAGCTAGGGCAAGTTCGACTATGCCGAGCGCTTCATCACTGACTTTATTGAGCCACTTCATCAATTGTTCGGATTGTGACCAACGCCCTTTTTGATCATCTCCCATTATTAGCTGGGCATCGGCTATAGAACGGAACTCATTGATTCGCTGGTACATAAAATACTGCTGATCAAATTGATCTATAAGCGTAAAACTTCGTTTCAAACGAGTGAATTCTTGATACTCTTCAAGCAGCCGTAAGCATATCGAATGAAACGTTCCCAAGTACATTTCGTTCAGGTTGAACTTGATCCTGAGCTCATTTAGACGATTTGAGATGCGAGTTGCTAGTTCTCGTGCTGCCTTCTCAGTAAAAGTTACAACAAATAGAGATTCCGGGACTGCACCTCTATGCTTAATCAAGTAGACAATACGCTCCACCAAAGTAAATGTCTTCCCTGATCCTGGGCCGGCGATGATTAGAACTGGACCATCTGTTGCCTGAATCGCTTCAAGCTGCTGTGGATTGGCATTGCTTTGAAGGGCAGTTGTTGCGCTCATCCTACAGAGTTTCCTCTATAGTCCCTGCTACAGGCTTGATCGGTATGACTCTATAAAGCGAAATTTTACCTGTTCTCAACTGAGTGGTATTTCTGCTAGTTTTCAAGATTTCCTCAAGCTGGCCTTTTCTCTTATCTCATTATTAGGAAGCTATTCGGTTAATAATATTTCAAATGAATAAACATTGTCACCTATTAAGTGAATAATATTTCATATCTATATTATTTTGTCATAATATAAAGATTAAAAGCTAGGTTTGTAACATAAAACACAACATGTGATCTAGCTGGCGTTAACTATGGTCCAGGAGATTAGAAAGTGGCATCCGATTATCAAGCGATTTCTATTGAGAACCAAAAAAAGTATGGCACTGACATTGGGCGTATCGCCCCAATGCTTTTAGTTGATCGCTATGACGACCGGACGCACTTTATTTTCGAGTTACTACAGAATGCCGAGGATGCTCTCAAGAGGAGAGGTACGAGGAAAGGCTTTCGCAGAGTAACATTCTATTTAACCTCAGATACTCTGCTTCTCTCTCATTTCGGCAAACCTTTTGATAAAGCGGATGTTTGTGGTGTGTGTGGAATTGCGGAGAGCACAAAAGACAATAATTCAATTGGTCGTTTCGGAATCGGCTTCAAATCCGTCTATTCTTTCACTGACAGACCCGAGATTCACTCTGGCGACGAGGATTTTATTGTCGAAAACTACGTTCAACCGAGAGGTATAGCTCGAAAGGAACGTCATCCTGATGAAACCATGATACTCCTGCCATTGAAGTCTGATGATACGACAGCCCGACAGGAAATTACAAATGGCTTCAAACGACTGGGACCAAGTGCTTTGCTATTCCTGCGACATATCGAAGAAATCAAATGGGATGCTGAAGGAGACTCTTATGGTGTCTACTTACGCAGCCATCCAGAGTCACTGGGCCCCAACGTCCAACGGATCACAGTTACCGGTCAAGAGAGTAGCCAGCAGGAATTTGATCAAAATTGGTTAGTGTTTCATCGTAAAATTTTTGTATTTGAGAATAAAGAAGTCGGACAAGTGGAGGTAGCTTTCTCGATTCAACACGACAACGATAAATCAGATCGTTGGTCAGTCCAGCCGCTAGCTACATCACCATTGGTGGTATTTTTTCCGACGGTGGTATCCACTAATCTGGGTTTCCTCGTGCAAGGGCCTTATCGCACAACGCCCAGTAGGGACAATATCATGTACAATGATCCATGGAATCAGCACCTGGTCGAGGAAACTGCTTCCCTTTTGGTCGAGGCACTAAAATGGTTGCGTGACCAAACGATACTAGATACTTCCGTCCTGCGCTGCTTGCCACTCGAACGTGACAAGTTCTCAAATTCAATATTCGCACCGCTCTTTGATATCGTCCGTAATGCACTGATCCATGAACCATTACTGCCTCGATTTAACGGGGAATACATTCCTGCTCTCCAAGCAAAACTAGCGAGTACGCAAGAACTGCGCGAACTATTTAGCCCTGAGCAGATTTCAATACTCTTTGATGACGGGATGAAAGGATGGCTCACAGCTGAAATTACGCAATATAAGGAATCAGAAATCCGTCAATATGCGATGCATGAGCTCGATGTTAAAGAGGTAACACCCTTAATGGTCGTGTCACGCTTGAGCAGAAATTTCCTTGAAGCCCAATCGAACGATTGGATATCACGACTGTACGAATTCCTGCGTGGACAGGAAGCTGCTGCTTTACGTCGCCATTGACACGATCCCATTAATCCGCCTGAGTGATGGAACTCACATCATCGCACGAGAAAATGGCAAGCCCAAGGCTTTCTTGCCAAGTGCCATACAGACTGGTTTTCCCACGATGCATAAGGATGTTTGCACAAGCGCTGAAGCACGTGCATTTCTTATATCCCTGGGAATCACAGAACCAGACCAGGTTGATGATGTCGTAGTGAACGTACTTTATAAATATAAACAAGATGAATTCAGTATAAATGACAAGGACTATGCATATGACATCGAAAAAATCATAGTAGCATTCAGTACCGATTCGAAGCTTCAGCGTGAGAAGCTGCTTTTAGCTCTCAAGGAAACATCTTTCGTAATGGCAGTTGACGCTGGAACAGGCTCTAAATTAAGAGTTGAACCAGATAAACTCTACCTTGCTACTGAGCATATCAAGCAGTTGTTCGCTGGAATTCCTAACATTTTGATAGTTGATAATTCATACGAATGCTTGAAAGGTGAAAAATTACGTGACCTTCTTGAGGCGTGTGGCGCATTGTGGTTTCCACGGCCCCAAAAAACAACCAGTACTTTGAGTAACGAGGAACTCAGGATACTTAGAAGAGAGGCTGGTCACGAAGAAACCTCCTACCGAAATGACTGTTTAGAGGATTGGATCATCCAAGATATTGGGCTACTCATCAATACACTGCCAGCGCTTGCCGTTGAGGAACGTACTGAACGAGCACAACTGCTCTGGGAGAGCTTGTGCCATCTGGAGGAACGGCGGAGAGGCGTATTCGAGGGTGAATACAAATGGACACATAACGGTTCATACACGAAGAAATTTCCCTCTACCTTCTTGCGTCAGTTGAACGAGACATCTTGGGTTCCGGATCGGGATGGCAAGCTTCAACCGCCAGGCCTTGTCATTTTCGATACATTAGAATGGAAAAACAATCCTTTCCTGCTGTCTAAGATCACTTTTAAGCCACCCCTCCTTGATCAACTTGCGAAAGAAGCAGGTATTGAACCTGCGATACTTGATTCTTTGAAAAAGTTCGGCATTACCACTGTAGCCGATTTGACATCACGCCTAGGCTTCACTGAACCAGCATCTAAGCCAGCTGATAAATTAGAGCCCGCGTTACTTTATGATCAAGACGTATATGGCGACGCAAAAGATTTATATGGTGATCTACCTGATATCCCTCCTGGCATACCTGATACTGACGGAGATGGTTTTATCAGAAGCAACAGTAGAAACGTTATTAGTAATCAGCAATTGAAAGTTGATGGTGACTCGCGAGGAGTTAATTACATCGCCACTGATTATCTATCTTATAGCAGTAAAAAAGTTGGTGGTAACTGGAAGGGAAGTATTAATTCAAGCAAACGACCTCCGGGCAGCAACGGTGGACGCCCATTCATTTCCTATGTCGGAGTACATACTAATGATGAAGAGTCAGATCCGGACGGCCTTGATCAGATTGCGCGGATGAAACTGGAAGAGCTAGCCATTCAGCAAATCCTCGCCGTAGAACCCAAGTTGAAACGGGCGGCTGCATTCAACCCTGGCTTCGATCTTGTGGAGGAAGGCAGTGATGGGCAACCGATTCGGTGGGTGGAAGTCAAGGCAATGACCGGCACTCTACATGACCGACCTGTTGGCATATCCAGTACGCAATTCGAATGTGCACGCTTGCATGGTGCTGCTTTTTGGTTATACGTGGTTGAAAAAGTTTCTTCACCGGAAGGAACAAGAATACTGAGAATTCAAGACCCTGCTGGTCACGTACGCACATTTACGTTTGATCACGGCTGGGTACATATTACCAAAACCGAATTTGTCTGACTTGTTAATCCATTCCAGCCCACCGTGGGACTAAACAATTAGCTTCCTACTAACAGAACACAGCCTTCATGCATCCTCCGATAGATCATTTAGCATCTCATATTGTTTGCGTATTAATGCCCGTAATTCTCTATTCAATTGACTCATTCCATGCTTGAACGCATTCTGGCTAGAGCGTGTTTTGCCTTCGGGCGTTTTGGCCCCAGTCGATAATTCCCACGGTTTCCAGTTCCTGATCAGTGCCGATTGTCGAGCCCGCCGCTCTGGTGTCCAGCCGTTCGCCATTTTGTGCCTCCAATAGTTCGTTTGATGATTTTATTGATTTCTCATGCACGTAAGGAACTGCATTATTATTTACTTGCTGATTTAATCCAATATTCTGTTGTTTGATAAAAGCCATGGATCGTGGATTCTTAATTTCAGCTAGTGTTTCATAGGTTCTTCTGCATTGACCCTGCGCTTTCAGAGCCAATCGCATATACATTTCGAAATGATTAATCATTTTAGAATTGGCTGCTTTCCGCATCAAGCTATTAAATATCAGATCAAGCGTGTCAGCCTGTGCAGCTAAGGTTGCCTCCGCACAACTCAGATTTCCAGCTTTGATATCTTCAATTTGTTTAGCAAGGATGGAAATGCTGGCGAAAATATCAACTTCCGTGTCTGTTATATCCTTAGTAAATTCCTGTCCGGTTGCAATAGCTCGCACTATTGGGTTATAGGCATTCATCGCCAAAATTTGCTCATCACTCATATTGATTGTTTCCTGCTCAGATTTTTGGCCAGTTTCTGTAACTTGAGTGATGGTTGAATTCTCTTCTAATTTGGACTTTTTCATAGTTATTACTCTTCAAATATTTTGGAATAAAGGAGGAGTTGAACCTAAAAAACCTAAATAACTCATTTTTGCAAAGGTTTTTGAGGTTTATTAGGTTCTAGTAAGCCACCAATATTTCGATTATCAGTTTTTTACTCGTGGATTAATACGATAGGTAATGGATGGTCTCCCACATTCCTTATGACGCTTTTCGACCCTTAGCAGATAACCCAGCTCACAGAGCAAGTCCACTGCTTTTGTCACTCCTTCACTATTGAGCAGGCTCCAGCCCTTAAGATACACGTCAGCCGGTTTGAACCCATCTATCACGGCTCCATCTTTGATTTTTGCCAACAATGCATGCGCATGCGGGGTATCAGAATGGGTGCCAGTGGAAAATGCACGTTCAGCGTGAGCACGCAAGTAGGCTACCCACCTAATAGCCTGCTCGACGTAACACACAGGAATTGCCCCTCGCACATCATCCGCAAGAGCGAAGATTAATGCTAGCGATGGTACCAGTGACCGATATTTAGAGAGATGAGATGCCATTACCGGGGGGAGATTGTTGCCACGAAGCAACCGCTCTAATTGCTCCAGCCAGGCATAGAAGGCATCCTGTGCTTCAGGTCCGAAACGACGTACATCAGGTATTCTGCATATTTTGTAGTTATAACTGAGATCATCTAAAAGTTCGCGTCCTACTAGCCGTTCAAAAATACGACCAACTTTTTCGTATGCTTCATCGTTTGGCTTCCTGTCTACTAGCCGCCATTCCTCACTAGGATCAGGCCAAACCAATAGTTGGAATCTCTGTATTAACCCTGAATCTCCCCGACTTCCTCGATTGGCAGCCGTAATATACTCCATTAACCGCCCTGGCTGGATACCGCCAAGTATCGATACACATACATGCTCAATGCGCCGATTCAGCCCTCGCCCAATTCGGTCGAAAGTAAAAGGCCCATCTCCATTCCATGCGCTTAGAAGAAAATCATGCAGTCCTTCATTTCCTGGCTTCTCCGACATTTTAAGCAGCCCATAGAGCTCATCACTGTAAGCTAATACTCCATTTGGGTTGCCTATTAATATTTCGCCTAAAGCTTCGTGGGAAAAATTATTGACACAATAGCGTGTCGGTATCGGCTCATCAGGAATAAGCAGGTATGGTTCAATGTCAGCATTAGGGTCTTTCTTCAATCTGTACTTTATAGCATTGTTCTTTATTTCAATACTCTGCTTCTCCACCACCCATGCCGCATGTTTTAATTCATAATCCTTATATGCTTCACTCTCCAAGCGGTGCAGCGGTCTCATAACTTCTGAGAGTGCAGGTGATTTCATATATCCGGGTGGAGCGACGACAACACCCCAAAGATTAGGTACAACGGTCCAATCGTCATAAGCCTTGGGCTTGATTTGCACACGTCGCCCAATTACTGCAGAAAGCGCTGTGATAAGACCAATAGCTGGGATGTCAGCACTGATTTGCATCCTTTCAGCAATATCTTCAACATAGGGACGCAACGAGACAGGTAATAAAGATAGGTCAAATTTTGGCACCGGGGGGAGATTTTCAGGGAGAGGTTGGAGCAATGGCCATTCTTCAGAGCTAAGGCACTCAAACCCTTCAGCGTTAATATCGTAGCCTATTTGTGCCCAGTACTTACTTTGGTCATTGCCGTGGGTGTGCAAGCAATAAATCGAACCCTCAGCATAACCGTTGGTATGCGGTTGAAAATACACGGTATCGCCATCACCTTCATTTCTGCCAAAGTCACTATGAAGATGCTCAAACGGACAGCAAATTGAATGCTTGCCGCCGCCCATATCACGTTCATATAGACCAGCATCAATGATGGCCTGCAGCCGTGGATCATTCTCTGCAGCCTTCTTCAGAAGCTCCGGCTTGCTTGGTTTGCCCCTCTTGCTACTTGAACGTGAAAAATGCTCCAATTCAGCTTTTAACTTTGAATCGAGCAGCTGAATATCCTCCATACTGCACTGAGAATAAAAATTCTCTACCTGATTTCCTGTGACAGTAACAAACCCAATGGAATGAAACAGCTCGAACTTTTTCTCATGGTTTTTTCCATCGTTAGCGGTGCCTTGCCAGAAAGCACGAATGCCTTTTCCACTCGGGCTGATTTCACAATAAGTACCAGCTGTAAGGTCTTTTACGTCACTTCGTAATTCGCCATTCTCGATACAGCCATCCACGTCGAGTGCAACGATATCAAATAATGGTAATAAGGCAAAACCAACTCCGGCTATAGATTTATCGGTCTTGAATGCCATCCAGGCATCATCCCATGTTCCCAAGTTTGCCATATCTGTGGGACTTCCTTGTTGGCCATGTCGTTTCTGTCGTGAGCGCGGATAAAAGGGAATTTTGCTGAACTTGCCAGTAGCTGGGTTGATTTCAGTTATCCTCCAAGCTAACCACCCCTTACAATTCTTTAAGCTGACTGGGATGCTACTTTTATTCATCTCGAATTCAACACGCAGCAAGGAAGTGAGAGCTACAACATTACCAGTGGCAATGACTTCAGCTTTTGTCATGGGAGCGTTCATTATTTCTTTCCCTTCTTGGTGCTCTGCGCTAGGGCCTCTTTCAGCAATATTGCGCAGTTATTCGGACTTATTAGCCAAGCTGTTGTGCTCGATCCGATTTCGTCCATACGAATATTTATATTCTGGCAAGCGGCTATGAGTGTTTGTTCATCATCACAAAGAACACTTAATATGCCCCTGCCGTTAAAACTCCCAGCAGCGATGATATACCGCTTATTGAGTGTATCTGCCATGCTGATCAGGTTACGAAATTCTGGGTCATTCGTCTGCTTTAATATTTCCTGCACCAGCATGCGCCCTTTCACACTTCTGAGATCAGCAACGATTCCGAGGGTATCAGCATCATGAGAGTGCGAGAATTTATTTTGACTCTGGGACGTATTCATATTAAAGACCTCCGTTCAGCAGAGCCAGTAGATCAGATACACGCCAAGCTAACCGCCCGTTGATTCTTAAGGGGCGGATTGGGCCATTCTCTAGACAGGCCCAGGCTCTTAATGTCTGAGGTCGTCGGTTTAGATAATAAGCGGCGGCATCAGTACAGACAGTTGGACTTGTCACTCTTTCGAGAGAAGGAAATATTTGTTGCTGCTCATTAGTTATTTCTGTCTGAGACTGATTATTTGAATAATAAGAAGCGGTATCAGTACGGTTAGCGGAGCTTGCTATTCCTTCACCTTGGAAAAATCGCTGCTTTGTAGCTATTGCTGAATATTGCTTGGTTGTATTGCGCATTTTGAAACCTTCCTTTGTGTTGAAGAGGTTCCAAATGTTAGTAAAGCGTTAAACGCTTACAAGCATCTGTGAAAGTTTTGAGGAATTGTAGTCCCCATAAGGCTAGAGCACTTATATTCCTGAAAACTTTCGCTGAAAGTTTGAAAGTTTTATCCTAGAGATACGTTAGATAATGCTTTTAATATCGTGGAAGAGCAGAAAGGTTTCCTTCCACCCCGCTTTTTAACTCCCGCATTAGTTAGCGATTGAGTAACTTTTTGTGACAGTGCCTTACGTTTATTAAGCAAGGTTGGATCATTTTTTACATGTTGACGTGCAAAATAACGCGCGGGTGTGAACCACGGTTGTTCTGGCTCCGGGTCGTTTGGGTTTCTAATTTCCCATGGTTTGGACGATACTGCCGTTATCTCTGGCTCGACCTGTCTCGAAGTAATAGGGAAGGTAGGCTCTCGAAATATCGGGTCAATATGAGGTTCATTTTTTTCAAGCCACGTATTCGTACACGGTTGTTCTGGCTCTAGGTCGTTTGGAGCTTTAACTCCCCATGGCTCGGGTGATATTGCCGTTATCTCTGGCTCGATCTGTTTCGAAGTAATAGGAGGGGGTGGCTCCCGAAATATTGGACCAATACGAGGCTCATTTTCTTTAAGCCACGTATTCATATCGTCCCCGTGGACTTCCAGATAAGGGCAAGCTGGCATTTCACTATCCCATCTCACTTTTTCATTCTTAGCGTAGACAGATAGGCTTCTGTCTTCTGCAGCACGCAGCAGGCGTTTCTCTATCTTGGCGAAGTCCACAGAAGGCCCAGCAGATTGTGCTATAAAATGAGCGGCAACCTTCAATGTATATCGCCCCAACCTATGTGCTTCATCTAGTAGTTCATTAAGACATAGCTCCTTTTCGTATTTATCAAATCTTTTAACATGCTCTATAACCAAATGAGCTGTTTCAGGGTAGGCTAGATACTCAGTTATTATTTTTGTCGTACAGGAGCAGAGAATACTCATATTTGTTCATTTTAATGTACCTTCGAGTTGAACCCACGGATAAGCGGGCGAAGGTTTTCCCGCTTTTTCCTTTTGTCATGAAAATTTAAAGCTAGCGTATTCATCAAAATTAGTCTTTCTTTATTCTGAAAACAACGTTCTAAGAATTAGTCTCAGGATAGGTGTGGCTAATTTCTTTTACAGCAGTGTTTAAATTAACTTATGCTGGTACAAACTTAATGCCAGCTTCGTATAAAATCCACTGTTCAATTTTGACATGCCATAAATGAAGCAAGTCTAGTTCGCGTTGTATGTAATGCTTCTCAACGATTGTACTTGGTGTATGCTCACTTATCTACGCCAATATCCCTGCAGGAATTTCTACCTATTCCGATAATATGCTAAAAGAACGGCTTAAACCATGTAAAGATACTGCTGGGAGAGAGGCGTTATTTAATGCCTTTTATGGGGATTGCGTAGTTCTTCAAGCCTTCCAGATGCAGCAGTTGGGCTAATAAAAACAAATACATTTCGACTAGTAACCCAGATATTAAGTGTTCCACATAGGGTGTTAATGGTATGGTACGTTCACCTTTAACTTTGTCGCGAATGATTAAACTCTTCCATTGAAAATCAACATCACTCTAGCGCAGGGTAGCTAATTCATTACGACGTGCGCCTCTCAGCAACGAGCATCGCAAATAAGTTGAAATAATAGGATGGTTAATTTTCTTCACAGCTTCAAACCATAGGCGTAATTGAGCGCGACGTAGACTGTTATTTTTCTTTGCTTGCATTGTAGGAAGCCTTTTCTTGACTTCATCTGACTGACAGCAGCATATGCAACAGTTCTATATTATTCTTTTTTACTCCACCATGCCGACAATATACTGCCGTTCACCCCAAAAGGCTGACTAACCCAAAACGTCGAGGAGAACTTGTTCGGAAGCAAGGCGAGACATCATTTAACAAAGGAACGTAGCGTAGCTTGCTTATCCTCTATATTTAATCAGTATTTAAACGTGGAATGGAAGAGTAAATGAAATTTCTGCGTTGATATTGGCGTCAGGGTATCAGCTAAAATTTACCATCAAGTAAACAATTAAAAAAACAAGGAACGCTTCAAAATCTTATCCGGACTTTTCAGGGAATAAAAGACGAAAGCCCAAAGATTTCGTTTATTTTTTTATTAACTTTACTAAATAAACCATAATAATAGTAATAAAAGACTGGTCAATTACGGTATATCTCTAGAGAAACATTAATTATCAATAAGTTTAGTGATTTTTCTGCTTTGTATAAACTAAGGATTTTACTGGGATAATTTGTGGATAACATTAAGGGATGAATTTTAGTTTAAGTTATCTAAAAACAATTCAGATTTTACGCACAAGATATCAGTATCAATCTCGAAGAATGTGTTTAGCCGCAATTAAAGATTTATAGACGTGCGAGTTTGCTAGCTGCCGAGTAAAATCGTATGACGCGAAGACTTTGACGATGGATGCACTAACAGCGGTCTATTCCTAGTAAGACTCTGCCCCAGTCCTGATGTATCATTGATTCTTATTGTCTTGTCCGTTCACTTACTTAGACCCCGCTTAACCCGGCAACTATGACAAAAAAAACTTACGACGAATCCTCAATTCGAGTCCTGCGCAAACTGGAACCTATCCAGCTGCGACCGGGTATGTACACTCGAACTACAGACCCAACGCACATGGTGATAGAGGCCATCGACAATGCTGTTGATGAGGCAATGGCTGGGCATGCGAGGAATATCGAAGTGACCCTTTACCGGGACAGATCTGTTGCTGTCGCAGATGACGGACGCGGCATTCCAGTCGGTCTGCATCCGGAAGAAAAAGTTCCGACTATACAAGTCGTGTTCCAGGTTATTCATTCCGGAGGTAAGTTTGCCAAAGGCGATGCAGACAGCAGTTATAAATTCACCGGCGGACTGCACGGTGTTGGCGTTTCAGTAACTAATGCGCTCTCCTCCCGTCTGGAAGTTGAAGTCAAACGTGAGAGCAAGCAGTACCGCATCGTCTTTGCCGAGGGTGAAGTCATCGAACCGTTAACCGTAATCGGCAATTGTAGTGCACGTAACACTGGCACCATACTCCGCATCTGGCCCAATGCAAAGTATTTCGATTCTCCCTTACTCCATCGGGGGGAGCTGGAGCACCTCTTACGTGCCAAGGCGATGCTTTTACCAGGCGTTAAAGTGCTGCTCAACATAGAAACGCCCACCGGTTTCGATGTTAAAGAATGGCATTTTAGTGGAGGAATTGCGCAGTACCTTGATCAGATGATTGCCGAGGATGAACCGATTGCGATGGCCTTTTGCGGTGAAAAGTATCTGTCTGCCAATGAAACCTTTTCTGATGGTGAGGGGGTGCAATGGGCGCTGGCATGGGTCGCAGGCTCAGGTGGAGGAGAATCCTATGTCAACCTGATCCCGACGATGGGAGGCGGGACGCACGAGGCAGGCTTGCGCGATGTGGTATTCAACAGCGTGCGCACTTTCGCAGAACAGCATGGGCTGATGCAGCGTAACGTAAAGCTGGCGGCCGAGGATGTATGGGCAAGGCTGCGCTTCGTCCTGGCAGTCCGGATGGTTGACCCGAGTTTCTCTGGTCAGACCAAGGAAAAGCTGTCCTCGCGCGAGGCAGTCAAATTGGTAGGAGTAGTCATGAAGGACGCGCTGGATTTATGGCTCAACGAACATGTGTCAGAAGCGACAAAGATTGCCGAGCAGGCTATCAAGAACGCCATCGACCGCGGCAAGACCACTAAAACAGTTGAGCGCAGGAAAGGTTCCGGCGTGGCGGTTATGCCTGGCAAACTGACCGATTCCGAACTGACCGGCCCCAACGCCGAACTGTTCCTAGTGGAAGGGGATTCCGCTGGTGGTTCAGCCAAGGCAGGGCGTGACAAAGAGACTCAGGCTATTCTGCCGTTGCGCGGCAAAGGTATGAACAGCTGGGAAGTAGACCAATCGCAGATACTCGCTAACCAGGAAATACACAATATTGCTATGTCGTTGGCTATTGATCCACACAAGCTTGATAGCGATGTGGATATGAGCACCTTGCGCTATGGCAAAATTATCATTTTGTCCGACGCCGATGATGACGGCAGCCATATCCAGGCGTTGCTGCTTACCCTGTTCTTCCGGCACTTCCCCAAGCTCATTCAGCAGGGGCATGTCTATATCGCCAAGCCACCGTTGTTCAGAGTGGATGTGCCGGCACAGGGCAAAAGCAAACCGCCACGCAAGCTGTATGCGTTGGACCAGGTAGAGCTGGACATACTTGAAGCACGCCTACGCCAGGAAGGTATTAAAGAGGGTAGCTGGACCATTTCTCGATTCAAGGGCCTGGGGGAAATGGATGCTGTTCAGCTTTGGGAAACCACATTATGCTCGAATACACGCCGGTTAGTAAGGATAAGCATTGGCGATGTGGCAGAGGCTGTTGAGACCTTTGATACCCTCATGGGTAGGTCACATGCCAGCGATCGTAAGGAGTTGATTACTATTCATGGTGACAAAGTGGAAGCGGATATTTAACAGAAATGAAGAACCTGGATCTATTTGATGCTCTGGACGCCCCCTTGCCATCACAAGGGATATCGCAGGAGACGGAGCCGCCGCCCCCTACACCGCCTACGTCTTCTCAAGGCGGCAATGATAGCGACGATGGCAGCTTCGATCTTGCCGAATATACACATCAGGTTTATCTGCGCTACGCTATCAGCGTAGTCAAGGGAAGGGCGTTGCCCTCCGTGTCAGATGGCGAAAAGCCGGTACAGCGCCGCATTCTGTACGCCATGCACCGCTTGGGCCTGATCCAAGGGTCAAAGCCGGTTAAATCAGCTCGCGTGGTCGGTGATGTGATTGGCAAATATCATCCCCACGGTGATTCTGCTTCCTATGAGGCGATGGTGCGTATGGCACAGGACTTTGTATTGCGCTATCCCTTGGTCGATGGGCAGGGTAACTTCGGTTCACGTGACGGCGACTCCCCTGCTGCCATGCGATATACCGAAGTCAGGCTCACTAGGTATGCGGAACTGTTGCTGTCCGAAGTGGACGCAGGAACAGTGGAGTTCCGTCCCAATTACGACGGTTCGGAGCAGGAGCCAGTGGACCTGCCAGCACGTCTCCCGTTCCTATTGTTGAATGGCGCATCCGGCATCGCGGTCGGCATGGCCACGGAATGCCTGCCACACAATATGCGTGAGGTTGGCAATGCTGTCATTGCGCTGATGCACGACCCGTCGATGGGTATCGATGAGATATTGCAACACATCCAAGGACCGGATTTCCCAGGCGGCGGCCAACTGGTTTCCAGTAGCGTAGAGATACGGGAAGCCTACGCGACGGGCCGGGGTATCTTCCGTGTGCGGGCACGCTGGACCATAGAGAAACAAGCGCGCGGCCAGTGGCGTATGGTAGTGCATGAATTGCCGCCGGGGGTCTCAGTCAAGAAAGTACTGGAAGAGATCGGCGAATATGTGGATCCACAGGTCAAACCAGGTAAGAAAGACTTGTCGGTAGAGCAGAAGCAGATGAAACAGCTGTTCCTCGAAGCACTGGAAACCGTGCGCGACGAATCCGGCAAAGATGCTTCGGTGCGCATCGTTCTGGAGCCGCGTTCTTCGCGTATGCCGCAGGAGCAGTTCATCGCCCTGCTGCTCGCGCATACCAGCCTGGAATCTACCGTACCGGCCAACATGGTCGCCATCGGACTCGATGGCAAGCCGAATCAGAAGAACATCCAGAAATTACTTGCCGAATGGGTGCAGTTTCGCATTGCTACTGTTACGCGCCGCAGTCATACAAGGCTTGATCAGGTGCAAAAGCGCCTGCATATCCTTGAAGGCCGCAGAGCGGTATTGCTGAATATTGATGAAGTCATCAGAGTCATTCGCGAAGCGGAGGATCCCAAGGCCAACCTAATGACGCAATTCGGGATTTCGGCCATTCAGGCAGACGATATTCTGGAAATTCGATTGCGTCAGTTGGCTCGCCTGGAGGCGATCCGCATTGAGAATGAAATGAATGAGCTGAAAACAGAAGAAGAAGGCTTGAGGACCGTTCTGGACAATGAAACTGCCATGCACAATCTAATCATCAGTGAGATCGAGGCTGACGTGAAGAAATTTGGTGACGATCGCCGTACACTGATTCAGGCAGCGGAGCGTGTGGTTGCCAAGGCGGTGTCTGTGACGGATGAGCCCTGCACTGTCATTTTGTCGAAAAACGGCTGGATCCGTCAGCGTACAGGCCATGAAGTGGATATGAACACGCTCTCGTTTAAGGATGGCGACCAGTTATTAGCGATAGGACAAACGCGCACGACGTATCCGGTTGTCGTGCTGGACAGCAGGGGGCGTGCCTACAGTCTGTCCACGACGGACATTCCCGGGGGGCGTAGCGACGGTGTACCTCTGGCTTCCTTGCTGGATATGCCCCCCAAGGTGAAACCAGCGACGATGTGCGCCGCGTCGCCGGAGACAAAATATTTGTTTAGCTCATCTAGTGGGTATGGCTTTATTGCTACGCTCAAAGACCTGGTATCACGCCATAAAGCTGGCAAGGCCTTCATGACGCTGAGCAAGGTGAATGATAGCGTGCTGCAACCGGCAGATATCGCTAGTGGTGATCTGATCGTGGCACTTGGCAGCAATGGCAAGCTGCTGTTATTCCCAATCAGTGAAATGAAGGAGTTGTCGGGCGGCAAGGGCGTAATTATTCTCGGGCTGAATGAGGGTGAGACACTAATTGCCACCGCGGTACTCCCAGAAGGTTCATCACTCCTGATCAGGGGAACGGGCCGGGGTGGCAAACCGTCGCAATCGGTACTGAAATGGGGAGAACTACAACCGTTCGTGTCACACCGGGCACGCAAGGGCATGCTCGTGCCAGTCAAGTTCAAGTCGGAGAAGATTGAAGTATTCAGAGCCAGATCTGAGATCTGATTTCGTGGATAAGCCACTCTAAATTTTCAAGGACCCCTCAATTGAGGAGAATGGCACCTGTGAGAGTGCGCTAAGATTGATTTTCTTGCGTGAGAGCGGTGTTAATGCCAAAGGCTGCCTGAGCTCCTTCTGCGGCAGCAACGATGACTAACTGAATATCCCGGCAGATGTTTCCCGCCACATAGAGTCCGGGAACCTCTGTCATTTCGTATTTTCCTGAGAAGACACCTTCTTCATGTTCATAAGGGCATCCTAACTCTTCCAGAAGGCCTGATCTTAAATAGGATTCGGTATTAAAAAACAGCGCCTCCCGAGGCAAGACTTCACCACTTTGAAATTCTATGTACTTTAATTGTCCGTCTTCACCCTTGAGTTGCCTAATCTTTTCTTCCCTGAGTTTGATACCATTGTTCTCAAGTTTTTCCCGTTGCTCCGGCAAGAATCCACTTGGGCCATCGGTAAGGAGAGTAACATCCTCACTCCAGGTCTTGAGCGACAGGGAGAGCTTAAATCCTCGTTCTCCCTTCCCAAAGACAGCCAGTTGTTTTCCTCTTACTTCCCAAGCATCGCAATAAGGGCAGGTGTGAACGCTCTTTCCATAGTGTTCCTCGATACCTTGAATTTTAGGAATCGCATCCACTACGCCGGTGGCCAGTAAAAGCTTCTTCGAGTGATAGATTATTCCGCTGGAGAGAGTGACTTCAAAGCATCCCTCCTTCCGCTTCGCGCCGCTGACCTCTGCATCAAAGAATTTCACCGTTTCATATTTTTGGATCTCTTTTCGGGCCGAGGCGATGAACTCAAAAGGAGGAATGCCATCACGGGTAAGGTATCCGTGAAGGGCCCGGGAAAAAGCATTTCGAGGCTTGCCGTTATCACAAACCAGCACCGATCGCAGGCAGCGTCCTAGGATGAGGGCGGCGGAGAGACCAGCTGGGCCGCCTCCCACGATGATGACGTCATACATTGTCTATTGTTTCTCGAAAAGCAGGAACCAGCTCAGGTGCATGCCGAAGACATTATGATGTGTCAAATTTACGAGTACGCGAATCATTTCCTTGACACCTTTTTTCAGAGAACTTAAAGCTGATAAGACCGAAGGGGCCAGGACAAGATCAAATGAAGCAGATTTGAATTCCAATTTATGAGCGCCCATGTTTGCCAGAAAATTTTCTTTTTCTTAAGAAGGCCGCGCTTTCCCTTCCGCGATGGAGAGCATGTTATCATTAACATCCACTCCAGTGAAGTCGACACCGTTTGGAATGCCTGACCAGTTCTTTTTGGCCGCGTCTAAATTGCGATATTTTTTGCAACAACTCCTAACTTCTTCACCCAAACAAATAAATATACCCATCGCACTTCAAAACTCGGCGTCTATACCTTCTCCCGCTGGGAGAAGGTAGGATGAGGGATTATAAAAACCGGATTTTGAAGTGCGATGGGTATACAAGGAAAAACTGCTAAAGTGAGGTTTGGTTTAGAAATGAAATTACACCTCGACATCTTTCTTAACATAGGTTTTCGATGGAAAAGTCTACCCTGACCAAAGAGCAACGACGCGAGAAACGCGAAATCAAACGCCAAAAGCAGCGGGAGAATAATGTTCTCAGAGCATTTAAAATGCATAAACTTAGGCTTGCATCTAACATTCCTTCTCCAATAAGGCCACCTGCGCCCGAGGGAACGACCTATCATATAGGCTGTTCTGGATGGTTTTACTGGCACTGGCGCAATGCATTTTACCCCGAAGGTCTGGCAACAAAGGACTGGTTTGCCCATTACGCCCAAACTTTTGGGACGGTTGAGATCAATGCCTCATTCTACTCATGGCCAACAGAAACGACAGTGATGAGCTGGATTAAACAGGCTGGCCTGAAAAAGTTCGTTTATACGGTCAAGGTGTGCGAGTTGATTACCCATACGAAGAAGTTCGAAGGCACGGAGGAACTGGTAAAGGATTTCGGCCACATCGCTACGATACTTGGCGACAGGATGGGATGTTTTCTGTATCAGGTTCCGCCAAGTTACCATTATAGCCCAGCAAAGCTCAAGGCGATTGTGAGCCAGCTTCAAACTGGGCAAAGGAACGTGGTCGAATTCCGCCATGGAAGTTGGTGGAATGAGAAGGTCTATACGGCCCTAAAAGAGGCCAATCTCATATTCTGTTCATGCAGTGCGCCCCGGCTGCCGGACGAATTGATCAAAACAGCCGAGGATATTTACATTCGCTTTCATGGCAAAAAGGCATGGTATCGCCATGATTACACCCAGGACGAATTGAAGGAATGGGCGAAGCGAATTCAGCAGGCCAAAGCCAAGACAGTGTGGATTTATTTCAATAACGATTTTGGCGGTGATGCGGTCAAAAATGCAAAAGCTCTGGCGCGTATGTTGAAAAGCAAGCTATGAGATCTATCAACTCCTCCTTTTTCCGAACAGAATAGCAATGCCTTGATCTTGATGGTGTGGATTCACCATGAAACAGATAGTGGTTGTTTAATATCTTCTATGGATTTAGCACTCAGATGTATGACCCCCACTGTACGCGCTCAGTCAGCAAATATTACTCCGCGAATATTTCAGGCAAAACAAAAGGTATACTGGCAACTTTCAATGGGGAAAAAGCTATGTCCCATAAGACATGCCATTCCATAGGCATAAAGCTTATAATTCAATACAGAGCATCCTAATGAGTTTTGATGCATTTGGAATGATAACAGCATAAGAATTTTAATACTCGTCAAGAATGCCACTTCCTACCAATCCTATCGCTTAATTGCTTTTAATTTCATGACCGTTAGTCAAGAACAATTGTTAAAAGAAGCATTGCTGGAAGCATCTCCGCTTCAAGTCCATCGAAAAACAGACTATCCCTCGATGAATGAGCAGTTGTCAGGAATATTTTCTGAAATTAAGCAATTAAGAAAAGCAAATGATAAGCAAATGAGAAAAGCTCAGCGGGTTAGGAAACATTTAGACGTGCTCATTTTGGATTTATGGGTAGCAGCAAATTACAGCAAAAGCCCTTGGCGGATGATTAGTTTAAATCGGAATGACTATACAAAGGATGCTCGATATAGAAAGTTATTCTTGAAATATGACTTATTCAATGGTGTGCTAAAAAATCTTATTGCATTAGGTTATGTCGAAGAAAAAATAGGTTTCTTTGATAAAGCTAAAGGAGAAGGTTTTCAGTCACGTATTAAAGCTAGTGAGAAACTTTTAGACCTATTAGAATTTGACATATCGAAAATAGAACGCGATCCAGAAGCCCCGGAAGAAGAAACCATCATCAAGAAGGATGAGAATGGAAAAGTTATTGATTATGTTGATGATGAATTTACCAATCAAATGCGGGAAGATTTACGAAAATACAATGATCTGCTTAGACGCTCCAACATTGGTACGGATGGAATTGACCTTCGAAATAAATATGATCCAACCTGCATTACGGTAAAGCGGATATTTAATGGGGAAAGTGGTGGAGGTCGTTTTTATTGTGGTTTTTGGCAGACAATGCCCAAAGATGATAGGAAGAAATTAACGATAAACGGTGAAGAAGTATGTGAACTGGATTATTCAGCCCTGCATCCTACCCTTGCCTACGCTTTGAAAGGAATTCCAGTAACGGATGACCCCTACACTATTGAAGGATGTGACCGAAGTGAGGTAAAGAAAGCTTTCTTAGTGTTATTCAATTGCGAATCCCGTCAACATGCCTTAAATACTATCAGAAGTGAATTCCGTATCAAGAATGCTGAATCCCTACTGCAGAAAATTGAACAGAAACATGAAGTAATTAGCAAATCTTTCTATAACCCTGGGTTTGGGTTGCATTTGCAGAATCTTGACGCTTGGCTTGCTGAGAAAATTATCAATCAATTAACCGAAAGAGGTATTGTTTGTCTTCCTGTACATGATAGTTTTATCGTAAGCAAGAAACATGAAGCAGAACTACATCATTTAATGGAAGAAACCTTCTACTCAATAGCTAATACATATCCAGTAATTAAATAATTATTAGGTATTCTAATTCTTGTTTTTTTTCTACTCATCCGTCTAATTAAGCTTAGCTGGTGAAGAGAGAACGATGGTGAAAGAGGATATGCATTGTAAGAAGTTCTCACTACCCTACCAAAGCTAGCAACTACAGTAATAATAACTTAACTAATTAATTCTATAACTATTATTAGATATATGTATATTTCCTCTCCTTGGGGGAGAGATTAGTAGTATTAATATTTATATCTTATTGATTACATCTCTTCCATTACTAAGAGGTTATTTTCATCCAGATTAATACCAGCAGACCAATTCCCAATAATGTTATTTAACTAAAGATACATTGCATTCTTCGAAGAAGAATATTTATTGAATGATCTCACTTCATCTGTTACAAATGTTATAAAAAAGATCATTTTTCAAAGTACCCCATAACTTAGGTTCTTCTATTGACTGTCCTTTCCATTCTTCAATTGTAGGGCGAGAGGCCATCCTGATATGCCTTATTCCTCCATCATTAGGGGGATTAGGATCGTCATTAAATTTTTCATCGACAACTTTTACTCTTTTATTATCGCAGTCAAATTCATAAAGTATTCGCCTGATATGATAGAGTCTTGAAGATGTATCAGTTTTGCATGAGAACAAAGTCCACACTCTGCCAAACCGATTGTTTTTTTGAATTGATGACGGATATATATGGAAACGAATAAAACTATTATCCCTATATACTTCCATCCATCCAGAAGATTCCCAATCAGGAGCTGCAGGCAATGGCATAGATAATGTCTGAGTTTCAAAGTCTTGCTTTCCACATGCTTCTTTCCAAAGACTTTCAGTAACTGTTTCTGGTATTATTGGCGCCCAATTAGAAGGGGTATCAACGCTAAAATCTACTCGCCCTTCTCCCATATTTCCAGTATAAAACACTTTATAGAGGCTTCTGTGTCGTTCATCCAAACAATCGAATTCTGTAAGAGACTTAACAGACAAATTATTAACAAGCTCAGAACCTTCTGGAAAGTCAACTAATTCCCATATCTTGACAGTATCTCCCGATTTTCGAATTCTGTCATAATCTAAATAAACTTGAATTTTTTTATTGCGGAACATACCATTGAACGCTAATTTCCATTCTGCTACTGCATTATTAGTCATTAGAACTAACAATAAAGTAAATGATAGTTTTGTAATTAAATGAATTATCATAATTATTTTCTCAATAACTAGTTTTTAGTCTAGAATTCTTGCAATTAACAAAACAAAGATGCAACTAATTGAATAATATGCTTTTATTAGGTTTATTTATTATTGTAATATCTGCATTTTTTATTAGTAACTATATCTTCATCAGTGATTTTAATTGTTCCTAATTAATACACCTGCATATTATCAAACAAATTTTAATAACTTGATTGTGTGGTTATTGTAGTAATTCTAACCATAGGATTTTTATGGAGAAAAATTCAACACCAATTGAAGAATAGGTTGGATAGTTGCATCCCCCCTCTACCCCTCATCGGTAAATCTTACTAATAATCAGAGAAGATTCATTGAAGCTACATACTAGAATACGCAAGCTTGTTGCAAGTCTACGAAGTTAAATTACATTACTAGATAAGGATATTAACGCTCTAGAAATCAGAAAAAGTCATACTTGAAAGTCATTTTGGAATGATGCTTCAGAGGAGTTTCCAATAAATATTAATAAAGTTATGACAATAAACTTTTTATTGCTGGATATCATTCATATTATGTTACATTTTAGTGAATTATAAACTTTAGACCTGATTGAAATAAAAAATGGAATATAAAACATCAGATGTTTTTGGAGTTAAAAGTAAACTAATAGCAACATATATTGAGCGTGAGTCTGTTGATTCTAAGTTTAAAACCGCTCTTACAGATGGTAATGAAGTCATAGTGTACGGTTCTTCAAAGCAAGGCAAAACTTCCCTAATCCTTAAACATCTAGATGATGATAAATATGTAAAAGTTGAATGTTCTCCTCAGACTAAACCAATTGATATTTACAAATCAGTAATCAGGCAACTCAAAATTAAATATATAGAATCAGAGTCTAAGGAAAATGGCTTTGAATATGGGGGGAAAGTAGGTACTGATTTTAATATAAAAATTCCATTTATCAGTGACACAAATGGTAATTCGGAATTAGAAGGTAAAAAAAGCAATAAAACTTCAACAACAAGTAGTTTCGTAGAATATAACCTCGCACTAGCACAGGATGTTTCAGAGCTGCTTAAAGCTAATAATTTCAAAAAATATATAGTCTTAGAGAATTTTCACTATTTGGTCCGCGATGTACAAGAGACACTTGCATATGATCTGCGAGTTTTCCAAGATCACCATATTATTTTTGTTATATTAGGAATTTGGCGCGAAGCTAACCGACTGATCCAGTTTAATGGTGATCTTTTAGATAGGATTACTGAAGTACCGGTTGAGCCATGGGAAGTAACTGATTTTCAAAAAGTAATTCAAAAAGGTTCAAGATTGCTAAACGTTGATTTTTCCGAAGTGGAGAATCAATTGATAAATGACTCTTTTGATAGCATTGGAGTCGTGCAAGAAATTTGCAAATATTGCTGTGTTAATGCCAATGTCAACAAAACAAGTAATAAGTTAGTGAGAATTAGTCAAGAAAACTTGCATTCTGCTTTGAAAAGTAAAGCGAGCGAGTATGGTAGTCGTCATACCAGAAATTTTGAGGCTTTTGTAGATACTGCCCGCAAAACTAGCAATCAAAGTGGAAAACCATCGTTAGCATTTCCTTATTATTTCATTAAACTCTTACTTACTTATAATTTCGATGAAATTGAAAAAGGTCTATCAAGAGCGACCCTACTAGAAGAGATTAGAAAAATACATCACCGTCCTGATGACGTAAGATCTAGTGACTTGGGCGCATTGCTACACAATATTATACAGCATCAAATTAATAAGAAAATTCAGCCACCATTCCTTGACTATGATAGAGGTGGAAAAATGTTAAAAATAATTGATTCTTCATTATATTTTTTTCTGAAGCATTGTAATAGAGAAGAAATTCTACAAGATATTCCGATGCCAATCGGAGAAGAATTATTTAATACTAATTATTTTAATCCTATTTAGGCTTTGACTGCATGGGAAAAGAACATACTTGTGAAAAGGTGAGGATGATTAGTTATGTTAGTGCAATACTTAATGCATTGGGTATAACCGGCGACGAGAACTCATCATCTACCTTATTCAAAGAATAATTTGAACTGTATTATTTCAAAAAGATTCACCGGCTTTTCATACTAATAAGTTCTCGATAGTGATTGTCGCTATGTGATTAGTATTTGTTAGTTATGTTATATCTTTTGCCACCAGTCTTTTATTCTCTGACTGAAGATTTTAGAACATACATAATTCAAAAGTAATACAAATATCACATAACCTATCACCATACAGAAGGCTCCTCCCAAACCAATAAGAAAGAATTCAAATGAGAAGCCTTCAGATGAACCATTTTGTAACGTATTACCTACTCCTCCCCAACTAAGATATTTCATTATTAATTTCCTTAATTTTTAGAATCCCATTATTTCTGTCTATTCATATTTATCTCTAGCTGTTCTCTCAATCCCATACTTACATATTACTTATCTCTTAGAGAATAGAGTTTTCTTTTTATTCGTATTAAATATTTATCGGTACATTTTCGGTACAGTTGGAATTATTTTTTATAAGAAGGATAGAGCAAATCATAAAAAAACATGTTATCTTTTAACATGTTACCCAAGGCTTTCCTAGAAGGAAAGGCGTCTCCTAAGGGGTAGGTCGGACGTTCGATTCGTCTCTAGGGCACCAATAAAAACAGTAAGTTAATGAAATATATATAGGGCCATATTATTATCATTGCTACTATATTGCTACCTTAAGCCATTAAATAAAACGCCCCATCGCTAGTAATGAGATATTAAGAATACTCTTCAAGTGGCAGTTTTCTATCAGCCTTCGCCTCAATCGACAGAGAACAGGACACCAAGAGATTTCATATATCTAAGAAATCCGGATATATCAGAGGATTTTAAGATTTTGTATGGTATACCCTGACACTTATACTTATTTAAAAATTTAGTAAGCGAGCGCTCTTGTAATCCCCGCAAGTTTTCTAATGAAATTTCTTGTCGGATTCTTGAAGAATCTTTAGAGCGTTGTTGTAATAAACGCTCTGGATCGATATATAAAAAGCAAACAGCATCAAGCTCTAGAAAATCAAAAACATTATCATCAATTTCAACTTCACCGTCAGGAGTTTCAATAATATTATGGAGCTCTAAAATAATATTTCTACCGCAATTTTTCTCTCTAAAATATGCAAAGCCTTCAATTAGAGATTGCTGATTTTCAGATACAATATTAGAACTTAATCCATCAAACTGGGTTTTTTTGTTGTAAGCTCTGAGGATATCGGATGCCTTTACAGCTATAAGGCTATTGTTTTCTGCAGTTATCGCCGATGTCATATAACTCTTACCAACCCCCGATATACCAAACAAACCGATATTCACAGCGTACTTTCCAATAGTTCCTTAACCTCGCCAGTAACATAACAAAATGACTGAGGTGCTGTAAATCCATTGCTTTTTAACTGAGCTAAAGTTATTGGATTTTGATATTTAACCACACCCTTAAGCCAAATCAAGACTCCTTTTTGATGGCCACTATAATAGCGATCAAATGTATCTGGAGAAATACAAGCCTCTGTTAAGTATTTTCTCCTTATCTCAAGCACGGGTAGAATCTGCACTGATTTTATAAAAGCATGTCCAGAAATTTCTTGATTTGGAGAGGAACTATATATGTACATTTTAGAATTATTAATAAAACTTCTACCCACATGCTTTCTAAGTTCGACGGATTTCTTACCACTGTATATTTCATTAGAAAAACAAGGTTTAATGCTGATAATTATGTCTTGTATCATCTTTTTCACGCGAGGAGTGTAGATAGTGGCAAGAAGTTTAGCTTTCTGGTTGGAGAATTTCTGTCCTACGGATAATGAAAATGAAAAGACTGAAGCTGAATTACATTTCAATTATTGGTCTCTAAAAGAAGAAAAAATAAATTACCTTGATATTGGCGTTAGGTTATCTAAAATTGGTCAATTTGACTCAATTAATTTTTACCTCCCTTTTGATTTTAACAGTCTGAAATATGAACCGGAACTTGGTAAAACTGTTTGCACGAGCGATGGTCTTATCTCAGCTATTTTTAATTGTCCTGAGAGTAATATTAAACCAAATCGTGAAAACGGTTTTTATGATATTGATTTCTCACTTAGTAAAAAAGAGCAACCTATTCGTTTCTTTACTCGATTATTGGCTGAAAACGACAATTCTCCTGGTGGAGTTAAGATAACGCCACAGGATGAAAAAGATAAAGGATGCATACTCAAGTTTCCTCGAAATTTATTTGTATTTGACGATAACCGAGATGGATATTTTAGATTTAGGATCGGATTGAGTAATGAAGATGAAAAAAGCATCACAACAATTGATAAACCCAATTGGTCTATTGTTACAAATCATTTTGTAGAAAGTGAAATAATTGATTTTAGGGTTAATGAATCTAGGAATCTACCGGATAAAGTCAAAATTTTCCTAACGGATAAACGTTATTTAAAAAAAATTCATTTTTTTCTTATTAGAGATATGTACTCAGAGTACAAAATGTCCCATGCTGCTTATTTTCGTTGCCGTATATTAGAATCAGATTTATGGGGAAAATATTTATTCATTAATGGGAATGAGCAAACACAAAAACAAAAACAAAAACAAAAACAGAAACAAATGCTCATCTATCACTGGAAAGGTCAAAATAATGAAGGAATTGACCATTTCTCAGCTTTTGCAAAATTTTCAGGACGGAAAATTCATTTTAAACAAATCACCCTCGTTTTACTGTTTATACTGGTATTGGGCGTTTTATCAGGATTATTATCTAATTATATTTGGAAAAAATTGGAAACCCATGTAGTATCATCAGAGCAGACACACGATAGTTCGTTGGACGTTCAAAAAATAAGGAACATTATCTGAATGTTTCAAGAAATTTAGCTTATTACCAAATAAACTCAAAAAATGACAGTAGAAGGAGGTGAGTCAATATGAAAAAAGCTAATATTCTCACCAATCAGCGCGTCGATTATGAGATTGTTAAGGAAATTAACTTTTCAGAATTACGAGTTTTCTTAAGAGATGTAGCTGATTTGTATCCAAATTTTTATATTTGGCTAAACTTCACTTTTTTCCGTAACCTTGCTTCAGAGGAAAGAAAAATTGCATTAGCGCACAATGGCAATGATATTCTAGGAGTCGCGCTACTCAAATCTGATGCTTTTGAAAGTAAGATTTGCACATTCTATGTTGATCCAGCTTTCCGTGGCATGAATATCGGTGGCAAGCTGATGGATTTATCTATCTCTGCGCTTGATGATCCTGATACTTTTATAACAGTATGCGATGAGCGTAAATCTGAGTTAATTCCCTTATTAAGTTCACGAGGTTTTACCCTTGAGAGAAGTGTCGATGGTTTATATTATCCTCACAGCTCTGAACATTTTTATAAGCTATAATACGCTTATTTTAAAATATAAATAAGCGCCTTTATCTGTTAATCGCTTTTTTCACTTTCTGTAATCTGATACAGTTTTTTGCCAATCTTGTTCCAATTAGGCTTTGCTGTGCAAGAAACTTCACTTGAGCGAGATAGTATATCCAATCTTCAAAATCACGCTACTTTTTGTAAATACAAATATTTCTGAAACTCTATAAATAACGAACTGATATTTGCAGCATCGCCCAAAATGATTTTGGCATCCTCTAATGATTGATATTTATTTATCAGCAAGGTAGGTAATTTCTCCTGATCAAGCTCTTCCACACCAGTTTCAATATACTTACTTAATACAAATTCTATAAACTCTTTTTGTTTGCTATCAAGTAATGCAAAGATAGTTGCTTCTGCTGCAATAACCCGTTCTTCTCTTGTCATTGGTTTCATGTTACTGTTAAATATATATTCCAATACATCAAAGAGGTCGCTTTTTTCTGCATCGATGAGTTTCTGCAGGGTTGATAGCTCTTCCTTACCAAATCCAGCTTCATCCAATTTTCCCAATAATGTTTTGCGTGTGATTGGGTTGCTCCAAATAGAGCGTAATTCTTCTTCACTTTTGAATAAATTGGGAAGTTCGCCAAATAGATTATTTAAAAATTCTTCAGCTGAAATAGGTTTGCCATCGGTACTCCAGAATGATGTCGAAATTATATGTTGTATTTCTCTTTCCTTGCCATCTTTCAGTTTTATTTTTGCTTTTTTTATACAAACACAAGGTCTTTGGCTACATTTAGGACAAGGCTGCTCTTCCCCTTTGCATTCACAAGGTCGTTTGCCACAAATCTTACAAGGGTCAGGCGGCACATACTCACATATACAAGGATTTTGTTCACACTTGTCGCAAAGCTGTTCTTTTATTGGCTCCCCATCCCATTCAGGATCGGAAAAATGATGGTAGGCATCTACAAAGTCATAAATGGTAAAAAACTCTTTACCATCAAACAATCGCGTGCCTCTCCCGACAATCTGCTTAAACTCAATCATCGAGTTAATCGGTCGCATCAAAACAATGTTGCGTATGTTTCTGGCATCAACTCCTGTAGACAATTTCTGTGAAGTAGTCAGTATGATAGGTATTGTTTTCTCATTGTCTTGGAATTCTCTTAAAAACTGCTCACCGATTTCACCATCATTGGCAGTCACACGAACACGTAATTCGGGTTATTGCTTTGCTTGTATTGATTCACCAAATCACGCACAGCCGCAGCATGGTCTTGTGTGGCACAAAAGATGATAGCCTTTTCATTTTGATTGACTTCATCCATAAATATTTGTACACGCTTCGCTTCCCTGGCTTTTATTTCAATGATGCGGTTGAAATCTGGCTCTGCGTATTATTAGGGTCAGGCCTTACATTTGACATTACCACCCTAATATTTTAACCTTCAACAAGTTTAAATCTACATAGAATGCGCAGATGGCAAGACCTTTACGGATTGAGTTTGCCGGGGCGCTCTATCATGTGACCGCACGCGGCAACGCACAGGAAGATATCTATCATGATGATATTGATCGTCAACAGTTTTTACTATTGCTACAGAACACGGTCAATCGTTATGACTAGTATTGCCATGCCTACTGTCTAATGGACAATCACTACCATTTATTGATTGAAACCAATTCTCCCACCCTGTCCAAGGGAATGAAGTATCTCAACGGCACTTACACGCAATATTTCAATCGGCAGCACTAGCGGGTTGGCCACGTGTTTCAAGGTCGATTCAAAGCCATCTTGGTGCAGAAAGATGCCTATCTGCTGGAATTGGGGCGTTATATTGCCTTGAATCCGGTGCGGGCGCAAATATGGTGCAAAGTGCCAAAGCGTGGCGTTGGAGCAGTTATCGCGCAACAGCTGGATACGAAGAAAACGCTGCCTGTTTAACCACTGAATGGATCCTCGCTGGATTTGACAAAATAAAGAGCGTCGCGCAGCAACACTATCGAGATTTTGTTAAAGCCGGTAAAGAACAACCCTCCCCCTGGCAAGGGTTGAAGAACCAGATTTATTTGGGTGATGATAACTTTGTCAATGATATGCAGCGTAAACTCAACTCTGAACAATCGCTCAAAGACATACCTAGAAAGCAAAAACAAGCCCCCATCAAACCATTAAGCTACTTTGTTGATCGCTATAAAAACCGTGATGAAGGTATGGCTCAGGCGTATTTGAGCGGACACTATACGCTCGCTCAAGTGGGTGAGCATTTTGGCGTAAGTTATGCTACCGTGAGTCGGGCTGTGAAGCAGGCAGAAAAAAGAAAGCGGGCATGTCAAATGTAAGGTCTGACCCTAAGATTAAGAAGAAAGCAACCAAGAAAAAGCAGGTAGCCTAAATGTCGCGAGACCTTTTTAAAAAATATAACGAAAAGCGAGACTTTGGCATTACGGCTGAACCGAAAGGAAAAGCCGGAAAACGCGCTAAAACAAATCTGCGTTTTGTTATTCAGCTTCACGAGGCAACCCGCATCCATTATGACTTCCGGCTTGAATGGCATGGGGTAATGAAAAGCTGGGCGGTAATTAAAGGCCCGAGCTACGATCCCGCAGATAAACGGCTGGCAGTTCGTACCGAAGATCATCCGATGGATTACAATGATTTTGAGGGTGTCATTTCAGAGAAACAATATGGTGCCGGTCCGGTCATGATTTGGGATAAGGGAACTTGGGTGCCCGAAGACGATCCAGACAAGATGCAGAAAAAAGGCCGTATCACTTTTATAATTGAAGGTAGCCGCATGAAGGGGCAGTGGCATCTAGTCCGAATGCACACGCCGGATAAACGCGAGAACTGGCTTCTCATCAAGAGCAAAGACGACTTCGCGCTAAACAAAACTAAGAACGCTGATTTCCTCAAACGCGAGAACACCAGTATCGTAACAGGCCGCACTATGGACGATATCCGGAAGGCAGAACCTGGCAAAACCACTAAGCATGCAAAAGCGTCCAAATTAGAACCAGTTAAAACAGCACCGAAGGATAAAAAAGCAGTTTCCGAACCCAAGGCATCTCTAAAAGTAAATTAATATGATAAAAAAAGACGTGACTGAAAAGACCATCGTTATGGTCGGCTCTTCCAGTGGATTTGGACACAGAGAAGTGGCAATTGAATTAGCCACCTGTAGAATCGAGGTGCTAGGGCAGCAGAAATTACCAATGGCGACTGCATTCGAGAAAGAATGAAAGCTGAAAACGAAACAAGAAAAGTATCATGAAGCTTGTTCAGCTCCTACTTCCGTTAAACGATAATTTGGGAAAGAAATTTCCGAAAAAATTCTTTAAAGATATCAAGGAAGAGCTGACCCGGAAATTCAGTGGCGTTACCGCATTTTCGCAATCGCCAGCGGAAGGCGTTTGGGAGGATGAAGGATATGTTCAGAAAGACCAAATCATTATTTATGAAGTGATGGCCGCCGAGTTTGATCAAAATTGGTGGCGTGACTTTACCCACAAGCTTGAGGCAAAGTTCAAACAAGAAAAGATTGTGCTTCGCTGGTTTGATATTTCAACGCTTTAAACAGCCATCGCACTATCTACGCACCTCTTATTGGTGAGATGCAATAACACAGACAGGAATGCGCTACCTGTGCTTTCTGTTGGGGTCAGGCCTTACAATTGACATCGCTACCCTAATATTTTAACCTTCAACAAGTTTAAATCTATATAGGATACGCGGATGGCAAGATCTTTACGGATTGAGTTTGCCGGGGCGCTGTATCATGTGACAGCACGCGGCAACAAACGGGAAGATATCTATCATGATATTGATCGTCAACAGTTTTTACTATTGCTACAGAACACGGTCAATCGTTATGACTGGTATTGCCATGCCTACTGTCTAATGGACAATCACTACCATATATTGATTGAAACCAATTCTCCCACCCTGTCCAAGGGAATGAAGTATCTCACGGCACTTACACGCAATATTTCAACCGGCAGCATCAGCGTGTTGGCCACGTGTTTCAAGGTCGTTTTAAAGCCATCTTGGTGCAGAAAGATGCCTATCTGCTGGAATTGGCGCGTTACATTGCCCTGAATAATCCGGTGCGGGCACAGAGGTACGAAGCGCCAGAGCGTAGCGTTGGAGCAGTTATCGCGCAACAGCCGGATACGAAGAAAACGCTGCCTATTTAACCACTGAATGGATCCTCGCTGGATTTGACAAAACGCATTCATCGGGGTCAGGCCTTACAATTGACATCGCCACGCTAATATTTTAACCTTCAACAAGTTTAAAGCTACATAGAATGCGCAGATGGCAAGACCTTTACGCATTGAGTTTGCTGGAGCGCTGTATCATGTGACAGCACGCGGCAACGCACGGGAAGATATCTATAATGAGGATATTGATCGTCAACAGTTTTAGCTGTTGCTACAGAATACGGTCAATCGATATGACTGGTACTGTCATGCCTATTGTCTCATGGACAATCACTATCATTTATTGATTGAAACTAATTCTCCCATCCTGTCCAAAGAAATGAAGTATCTCAACGGCACTTACACGCAATATTTCAATCGGCAACATCAGCGTGTTGGCTACCTGCTTCAAGGTCGTTTCAAAGCCATCCTGGTGCAGAAAGATGCCTATTTGCTGGAATTGGCGCGTTATATTGCCTTAAACCCGGTGCGGACACAGATGGTGCGAAGTGCCAAAGCGTGGTGCTGGAGCAGTTATCGCGCAACGGCTGGATACGAAGAAAATGATGCCTCTTTAACGACTGAATGGATCCTCGCTGGATTTGACAAAACAAAGCGCGTCACGCAGCAACGCTATCGAGATTTTGTTAGTTAAAGCCGGCCAAGAACAACCGTCCCCCTGGCAATTATTGAAAAACCAGATTTATTGGGGTGATGATGACTTTGTCAATAATATGCAACGCAAGCTTAATCCTGAATAATCACTCAAAGATATCCCCAGAAAGCAAAAGCAAGCCCCGTCAAACCATTGAGCTATTTTGTTGATCGCTATAAAAATCGTAATGAAGGTATGACTCAGCCGTATTCAAGCGGACACTATACGCTCGCTCAAGTGGGTGAGCATTTTGGCGTGAGTTATGCCACCGTAAGTCGGGCTGTGAAGCAGGCGGAAAAAAGAAAGCGGGAATATCAATTGTAAGGTCTGACCCCAAAATACGCTATTTGTACAGACTCATAGCTTATTCAAAGCAATAGCTGTTCTTAATTTATGCCAAATAAATTCTAAAGTTATTAGCTTTATTGCCGATATAGACTGATTATTTTCAGAGAAAGGGG
>NZ_FOUB01000033.1 GCF_900114745.1 Nitrosomonas communis | reverse complement strand
TTTGTATCCACGGTAGGATTAGATGAAGAGATGGTCAGAGAATATATCCAGCACCAAGAGAAAGAGGATGAGCACTATGATCAGCTCAAGCTTGGTATGTGATGCCACCTTTAGGTGGCTCCAATTCTTGCCCCTTTGAGGGGCTAACAGTAATAAGCCTCCGGCTTTGCCGGAGGTAATTTAGCTAATACGGCAAGATGAAGCTGACAAAGCCAGTTTTGATTTTGAAATGGAATAACACCCGTCAGCGTAATCCCCATATCAGTCGCACTATCACCATTCAGATCTATTTGTAGCGTCTGTGTCGTATTGTCATAAAAAGGGAATAGGCAACAAGCTTTGCTAACTTGGTAATGTATAAATATTAGGAATTACAATTGGTGAGGCTATCCTCCTGATCGGCATAACAAGCATCACCGTTAATGTGAGTACCACCATCGACATGTAGCTTATCCTATATGAAATGATTCAAAGTGCATAGGCGGTAAAGATCTGCTCGATGGAACAACCTTCCTTTTTTTAATAGATTTGGCTTGAGCCCATTTTGGCTCAATGTCATTGAAGTCTGGAGAATAAGACGGCAAGTATTCAAGCATATGCCCGGCATTGGCCAAGGTGGTTTGGATATCCTGCCGTTTGTGGAACGTCGCGTTGTCCATGACAATCACGCAAGCAGACAGGAGTTTGGGCATAAGGTCCTGCGTCACCCACGCTGGAAGATGTCGGCGTTGATATGCGCTGTGAACAGGCCCACGGTCAGGAGCGCCCCTTTGATCAGGGCGCCGATGACATTGGTTCGACCTGTTGCATGCCAATCCTTTACACTATGGCAATGCTCACCCCCAGGTGCGTAGCCATGCGTACGTGGCGTATCATGAGCAAAGCCACTTTCATCAAGGTAAACGATGACGCGGCCTTCGCGCTTATAACCTTCAATTTTTTTCCTGGAAGATATACCGCTCTTCTTCGCTGGCCTTTGGGTGACGCAGGCTTTTTTTATAAGACACGCCCAGACGCCTTAAAGCATAATTGATGCGCCTTAAGTGCTGACGCCAAGCCGTTTGGCGCGCTCGTACTGATACGCGTCTGGATAATTCTTGACATCCTGCGCCAACATCTTCATGTCGATCTTGGTTGCAGGTTTGTTACGGATTGTTCTGGGATCGGGAATTTTGATCCAACGCGTCAAACTGGCTACCCCTACGCAAAAACGCTTGGCTACTTGCGCGAGGGTAAGTTCTTCCTTCTCTCAAACGGATAATACCTTACGGCGAAATGATATCGGATAGGTCATCCGTGAATTATAGTCAATTTATAATGGGATTTGCTATAACTGCGCTCTTCATTCTGCTGGTTTTCAACCAGCTTTCGCCCCTAAGGGGCGGGGAATTGAACTCCCAGAGATTAAATGTGTAAAGAAATCTTTCATCTGTCCATCAATTATTTGATAAAGAAGTAATAACGATGGTTGCTTTATAATCCGCTGATATAGACATTGAAGATGGCGATATCAACACTCATGAGATTGATACGAAAATTTTCCGTATCGACATGATCATTCTTTGTGGTTCCAGTTATTAACTGATCTCCGATTGTTAACTGATAATCATGGAGATGCTTAGCTTCCTGATAGAGCGAAATTACGATACTGACAGACCCCTCTCTGATACAAATTGCATCAATAAGACAGCGTGAGTCTTCAGTTACAGCGGTTAGTTTCAATCGAAAATTAGTATCCCTGAGAGAAATACTCTGGTCCATTTCTAGAGTAAAAGGTTCACCAAAACCAACTTGCAGCAATGGCTGTTCGCTAATTTTTGTTAACACAAAAATGCCATTAGATTGTAGCTGCATCTCAGCACCATAAACAATCTGTTGCTGATCAATAATGGCATAGGGAATAGTAAATAGATTATTTTTCGTTGAAAACCGTACTTGATCATCTGCTTGAACGATCGGATTTATTGTCATCCATAATAATCCCTGGAACAAGCATAGAATTGATTTTGTCCACAATACTCTATACATAATTCCCCCATTAAAAATGAGAAACGAATAGTAATAGCACGATCTATAAAAGTCTATGAGACAAATCACATGCTATGTGAAAAAGAATTGAGTCAAGCCGTCTTAATAGCATAACAGTTACAATCCTCATAAGATGTTCCACATAGTGTCAAAAAATATCTAGGAGAATGATTATGAATGGATATCTAAAAGTGCTAGTTGTGTCTTACGGGCTGTATATTAGTAATGCTTGGGCAGAAGATGCGCCCAGTTTTAAAAATAATATCCTCAAAATACCTCGAGTCGACACATCTGAGCAAGTAGGGAAATATCAAAACTCTGAATTTAAGCTTGCGCCTGATGGTCGTTGGGATCTGTTGCATGCAAATGAAGCCCAACGAGCAATTATTGATGCAATTGAAATCAAAATATTAGAAAGTTTTCCAATGCAAGTTCACGTGCTGGTATCGGGCTTTCTTCCTACACCCTGTTATCATCTAGGGCCGATCAATAAACGTTATGCAGACAATCAATTTGAAATCGCAGTGAATATGACCCCTCCTCCACCCGATACAGGATGCATTACAGTTTTAGAGCCATTTGCGATTACTATACCATTAGATGTATACGGATTACCGAAGGGATGCTATCAAATCTACGTGAATGACAAATCGGGAAGTTTTGAGCTGAGCACGGATAATCAAGTGGAGATGCAATTGCTTATGGAGAGCGAGGATTGAATGAGAACAGCAATGGATTATTACTACGACAGTAATTCCCTAAGAATATGAGATTAACTGACGTTTTCGTAAACTAATGTCCATTTAGTGCCGGTTGTTGAGAGAGTATTTACATCATACGTCAGTGCATGAATGGATGTAAATTTTATGATGAAAGAGCGAATCCAGCTTCAAGTGCTGGAGGTTGATAACCCAATACGCTATGCCGCCTGATAGTGTTTACCTCACTAGCCCACTGGTTCATGATAGCTTGCACCTCATGAACACCATGGAAGATTTCTCCGTTGAGCATATTATCACGCAATGTTCCATTAAGGCTTTCATCTATCGGAAGCACATTAGTGAAATCCTCAACATTCATCCAATAGAGGTGCTTGTTACTTGCGGGAGGCACAAGACCCTGGAAGGAAATTTTATCGAAGGAATCGTGAGCGCCAAGCTCCCAGAAAAGAAGGTAGCCATGAGCTGGTACAACAGCAAGAGGTATCAAAGGGTGTAGCTAAGCGCCGCCATTTAATGGAATGCTGCGACGGAGTATTCGTTGATTGACAACTTTAGCAAAAAGAGTGTTTAATTTTCTTATCCGCAGCGTATCAGTATTCGCAGGAGATAAAACTACCTACCGACTACAATGGAATCATTGAACCCCGAGGTAAGGACATATGGAAAACCCTGCTAATGAGTCAAAAGAGGACAGCCCGGATTCAGCGCTAACGACTAAGGAATTGCTGACGAAATTCGAGTGTGTAACCCGTGCTCTCAGAACTTTGAGTGCCGGCAATCATACTTTATTGCACGCCTCGGACGAGCAAGAATTGCTGCACGATATGTGCCAAGTCATTGTAGATAAAGGTGGCTACCGCACGGCAGGCGTCGTATATGCGGAACACGATCAAAACAAGAGCATGCGTTGGATGGTAGGTATCGGCGTAGACAACGCCTTTATGGAGGCACTGCATTACACTTGGACCGATACAGAAATGGGCCACACTGCGGCTGCAACCGCAATCCGCACTGGTAAACCCTGTATAGGTAGGCACATCCTCACTGATCCAGTCTATGCTACTCCTGCCTACGCCTCGATGCGCGAGTGTGCAAACAAGTTTGGCTTTGCAGCGGTTACCGCTTTTCCCCTGCGGGTGGAAGGAGAAGTGCTCGGTGCCTTGGTCATGGGCGCGATTGAACCCAATGCTTTTGATGAAGAAGAAGTGAAGTTGCTCGGAGAATTGGCCGATGACTTGGCCTATGGCATCACCAACCTGCGCATGCGTATCAGCCAACTAGTATGCGAAGCTACCATCGCCCGCTTGGCTTATTATGATCCGCTGACTGAATTACCCAATCGCACCCTCTTACTCGAGCACTTACGAGACGCCATTCAAACCGCTAAACAACAACATCATGCCCTTGCTCTCTTGCACCTGAACATTGGCCGCTTTCGTGAAATCAATCAAATCTTGGGTTATGACGCGGGCGATCAATTGCTGCAACAACTCGCTCAACGCTTGGCGCGTACTATCAAGAAAAGCGATACCTTGGCGCGAGTCGAAGACAGCGCATTTGCCTTGCTCTTGCCCAACGGGGGGGCTGACTATGCCGTGCAGGTCGCACAACAGCTAACCCTGGTATTGCATGACCCCATCGAAGTAGCAGGTCTGCTGGTCGATCCTCGCGTCAATATAGGCATTGCTCTCTTTCCCGGTCATGCCACCGAGGCGGATGTTTTGCTGCGGCGTGCCAATGTTGCTACTCATGAAGCCAGCCCTGCCCGAGGCGGTTATGCTTTCTATACCGGAGGACAAGAGCAGGAATGCACCCGGCGATTGTCCTTAATGGCGGATTTACGCCAAGCAATTGAACAAAATGAATTATCGCTGTACTGCCAGCCCAAGGTTGATATCGCATCGCGGCGCGTATGCGGGGCCGAAGCATTGGTACGCTGGCAGCATCCCGTGCATGGCATGCTCTCCACCATAGATTTCATCAAGCTCGCTGAGCATGCCGGCTTGATGACTCCGTTGACCAATTGGATGCTCGATGCAGCTTTTCGTCAAAGCTATACCTGGCATGAAGAGGGATTGGAGCAAGCTTTGTCGATAAATTTGTCCGCGCATGATTTATACCATCCTCTGCTCATCGACCGCATACAGGGCTTGTTTTCTACTTGGGGAATTCGATCGGAGATGATTCAGTTTGAATTAACTGAGAGTGCCTTGATGGAAGATCCAGCAGGAGCGTTGGAGACATTAACAAAATTGAAGAAATTTGGTACCCGGTTATTCATTGATGACTTTGGTACAGGATATTCGAGCCTGAGTTATCTGCAAAAGTTACCGGTGGATTCAATCAAGATTGATCAGTCGTTTGTCATGCCTATGGTGACAAACAGCGACTCAGCTGCGATTGTGCATTCGACCATTGAGATTGGGCACAATCTTGATTTGGAAGTGGTAGCGGAAGGGGTGGATAGTCAGGCTGTATGGGATCACTTGGCAAAGCTGGGGTGTGATATAGCGCAAGGCTATCTGGTAAGTAGGCCGATGCCGGTAGAACAATTCAGCAATTGGGAAAATGAATGGGCACGTATGTCATCTTAGTATTTCAGATGAGGTTCTAGCAATGTGTATTGAATGAATCAATCCACATTGCCTCTCCAAAACTGTACTGCTCTTAGCTATATTGCGCAAGCTTTTTAAGCGATTGTTGATATCTGTCAGGCATTGAAGCTACCTTCGATAGTCAAACTTGCACCCGCTAGTTCACGAACTTCAAGATGATTCGCTGCGCCACGGCTTTGTCGGTACGCGACGATGCTATGTATAGTAACGTGAGTTCGACATAAGAATCATTACACTACGACTGGAAGAGCTTGAGGGAGTCAGATATTAAGGGATGGTTTCTTCTCGCGAAAGGTGTAAGCTACCAGCCCAGCTATTAGATTAACAATGAAGTTAATAGACCACGATGACGGAAATGCTCTGTTTATGAGATGCTATGCATGAAAATATATGTTATGTCGAAGCCAGATTGGAAATCCGACGCTCACTTCAGCGCATGCACCAGTGTAATACATAATTATAATTATATAACAATGGCTTACACATTAATAATTTTCTTACCCGTCCTCAAGCCAGTGACCGTCGGATTAACAGTCCGGGTATCAGTCGCATATGCTTACGAATAGATGAAGAACCCAAAGTAGTTTTTTACCTGGCACCGAACCGGCACGGACAAACCGAACCGTGGCCGAACCTGAGCCACTCATATGGCGCGCTTCTCCCATCCTCCCTCATGTAAAACCACGGGTTGCGGCGGTTCCCACCGAACTCTTTCTGAGCATCGCACCGAAACCCGATGGCTGCGAGCCTGAGTTCGGGAAACCGGCAGAAGGGACGCAAAATTGCCCGGAGCGAGGCCCGAGGGGATCGGATAGTGGGTGGTAGCCAGCCAGCCCAGAAAACGGCTCCACAGCGGCCAGCTATGCGTACACTGGTGTAGTAGCCTGCACCTACACAACTCTCGCAACCTAGGAGAAGAACAGGCAAATCGGCTCGCCAAACTCAAACTGGATAGCTCAGATAACTGATTTATTATGGTTTGAGTTTGATATTTTGTTGAACATATGTGGTTTCGAGAATAACCTGTCGCAATACATCAAGAACAATTTTGCGTTTGCGAAGCCCTTCAGGTCTGCGATGAATGCCCAGCAGTACTCCCCAACAGCCTTTCTCTTTAATATAGCCCGCTTCTATTTTTCACGTTGAAGCCTAACGACGTGGTTAAGCTGGGTGCCAGCGTCATGCAACGCAAAGCGAACCCTACAGGGTGCAGGACTTCCGAATGTGAGACACGGTCTGCCTGTCACACAGCTTCAACCACATGTTATGGCGCGACGATCTTCAAAGTCTCAAATCGGGATGCTTTCAAATGGTAGAGGGCCTGTCTTTCCATGGATCTGCTCGATGGCGGCGTTGACCTCGGTAACTGTGGTAGTCTGGAGCACTTCGTTATAGAAAAGTTTCATGCGGGCTACGTCGTCAGCCTGGAAGTACCAGAAGAGGGTGGTAAGTGGCGACAACCATGGAGGTTGATAATCCGTTTTGTAGTTGACAGGGGTGCGACCAAAAGCGCCGTTCATCGCCGCCAGCAGAGAGGAAGCCATTGTGCTCTTGCCTTGCGGAGGCATCTGGTTGAAGAGATACTCGACCAGGGAAACGAACGCTTTGCCGGTAGGCGTGGATCGGATAACAGTTCCGACTCCCAGGTGTGCGTCCTGAGCAATTAACTCAGACATTCTGCGGAGGGCTTGTGCGTGCGAGACTTTACCCTCAGCGCCTTCTACTCCAAAAGCGGTGGTGGCATAATAGCGCCTGTCCGCGCCTGACAAGTGGGTGGCGAGCACCGAAATAGAGTCCATTGATGGCGTCCCGAGGTCCGTCTCATCTCCTCGGAATAGGCCGTCAATTCCTCCGTCAACACAAATCACCGTATCAATGGAGAGCTTCTGAACCAGGTGCTGGTACGCCTCTGCTGTTGGGGCGACTCCCTGCTTGTCAAAGCAGAAAATGCTCTGCGTTTCGTTTCTGTTTGCATACCAGCGAGTCACATAAAGCTCCGGAAAATACCACTCCGGGCTGGCCGCATTCGATCCAATTTCCAGCAGGTTGGGCATGAGCCATGAGGCTCCAGAAACCTTGCGGAGGTCGGTGAACGAGTAGTTGGCAAGGAACACCTTGTGTCCGCGTGCAGCCAACTCGAATACTATGGGCATGCCGCAGACAACATCGAATCCGCCGCCAGCGCCAGCCATAAGAACACGGCTCTGTTCAGGAAGGTCAAACGGTACTACGGTCATGTTTATCCCCGTTGCGCCATGATAAGGCATTATATAGTTGCGTTATATGTTTCATGCTTTTGGCATTATACCTCATGCAATCACATTTGTAGAGTTTGGATACAGTTGAAAATTTTGGTTTAGGAGCGCTTTTATCTGCTCGCTAAAAGTAGAACTGATTTTGTTGAGGCAGTCGTCAATAATAGCTGTGAATTGATAAAATGATTTGTAATAGCATGTTCATGCTATCTCCACAGATGGCTCAATTTAAGGGTAAAACCGCCTTTGAGTGTAACAAAGGCTTAGGGAGAGAAATACGTCATGTGAAAGCAAAAATGACTCCTTATTCCAGACTCATGCCAGTGACCGTCTGATTAACATTCCGCAACTCAGTCGCTCATACCTACAAATAGACAGAGAATCCAAAGTAGTTTCTTATCCGGCCCCGGACCAACCCCGCACAAATTGAACCGGGGCCGAACCTCAGCCATCCATTATGGCTCGCATCCCCCCTCATATAAAACAGCGATTTGCGGCAGTTCCTACCGAACTCCTTCTGAGCATCGGCCGAAACCCGATGGCGGCGAGCACTGGCGGGGGAAACTGGCAGATGCGACACAAAATTGCCCAGGGTGGAGCCGATGGATCGGATGATGGGTAGCAGCCACCCCGCCCCGAAATGGGTCTGTAGCGGCCAACTATGCGTGCGCTGGTGGGCCACAACCTGCGCCCTACTCCCTTCCTCCGGCGAACAGACCTTAGGAACCCGCTGCGCTTTCCAGAAGTTGGAGTGTATTTTCAATCGTATCGATACGGCCAATGCTTGGGCCAAAGGCATCACCGACTACGAACACATCTCCGTTCTTGATTCCTATGTATGCATTGGTGGTTGGGTAATAGCGGTAGATAAAACCATCTAGCTGTTGATTACCTCCGTTTGCAGGTGGAAAATATTGTGGAAACAATTGCTCGGCATAAATAAAGATCTTTTGCTCCTTATTAGGTGCTACAGCCGCCACCTCGACTTCCAATTCTCTATACTGCGGAAGACTGTCGTAAGGATTGGGAAAACTATCATCAGTTACGTACAGACTCCCCACATAGTTTGTGCCGGTCTGACTGAACGCCTGTATCATTTGATGCCATGTTGCGTTATAAACAATGTGAATAAACCGTTCTTTCGGGTAATTTTGCTGCCACTGTGCTGGCTTAAATTTTACGTAATTCCTCATGCTATCCTCAAATACCACTAAATTATCAGCAACTGGTTTGCTTAAGTAAATTTCGTCAGGCACTACTCCTGGAGCTCCCGTTACTGAGTAATGGCTACTTTTATTCTTGATGTAGTTATATATTTGCTCGTAGTACATGATGTTTTCATCCGTTCCGTCTGAAGCCATCTCATCGATAAAGAAACCATCAATCGCATAGAAGGCTATGTAGTTATCAATTTCGATAGCAATGTCGATCAGTGGGCGATCTCCATAACTGGTAAATACATATGCAATCACCTTTCCTCCAGCTGCATGAACTTGATCAATAGCCGTAACATAGCCAGGGTCAACGCTTGTTCCAAAACCATTGTCTGGGTTAAGAATTGCTGTAGTAGGTACTATTTGAGCTGATGCAGCTAGGCCATCCCAGTAATCCAGAGTCCGGGAATCTGATGGGTGGAAATAGGCTGGAACAAAAAGATTAGTGGCATAAATGTTCGCGCTGAATGCTACTGACAAATAAGCTGCAGTAAGGAAAATCAAGTCTTTTATGCTCATGTCAAATATATCCCAATGGAACTTATATACACTATTTTCTTACCTCTTCCTATGCATAGATATCGTACTTAAGTCTTAGGAAATTACTTTCGATAGACGGTGGATAGTTATCTAGCATAATTAGAACTGCTACCGTTTTCTGATATTGTTCCAATCGGCGCAATTAGGATTGATCCCTATCCATAGCTTCCTGGAAAAGAACAACGGCAAAAAGTCCCATTGAAATAGCGTCTCAATCCGGAATGATGATTCAGGCTTTGCTCGCCGAGAGAAACGCCTCTGGATTACCATAGCCGTTGGCCCCGGCTGGTGAGAGTGAGAGCTAAAGCGAAATCGGGTTGGGATTAGGCAGAATGAACTCCACGAGATTGCCCTTCCACGGCCCGCCAGAGCACACCGGATGGGGTTGGAACCATGCACACCCGGCAACTCACCCCGCAGCGGCCACTATGTGTACGGGGAAGACCAACCTGCTACTCTCACGGTAGAACCCTGAAAATCATCGCTGCCAACTTTTAACTCACGCCTTCATAGCTTGAGGTAAAGGAATTTAAAAACTCTATTCTCAGATAATCTCCTGGAAAGCTCTCCTTTATTGGCAGAACCCACCCACATTAAGCCGTCCACCTGTCGCAGTGGTACTAGAGAGTGAAACTGTCGAGATGGTATTGTTGAGGATGGCAGCTTTGATGTCCGAAGCTGCCGCCCCGGAATGCATTGAGGCATAGAGAGCTGCTGCTCCTGTCACGTGAGGGGTGGCCATGGAGGTACCGCTATACGATGCATAGGTGTTATAAGCAAGAGTAGACCAGACTCCTGATCCTGGAGCGCCGAGATCCACGGATGTTGCTCCATAGTTTGAAAAAGAAGCTTTTGAACCATTACTGGTAATGGCTGCAACAGCTATCACACAGTCGTATGAGCCATTCGAAGTACACTGATAGTTCGACGGGTAATTGGGTGTGGTGTCATTGTTATCACCCACTCCATCTGACCCGCCATTTCCTGCTGCGGCAATGAATAAGATCCCTGCATTTCCACCTCGATTGATCGCATCAAGTAATGCTTGCGAGAAACCGCCGCCGCCCCAGGAATTATTAGTTGCAATGATGTTCAGCCCATGACGAGTCTTTAAGTCAGTTATATAGTCAATAGCCTTGACAGCATCCGCTGTCGTACCGCCATTCCTGCCCAGGAATTTAGCTGATATATAGGTGACATTCCAGTTGACTCCTGCAACGCCTTTGCTGTTGCCACCAGTAGCAGTAATTGTGCCAGCGACATGGGTGCCATGTTTGTCCAAACTACCCCGGTTGCCACCATCGTAGATGGTATTGTTATTGTTACTAAAATCCCAGCCATGAATATCGTCAACATAACCGTTGCCATCATTATCTAAACCATCTGAGGGATCATAGCCGTTTGTCCATACGTTGGCCTGCAGATCGGGATGAGTATGTTGAATCCCTTCATCTATAATGCCGACGTAAACATCATGATTTCCTGTACAGCCCGCTGCCCAAGCTTTCCCGCCTGACTGCCATAAGCATTTGAGGGAGTAGTAGTCTCACCATACATTCCCCACAGTGAGCCATTAGTGTAGTAAGTATCGTTAGCTGTAGCTTGATGGGTATAAACCCAATTCGGCTCAGCAAATTCGACAGCAGGATCATCTTTTAAACTTTTAAGAGCAGCATTTTGCGGTAAATCTGGCTGGTAATGAACCAACACCAAATTACCGCGTCCTTCAGATATCATTGGCTGGGTTCGAATGTGTTCCAAGGCTTCACCATTAATTTTGCTGAGTACACGCACTTCATCCTCCTCTGTGGCAGAGGGCCGAAACTGTACCAAAAGCTCACCAGGTAGAGAATTTGGCTGGTTAGAAGCAACAGGATTGTTGTTTTCATTTCCCTTTGCCTGTGCAGAAGATAGTGACTGTGAATGAAATAAGATCAGTAACAAAAATACCAGTATATTCTTCATGCGAGTTTCCCTAGAGTTAAAAATGAAACGGCGTAGTCATACCATAACTATCTTATGGATTCGGCGAAATGAAGCTTATAGCGAATTCAGAATAAATGCCATTGTACTAAAGTGCAATATTGTTAAGCCCAATGATAAGCCTCTGCTCTTACCTCAAAATACGTCACAAACTGACTTAAATTAAATTCAAAAGTCCTCAGCACAAAATAATCCGCATTCATTTATCCATCTGGCCACTGACAAAACATGCATATATTACAAGGGTGGCAAAAAGAAACTTCATTGGGTAATGCTCCAATCCGGATGGTGGTTCAGGCATTGCTCGCCAAGAGAAATGCCTCGGGATGATCACTAGATACACGATCGGCGGCACCGGTTGATGCGAATAGAAGTTCAAGCATAGTCGAGTTGGGCTTAGGAGCTGTTTCGAAATTGTGAGTTCTGGATTAAATTTTCTCAGTTTCTTCCAGCGGTGTTGTGATGATTCTTATGTCGAACTCACGTCAGATTACACATTTCTTCAAAAATTGAGACAATTGATAGTATCTGTCCTTTCTCATTACAGCTTAATTCAAGATCAGTAAAAGTGAGATTAGCTAATTCTTCCCGTCACGCTCAAGAGTAATAATTAATATGCCGTTAGTATAAATTCATGTTGCATATTTAACATGAACTCTTGATTGGGAAAAGTGAGAAACTGATCCCATCTATTAATCAAGCGACAGGAGAGACTGTTAGTTTTTTCTGTGCAGCGTATAAATTAAAAAGGAAATTACAATGAACAAGCATATCCATAAGATTTCAGTTTTAGCCTTTGCTATATCTATGTTTTCAACTCCTATGTTGGCGGCTGCGGCGTCCACCATTAACGTGATAGATCCAGCCGAGCTTGTCGCCGATGGTGCGGGTGTTCTGTTGTCATTTGAGATCACTTGTGATCCTTCTTTTGGTCCCGGCAGTCACATGTTTGGAAGCGCGCAACTCGTCCAACGCTCCGGAAACAAAGTCAATTCGGCCTATAATTTTACTTCTAGTGATGCATTGAACTGCGATGGTACGCCCCAGGTATTCCAAATTCTTATGACAGGCTCTGGAAAAATATTTCATAAGGGTTTGGCCGCCGTACAAGTTCAAACATATATTAACGATCCTTCTTTCAGTATGAGTGAATCTGCACAAGTCACAGAAGAGATTCAAATTGTTAAATAATGCAATCTCAGCAGCTCTAATTCTTCACCATCACTGCTTGGGAATGAAAGCTGGAGCAAATTGAGGAGTATAGTAAATACCCCACCGGAATGCTTCCTTATCACTCTCCACAACCGGTGGGGCTTTCTTTTTGCATCTACTTCTGCCTGAACCAGAAGCAACGGGATAAGGTGCGCGTTAACTTAATGTTAGTCCTGGATAAGAAAAGCAGCGAAAGGAATCTGAACTCCTTATGATGAAGGGATTCTAAAAAAGAGTTTCATCAATATTCGTGAGAGGAAACCTTCACTCATTATCAGACACCTTCAAGCTTTTACTATTGTAGTGGCGTGATCCTTATTTCGAACTTAAGTTTATATAGGTAATTGCCTTTTGACCTTTGGCCCAATAAAAAACCAATCCTCAGCACATTATCGGCTGTGTGCGACCATCAATACTGTCACGAATGGCCAGAATATCAGTGGTTGGCGCGATCTCTGGCACCAATGCTGCATGATACCAGTCGTTCAGGCTGGAATTTGGATATGCCAGGACAAAACACCCGCACATGTCGTCGTATCGTTACCCGTCAGATAAGTGTTTTATACTGTACACCTCATCTGATAACGTTTAATATGAGTTATCGATGCGGCATATTTGCGAAGAGAGAACCACACAGGCAAGCCTAATGCATACCGCCTTCGCTGTATGGCCCACCTGATGGAAGAGTTGGAGTTAGTAATTAGTGGAGTGGAGGTCGAAGGATATAGCCAGCCACCAATTGATAGCGCCGGTTGGCCAGAGCGAGAGCTCAAGTGAATTCACGTTGGACTTATGCAGAACGATCTCCATGCCATCACTTATCCACGGGCCACCGAAAGTGCACGGGATGACTACCCCCATGCCCGCCCCGCGACCGCCCCGCAGCGGCCCACTATGCGCGCCCGAAAGGCCAGTTTGCGCCCCACCCTCCCCAAAACCGCGGGGGCGGGACGGGGCCGACAGGCACATAACCCGCCGCACCTGCCTTTCGCCTACCCCGTCTTCCGCCGCTTCGCCCGTTTTATCTTGGCCGACACGCTGTTAGCCGCAGATGTAAGTTTAGACTTGGTTTGACAATAAACGTTACCGGAATGTGATCTATCGCCAAATATCAACTCAAACTAGGCGGCTACAGATACATGGCGGATTTATGTTCGTTCTGTATTATCTTGATGAATTGCCCAAAGGCACTGATTTGTTAATACCCACTGTTAATTTCCCTTTGACGCAAGAACACTGCCGCAAAGATGGAAAAATCTTGGGATCAAAGAGTTATGGCATTCAGCTACAAATGCTATGGCATCTTGTCTCGGTAATAATTCCTCTTGAAAAGAAATCTTTCCATTCTGATCACGCACAGGGCGTTTGAATTGGTACTCCTCAAACTCCAGATTCTTGTAATTATTTGCGATTCTGATTAGATATTTGTGTTTAGTGGTATTAACATAACCCTTCACTTTGTTAAAGGTTGGATCAAGCATAAAATCACTCAGCTCATCATAGAAAGAATAGCCATCATACTTCTTCACAAAGCTTTCGCTCCATTTAATGCTTGTTGAGTCTGGATTTTGAAATACCGGAATAAACAAATTCAGCAGGTATGGAAATGAATCGAGTAGTGCATGCAGGCTATTAAGAAAAGCGACAATATTAGCTTCATACACATAGCGTACTGTGACATTTTCTCCCTTTCTTCGATATTGAGAAATTCGATCTAAAGCTAAATCGACACTTTCAGTTGAGTTCACTAGATTGAAGTAATGGTACTGACAGTATTGGAGCCACCGATGAATTGACTGGCTCGATATCCAGAGCCTTTGAATAAGCTCGTCATTGCGAGAACCAAGCTCTTGTTTACGTAAGCTTACGAACTTTCCAATCTCGATCTGATTATCCATATTTCCTTGCAGGTACCTTGGCACTATAATGTTATTTTTTACTCGCACATCTTTTGCGTCGAGTGAAGTGATTGTTAAGCACCTTCTTTCTTAGTGATTTCTTCATACCAATTTCTTTGGTTTTCTGGTAGTAATATTGGGACACCAAATTGTATTCGGCTAACTCTTGTATCTTTTGTCGCTGATTCCCCTTTAATATCTGCGCCAATTCCAGCTATTTTAAGACCTCCACCCCCTGCCGTTTTATCACTAGACTCAACTGTTATTGCCACATCGAAATCAATAATTGTTGATTTCAATCGAGCACTACTTGATACCCTTGCATTTTTTGGATATTCATGGCCCCCTTCTTTACCGGGGACAACAAATGCACCAACTTTTTCTTCATCTTGGGCTTGCCTAATCCCTGATAGAACTTTTACGATAACTGATTTTATAAATTCATCTAACTCCATTTATCTCTCCAGTTTTGTTTTGAACGCTTAACAAATCATTATATATTTTCTATATATCTTCTATACTTCTGATATTGATATCATCAAAGTTGGTTAATTTGTCATTCTTGCTAACTGTATATCATCCTTAATGGAATAATATACAGCTCTGGAAATGTAGATAACACTAACTATCTCATATCTTTCTGTTTTCCATTTGAGCGGTTTGTCAATGAAATGCTAATTTGATTTCAATTAATTCCCTGTTATAAGGAAGGAGGAAACGATACCCCCTTAACCTCGCCCCTGCTGCCATTACCATGGCGACATGAATCGAAAACAACTCTCACAAATTAATCTTTTTCTAGGCTTGGCAGTGTGCGCCATTTCCGTAACACATGGCTAGTAAATCCAGTCATTTTCTGCGGGTGAATTCCGCTCAACTGATGGTCGTCCTTCTGATGCACCGCACTGGTTTATGAAAGCAGCCTTGGCAGCGGACTTGATTGCCGAATATAGAAGCTGCGTAAACCACATGGGTGGACTATGAACACCAAACATTGCTCTCCACACAAAACGGCTATCACACCAAATCAGCAAGACTGATGAATGTGATTGGCACACTAAATCAAAAATACGGACGCAATACTGTGTCGGTATTTTCTGCAGGAAGCAACACATCCTGGAGCATGCAACGCGAGAGCATGTCACCTTGTTACACGACGGATTGGCAAGAAGTACCAGTCGCATACGCGCATTAGCCATACTGAGCAATTACATCACTGGTGCTCACTGTTGATAAGCGCGAAAGCTCAAGCGGAGCCGCGTTGGGCTTAAGCGGAATAATCCCCACATTATCACCCGTCCATGGGCCGCCGTATGCGCACGGGATGACTACCCCCATGCCTGCCCCGCAACCGCCCCGCAGCGGCCGACTATGCGCGACTGAGGGGCCGGTTTGTGCCCCAATCACCCAAGAATCGATGAAAAGCGGCAGGTGCATCTGCTAAAAATAGGTGTTCGTTAATGAAATTGAGGATTGCCCGCATCCCGGTTAAGTTCTGAAAGTCATCCCTGCTATTCCTCGGCACAATCACTCAAGTTCTTGAATCCAAAGTTTATCTTATCGCCCGCTACTTAGAGCACCTGTGCAGTTTTTTGAATTGGATTTTAAACTCGTCTTTTCAGCTCTTTTTATGATTGATTAAGCTAACTTTCACTCTGAACGTCTTTCGCCTGAAACGCAAAATGCTCTAGAAAATCAGTAATTTTTGCTGTCAATTGAGTACGAATTATTTTAATTTATGATCGCTTGTCAGCAATAAAAATGTATGCATTTTAATTATTGTGTTTATTTTTGTTATTGCTTAGCATGATTATAAGATCAGATTAAAATGGTATAGTCATTTTCCCTATAGAGAGGTTGATTGAAGCATCGTTTTGGCGATTTAACTATGGCGCTATATGGAATATTAGCCCGCACCGGTGTTGGCTTCAGCCAATATTTATGGAGATAACTCCGGCAGTAGATAGCTTCATTAGGAATTGGGAAGTCTATCTGCGACCTTCCCTGTCTCTTGGAGAACAGACTAAATTCGTCAGTACTCACCAACTACAAGGAACTTATATATGGAACCTGAGCGCCAAGATTATAAGGGGCATCACATCGAGCTACGAGTACGCGATACCGGTGAGTTACGTGCTCTTGAAGTTGAGCGCGAGCGTGGACTCGAGCTGCTTATTGACAATAAACCAATTCCCTACGGCCAGCTGCCTGATGGTTCATATGCTTTGCATGAGTATGCCTTTGATTGGAGCGACAACCTGATGGACCTAGCGAAAAAGTTCATCGATTACCAGGACAAGGCCAATATGATCCGGCACGAGTCCGACGCTAATGAGGGGAAATGATATGGGCATCCGCAAAAACTACCGCAGCCTCACGGATGTAGAGCGCGACCGCTTCATTGAAGCACTCTTCAATGTGAAATCAACTGGCTTCATTGATGAATTTGCCCGAATACACGCTGAGCACTTTTTTATGGGCATACATCAGAGCTCACATTTCCTGCCTTGGCACCGAGAAATGATCCTCCGCTTTGAACGTGAGCTGCAAAAGTTTCACTCGGAAATTACGATTCCCTACTGGGACTCGACAGTAGACCGTAATCCGTCTAGTCCATTGTGGAACAATAATTTTCTCGGCCAGTTCAATTCAGAATGGGGTCTTAGACGAGCACTTGGCTCCGGTCCCCTGTCGACACTGCAAGAGGTTGAGTCGAATCAAGGTCGTGATAATTACGATACCTTCTGGCGAGAGCTGGAAAATCCTATTCACAACCGGCCGCACGTCTGGGTCGGTGGTGTCATGGCTAGTGCCGCCTCACCCGGTGATCCGGCTTTTTATCTCCATCACTGTTGGATCGATATGCTCTGGGCTCGGTGGCAACTCGCACATCCTGGCGCACCTTTCATGTCGAGTGGCGCAGGTCTAGGTCTAAATGACCCTCTGATGGAGTGGCCAGATCGCACACCAGCAGACGTACTCGACCATCATGCTCTCGGGTATACCTATGATTTTGAAAACCAGCTCAACACTGGTCAATTGTTGTCCTACGGGGACGCTGGAACTCCTGGCAATGTTTCGAACCCTATAGTTGTCGGCTTCGGCGGGTGGCAGAACTTCAAGTTTCTCTTCGCTGGTAAAAACGCTATCGGTGAGAACCGTATCTACGCTGTGGATCAGAGCGGCCAACTGCTGTCCTATGGGGACGCTGGAACTCCTGGTAATGTTTCGAACCCTATGGTCGTCGGCTTTGGCGGGTGGCAGGACTTCAAGTTTCTCTTCGCTGGGAAAAAAGCCATCGGTGAGAACCGTATCTACGCTGTAGACCAGAACGGTCAACTGCTGTCCTACGGGGACGCTGGAACTCCTGGCAATGTTTCGAATCCTATGGTCGTCGGCTTCGGTGGATGGCTGGATTTCAAGTTCCTCTTTGCCGGTAGGAACGCTGCTGGTGAGAACCGCATCTACGCTGTAGACCAGACTGGCCAATTACTCTCTTACGCGGATGCCGGAACTCCGGGCAATGTTTCGAACCCAGTGGTCGTCGGCTTCGGCGGATGGCTGGACTTCAAATTCCTTTTCTCTGGCGTGAACCTCTCCGATGAGAACCGCATCTATGCTGTGGATCAGAACGGACAGCTACTATCCTATGGAGACGCCGGAACTCCTGGCAATGTTTCGAGCCCTGTAGTCGTGGGCTTTGGCGGATGGCTGGATTTCAAGTTCCTTTTCTCAGGTATGAACCTCTCCGGTGAAAACCGTATCTATGCTGTAGTTGCCTAACAATCACTAAATTCCCATCCGACGCCTGAAATAATCCCTCGATATAGCCGAGGGATTACCTTTTTTACACCGCTATTTACACAGTTAAATCAGAGATACGGACATGAGATCGTAGCGGTATTTTCAGTGAGTAAAAATAAACCCTGGACGATGCGGCGGGAAAATAAGTCTCCCTGTTACACTACGAAGTGGCAGGATGTGCCGATCGCAAACGCGCATTAACCATACTGATCGGTTACACGACCGGTGCTCACTGTTGATGAGTGCGAGAGCTAAAGCGTAGTTGCGCTGGGTTTAAGCAGAATAGTTCCCACGCTATCGCCCGCCCACGGGTCACCGAAAGTGCACGGGATGACTACCCCCTTCCCCACCCCGCAACCGCCCCGCAGCGGTCGACTATGCACGCCTGAGGGGCAGTTTACGCCCTACCCTCCCCCGGAAATCCCGGCGGGCGGGCCGGGGCGGCCGGCGCCCGCGTGACACCCCGCTTCGGGCCGCTCCCCTACCCCGTCTTGCGCCGCATCGCCTCCTCGATTTTGGCCGGCGCGCTGTTCGCAGCTTCTTGAAGTGCCTCTCAAAATGCGTAGAAGATCTTTTAGAGAATGATGCAAAGAAGCATATAGTTTATATTGTGTAAAAACTTCCATTTCTTGACGATAACTAAATTACAGATAATTATGGACACTCAACATTACACTCCAAAAGAAGTAGATGATGCGGTAGCTGAAGAGCGAGAAAGATGTTTATCGATGTGCCGTATGGTGATGGATCACCATTCCGAAATAGCTAAAATAGCCGCACAAGAACTTGATGAGGAAAATAAGCACTTCATAGAAGGTCAGATCTCAGGTGCAAAAGATTGTATTGAAGCTATTGAAGGGAAATGGGATAAGAATGCTGCTGTGCAGTCACCAAGAGCCTATCCATTTACAAAGTAACCTTCTTGTAACCATCCCAGTCATCCCGATCAATTCCTGTTAAGGTAGCCAATGACATGGGCATCAACTCCTCAACATACCTACTATTTACATTAACCGGTGACGATATAGGATCGGTAGCAAACTCAATCACCATTGGCGAATAAATGCGTCCTTTGTACTTCATGGCAACCATTGTTGCTATGCAGAACAATTATCGGTCGAACTAGAGCGCGTCAATAAGGACGTTTAGTGCGGCACTACCGTTTATGGCCTTTACCGATCGCACACGCACATTAACCATAATGAGCGGTTACACGAGCGGTACTCACTATTGATGAGCGCAAAATCTCGAGCGGAGCCGCGCTGGGTTTAAGCAGAATAGTTCCCACGCTATCGCCCGTCCAGGCGCCATCGAGTGCGCACGGGATGACTACCCCCATGCCCATCCCGGGATTGCCCCGCAGCGGTCGACTATGCGCGTCCGGGAGGCCGGTTTGCGCCCCACTCACCCCAAAATTGCCGGGAGCGTGGGGCCAACCGAGCACTACTCAGGACTCAGCTTTAGAGAACTCCTTAGGTTGCATTGTTTTCTTAATTTTGGCTGATACGCAATTGGATGCGTCAAGCAAAGTCTTCGTCGATAGATGAGCATAACGCATTGTCACTTTAGGGTCAGAATGCCCCAATATCTCCTGGACTTCATAAAGACTCCGCCCACTCTCAACCAGCCAAGAAGCGTGAATGTGGCGCGCATCATGGATGCGTAGATGCCCTAAGCCAGCTTTTTGCCGGATCCTATGCCATACCTTGGTGATTGTGGTATAGGGCTTGCCGGTTTGGCGATTGATGAATAGATACTCGAATCTGCCGCGTGTATCCAGCTGAGCCAATACTTCCATGGCACTCTCATTGAGAGGCACGGATCGTAGCCGCTTACTCTTGCTATTGATCGCCCTAATTCTGAGTACCTTTTTTTCCAGATCGACGTCTTTCCATTTAGCAGAAAGCACTTCATTTTGACGGCAAGCTGTTGATAATATAAATAAATATATTTGACAGACAATTCTGTTCTTGTCGGTACGCAGGACAGTTAACAATTTATCAAGTTCGGCATCGTTCAGATAGTGCTCCACTTTATTGTCCTCATAGAACAATGGAATCTTCGTTGCCGGATTGGATTCCAGGAATTCCCATTCTACGGCGAGATTGAGCGAATGCCTGATGACCTTCAGGATATGGTTACACGAAGCCGGCTTAAGGGATTCCCTAAAAGAATTGAGCAATGCCTGGATTTCAAATCGAGTGATCTGGCGCAGCAGCTTGTGACCTAGGATCGGCTTTATTTTCAAACGATAGATACGAATATCGTCATCAATGGAGCGCTTGTGTAAACTTTTGTGTGGTATGTAGTGATCCTCAAACAGCCGCTCATAGGTCAGTTCACTCTGTTTTGTCTTCCCATTATCACTGGAGTTGCGGCCAAGTGCGATTTCTGCTTTGAGCGTTTTGGCTTGCCGACGTGCTTCTGCGAGTGTGATCTCTGTGGTGCGACCGATCCTCTTGTGGCAGGTCTTTTTGGTGTGGTCCTTAAAGCGTAAATAATACGTTTTCTGATTCTGGCTTGTGGCACGCACTTCTATATAGAGGCCAGGCATGTCCTGATCGCAATATTCGATACGCGATTTGCCTTCGGGGCATTTCATTTGATTGGTGATGAATTGTTGACTCAATTTTATGATCGGCATGATAATTTTCTCCTGTAAATTGGATTAATAAATATTCTTGAATGTTGGTAAATTCAGTTGCGCTCTACTTACCGTGCGCTTGGATTAACGTAAAAATGGTGGATGGCACGGCGGGGCAACTCAGTGCGGTACGCAAAGGTGGTAAAAAAGGCGGTGGTCGTGCTTTCGATGCCCTGCCTCGCACTACGGCCGGTTCGGCCCGCTTTCACCACCTTTTCCACCTTTTTCCGGCAGGCTGCACGAAAATGTCGGCCCAATGTCACTTTCCCCCTGCCGATATTCATGTTGAACCGGGCGAGGAAAGGCGGTAAAGGCGGTGCGTGCGGCCGAAACCCAAGTGGGGCAAAGCACTCTGGACGCCATCTTTGCCACCGCCTTTTCGGACTTCATCGCCTCATTTACCTGCTATGGCGAAAATGTCATGGATCACTGTCAGTAGCCATCATCAGGCTCGGGATTCTCACCTGACTTGGCGCCACTGACTCGATCAGAGCCCAACAGCTCATCCTCTTCCTCATATCTATCCTTTCTGCGCTTCACGGGCGCAGGCGAGCCCGGGGATGGGACGTAGACCACCCTCCAGGCGAGCCTTCCATCTGCTTCACACTTCTGGAACTCATAACCAGCAATGATTCGATTGGCATTTTTCTTCAGAAACCAGCCCAGCTTGGAGCGGTTGATATTACCCTTAGGATCGACAACGGGAAGCTCATACAACGCTTGCTTAAGGTTTCTACCTTTGTTATCGTCATATATGTGTTCGATCACCTTGCGGACCGTGGTCGGTCGGGAGCCAAAAGAATGGTTCCATTCAAGCAGCAACTCTCTCAGCACATCTGCATCAGGATCGTGCGTGATTTGTTCAATCAGTGCGGTGGCCGGATCAGGGTAGCCGAGCCAGATCAAGGGGTGTCGGCAATAGTCCAACCAGGCGCCGCTGTAAGTCGCGATACTCGGCACGTCAGCACGAGGAGAGCCCGCTTTTCTCCATGCCTGAATGATGCTCAGCACGGCGGATACATAGCGCCCTCTGTTTTTCCGAACCTTCTCAACGGGATGACTAGAGTAAGATAAGGTTGCAGGCGTAGAACAGCGTGGATCAAGATGAATCGTGAGCACACGCCGCAACAGATCGCGTACTGGACCGACATTATTGCCAGACCCCAGAAACAAGGTGCGCGTGCTGACCGTGGCTGTTTTACTGACACCCAATATCCGGTCGGTAATTTTATCGGTGGTAAGCATCCGTTTGATAATCCCGTGCGGTATCCAATCGGTATCCATGTCGTCAAACTCGATGACAGCAGGATTATTCAACAACAGAGAAAGGATGACTTTAGTAGCTTCTTCTGACGTGGTAGGGTAACTCACCTTTATGTTGGCAGCAGGCCCAGCGAATACACCTATCAATTCACACAAGTATGTTTTACCACTTCCAAAAATAGGGGCTTGGTTGTGAAATCCCGGGGCGTAAGCAAGTGTGATTCGGACCACCGCAGTAATCATGGCAGCGATTGCTGCAGATTTGTCCGCATTGGATACTAAATGAAACTCCTTCAGTAACTCTTCCAACTGAGCCAGTGCTTTTTTGGCAGCTTCAAGCGTTGGCTCTGGAAGGATGTAATCATTTGGATCGAAGACACCGAAACACTGTGAGATCGCATCATATCCAGGCTGGAGCACCAACTCACCATCGGATTCTCGGAAATAGGGCTGCCTGACGATCCCCGCCAGCGGGGGCAAATAACGGTAACTTCCAGCGTGGTAAAGAATCGTGATGTGTTGAGTTGGCGGGTCACAGCGGACCCAATCTTTAACACGTCCATCGTATTTTTCCCAGTTAGCAGCTATTGATAGCTCCTTGGTCAAGGCGCCTGCGCTGACCGGGACAATCGATGGATCCCTTGTCGCCGGGTCGATCGCGATCGATACAACCAGCCCGCCACTTTGAAAGTAGTGACCCTGATCGGCCAATACTTTCTCCGCCGCATCTATCACCCGGGAGAGTTCTCCAGCTATGACACGGACGCTCGGCTTGTGGCGGGCCTCAAGTTCGGTGATACCCAAGGATTCGAGCAGCTGCCGAATGCGATATTGATCTCCATGCGAATGATGGCAGCGGAAAACACCTAGAGGGGAACGCTCATTTGGCTCAATATAAGCAGCGCCGTCATCCAACCCATCGGTATGTTCATGCACCCAGGGACAGGTGATGTCATGTTTGCCCGGCCCAAGCGGCTTCTTGTAGCGTCCGTGTTCTATTAGTGCGCTGACCACTGGGTTTTCTGCCGCTCTGGGTATCAGAACGCCATCAGCCTCACCGTTAGCAGGCGTTGCTACCTTCTTCAGACTTATTGACGAAGCAGATTTTAGTCTTAGCCCCTCAATAATTTCTTCAGTCGTGTAGCGTTTATCAGGTTGCCATTTGACTAACCTGCAATGGGAGGGTTTACCTGCTGCATCAATATACTTGGGCTTGCCGTTGATGCCGACAGGAAGACGCACCCACCGGGTCAAAGGCCCGGATGCACCCGGATCGCAAAGGCCCGCACCGATCAGAGCCTTGAGTAGGCTCTCTGCTTCTGCTCCCTCCGTGATCGGTTTGGCTAGAATGATCCCGACCTGATAATTGCCGGGGCTGGTTTCGAGTTTCCAGGAAACTTTAAAGTTCTCTATTCGCTTTAGAGAAACCTTGGTGCCTACGTCATCAAGCACCACGCATTGGTAAGCAGCGAAACGCTCTTTGCGTGCTTTAAACGATTCATCCTCGCCAAGATAAAAGCTGGAACAGTTAAAGTAATTATTATGGTAGGCAGCCAATTGAGCCACAGCGCTGTCAACGCGCTTTGCTAACCATCCTCCTTGGGTGGGATCGCCCGGTTTGGAGCAGACTGCGGCATAGGCGCCCTCGGGTGTAGCCTTAAATATGGCAGCAACGAATTCAGCATTGGTGATCGCAATCTCGCCCTCGTCGTGTTCCATTGATTCTTCTGAAGGATGTGGCGGGAGCTGCTGATTGGGTGGGGCGGTTGGGACAACGAGCGTTTTGGGGTCAATTTCTTCCTGGGTGTTCTGCTGATTCTCGCTTTCATCCGCTTCCATCAGCTTAGTTTGAGAAACGCCGGATGGAGCAGGTGTTTTTGACGATGCGGAAACAACATTATCTTTAGCGCTGACCTCCTTTTGATCGCTCTGGGATATGAGTAAAGGCGACTTTGGCTTTTCTGGTGCCACTGATTTTACCTCCTTGAAGGTGATTAATGAGGGGCACCATTACATCGAATCTGATGAGGTATTAATTTTTTTACCAGAAGGTAAAAGGTAAATTTTTAAAAGCTATGCATTATTACCTTTTCTCAACATAGTTCTTTCTTTGATTTCACTTGCTTCTGCTATTAGTTTTCTTATGGTTTGAAATCTTTGAGCAGTTATTGGGCGACCGTTATTAGCTATCGTGGCTAGCTCTTCTATTTTCTTGGAGATAGTTGTAGCATTCGGATTGCCGCCGTCTTTGTACAGGGGAGCTGTTTCGGCAAATGCTTCGACCAAAAATGCAAATGTTGTAAGCACATTTTCTCTTTTTGTTTCGGATGACCAATCTTCTGAGGGAGATTCAGTCGATGGAAAACCCTTGGAAGGGTTGGATTCTAGGATGGGAGATACGTCAATTTCTGATTTGACCTGATCCCACCATTGGAGAATGCTGTTGAGCGTGTAATAAGGCACAGATGTTTCACTCGGACAATAAATCCTTATTATGGATTCTTTGCCTTTAGCAATCTCATCATCAAAATAACGCGCGCATATATTTGCCTTGGCGATTAATTCGTTGATTCGATTTAATGCTACCAGCTTTTCAGAAACAATCTCTTCCGACTGCTTTTGAGATACAGCCCACTTATATTCGCTTTTTAACAGATCATATTCGCCGAAGAGATACTCTCCCAAGCAAAAGCGGGGTATTAAGTCTATTTCATCAGGAGGAGCATCTTCCTGCGGCATCATGCGCATGTCACCTAAGCCAATTAACAATGCTATGGCTTCATCTTTTGTGCGGCTTGATTCCAAGTCTATTTTCAAGTTATGCATTTGCGCCTATCTTTTATATAAGTCAACCTTGATAGCAGAATCAGTATAATTGCTGAACCACTGGTTGAGTTGCTATCTTCCTCCCCGATTATATCCGAAGGCGACCCATCCTCAAGAATGCCGCCTCGCCGCAGCTTTGAATGACGGCACGGGTTTTAAGGTTGCAGCAGCGATACCGCAACGAGGCGTATGCATCTACTGCGGAGTATGCGCCCGTAAAAGGGGGCGAAGGCGGTGAAAGGTGGTGAATTCCCGGTGTGCCAATAACCATGCGGGGCATCATTTTCCGTCACTTTTACCACCTTCACCACCTTTTCCACCTTGTTTCCGCCGCATATGAAAAAACGCAGCGTGGGGCGTGTGGGGGCGCGCAAAACTCCCGACATTTCCGCTGGGTCTGCCGGGGAAAGGCGGAAAAGGTGGTGAAAATGTCGGAGTGCCATGCGGGGCAAGAATTTCCGCATACCCCCTTTTTCTCCACCTTTTTCCGCCCGCACCCGGCACTTGGCCCGGCGCCATGCCGCTGCTGCATCCCGGCCCGCGTACCCCCTTCACCGCCTTTACCGGCTTCGTCGCCCCTCCCCGGGAAAAATGCCAGTCATGAAGGGAAATGGCTCGCCAGCGCCCATCCACCGCCGAGCCTTGTAGCTTGTGTCTCTCTCGAGCCTTCCGATGATACCGCCGCGCCGAAACATCCATGGCAAGAAAGGCTTGCGAGGTCGCAGCAGGGTTACAGATAGCTCAGCGGGGAGCGCCATGACACCACCACAGGCACTATGCGGATCTGTTGCGTATGACCCGCAACGTCGAGCGCTATGCCTGGCGTGACTCTCGGGGAAACGTTGCGCTGTGGCGGTAAGTTTGCGGGTCGGCCCGCCTCACCTCGCCTGCAGCTCAGCCGATACCCCTACTTCGACGCATTCCCTTGCACAGCATGGATTTCCGGGGTTCTATGCGCCTGTTAAATTAATGCTTATCGAGCGTGTGATGTTGCCCCTGACCCAGGGCATCGCAGGAGGTTAATTTGAATGTACTGCAATATGTAAATCGAATTGAATATGCACTGTGCTGATAATTTGCACCATGGAAATGATCGATTTCAGTAAAGACTAGCCAACCAATTTTCCCTGAATGATCTCAACTAATATGACATAATAATATTAATCAGCCAGCACCATCATAATATTTAAAATTCTATGTTATTTCATTTAAACTGATACAAAGTTAGCAAACATAACAGCTTTACTTATTGTAATAGATGTTTAAAGCATAAAAAGTATACCAGATTTATATTTACTTCTTTCCAATCAAGGTAGCAGGTGGGAAATTATCGAAATATGAATGATCAAATCGCATTTTATTGGTCGTTGGGAACCATGTTGTTGGCTGTGATGTTCGGGCTCTTAGGACAACCAACAGAGATGGGTATTATTGTGTTGGCAGGCGCAATCAGCTTTGCATTCTTGAATATTGATAAGATTCAGCGCTTTAAGGGAGCGGGGTTCGAAGCGGAGATGAGAGAGATTGTAAACAATGCAAATGCAACCATCGAACAGCTACGCGATGTGGCGACTTTGTCATCAGAAGCCATCTTGACTTCTCTCATGGCAGATAATTTCTTCGACGGAACAACCCTTGCAACACGGATTAAGCTCCACGATCAGATAATAGAAAGTCTGAAGAAAATTGGCGCGTCGGACATCCAAGTTAGTCAGGCCAATCAAATGTGGAATAAAGGAATGAGAATAATTTTTCACCGAGGAATTAGACAGCGAATTGAAGAGATGCGGGAAAAAAATGGGATAGACGCAGAGCAAAAGGAGAGATTTCGTTCTGTGTCCAATGAGTTCCAAGAATTACTAAGATTTGAAGAATGGATCGCTCCTACAGCTAATGAAATAGAAGCCTTTATTAGAGATAAGGGATTAATAGATGATGAAATTAATGAGTTGTTGCTCGACTACCGAGAATTCGAAGTTACTGGGAAATTCAGGCGCAAAAATGTGCTTGTTGGGCTCTAGAACTACTAACAACCGCTCGGAGTTAGGTGGACAATTCTCTCACCGCACTCCACAGCACGCTGTAACTCAAGCGGAAATTTAGGGATATTACTTTATTATGGATGAAAGGGTTGCCAGGCTAAAAACACCAGAAGAATGCGATCGGTTCGTAAAAAATGCGCTTGAGCGCGGCCGTAGAGACCTTGCAGATGAAGCTAGAAAAAGAGCTGTGGAATTTCGAGCAGAAGCCTACGGTGCCAATACGCCGGCAGAACTCGAGTGCCTTGAGGCCATCTACGCCTATGAAGAAGTGCTCACCGCCAAGGGTGGTCGAAGAATACGTGCAACAAGAACATGGCAAATGATAAAAAGACATGGAATCTTAGGGGCGGTGGAACGCGCTGTAAATCGTGAATCTGAAGCGACTGGTTATACTGCGCTACTCGAAATGGGGCTTCAAGACTATGCTTTCGAGGCAGTGGTTGTCCGCCATCCCGAGCTTTTCACAGCAGAAACTGTGCAGCGTTCACAGTCTCGTGTTGATGAATGGAAACGCACTTAGCTAATAGCTCGTGTTAAAGCTGGGGACAGCGCACCATGCTTTCCGACACTTAATTGGCTAACAATGCACAGTAAAATCCATATCTCCGTTCAAAATGAATTTTGTACTATTTGCACTATTTCATTGACTGATTCGGATCGGATTTTAAATGCTGAGCATGTGCTTTTTGCTTAGCGACCTCTGGGGACGCCTGACGAAGCCGCTGAACTTACTGAAGCCTACATCCACCATGTGGTAGCCCCTGACAGAAGCAATATCGGAATTTCAGCCTATGTCCTGATTGATGCTTTTAATCTGGTCTGCGGAGGAGAGAAGGTTAACTCGGCACACCCGGCCGCCCCGTGGCTTCCCGGGGTTTCGCGCCGTGCCTCCCCGAAAATGCCGCAACGCCGCAACAGCGATGGCTGGCATGGGTTTCGGCGTGGCGGCAGCGTGGCGGGTGAGACTCGGTGGCGCAACAGCGCCGGCCCGCCCCGTGGCGGGGACGTTGCGGGGATGTGGCGTTTTATCTGCAACGCCGAGTGCCATGCCTGGCGTGGCTTTCGGGGAAACGTTGCGGCGTGGCGGCAAATTTCGGGGGGTGCACGCACCTCACGCCCTGCTGTGGCTGCCGATTCCCCCAGACTCGGCGCCTTCCTTGCGCTATATGGATGATCTGCGCCATTTTTTCCGTTGCGCTAATGCATATCCAACCAATGATGAAGCTCGCGTTATTGCAGGAGCAGGCAACTGGCACTACACAGATCCTCAGGATTTAGGGTCTGCGCATCCCTGCATTGCCCTCATATCCTTCTGTCAGTCCCAAGGCATCCTGAACTTTCTGGCAGTAACAATGACATCAGCTCCTCTAACTCTTCTAAAGAAGGAATAGGCCACAAGTTTTGCCAACCTGCTAATGCGTAGGCATTAGGGATTGCAATTGGTGAGGCTATCCTCCTGATCGGCATAACAAGCATCACCGTTGATGTGAGTGCCACCATCGACAGTATCATTGCCGGAGATGTTATCTGCCACGTTTAAAGTATCATCGCCAGCATTACCCAAGACTATATCCGCACCTGACCCACCAGTGATTTTATCGTTGCCCGCACCTCCAATAATCTTGTCATTGCCAGCGCCACCATTAATCGTATCGTTGCCATCTCCTCCATCAATTTTGTCATGGCCGCTGCCGCCGCTGATCGTATCATCCCCTTCACCGCCATGAATAGTATCGTCACCAGCACCACCAATAAGTGTATCTCTGCCGGGACCACCGCAGATGAGGTCATTTCCGCCACGGCCGTCGATGATATCGTCCCCATCCAAACCAAGGATGACATCATGATCTGCCGTTCCTATCAGAGTGTCATTATCCGCTGAACCGATAATCGCCCAAGGAGGCGGAGGAAGCTGGCAGAGATCAATTGTGGGTGCAATCGCTATCCCTCTGGGTGTCACGATGTTGGGATCGGTAATGGTGTTCAACAGCTTGCCGCTACTTGTGTCATAAATGTTTATGGCATTGGGTTGGGAGATGTACAGTTTGGTGCCATGCGGGTGCAGCACCATCTGATCGACGCCAAAGAAAAAGAGTGGGCCATTATCATGAATCGCGCTGCCAAAGAGCGGCATAGCGCCCAGTTCTGCTTTTGTGGGGTCGTAATCAAAGGCTTCCAAAACCCCGATCCCGCCTCCCTCAAGGGTGCTCATGGTAAAGATTCGATTCCACGCCGTATTGATTTCAGCTGAAATTCCACCCAGTCCCCCAGTCAGAGCGTGCTTATCGACCAATGTCAGCCCTGGGATGGTAAAGGAAAGAATCTCACCCGGATAAAAGCCTATGACGACGCCTGATCTGCCACCTGAAGCGCAATAGACATTCGCCGGAGAAAAGCCGTTTGAGCCGCTGCTGCGGATAGACAGCACTTCACCGGTATTGGTTAAACTTCCGGCACCATCTAGAGTAAGCCGGTATAGATTGCCGGTGTTAAACGACGCAACCAACACCGATCCGTCACTGCACACATCCAGCGAATTGAGATCAGCGTCATCCGAAACAGTGAAGGTATTTATCTCGGCTTGGGCATTTATATCAATGACCGATATCGGTTCTCTAGGGTTGCCACCCACCACCAACAGGAATTTCCCATCGGGGCTGATCGACAAATCCTGGCCATGAGTCGATATGGGGATTGGGTTAGTCCCTTCCGCAAGAACCGGATGTGATTTAGTCAAATCAATGACAAATATTTCACTGTTGTTATTCGTCACAAACCCCCGGGTCTGATCCGATGTGATCAATACGTCGCCGATGACGAGATTAACCCGCGGGATAGCCACTGTTCCCAACACCTTGTCGGTATCGGTGTCAAATACCGTGACTGAGGGTGGAAGGCCCTCAGCCACCATGCTGAGGGTCTTGGCAAACACTGGCTCGGCACATACCATCAAAGCTAGTGCAAGGCAGCCGATGAATTTAAGGTTTTGTGTTAATTTCATGTTTCACCTTACTGTGTTTAGATATCCCTTCGTTAATCTCTGAGGTATTGCAAGATTAACGAATAATATATGCTAAATAAATAAGTAAAAACACGTAGAAAAACGCTCATCTATAAGTACTGACTTCTTTAGAGCGTTACCAGTTTTGCAAAACCCATTATGACAGTCAAAGTGAGTCCAGCGCTGGGTAATCGGTATAGCCTTGCGGACCTGGGGTATAAAATGTCGCGGGATCGGGTTGATTCAGGGGAGCGTTGGTCTTGATACGGGCTGGCAGGTCAGGGTTCGCCAAGAAGCTCGTGCCGAAAGCAACCACATCTATTTTTCCTTCATTGATTTCCTTGCCTGCTTCTTCGGCAGTGTAACCCATGTTGCCGATGAGTACTCCCCTGTAATGCTTACGAATAGGCGTCATAATGTCACCGCTTTGCTGCTGCAGTAAATCACCTCGAATGACATGAAGATAAGCAAGATGAAACTCGCTAAGCCGGCTAGCAAGCCAGATGGATAATCCGATCGGGTCACTATCGATCATGCTGTTATAGCTGTTAAGCGGTGAAATACGCAATCCGACTCGCTCACTGCCCCACACCAAGCTGACAGCCTCCAACACTTCAAGCGTCAATCGTGCCCGGTTCTCGAGAGAGCCGCCATATGAACCGGAGCGCTGATTGGAGCCATCGCGCAGGAATTCATCGAGCAAGTATCCGTTTGCGCCATGGATTTCTATGCCATCAAAGCCGGCAGATTTGGCATTTTCAGCTGCCTTTTTAAATCCAGCGATGATACCGGGCAGTTCATCGTCACGTAGTTCCCGCGGCATAACATATGGCTTCTTCCCTTCAGGAGTCGATACATCACCGTCGGAAATGGCAATGGGGCTGGGAGCAACAGGCTGATTGCCTTGGTTGAGTAGTGGATGACACGCTCGCCCACCATGCCAGAGTTGCAGGAAGATCCTGCCATTGGCAGCATGCACAGCATCTGTGATCTGCTGCCATCCAGCAATCTGAGCAGAGGAATAGATGCCCGGTTCCATCCAGAATGCAGAATGACCTTCAATTATCATGGTAGCTTCGGCGATAATCAGACCAGCGCTCGCTCTCTGCGCATAATATTCAGCCATCAGAGCAGTGGAAATGTGCTCAGCATCTGCTCGACAGCGAGTGAGAGGAGCCATGAAGATGCGGTTGGGTACTGTAATTGCACCAAGCTTTAGAGGAGTGAATAAGGTAGTCATCCGGTTGGCTCTCCTGGAATTGAAAACCTCATTCTAAGAGAATAAGAGAATTTCAGCCTTCCAGATTTTCAGAAATCAAGATTTCTGCCCCCCCGTACCATCTACCGCTGGGGCTCTCTGTTTCTAGTGAAACTGCCACCACACAGAAAGAATGATTCCCGGATGCACTACACTACTCCAGCGCACACTCATGTGGCGGGCAGGTTGCGGATCTGTTGCGTTTTATCCGCAACGCGGAGTGCTATGCCTAGCATGACTTTCGAGAAAACGTTGCGCCGTGGCGGCAATTTCAGGGAAATGGCACGCACCTCTCGCCCTACCCTGGCTGTGGATGCCCCTAGCAAATCTAACAAATATAGCAATATTCTTGCTATTAATGCTGAAAGCATGGAAGATATATAATTATTTGTAAGGCGACAAAGTGCATATGTGGACACCACGAATTGAGAAGTTGGCCAATGGTCGCGTGATCCAGGTCACAATCCACCTTGATTCATCGTCCATTTCGTACGCTGAAGTCTTGTATCTGTGGCAGAGTAATGAAGATTTCTGCTCATTTTTCATTGGCCTGTTGGCAGACTCGCCATTTTCTACGTTCTGTTGGGAGACTCCGCCGATCACAACCGCTTCTGCCGATCGCCCCTTTGAGTTTGTACTGCTGGATAGCCCTGGCCTGGCAAGTAAGCCGGACTCCGAAGCATTTGCTGAACACTTCAACCGCGCGCCCCAAGACGAAGTGGTGGAGTTTTCGAATTTGGGCAGGGACGCGCTCATGGTTGTACCGTGTCCGCGAGGTCCCATTACCGGCTATGGTCATCTCGGAGCGTTTCTCCGGCAAGCACCAGCGCGCCAGCGACATTCGCTCTGGCGGTCGGTTGGCAGTGCGATGGAGCGGCGGTTGGGAGTGAAGCCGGTCTGGTTGAGCACTGCTGGAGCTGGTGTGTCATGGTTGCACGTCCGACTTGATGATCGGCCCAAGTACTATGGGTATGTACCCTATCGGAGTGCCACTTAACACGGCAATGGAGAAGACAATTGGCGTACCATGTATTCGTCAGACGTGACGCTGACAGCTGGCTCGTTGTGCTGTTGCATTAGTGCTTATCAAATTGACGATGCTGCCGGCGATCTTGGATACTCCAGGTTCATACCACCAGATTTAAGATTATATAGTTGACAAACCTGACAACTGTAACAGCTTTGTTGCTGTTAATGCTAAAGCATGGAAAATGTATGTAAACCATATTATTACCTTGCTATGCATGGAGGATGCTATGACAACGCTGATGGAACGAGAGTTAGATCCGAAGATAGTCTCCGCAGTCAAGCGATTTGAAGCTGAGATAGCGCTTGATCCGAATGATCCATATGCGTACGACTTCATGGTACTCTGGCTGCACTGGAAAAGACGATATTCGGAAGCGCTGGAGCTTTACAACATGGCAATTCAGCTTGATCCCCAATTCGCTCACGCGCTTTGCGCTCGGGCGAGTCTTCTGGCCACATGCCCGGACGCGAGGTATTTGAATGGCGTTTTAGCTGTCAAAGATGCGGCTGCTGCGCTGAGAATTGCCCAGGAGAGAAACAAGCTGACAAGTGACTGGAAGCATCGCATGTATCTACAAACTTTCGCTGCCGCTCATGCTGAAGCAAGTGATTTTCAAGCGGCAATGGCGATACAGCGTGAAGCACTGCAGTTTAGTGTGACCAGGTGCGCTCGCTCAGAAGTCGCGGCTCGATTAGCATAATATGAGCTGCGGCAACCCAGCCGAAAACCTGAGGGATTGGTTCGCTATGGAACCAATCGCCAATCTGATGCATAACATCTTAATATTCGTACTGGCACGATCCTTTCGTAAAATACGGATTACTCAATACGATAGCTGTAATGTTTGAGCTTGAGACGATAGTACACCATATTCAAAAAGCTTATCTATCCACCATATTCTTGATCTAACAAGTTTTCATGAGATGAAAAATGTACACATTTACAAAATATACGGAAAGAATATGCAGTTAACCGAGTTGGATTTCATTTCTGACGTATTATACTGCGTCGATTCAAACGTCCAATTGTAGTTATAACCCCTGAGGAGAATCCATGGCACTTACACAGATGCAGCTTATCCAGTCACTTGGTGAGGCTATGGCATGGTTCGAACGTGAACTGCTATGGGGAGTTGAGCCGACAGAGTTGCGGCACCTCTGCGGTCGCATCGGCGAGCTTTACGCGGCTCTCATCTCAAACGGGCAAATGGCCCAACAGGTAAATCAACCTGGTTACGATGTGGTGAGCGGCAATGGAGAGCGCATATCGGTCAAAACAACGGCCATGATGAGCACCGCCGGCCATATCGCCTTCAGTGCGAACTCTCTTGAATTTGTGGATCGTGTGATCGTGCTGCGATTGAATACGGAGGAGATGCAAATCGAAGTGCTCTTGGATGCTCCCCTCGCAGATGTCATGCCAATGCTGTCACCTACTACAGTCGGAAAGCGCACACTCACGTTATCCAAGCTTCTCACCCGCACAAGGCCAAGTCGAAGAGCAGCTACCACAAGTGAAGTTCGATATGAAGGCTACCTAGTGCGAGAGCTTGAGAGTGGAACCATTGAGGTGGAGCGCGAAGGTGTGTCTGTGCAGCCAGTGAAACCTGTTCTCAGAGAGCTGGCAGTACAGCTGAATGTTGGCCTCCTGAATAGTCGAGGCAACGAGTTCAATACTCGGCAGCTTGGCACACAAATCATTCAATCGATTCGTGCACTGGAGAATGAAATCGCTCCAGGTATCCGAGCGCTCATTGCCGAAGAATGAAAGTAAATACTATGGTTAGTGCTTTATGAATGACAACCCAAACCTAGTGTTACGTATAAAAGACGTAATTGAGAAGCACCATCAAATCTTTGGCTAGCCCGCAGCTGAAACTGGGTGTTAAGTGACTATCGGTTATTTTGCGATTGTATGCGTCTGATCTCGTGGAACCTCAACTCTCGGCAGCGAAACCTGGAGAATCAGGTTGCAGCGCTGGTGGCTCTAAAGCCTGACGTCGTAGCGCTGCAGGAAGTCACGCCGACAACGGTTTTTGCCCTGCGCACCATGCTTGCAAACGCTGGTCTTCGCCATGTGGCGGATTCATTTTCCTTGGCTGGGTCGCGGAGTGAGCTAACTGGACGCCGTCGATACGGTCAACTTACTGCGAGCCGCTGCCAGCTCATCTCGGAGCCTCCCGGCCGCTTTACCGTGCCATGGCCGGAGCGTGTGCTCAGCGTAACTCTGATGACGTTGGCTGGTCATGTGGAGATCCACAACACACATGTGCCACCTGGATCAAGCAACAAATGGGTGAAGATCGATCATCTAGACGGCTTGTACGCCGGGCTTGCGTGTCCAGAAGAACGGCCAAGAATCCTCTGCGGGGATTTCAATACGCCCCGTGAGGAACTATCGACCGGAGAGGTCGTAACCTGGGGACAGCGCCCAGGACTCAATGGCTGGCGAATTGCCAGGACAATACACGGTCGTGCTGGGTCTGACTGGGATCGTGGCGAGCGGCAAGTTTTGACTGGTCTCGCGGCGTGGGGCTTGCCCGACGTTTACCGTCAGCTTCATGGTTACGACAGAGTGGAAGCGAGCTGGGTATTCCGAGGCATGTTCCAGCTCGGGCGACGGTTCGATCATGTGTTCGCGTCACCGTCCCTGAGGGCAGAGCAATGCAGATATATCCACGAGTTTCGAGAACGTGGTCTTAGTGATCACTCGGCGATTGAGGCTGTGTTTCGATGGCCGACGTGTGCCACCTAACTCACAGTGTAGTTTGCGTCAAATTAAGTCAATCAATGTATTGAATGAATATAAATTATTGAAGCTATCAGATCAAGTTTGAGCTATTACACTTCTATGTGGATGCTTCTAATTTTCACTCAAATATCCTGAATGAATGCCTTGCCGATAAGCGCCACCTCCTCCTCGCTATCCATTATGCAATAGCCGCATGGATAGCAAAGAGGTTGAAAGGTCACATTACCTTGTCCTCAGTGGTCTCTCGGGCCTGACCGTGCCAATCGAATCCGTTTCATAAACTCTATCTTCGATGATTCTGTATTGATTATGGCTTCCCGCATCCCTCGTGCCAATGCTATCGGTGGGAAGGATGCGTCCATCCCATTGAATGACATAGGGCGGCCTATCTGTGACAACAGTACCTATTGAATCCGTTTGATAAATTCGCCTTTCCTTCGGTGCGTGCTCATCATTGCTGAAGGCTAGCGAGCTAACCGTAAATATCATGATCATGAGTATTCGAGTCATATCTGGTTATCCTTTGTGAATAGATAAGACAATCTCTCTTGTGTTTCAGCTACAACCACCCTATGCGGTTATGCGGTGTGTACAGCCCGCACGCGGCACCCCGCCGCCCGGGGCGCCCCCCCCACAAAATGCCGCAACGCCGCAACATCGATGGCTGGCATGGGTTTTGGTGTGGCGGCAGCGTTGCGGATGAAGCCGGGATGCGCCACGCCGCAACGGGGAGTGCCCCAGCCGGGCCCGTTGCGGACACGTTGCGCTTCATCCGCCACACCGAGACCCACGCCAGGCATGGATTTCGGGGAAACGTGGCGCCGTGGCGGCAAACCTGTGCAGTCACCCGCCCGCTCGCCGGCCGGCCCGCCCGACGGTGCGGCACTTGCGCGCATACGGGGAGAAAGGGCGGCGAAGGCGGTGAAGGCGGTGACCCGGCGGCACCCTGGCGCGCCATGCCCGGAATGCCTCTGCCCTCACCCCGCCGGCCTCAGTCGGTGGCTCCTAGGATAGCCAGGGACTCGGGGAGGTCCAGCATGTAATCCCTCAGCCAGTGGTATTGCTGGGCGCAAACCTCGGCGAACTCGCCATCGCCGCTGAACGACAGGTGGCTGTAGGCGTAGAGGCAAACGGTTATGCCGAGCCCGTCCGCCGACAGCACGCCCTTGTAGCCGTTATCGCAGGATACATTGAAGGCGCGGCCAGAGTCTGGCGACATGTAGAAGCCGCCGTTGCTCAGGGCGTAGTACGCCCAGTAGCCGCCGTCGTAGTCGGGGGATAGCCTTTCGGCGAAAGTGTACACGAGGGGTTCGAGGTTCAAGGGGAAGCGGATACCGAAGACGGCCGCGGTGTGCTCGATGCGGTGGTCGTCGGCTACCAGCCGGCGGGTGACGGTTGGATTGGTGGTCATGTGTGCTCCTTTGCATGTAGTGAGTATATCGATAGAAGATGGAGGGCAGCGCGAACGAACGCACTAGCCCCCGCGTGCGGCTTTCCTGCCCTGCTCCAGACGAACGCCATCCTCCGTATGAACGCGGATGAGAGATGCTGCTGGGAAAAGACGGAGTTGGAAGCTGGTTTGGGAACTGAGAAGAAAATGCGATGGGATGCTGGACGTGGCTCAGTCTTGAGCGCACTCCATGAGCTCTTCGGGGCTGAATCCCGCCATCAGGCAGGCTTGCGCCTTGACTGCGTCGGCCAACGCCTCATCCGGGATATCCCAGGTGAGCACCTCGTTGACTGCGTCGAGTAGGAAGTTATGGTATAACATGGTGGTTCTCCTTTAGTGTTTTCGATTGAAGTAAAGAACACCACCCGCAAGCGCGAGCAGTGCCGTGAATGAGAATGGATCCAGCACCCAGCTCAGCAGTGCCAGGCTCATCATTCCCAGCCAGCGGGTACCGGCGTGGACGAGGCTGTACAGCGTGATCAGCACGAAGAGTGCGGTAGTGGCGGTAGTCAATGGTTTTCCTCCTTGTGTAGGTGGTTGGAAAGTTGGAAAGACTGCGATGAAGTGACAGCTTGAAAATGGCTCGGTATAGGGTCGGTATTGCGGGAGCGCTTCATCGCGAAGCCGGGAAGCCCTTGCGCTGCTTGGAGTTACGTACGCAGCAGCCGAGTCACCCCCGGAATTCAACTCCGTCGCTCAGCTTGTTGGAGTGTTGGCTTCTTCAGAGGTAGACTTGCTTGATTTCTTCCCGCGCTTGGTAGACTGAGGTGTGGATTCGGATAATTGCTTGCCCTCCTCTACCTTTAAATTGACAGCCGAGTTCATCAGCTTCTCGATCTTAGCCATGAATTCAGCCGGATCGACACGCTCATAACCTCGCTGCTTGTCGCCCAGCGGTATCACCAGCCCTTCCGCCTTCAGCACGGCAAGCAAGAAGGCGGGCGTGTTCAGTGAGCGGCCCTGGAAGAGTGAAAACAGGATGTGGGACACGATGGGCTTGCCCTTCTGCTGCTGGTCGAAGGCTTCCTGAATGGCGCTGAGGGCGACCCACTCGTCGCTGAAGAAGCCGCCCCCGGTGTTGTCAGCCAGCCGGAAGTGGACTTCGGATTCGGCCGTGCAGCCGACGTGGTAGGTCAGCGTGGACTTGCCCGTGAGCGAGCGGCAGGAACCCTCCTTCAGGACGCGGACGGCAGGTTTAGGAACATCTGATTTGGAACGCTTCATATGAATCCCTTATAAATATGATGATTGAAGGAATGTTTCTTTCATATAAGATGCTCCGATTACCGCAAATTGAGCGGCCTAAACATTGCGATCCCGCTGTAATGCAGATTGAGCACACTAGCAAGATCGAGGATGTCGACCTCTTCCCCGCCGTTATCTGCAATGAGCTGGTGTGCAAGGTCGAGATCGGAGGCAACCAGATGTTGGGTTGTGCCGTTCACTTCGACCTTCAGGAAGGTCACGTCGATGAGCACAGAGGGATGCCGACGCAGCACATCGATCAAGGCGAGGCATTCAGCGTGAGCCCTGTCCATGTTGGCCTCGAACTCCATGATGGCCGCCCTCTCCTCGAAGTCCTCGCGCAGGTTGGGATCGAGCGTGGCAACGAAGTCGGCCACGAGCGGATTCAGCGGTGTTTCCATAAGCGTCTCCTTATTAGTGGTTTAGAAATGTAGATCGCCCAGACCCAGCGGGAAGCACGGGGTGGGAGGTGGGTGGAAATCTGGGAACCTGTGAAGCTGGAATTCTGGAAAACTGATACTCGGGAATACGGGTGAGGTGAGATGCGGGTATTCAGGGCTGCGCCAGCGCCGCCGCCTGTGCTGATACTGCGTATTCGGCGCACATCGCCAGCAGGTCGCCATCGACGCCAGGCTGTTTCGGGATAAAGATGCCGGCGCCGAACCCCTCGTCGTTAAAGATGTATACCAGCTCGTAACAACCGGCGTGCTCCTCCAACGCTTCGAAGGATGGCGAGAAATCAGGTTCTCCGTAGCAGGTGTCGTCAAAGAGGTTGTGCAGTATGGGGAAGCCGATCTCCTGCTCCAGTGCTGCTATGCTGTCGCCGGGTTCCACTACGACCATGTAGCCGTGGATATCGTAGTCGTATGGCTCGCCGGCACAGACTTCGAAGAACCTCTGCTGTACCAGGCTGCGTATGGCAGGATCGGAGATGCGGTGTACCAGAGTGGGATCATTGAGAATGAGCATGGTGTACCTCCTATCGTTAATGGAAGACGGGAAAAGCAAAACGCCCAGAGCCAGTTGGTGACCGTGGGCGCTTTGTAGGGTGTGACGCTTTCAGATTATCGAGCCCATAGCGTCGCCGAAGGCTCTTGTGGTTATAGGCACAGTGACCGAACCTGCTAGGTTAATTGTGATTTATTAAAATGGTGACGTAGACGTCTCGAATGGGGGAAGTGGTTTAGGCACAGCTGGTTGCCAGAAAAGACAGGAAATATTCCACCAGTAGAATATGAAATGAATTGATATCGCCAAATGAAGAAGTCCGCTGATGCAGCTTGACTCAAAAAAGAGTGCTTCCGTCGATTGTATGTTGGAACTTTTACCATATCTTGCTCTTGGCTACTTCGGCTGATAAGCATCCCGGTTTGATAAACGGGTTATGCACTTATGATACGAATTTACTTTGTTTTTAGAAAAAGAAAGTGTATGTTATCGGATCTTTTATAAAACAGCATAAAAAGACATAAAGGAAGAAGGCTGTTTTTTTTGGAACCTTAAGTGTATCCATGTATAGGTTCAGTTAAGGTGTTTTATAATAGAAAGTGGTATTTTTGTTGAGATGCTCTTAAGCATTTAGAAAGTAATTAGTCAATCCTGAAAAACTGCCTCAATGACCATCTTGGATCAGCAATTTTAAAAGGCAGTGTACTCATAAAGTCAAAATCGAGCGGTTTGGTTCTCTTGCCTCAAAGTATTTGTGAGGTTTGCACTCTTCGCCACGGGAAATGGAGTAAAAAAATGGCTAACAGCCATTGCTTCAGATTCCAGGCGACAGCAGCCATCAGCAG
>NZ_FOUB01000095.1 GCF_900114745.1 Nitrosomonas communis | reverse complement strand
TATTGATGAAAGTGGGTTTGCACAGGATGCGCCGCGCACGCACGGTTATGCACCCGCTGGCCAGAGATGTCATGGCACGCATGACTGGCATGCGCCAGGTCGTATCAACGCGATTGGCGCCCTGATCGGAAAGCTATTGATAACCGTCAGCCTGTTTGCAGTCAATATCAGCGCCGATGTATTTCATGGATGGGCGATGCAGGACCTGTTGCCTAAATTGCCGTCACATGCGGTCGTTGTGATGGACAATGCTACCTTCCATAAGAGGCAGGATACGCAAGAGGCCATACAAAACGCTGGGCACACCCTTGAATACTTACCCGCTTATTCTCCTGATCTTAATCCCATCGAACATAAATGGGCACAGGCCAAAGCACTGCGTAAACAACAAAACCAGACCGTTGAGATGCTTTTTAAATCCTATACATTCTGAATCATTCTTAACTGGTTAGGCTATATGAAAACCAGTGTCGAACAGGCTGTAGATAAAGGTTATTACCTGTTTTATTTGATCCCGGGCCAATCATGGCCAGATTATGATAAACATCTTCGTTATTGGAATTCGACAGATAGCAGTGTTGTGGATGCACTTAGCCTACAGACGCGCGAAGAATATCAAACACTTCTACAACAGCAGCAGGAAACAGTAGGAATTCTCAGCATATTAGAGCGTTTTAATGCATCGCCTTTTGTAACGGTTGGTACAGACCGGGTAACTTTGGGTAATGGATTGCAGAACATAGTGAATCCGGCGCTGAATAGTGATGATACAAGTATAAAAAGAGTATTTGTATCTTTATCGACTACGCAAACGGAGTTGATGCATCAAGGTTATGAGACATTGAAAGAATCCGTATATGGAAGCCTTGTCTTGCAGACGCGCCTTTCCCCATACTTGAATGAAATTACCCTGAATGTGACTGAAACGGCAGGCGTTTCTGTGGATTTTTCAACAATGAACTCGCTGCTTAATAATCAAAAAGAGGTGGATCCTGTATCTGCACTGTCAGATTTAATCGAACTGAACAAATATGCGGGACATATATTGTATCAAAATGGCTGGAATGGCCTTGATTTGTTGCGAAACTGGATTGATGAAGGCGTCGGTGGTAAGCAGGCAGATGTCATCCTACAGGAATTGAATGTGAGTATTATCGAACGGGGTATTTCTGCCGGTAGCAAAGATGACATCATTTTTAGCGAACCAGGCAATATAGTATTAAACGGCTATACCGGTAACGATATGCTCAATGGTGGTGCTGGGAATGACACTCTTGCTGGCAGTGGTGGTAATGATATTCTTCAAGGTGGTAGTGGTCGCGATCTATTGATGGGGGGTGACGGTGACGATATCTTGCGCGGCGGTATGGGGGAAAACGATCACCTGAGAGGTGATAACGGTAACGATACTTATCTCTTTGCTGCTGGCGACGGTACTACTTCCATTGATAACAATGACACCGGTACAAGCTATGATGTGCTGCAATTTATGGAGGGGATCAATCTTGGTGATGTGGTAATAACGCGCGATAGCAGCAATCTCTACTTGGCCCTGCCCAATACTAGCGAAAAAATTACTATTAACAATTACTTCTATCAAGATGCAGCTAGCGTTTATGTATTAGAGGCGATTAAATTCAGTGATGGGACTAGCTGGGATATTGCGACTGTCAAACAAATGGTCATGCAAAGTACTTTGGGTAATGACAACATAATAGGCTTTGAATCTGATGACACTATTAATGGCTTGAGCGGTGATGATATTTTAGCTGGTGCGGGAGGAAATGATCATTTGAATGGAAGCGACGGCAATGACACTTTGAACGGCGTAGAAGGCAACGACACCTTAATGGGTGGCGCTGGTAATGACAACCAGTCTGGAGGCAATGGCAACGATGTGCTGGAAGGAGGCGACGGCACCGACATGCTGTATGGGGGCAGCGGAGATGACACGCTGAGCGGGGGCGCAGGTGCCAACGATTACTTAACGGGCGATATAGGCAACGATATCTATTTATTTGCCGCTGGCGAAGGTAATACCAGCATTAATAACTATGATACCAGTGTTGGCCGCCATGATGTGTTGCGCTTTATGGAAGGGATCAATCCTGGCGATGTGACGGTAACGCGCGATAGCAGCAATCTTTATCTGACCCTGACCAGTACCGGCGAGAAAATCACCATTAGCAGCTACTTTTACCAGGATGCTGCCAATGCCTATGTCCTGGATGCCATTGAGTTCAGTGATGGTACCAGCTGGGATGTGGCAGCGGTTAAGCAGAAAGCGCTGCAGGGTACGATCGGCGCTGACAATCTCACAGGCTTTGCCACAAACGATACGATTGACGGTCTGGAAGGCAATGACAGCTTGAATGGCGCGGCAGGCAACGATACCTTGCTAGGTGGTGCCGCTAATGATACTCTCACTGGGAGCGATGGCAACGATGTGTTGGAAGGAGGCGACGGCACCGACATACTGTATGGTGGCAGTGGAGATGATACGCTGAGCGGGGGTGCAGGTGCCAACGATTCCTTGACAGGCGATGCAGGCAATGACACCTATTTATTTGCCGCCGGCGAGGGCAATACCAGTATTAATAACTACGACACCGGTGTGGGGCGCCATGATGTGTTGCGCTTTATGGAAGGGACTAATGCTGGCGATGTAGTCGTAAGCCGCGATAGCAGCAATCTCTACCTGACCTTGGCCGGTACCAGCGAAAAAATCACTGTCAGCAACTACTTTTACCAGGATGGAGTCAGCGCCTATGTCCTAAATGCCATTGAGTTCAGTGATGGTACCAGCTGGGATGTTACCACCGTCAAACAGAAAGCGCTGCAGGGCACGAGTGGCGCTGACAACCTCACCGGCTTTGCTAGTAACGACACGATGAATGGTCTGGCTGGTAATGACACTCTGTCTGGAGGCGATGGCAACGACGTGCTGGAAGGAGGCGATGGCACCGATATGCTGTATGGCGGCAGCGGAGATGATACGCTGAGTGGAGGCGCAGGTGCCAACGATTCCCTGACAGGCGATGCAGGCAACGATACCTATTTATTTGCTGCTGGCGAAGGCAATACCAGCATCAATAACTACGACACCGGCATGGGTCGCTATGATGTGTTGCGCTTTATGGAAGGGACTAATGCTGGCGATGTAGTCGTAAGCCGCGATAGCAGCAATCTCTACCTGACTCTGTCCGGTACCAGCGAAAAAATCACTGTCAGCAACTACTTTTACCAGGATGGAGTCAGCGCCTATGTCCTGAATGCCATTGAGTTCAGTGATGGTACCAGCTGGGATGTTACCACCGTCAAACAGAAAGCGCTGCAGGGCACGAGTGGCGCTGACAACCTCACCGGCTTTGCTAGTAACGACACGATGAATGGTCTGGCTGGTAATGATACTTTATCTGGAAGCAATGGCAATGATATGCTGGAAGGAGGCGACGACACCGACATACTGTATGGCGGTAGCGGAGATGATACGCTGAGCGGGGGCGCAGGTGCCAACGATTCCCTGACGGGCGATGCAGGCAACGACACCTATTTATTTGCCGCCGGCGAAGGTAATACCAGCATTAATAATTACGATACCAGTGCTGGCCGCCATGATGTGCTTCGTTTCCTCGAAGGGATCAACCCTGGCGAGGTAGCCGTAAGCCGCGATAGCAGCAATCTCTACCTGACTCTGTCCGGTACCAGCGAAAAAATCACTGTCAGCAACTACTTTTACCAGGATGGAGTCAGCGCCTATGTCCTGAATGCCATTGAGTTCAGTGATGGTACCAGCTGGGATGTTACCACCGTCAAACAGAAAGCGCTGCAGGGCACGACAGGTGTTGACAATATTACCGGCTTTGTCAGTAACGACACGATGAATGGTCTGGCTGGCAATGACACTCTGTCTGGAGGCGATGGCAACGACGTGCTGGAAGGAGGCGATGGCACCGACATGCTGTATGGCGGTGCCGGAGATGATACGCTGAGCGGGGGCGCAGGTGCCAACGATTCCCTGACGGGCGATGCAGGCAACGACACCTATTTATTTGCCGCCGGCGAAGGTAATACCAGCATTAATAACTACGATACCAGTGCTGGCCGCCATGATGTGCTTCGTTTCCTCGAAGGGATCAACCCTGGCGAGGTAGCCGTAACACGCGATAGCAGCAATCTTTACCTGACTCTGTCCGGTACCAGCGAAAAAATCACTGTCAGCAACTACTTTTACCAGGATGCCACCAGCGCCTATGTCCTGAATGCCATTGAGTTCAGTGATGGTACCAGCTGGGATGTTACCACCGTCAAACAGAAAGCGCTGCAGGGCACGACAGGTGTTGACAATATTACCGGCTTTGTCAGTAACGACACGATGAATGGTCTGGCTGGCAATGACACTCTGTCTGGAGGCGATGGCAACGACGTGCTGGAAGGAGGCGATGGCACCGACATGCTGTATGGCGGTGCCGGAGATGATACGCTGAGCGGGGGCGCAGGTGCCAACGATTCCCTGACGGGCGATGCAGGCAACGACACCTATTTATTTGCCGCCGGCGAAGGTAATACCAGCATTAATAACTACGATACCAGTGCTGGCCGCCATGATGTGCTTCGTTTCCTCGAAGGGATCAACCCTGGCGATGTAGTCGTAAGCCGCGATAGCAGCAATCTCTACCTGACCTTGGCCGGTACTGGTGAAAAAATCACTGTCAGCAACTACTTTTACCAGGATGGAGTCAGCGCCTATGTCCTAAATGCCATTGAGTTCAGTGATGGTACCAGCTGGGATGTTACCACCGTCAAACAGAAAGCGCTGCAGGGCACGAGTGGCGCTGACAACCTCACCGGCTTTGCTAGTAACGACACGATGAATGGTCTGGCTGGTAATAACACTCTGTCTGGAGGCGATGGCAACGACGTGCTGGAAGGAGGCGATGGCACCGATATGCTGTATGGCGGCAGCGGAGATGATACGCTGAGTGGAGGCGCAGGTGCCAACGATTCCCTGACAGGCGATGCAGGCAACGACACCTATTTATTTACCGCTGGCGAAGGCAATACCAGCATCAATAACTACGACACCGGCATGGGTCGCTATGATGTGTTGCGCTTTATGGAAGGGGCTAATGCTGGCGATGTAGTCGTAAGCCGCGATAGCAGCAATCTCTACCTGACCTTGGCCGGTACTGGTGAAAAAATCACTGTCAGCAACTACTTTTACCAGGATGGAGTCAGCGCCTATGTCCTAAATGCCATTGAGTTCAGTGATGGTACCAGCTGGGATGTCGCCACCGTTAAGCAGAAAGCGCTGCAGGGCACGACAGGAGCTGATAACCTTACCGGCTTTGCCACAAACGATACAATGGATGGCCTGGAAGGCAATGATAGCTTGAATGGCGCGGCAGGCAACGATACCTTACTGGGCGGTGCGGGTAATGATACCTTCTTTGGGAGCGATGGCAACGACGTGCTGGAAGGAGGCGACGGCACCGACACGCTGTATGGCGGCAGCGGAGATGATACGCTGAGTGGAGGCGCAGGTGCCAACGATTCCCTGACAGGCGATGCAGGCAACGACACCTATTTATTTACCGCTGGCGAAGGCAATACCAGCATCAATAACTACGACACCGGCATGGGTCGCTATGATGTGTTGCGCTTTATGGAAGGGATCAATCCTAGCGATGTGGTAATAACACGCGATAGCAGCAATCTCTACCTGACCCTGGCCAGTAGCGGCGAAAAAATCACCGTCAGCAACTACTTTTACCAGGATGGAGTCAGCGCCTATGTCCTGAATGCAATTGAGTTCAGTAATGGCACCAGCTGGGATGTCGCCACCGTTAAGCAGAAAGCGCTGCAGGGCACGACAGGAGCTGATAACCTTACCGGCTTTGCCACAAACGATACGATGGATGGCCTGGAAGGCAATGATAGCTTGAATGGCGCGGCAGGCAACGATACCTTACTGGGCGGTGCGGGTAATGATACCTTCTTTGGGAGCGATGGCAACGACGTGCTGGAAGGAGGCGACGGCACCGACACGCTGTATGGCGGCAGCGGAGATGATACGCTGAGTGGAGGCGCAGGTGCCAACGATTCCCTGACGGGAGATGCAGGCAACGACACCTATTTGTTCAAAATTGCTGATGGGCAAGATACTGTCAATAATTATGATACAGATGTAAAAAGTTTTGATGTTCTAAGAATTACTGAGGTGTCTTTTAAAAATCTTTGGTTCAGCCGTAATGGGAGCAACTTGCAGATAAATATAGCTGGCACAGATGATCAATTAACAATAACTAACTGGTATAGCAGTAACACTTATCAATTGGATCAGATCACTGCAGATTCTTCATTTTTATTGAAGGAACATGTTGATCAGTTAGTTTCAGCCATGTCTTCGTATAAGGTGCCTACTGGTGAAGGCAATCTTATTTCACAAGATGTGATGAATGCATTGCAACCAATATTCAATGAAGTATGGCTATAAGATAGAGATAGTTGACTATACACACAAGGATGAAACAAATTCACCCAATTTCATTTAGCAATTTTGATAAATTACATTGTATTAATAGATTATTGATGATTCTACAGGCGCAAAGTGACATTCCCTGCAAATTAAAGACAGATGCAAGTATGCCAAATAATTATACCCAAAATAGATAATTTCTTGATTGCTCAGCAGCGAGTTTGGCGAAATATATGGCTTTACGTATATTTCACTTTTGCAGAAAACGCTATTTTCCCTACATCTTATGCCAAAAATTCAAGTCAACGGAGCGAAATTACATTACACAGATGAGGGGGCAGGGCCAGAGACTATCCTGTTTGCCCATGGCCTGTTGTGGAGTGGCCAGATGTTTGAGGCACAGGTCAATGCACTTAAAGATCGCTACCGTTGCATCACGTTTGATTTTCGCGGCCAGGGGCAAAGTGAAGTCACACGAGGTGGCTATGACATGGAGACCCTCTATCAGGATACTGTTACTTTAATTGAGGCGTTGGGCTGTGCGCCTTGCCATTTTGCCGGACTTTCGATGGGGGGCTTTATCGGGATGCGGTTGGCAGCCTGGCGGCCAGAACTTTTGCGGTCGCTGATCCTGCTGGGAACCTCGGCTGATGCTGAGCCAGAAGAAAATATTCCGCGCTATAACCGGCTCAACTTTATTGCGCGCTGGTTTGGCATGAGGTTGGTCGCTGCGCCGGTTATGCGGATCCTGTTCGGTCAGTCCTTTCTTGCTGACCCTAACCGTGCCGCACAGCGTGAAGAGTGGAAAAAGTATTTGATCGCCAATCATCGCATCGGCATCACGCGTGCTGTCAAAGGTGTGATAGATCGTCAGAGTGTTTACGACGAGATTGGCAAAATTATTACGCCTGCCCTGATCATTGTCGGTGAAGAAGATGTCGCCACGGTACCGGCCAAAGCCGAGCGTATCCAAGCCCGGATTGCTGGATCACGTTTGGTCAGGGTTCCGAGAGCAGGACATTCTTCTACCATAGAAGAGTCTGAAGCGGTCAATAGGGCTATTAAAGCCTTTCTGAACAGTCTGTGAAGACAACACAACGGTCTTTCCTTTGTGCTAACCAAAACCGAGAATAAATTTTATCTGTAAAAGTATTACCCATTGTTTGAGGCTACTCTCTGGTTTTATGCCGTTATCATGAAAAGTATGATCTTTGACTAATAAAAGACGGTAGCTGGGCGAGATCGAGTTAATTCTATTGAGGGAGCTATGCCAGATGGAATTTTTGTGCCTTTGGTGGATTTCTTGAAGAAACAATGGTCAATATGATTGTACTCCCTATCCCGAGATGCAGAATCTCTTTCGCTATTCCCTCATGTTAAAATTTCTGATCTTTTTTACCAAAAGATAGCTCTTCATGAAACATCCGATAAAAGAAAACGGACCTGAAGCTGAATATCAAACATTGATACAGACCGGGGAACTCAAACCTGATGCTGATCAGGCCAGAGCAGTCGCTTCATTGGAGCGATTGTATCGTGAGTTGATTAATTACCCGGGGATAGGGAACCAAAGCAATAGGTTCTCGTTCAAGAATTGGTGGCCGACTGGTTTGTTTCGTAGGTCGGGCAATAAGCCAGCTCCCAAAGGAATTTATCTTTATGGTGGGGTAGGGCGTGGCAAATCCATGCTGATGGATTTATTTTATTCTGTAGCTTCCACGACATTCAAACGACGAGTGCATTTCCATGAATTTATGCTGGATATCCATGCCCGACTTAAGCAAGCGCATGATCTTTCTGCACAGAAACGGATGCAGCGTGGCGGACGTGCCAGTGCTGCTGATCCCATTCCGCTTATTGCACGGCAAATAGCCGGTGAAGCAACCCTACTCTGTTTTGATGAGCTGCAAGTTACCGATATTGCAGATGCCATGGTGCTCACAAGGTTGTTCAATGCGCTGTTTGAGCAAGGTGTAGTTGTGGTGGCCACTTCTAACAGGCCGCCCGACGATCTTTACAAGCATGGCCTCAATCGCCACCGCTTTCTGCCTTTTATCGAGCAAATTAAGGAAAGACTTGAGTTGATCCCGCTCGAAGGACCAATTGATTATCGCTACAATCGTCTAAAAGGTGCGGAAACGTATTATTTTCCGGTTAATGAGGAAACCACAGCTCAATTATCTGCCACTTTTTTCCGCCTGACGGATCGGCGTGTAGAAGACCGCGCGAAGGTGCCCAGCGAAACGTTGAATGTGCAGGGGCGCACGTTGTTTGTGCCCAAGGCGGCACGTGGTGTGGCTGTGTTTTCGTTTAAACGGTTATGCGCTAATCCATTGGGCCCAGCAGACTATCTTGCTATTGCCAGAAATTATCATACTGTCATCATGGTTGCGATTCCACAATTTACTCACGAAAATAGCGACCAGGCCAAACGCTTCATTACTTTTATCGATGCGCTTTATGAGCATAACGTCAAGTTCTTATGCTCAGCCGCTGTGCCTCCTCAATCACTTTATTCAGGGGGAGGGATCGGTTTTGAATTTGAACGCACGATTTCCCGTTTGATGGAAATGCAATCGGAAGATTATTTGACGAGAGGGCATGGCAAGGCTGTTATTGACTAAAGAATTTCCTGTTTTAGTTGATATTGATGAATCATCAACGCTTGAAATTAAGGTAAATCAATAGCAAAAAAGAAAGGATGATCGAGTTTATTTTGATTACAGAAAACCGTGGCTTGTCTCTTATTTACTCAATTCCGTGGAGATTCTTCGGGATCTGAATTTTATTCTGTTAAAGACTGTCGACTAGGGTGTTTTGTTGAGCCTCTGCTTGCACTTCTGGAATGGTTTTAATTACTTGATTCCCTAGCTGGCGTGTCGTGAGCGTGTTTCCACTGCTATTTACAAGCCCGATGGATAGAGTCTGAGCGATTTCTCTTAGGACTGGCTTAACTGGCTGGATAAATTGCCCACCACATTCCACTTCAATACTCCCCGTTTCCAACTCCCGAATAGTGTATCCGAGATGCGAGACTTCTTTGGTCGCTCTAATTTCACTGCGTTGCTTCGGCTTTCTTATTAGGCGGCGCAGTGGAAGTATACGAATGTCACTAGACTCTGGCGACATCAGCTTGATGGCATCTGACAAGGGTGCATTTAGCAACGTTTCTACTTGCATCTCTTCGGTATTCACTCGAAGTATCACGACACGATCAACATTTTCGAGGGAGTTGGCATTGAATGATATGTGCCCCGTATTTCCCATCATAGCAGTAGTTTTCACTGAAATGCGCTCTCCCTCACCGCTTACTACGTCATAGCCTCTTTGATTAACCTGAACCGCCATTTGGCCATTCGCTATCAGCGCAGCGTATAGCTCGCCAATGCGACCACAAAGGTGGCGAAGCTCGGTTGGTGGAACGCCCCATTCAAGCTCACGTTCTAGCCAAGCGAGAGCTTCTCCAAGCGATTGAATGAGCTGCATCTGGGTGAACGCCATTCATTACTTCTCCGTCAAAATTAAGGCTAGTCTAAAACTAGGCCTCCAGAATGACGCAATATGTTACATCAGAAATGAGATTTATTACGATAACACTCACGTTATTCTCTTATTTTTTATAGAACTGAGTCGATTGGGTTTTCAGCATGACAAGCTTTGCTATATTCACAAATAAATGAATTGATGATGTCATACTCGATTAATATAGCAGCACCTAACATTATCATTATATTTTAAAGCATGATGCTATCCATTTTGTGGTTCTTCCGGAAATTGCGTACATAGGCTCAGTGGCAGATTAAAGAGATGATGGAAAAGTAGAGCAAGATAGATTGAAATAACCACTCATTTTTA
>NZ_FOUB01000104.1 GCF_900114745.1 Nitrosomonas communis | reverse complement strand
GACCATTGGAAGGCATCAACAACAAGATTAAAACGCTACATAAAATGGCTTATGGCTTTAGAGATGTTGAATTCTTTAAGCTAAAAATTATGGCGCTGCATGAAACCAGTTATGTTCTGGTCGGTTGAATTCAAAGTACGCATTTACCGGATGAACCCATTTTGTCGATCTTGATATTGCATTTCTTCTTTGTCTATCGCCAATAAATCATAAATATTGGCCTATTCTTCTTCCATTTTTAGCAAGCGTAGTTGCAATCGTTATTGCGCCGAATTAAAAAATGCCGATGCAATGCGCTTCGCTTATTGGCACCCTACATCTACAAATCATTAGTCGCAATCGAATAGTCGGATAGGCTCTATCGCTTTGAGTTGATTAAAGCTACTGATCCAACTAAGATTCAGCCAAGAATTACCCGATCCATGCTGACCTGATCGGTGCACTGATAGTGTAATTCGGTTTTTTTGTTCGTACATTAGGCGGACTAGAAAGTGAGGTTCGATAGATTTTTGTTATTGCAGTACCGGTTTATCAATGGCCAATAAATCATAAATATTAATCCATTCTCCTTCCACTTTGAGTGCCAAGTAAGGATTGAAAACATAAATACCGCGCATGACGCGATAAAACAATTTGCGGTTGTATTTGTCGTCTTTGTTAATTTCGTTCTTTGATAGAATACTGGATAGATAAGCCCGTTGTTTGCGCCGCTCCGGCAAAATACTATAGGGAATGTGCTGCACTGCATCGATAAAATCCTGGCTGGAGAATCCTGCTGGTCGGTAAAACCTTTTTTTTGTCATGACGCGATAAGACATTGCGATCATCAGATTGAGCATGAAGAACTCCATGGTGTGCTGGTCAAGTTTGATCAGACGGCCATCGACCTGGATGCTCATACTGGTGGGTTCGAGCTGCTCGTAGATATCGGCCAGTTTCTTTTTGGCGTAGCTTTCGTTGCGAACTGTTTGCGCCAGAGCGATTTGAAAAGGGGTTAGACCATTGTCGTCTACTTTTTCAGTATCAGCGCCCAGCTCAATCAGCGCCTTGATCACTTCGGTATTGCCCATCCAGGCGGCGACCATTAATGGGGTTTGATTAAAAATATTGCGAAAATCCGGGCCATATTGATCAACTTGCCTGAGGACGGCATCGGGTTTTTTAAAGCTATACGCGCTATAGTGCTTCTGTTGCAGTAGCTGCAAGCTTTTTTCAGGATGTTGCGCGGCTTTGAATCCGGCTTTCTGTAGGCTATCGATGATGCTTTGATCTTCATAGACTAAACCATACTCAAGCAAGGTCATTCTGGCGTTTTTGTCACCCTTCTCAATAGCTTTTTGTTTTAGCTCAGCCAGCGCAGATCCAGTGATGACTTGCCAGCCTGGCGTTTTTTGTTTGAGAATTTCATTGCGAATGCGCTCAGCCTGTTCCTGTTTGCCTTGAAGCTCGAGTTTATGCGCTTCCAGGCGCCAAGCATCCAGACTGGAATTTTGGCTGGCAAGTTGCAGGCTTTCCTGAGCGTTGCGTAAACCCAACAGATCCAATAAGGGTTGCTTGGGATTGCTTTCAATCCAGTACAGGTTTTTAACCGCCCTGGTCAGCGCAACGTACAGGGCATTAATATAAAATTTGTAGACTTCCAGTGATTTGTCGGTTTTATCCTTGGCACGGGCATATTTAATGTCTTGATCCAGATCAGCCAGAGTGACGCCTTTGCTGATTTCACGATAGCGGCTTTCTTCCTGACTCAGGAAGTTATAGAGAATGATGTTTTCATATTCCAATCCCTTGGCTTCCTGAATGGTAAAAACCAATGGGGTGCTGAAATATTGTTGTGCGGCTGGTTTTTGATCGGCCGTCATCACGATGATGGCAAAAAGGGTGGAAGTTCTGGTTTTGCTGTCCAGTTCCTTGCGAACAGAGGTAGTATCTTGTAAAAATAATACTTCACCCTGGTTGTGACCGTTGCTTTCTACTAGATAATGGCTTTCTTTGTCGATGGAGCCAAAGCGCTGGTTTTTAATTTTTAGAATCTTGTTGGCAATATCAGTGACTTGCGGTGAATTACGGTAGTTAGTGTTCAGAATCCGGATCAGCTCATCGGATGTCTGGAGATCATTCTGCCGATAAAACAGGCTTTTTACTTTCGACCAGGAAAAGAAGTTGGGATGGACGATCTGATTGGAGTCGCCACACAAGATAAAATTCTGCGTTTCATGGAGTGATTTGATGATCAGATAGAGCTGAATATTGGTCAAATCCTGCACTTCATCGACTACGACAAAATCATAACGTGGCTGAATGTATTGAAGATACTGATGGCTGACGATATTGCTATCATAAAAATGTTCTTTCTGAAGGAAGGCCAGGTATTTTTCAAACATGTCATAGACTAATTCGCGTTCTTCAGCCAGAAAAATCGATTCCTTAACACCCAGATTCAGATAATCCTCACGGCTTAACCAGCTTTTATCAGTAGCAGGCCCAGTGATGACGCCGCGAAACTCCTCGAATAATTTGTGCGCATCTTTCAAGGGGCCTTGGCGATAGCGGCCAAACCACTGTTGAAAAGCCTGGAAGGTGACAGGCTTGCCTTCCGGTACGCGAACACTTTCCAGAAATTCCTGGAACGATAAAAAATCAATCTGCTGATCGGGATTATCGTAATGGTGGGCATAATATAAATCGCGGGAATTTTTAACCAGATAGGCGGATTGAGTAACATATAGGACATCACCTATGGCCTGTTTCATTTTTTCCAACGTCAGGGCCGTCTTGCCGCTGCCAGCCGAACCTATCACAATGAGCGGCGGATGTAAATCATAAATCGACTGTTGGCGATCATCAAATGAGATGATTTTATCCAACAGATTAAATGAGTTATGGTGAGGATTAAGATAAACCAGTTGCTTTCCAGTAGGCTCTTCGAGTTTGGATATGACCGGAATTTTGTCTTCATCAATACTGCTAACCTGACGCAGAAAACGCGAATCCTGGTAAGCGTGGTTTTTAATCAATTCCAGAATCAGTGCATAATTTTCTTCCTGATAACGATAAATCGAGAATAACAGCCGATCACGTTGATTAAGCTTAGCTCGGTACAAATTCTCCCCAATTTTTTTAACTTCGGCCGATCTGAAGTTATCCTCTTCCAGGTATTGTTGTAACTTAGAAAAGCCAGGAATAGTGCTGGGGTTAAGCTCGTTGTAGAGAAGTACTTTCATAACAACCTACTGATAATAGTTACGCGACGAGGATGAGGAGGTGATTAAGCAATGGGGGGTGTTCAGGAAAAATAAATATACGCAAAGCGGGTTGTTTAGTCAAAGCACATTACTGAATGATCAAAATGGGTTCTGTTTTAGTATAGAGGATAATCGCTAGAACTTGAAAAAAGTTGCCGCCAATCTCCTGAATCATCCCATTTCTAAATCAAAACTGACTTGGTCGGCTTCACCTTGCCGTATTATTCATACTGTCTGCGGCTCGCCTTCACGTCATATTTTTGATTGGGAAATGGAGAAGGAAATACTTGAGTAAATGAAATTTCAATCAAGTCTGCTTTGATTAGTTTCTGAGAAAACAAGTATGGAGCAGATAGTAGGAGTGTCAGCAAAGTTGTGAGGGGTCAGGAAAGACCGGGACTGTAAATTGCATCAGTTTTTAATATTTGGGTGCTGATATTGCCAAGCACTGGTGAGCCCAAACTCAGGACTTTTCCGCTTCAAACAGTATGGCCTGCATCGGATAACGCGTGGGATTGGAGCCAAACTCTTGGATCAGTGCTTGCGTTAGCGCCTGTGCAATCTCCTCGGGGTCGACGCCACCGCGTTCTCTTATTTCAAAAATGACCGGACTGAAAATAAGCGCTCGCGCGAAGGCTGACACATCCACAATATCATGTTCCCGTTGCTGAATCGAGATGGCTATTCGCTTAAAGCCGGAACGAACAAGCTTTTCTTTGATGGGGTCAATTTCATGACAGGAAACGGGATCAAACAGGAAGCTGGGGGTATTTGATGGAAAAAACTGCTTTAGCACCTCAAAACTTAGACTGGCGAAAGGATTGTAGTGTTCTGAGTCCCAGACACTGAACAAGTAGCGCCCTCCGCCCCTCAGCGTCCGGTATGCTTCGCGAAATGCGGTATCTTGATCGAAGAACATTACTCCAAACTGGCAGACCACCGCATCGAATGTTTCGTCATTGAAAGGCAGTGCTGTGGCATCTGCGATTTGAAATGTGACCTGCTCATGAGGAAGAAACTTTGCGCGGGTGATATCTAGCATGGCATCGCTGATGTCGACTGCAGTCAGCCGTGCATGCTTGCTCAGCGCGTCACGCAACTTGCGCGTGACTATTCCCGTACCTGAGGCGATTTCGAGCACATCGCGCAGTGATCTTTCCGTGGTGCGTCGTGCGATATCGGCTCCATAGTGTTCGAAAAGCACGGGGCCAAGATCCTGATCGTAAGGGATAGCGACATCGTCAACATAACCTGCCATTACAACTCTCTCCAGAAAAGTAACAAATTAAAAACAAAATAAGGGCTTGAGCGCCCTCTTAACAAATCATGAATACTAAGTAAGGTAGTAATAGAAGAGTGAGATAAAACCGGACTTGTCATTTTGAAATGCAAACTAATTAATTGAGTGATAATTTACAGGAAAAGCTCTATTATCTGAAAAATAGTCGGTTACCTGTTAGCAGTAAAATTTTATTTATGGATCACCACAAATATTCTCCCACAATCAAGTCTACTTTTATTGGTTTTATGAGGTCAAATCTGATACCAATGGATCAGATAAGCTATCTAATCAAATAACTTATCAAGTAATATTAATCTACTTGCATCTTCGAGATAACAGGCTACTTAAAATGTTGCGAGAATGGATGATGCATAGTACTCAGAGGATAGCAGCAAGGAAATAAGTAGAGCGATTTTCACTAAAATTGTTTTAGCAAAATACATTTTTGGCGTAGTCACCTATCCAATAGATAGGTGGGGAGGGAGCGCTGAGTAACACTGTGGAGAATGTCACAGTAGTTTTTAGCAGTTTCATTGAACGAGATTAAAGAAAGAGATATAAAGACCATGGCATCTATACACGATCAAATTCTGCCTGAGGGTACCCAAATCGGTGTCTTCGAGGTTAAAGATACCTTAAAAATTGGCGTATTCGATATCATTTATCACGGCTGGAATCGTCATCTTAAGGAGCAGGTAGAAATACACGAGTATTTTCCCCATGATTTCGCTATTCGTTCAAGCGATGGTTTGGGCGTCGAGCCTAAGTCTCCAAGCGATAAAGAAAATTTCGAATATGGGTTAAAGGCTTTTTTGCATCAGGCCGAGATTCTCATGCAGATCGAACATCCTAATATTGCTGGCGTAGAGAATATCTTGCAATTCAATGGAACGGCTTACCAGTTGATGGCTCACCAGGAAGGTTTGTCGCTTGTCAGGCTGGTCCAGCCTGACACAACAATTGCTGAAGCAGAATTAAAATTCATCCTAATCTCGATCCTGGATGCGCTACAGAAGGTCCATGAATGCAAAATTATTCATGGTGGAATTCAGCCGTCGGCAATTTTGCTGGACAAGAATGGTGAACCGCTGCTGACCCATTTCTCTGCCGCACGCTTGGCTATTGCCGCGTGTACCTCTAACCTTGCTAACGAATTAGCAACCGGGTATGCGGCTGTAGAGCAATATGAGCAAGCGAGTGTGCTTGGACCTGCAACAGATTTTTATGCGTTGGGCGCAACCCTATATTATTGTATGACGCAGCGTCAACCGGATGCGGTTCAGAATCGGATAATGGCTTTAAGCAAAGGCGAGCCCGATCCGATGACTTTACCTGTCAAATCTGCAGGCACTGCCTATAGTGCAGAATTGCTGCAAGCAATCAATTGGATGCTACGGCCTGACTATAACGATCGACCACAATCAGTAGCAGAGATTTTAATGCTGCTCAAATCAACGCATACCGACAGCCAAGGCAAGCCTGCCACTACCGAGCAGAAAACGGTGGATGATACCAAGAGTAATGCGGTAGTCAGGCGTTCCATAGGAATGGGTGTTATGATCGGAATGATTGCAGCGATTGCTGCTGGTTTGTGGTTTAGTAAAAAAGCTTCAGAACCATTTGATGATCAGCCAAATACAATAGCCACTCAGCCTCCAGCTACGTACCATAGCGATCAAACCAGCCTTGCACCAGAAACACCAGAAGAGCAAACCATCGCCTTGGCCCGTAATCAAGCAAATCAGCCAAAAAATGGCCAGATACCTGAAAAGACGTCTTCATCAGCAGCCAATAGATCGGTTAACAAAGGTGAGTCGCAGGATGATGCCGCAACTGCATCGAAATCCAATGTGGACCAGCAGCAAGTGGTGATTGAATCATTAGTTCCTCAGTCTGCGAATCAGGATTTGTCAGCAAAACCTATGGATGAAGATACCATCAAAGTGCATCTAGCTGCGGCTGAAAAAGCCATGAAAGCGGTGCGCTTCACTACACCGCATAGAGACAATGCTTATAAATACTACCAGAGGGTGCTCGCAATCGATCCGGACAATGTAGAAGCACTTTCCGGACTGCAGAGAATCGTCGATCAGTATGTACAGCTTATCGCCAAGGCTAGAATCGACGGCAGACTTGAAGAAGCCAGACGCTATCTGCAAAGAGCTGAATCTGTTTTGCCAGACGATCCCAAATTACATCGAATTCGAGCAGAGTTGGCTGTTGCAAAGAAAAATTGATCCAATGCTTGATTTCGATTTTAAAGTCGATTAACTGGCTCCGATGGATCTCATCAAATCATCAGCTTATATCACTTATTCCATTTCTAAATCAAAACTGACTTTGTCGGCTTCACCTTGCCGTATTATTTATACTGTCTGCGGTTCGCCTTCGCGTCATTTTTGATTTGGAAATGGAATTAATCATTAATTTATAATTGACTTTTGATCTCTTTATGAAAGCAACTGTACCTGATCTTTTAAAACGAATACCCGGTAAAGCCACTCAGGAATGGCCAATGGGTGAGCCATTTGCGCTTGCGTTTGTACATGGTTCAATGTCTGTCGAGTTATATGCGCCTCGTGGCACAGATATACAAACGCCGCACGAACAAGATGAGCTCTATTTTATTCATTCTGGACATGGCGAATTTGTCATGGCAGGAGAACGCCATCCATTCGAAGCGGGTACTGTCTTTTTTGTCCCGGCCCATGTCGAGCATCGTTTTGAGAATTTTTCACCTGATTTTTTAACCTGGGTTGTTTTTTGGGGGCCTAAAGGTGGGGAGAAATCAGAATAATACGCCAAAAAGTCAATGCGCTCGCTTGCATGCTGCTTACGGTCTAGTGAAGGTTCATCCGGTAAATGCGTACTTTGAATTCAACCGACCAGAACATAACTGGTTTCATGCAGCGCCATAATTTTTAGCTTAAAGAATTCAACATCTCTAAAGCCATAAGCCATTTTATGTAGCGTTTTAATCTTGTTGTTGATGCCTTCCAATGGTC
>NZ_FOUB01000087.1 GCF_900114745.1 Nitrosomonas communis | reverse complement strand
GAACAGATAACGAAGAAGGGGGTTCAGGCTGTGATACCGAGAAAGCGCAACTCGTTGAAGGGTAATGCAGATATGGATGGGGGTTTATATCAATACCGGCATTGGGTGGAGAATGCTTTTGCCAGGCTAAAACAGTATCGGGCAATAGCAACGCGATACGACAAACTGAAGCGAAATTACGAGAGTATGGTAGCCATAGCATGTGGAACTCTGTGGTTACCTATGTAAAATGTCAACAGACCCTAGCGAATGGGTATTATATTTTTTAGGAATGGTGAGAATGAACGCCAACTCCATGTTCATAAACCAGTTTTCCTCCTAACCATCCTGCAATACAAAGGAAAATAAACCCGATGATAGACATAATAATGGCAATTATGCCTGGTTGACCAAGATTCGTTCCATTTAGGCGCAAAAACAAGCTTACAGCATAAAAAAACCAACTGATCATCATGAGCATCATATGATTATTAGCAATCTTTATTGCTGGGCTCTGTTGATCAATTTTCCCTAGTTCTATCAGACCACTGATCATGGCAAATAGTGCAGTGATTACTCCAATTACAAGCAACACCCCAGCCACCCAACTTACCTGCTCATTTGTGAATAAACCTGCAACATCTCCTATGGTAGAGATAAACCAAGCCGCGATGGGAAAATGAACTAACATTGGGTGTATAGGGTGTTTCATGTAACTGTTTCCTTTTTATATCTTAAAGCAATATGCTGAGTAGTGTGAGAAAGCCTGCTACAGCAACGCCTGCATGAATGAGTACTATATTTTTAGGTGCAACATTACCTTTCGCATGTAATGAAGCAAGATAAAAGCCACCCAACGCCGCAATGACAAGCAAGCCCAGCGCTGCAGTAAGGCGACCATTACCTGATCCCTCCAAAACTAGCATGATTAGCATAATCAAACCAGTTGCACCTAATAAGGCATGCACAATGGATAAAGGCCATGACGCTAACTGCCCTGAGAATATTTTTGTCGCCAAAACAATGCCGCCAACGGCAGCGATTGCTAAAATTACGATTAAATAAGTAAGCATTGGTTCTCTCCTCTTTTCTTTTTCTATTTAAAGAATTTTACTATACTGCATAATTTAAGTCTTTTGCAATATAAACATGTCAAAACTGTTTTAAATGATAAAATATCAATAAAGATGTCTGCTTTGCTACTTTTAGGTCAACGCCAACAATTATTACTTACCGCTTTACTTCGTCATCGCAAAGGTCTAACTGTTGAAGAATTATCGCGTATGCTGGCCATTTCTCGTAACGCGGTAAATCAGCATCTTTCTAGCCTTGGAGGTGATGGTTTTATTCAGAGTACTTTGCTGGAAAGTACAGGTGGCAGACCAAGCAGAATATATACATTAACACCGAGTGGATTAGAGCTTTTTGAAAGACGTTATTCTTTCTTTGCTAAGCTTCTACTTTTCTGGATAGATAAAAAACTAGACGAGCAAGAGTTAAAAGATTGCCTTACTGGACTTGGAGAGCAAATGGCGAGAGAATTTGAATATCGTGTTACTAGACATTTTTCACATGCCGACAGACTGCACGAGGTTATCGCTATAATGTGTGAGCTTGGCTATGATGCAAACGTGACTAAAATTTCTGATCACCATACAGAGATTGTTGCTAACAATTGTGTTTTCCATGAGCTTGCTGAGCAATGTCAAGGATTCTGTACGCTTGATCTAAGTTTCTTGGCTTCTTTGTTAAAAGCAGACATTGAGCATAAAGAATGCATTGTCAAAAATGAAGGCCGCTGCTGTTTCAGGGTTGTATTCCCTTTAAATCGCTTACTTAACAAACCAACAGATTGTTCGTGAACTGGAGAAAATTAGTATCATTTACCATATATTATATTTAGTAGGGTAATTTGATATATAGAAAAAATAAATGAAAAAAATTTTCTATTTTTTTCTCTCTTCACAGTGGAGTATGTGCGGTCATTGATCTGACAGGATTGAATCTATTAATTAGTTCGGGTATCAATTTCTTTGTTTATGTAATATCAGCGATCAGCGCTCTATTTTCTGGGAGCACTAAATAAATTTTCTCTTTATAACGATTACATTTTTCAAGGTATGACCGCAAATAGTGTAGGTGATTTTCTTGATATTCTTGGCAAAATGCCGGCGCATCAGAATTTATTTATATCAGCAAATCAAATAATACAATTACAGAATACATTTCTAAAAATTATTTCTCCTCAATTAGCTAAACGCTGTGTTATTGGAAAATTTTATAATGGTATTCTTGTAATATATGCGGATAGTAGCCCTGTAGCGGCGAAATTAAAACATATTATTCCATCATTACTCAATAAGCTTGGTCCCCCTCAAGTGAGCTCCATTCAAATCATCGTGCGAAGTTGCTACTCTAAAAATACTACTATTAATAATTTAATAAAACGAAAACCACTTCTAAGTCAGGTAGCGACTCAAAATCTCCGTCAATTAACTTTGGCAATGCCAGTATCTCCTCTTAGAAGTGCTATTGAGTCTTTACTTAATCATTGTGAACCTGCTTTTTATCAAAATAAATAGGGGCTGTACTGTAGTAGATTAGCTTGAGTGCTTAGCTAATCAAATGAAGGCGGATTCAAGTTTAAAGTCAACTTTTATAAGGTTAACAAGAGGCAAGCTGCGATAGCATCTGAGCTTCTTGAACGATCAGATAAAAGGAGCACAGATGAAAGACTATCAGCAGCTTACCTGTGAGCAACGCTATCAGATTTACAGGTTACAGAAAGCAGGATTTAAGCCAAGAGAGATAGCGAATGAAGTAGGCGTGAACAAATCTACCATCTCACGAGAACTCAGGCGCAATAGAGGGCAGCGAGGGTGGCATCCAAAGCGGGCGCAGGAATTACGAGATAAACGTATAAGGCAGAAAGCCCAAGCCAGGCGATTTAGCCGGGAAGACTGGAATAAGATGGAGAGGATGATTCGACAGGATATGAGTCCCGAACAGGCATCGGCTCGACTTAAACTGAAAGATGAATTGTCAAACAGCCATGAAACCATCTATCAGTACCTATACGCAGACAAATTGGCAGGGGGTGATTTGTGGAGATATTTACGCTGCCAGAAACCGCGGCGCAAGCGCTATGCAAGTGGACAAGAACGACGTGGCACTATTCGCAACCGAGTCAGCATCGATGAACGACCCGAGATCGTCGAGCAGAAAACTCGTATTGGAGATTGGGAAGGCGATACGGTGATCGGCAAGCACCCTCAAGGAGTACTAGTAGCACTGGCAGAGAGGAAATCGCGTGATATCCTGGCGGGTCAATTGCAAGCTACACATGTGCAGGGAGTAACCGAAAAGATCAACAGTCTGCTATGCCCTCACAAGCACAAATGCCACACGGTGACATTCGACAATGGAAAAGAATTTGCTGGACATGAAACCATCGCTTAAGAATTGGAAGCAGACATCTACTTTGCACTTCCCAACCATTCATGGGAGCGGGGATTGAACGAGAACAGTAATGGATTACTACGACAGTATTTCCCCAGGAATAGAAATTGACTGAGGTGACCGAAGAACAAGTGCAGTGGGCAGTCGATCGTCTTAATCACCGACCACGCAGAGTACTTGGGTTTAGAACGCCGCATGAGGTATTCTTCGGAGTGTCGGTAAGTTATACCCATCAGCCTTCAGAATTTGCACTTCGAACTTGAATCCATGATAGATAAAAAAGCGGCCCCTATAAGGGGCCGCTTCAAAAGAACTTCAATAAATTATTAAATCTTAATTCTTTAGTTTATGAATTAATGATCCATCCCTGCATCTTTTTTGAAGCTTGGAGGTGCTTTGACTTGTTCCATAATGTCGTTATCCCATTCACCTTCCACATTCATGTGGAGAGCGGCTCCTAGCAATACTGCTTCGATCAGGTTATGGCTGAGATAGACATATAAGCCAGGCATTTTGAATTCATACAACGCCGCTACTGCTGAGCCGCCTGGAACCCACCAGGTTTCTTGACTGGTCAATGGAGTATCACTAAATGAACCACCTACCCAATACAGATCAGCATGTCCACCAATTAAGTGAGGACGGGAATCGCGGTTAGATTGTGAATGAACAAACAGCACTTTTTCACCTACTTTAGCTTTTAGAGCGTTGTCACCAGTGATTGCACCAACTGCGCCATTGAAGACAACATGGGATGGAATCAGACCTTTAGACAATTCTAAAATGTCAGCCATGCCAGCGGCAGGTTGATCGTATGTTTTATATTTGCCATCTGGACCTTTGGGAACGTAGAAATCTTGCTCGCCAATGTAGTAAGCACGGTCATATTTTACTGGTTTGCCTTTGTGGTCTTTCAGGCCGTCACGTGGCAGTACCATAATGGCGCCATTCATGCCAGAGATGACATGAAAAGGAATCATGGTTCCACCAGGAGCGCAATGGTAGACAAATACGCCTGGTTTCAGTGCTTTCCAGCGCAATACGACTTCTTCTCCTGGTTGTACAAGGGTCAGAGCTGCTCCGCCGAGTGCACCCGTTGCCGCGTGGAAGTCAACATTATGCGCCATTGTGCTTTCTTTAGGATTTTTTAATGTTAATTCCACATAATCGCCTTCATGCACTACGATGAGTGGGCCAGGTACCGTGCCATTAAAAGTTAGAGCCCAGAATTTTACACCAGGAGCAATTTCAATTTGCTTTTCGATTGTTTCCATGGTTACTTCTACGATCTTAGGACCGCCTTTGGCAACTTGATCATGTTCTGGTGCAAAAGGTGGAGCTACCAATTCTTGTTTAACGCGTGGCAGCTTTGAGTAATCGACTTTAGCCGCTACTGCATATGCAGCGGTAAAGCACAGCAACCCTAATCCAAGAGCTGCTTGTACAACTTTCTTATTCATATATCCCTCCAAAAATTTTGAAAATTGCGCAAACCCTTATATGCGCGATTATTTCTCGGTACTGTGTCCCATACATATATCACCGTGACCGTACTGCTTTGCTTTCTTAGCGAGAGTAAAGGCAGCGTGGAAACTATACACTTTAATGCCAAAGCTGTCCATGAGTTGTATTTTCTGTGCTAACCGAAAAGTACTGGAATGATCTCAATACAGTGCAATAATCAGCTTATGCAGCCTGTGATGTTATAATAGGTTATTCTAATTACATAGATTATTCCATGCCTGTTCCCCATCTTACGACTGCATTACGTGGTCCAATTCTTGAGCTAGAAAAGCGTATCCTTGAGTCGATGCCTGCAATTGAACATTGGTTACGTGGCAAATGGCAAAATCATACCGTTCCTTTTTATTGTTCAGTAGATTTACGTAATAGCGGGTTTAAGCTTGCGCCGGTGGATACTAACCTTTTTCCGGGGGGATTTAATAATCTCAATCCAGAATTTTTACCCCTATGTGTCCAAGCAATGATGGCTGCCGTTGAAAAAATTTGTCCTGATGCGCATAGCATATTGCTTATACCAGAAAGTCATTCTCGTAATATCTTTTATTTACAGAATGTGGCTATATTACAAGACATTATGCGGCATGCAGGCATGCATGTTCGTATTGGCTCCCTTTTGCCGGAAATTACTAGTGCCACGACGATTCACCTTCCTGATGGGAATACGCTGTTATTGGAGCCGATACAACGCAAGAATAATAGACTATATGTGAATAATTTCGATCCCTGCGCTATTCTACTCAATAATGATCTTTCGAGTGGTATTCCAGAAGTTTTGAAGGATCTTAATCAGATCGTCATTCCGCCATTGTATGCAGGTTGGTCGACACGAAAAAAGTCTCAGCATTTTTCTGCTTATGACAGTGTAGCTCAAGAATTCTCTGAACTGATCGGAATCGATCCATGGTTAATTAATCCTTATTTTAGCCCCTGTGGCAAAATTGATTTTCGTGAGAAAAAAGGGGAGGATTGTGTTGCTACTGCTGTTGATGAAATACTGAAAGATCTGCAGGAAAAATATACTCAGTATGGTGTTAAAGAAAAGCCTTTTGTTATCGTTAAAGCTGATTCGGGTACTTATGGTATGGGTATTCTGACCGTTAAAGATAGTGCGGATGTGTATAAACTCAATCGTAGGCAGCGTAATAAAATGGCAATAATCAAAGAAGGTCTATCGGTGACACACGTACTCGTACAAGAAGGTGTATATACCTTTGAGAGCATCAATCAGGCAGTTGCGGAACCTGTTATTTACATGATAGATCGGTACGTTGTAGGTGGATTTTATCGTGTTCATACAGGAAAAAGTATTGATGAAAATCTGAATGCTCCAGGAATGCATTTTGTACCGCTAGCTTTTGATACTTCTTGTGTATTACCTAATCATTCTGCTCTACCAGATTCTGCACCAAACCGGTTTTATGCCTACGGTGTGGTAGCAAGACTAGCATTATTGGCGGCTTCGCTAGAATTGGAGCGGCATACAACAGTGCGTCCTGACCAAACTTTAACAACATTGCAAAGTTAACACTCAATGAAGCTTGCTTTCGTACTGGATCAACTTGACTCAATTAAAATTGACAAAGACTCAAGTTTTGCCATGATGCGTGAAGCTGCTGGCCGTGGTCATCAATTATTTGTCATGCAACAAGGAGATATTGTCTGGAAAGATAAGTTGGTAATCGGATTCTCGCGGAAATTGACCTTAATTAATCAGAGGGACAAAAGATCTCATTGGTATCAAGAGAGTCTGTCAGAGGCAATACCGCTTCAAGAATTTGATGCGGTATTAATGCGCAAAGATCCGCCATTTGATATGGAATATGTATACAGCACTTATCTATTGGAGCTCGCTGAGCAACGAGGCGCATTTGTTATTAATAGTCCAAGAAGTATACGCGATCATAATGAAAAGCTAGCCATTGCGAAATTTCCTCAATTTATTCCGCCCACTTTAGTAACTAGGCAAGAGTTTTTGATTCGAGAGTTTCTTAATGAGCATGATGATATTGTATTAAAGCCGCTTGATGGAATGGGAGGGGCGAGCGTATTTCGTATTCATAGCGCTGATCATAATATTAGCGTAATTCTTGAAATGCTTACCCATTACGGGACTCGCACCATCATGGCGCAGCGTTTTCTACCTGAAATCAGTCAAGGTGACAAGCGCATTTTACTTATTGCTGGAAAACCTGCTCCCTTTGCGCTTGCTCGTAAACCCAGGCCAGGTGAGACTCGTGGCAACCTTGCTGCTGGTGGTATTGGTACAGCTCAACCATTATCCGAGCGCGATCTTGAAATTGCGAATACAGTAGGCCCGCAATTATATAAACAAGGATTGATGCTTGTAGGGCTTGATGTAATTGGTGACTCGGTGACCGAAATCAATGTTACGAGTCCTACTGGAATGCAGGAGATTACCAATCAAACAGGATATAACGTGGCAGGAATGATGATTGATGCGCTTGAAAAATGCATGTAATCGATTTTAATTCTGCTCCATTTGAGATATTTTTTGTTCAAGCATCGCAATCAGTGCTTGAAAACCATCTCGTTTCAAGATTGCATTATATTCAGCTCGCTTCAAGGCGAGATCGCTGACACCATCCACGAGAATATTAACAATGCGCCAACCTTCTTTACTTTGGTGTAGTACATAATCAAAATTTATAGTATTACCATCCTTCTGAATCAATTTACTACGTACCAATATTTGATCTCGTCGTAACGAGCGTTGTTCTACGATTTCAAAACGCTCCCCGTCATAGCGATTAAATCTTTCAGCATAAGTTGATATACTGAGCTTGCGAAAGATCTCGGTGATTTTCTGTTGTTGTTCTTCACTTAGCTTGCTCCAATTGGCTCCCAGTATTGAACGTATTATGGTATCGATATCATGCGAACGATTGATAGTAGGGGTCATAAGCTCTAAGCGGCCACGATAGCCTAGCTCGTCGCCTTTTTTCATCGCCTGAATGAATGTTTCTTGTAACCCCTGGATGACGTGCTCTGGAGTGTCGGATTGAAAATCTTGCGCTTCAACCACAGTTGCCAATGGCAGTAAGATTAACGTAATTAAGATATATTTGATGCTTTTAAATTCAAGCAGAGATCTCATATCGACGATTTTTCCATTGAGCACGCTCACCACGCCAGAACCGGAATGCTGAAGTCCATGTCATCAGTAAAAACAAAGTGCCGATAAGAGGAAGTGCAGCTATCCAAAGCGAGGAGCATTGGTAATAACGTAAAATGGGCAGATAAACAATGATCATGGCAACCCACGTTAATACGGCAGTAATAATTAAATGGGTATTTAGCGGAAGGAAGAAAGATACTAACGGAGCAAACCAGAACATGCTTATCATAATCAGTGTACAAGCAAAAAGTAATAGGGAAGAGTAATGTAATTGTGTATAAGCCGTTCGTGCCACCATATTCCAAATCGTTTTCATATTATCATAGCCTCGATGACTACGAGCAGAATGACTAAGGCCGGTCCAAGTGAGCAAACCAATATGTTTGATGCGGGATGCCAGCGTACAATCATCAATCAGTGCATCACGTAAACTGGCAAATGCTCCTATTGTTCGCAGCACATTAGTCTTGGCCAGAATACACCCCCCAGCTGCAGCAGCAATTCGCGAGCCAGGTTTATTAGCAAGCTGGAAGGGATAAAGTAATTTAAAGAAGAACACAAAGGCAGGCATCAATAAACGTTCAATAAAATGGTGAAGAGGAGGTTCTGCCATTAAAGATACAAATGCTAGATTCTCTTCACGCGCTTTTTTGAGTAAAGCAGCAACAATTCCTTGCGTAAGTGTAATGTCTGCGTCCAGTAATAATATATAGGGAGTGTGAACTTTACTTAATCCTTGTTCTAATGCCCATAATTTTCCGCTCCAGCCCGTTGGCAGTGATGTGCCGGATAATACTGTTACTCCCCATTTCTGTGCTTGCTCAGCAGTATCATCATCTGACTGATCATCTATAACGATGATTTGTAGGTTTAAGCCTTGGGTGCTTAGCGCTTCTAATGTTTGCTTGATAAATGCCCCTTCATTTCGCGCAGGAACAAGCACTGTAATATCATCTAAAGATTGCTTTTCATCATTTGTTGCATCTAAAGACTCTTGTGTATTCCATGGTTGCCAAGGAACCAGCACTATTATCCACCAAAGAAAAGTACCTACAAAAGCTAGAAATGTTGCAAGCTCTATCATCGTCTTATCTCAATCAAGCTCCTCGGAATTAATTCAGGGTAAAACATTATCCTTTGCATCTTTATATAATTAAGTTTTAAATGGTACCTTTTATGCTAACTATCAGAGCGAGTTAGATTGCTTGATGAAGCGGTTGGGGTACTCGTTTTTTGTTCAACTGTGATGGGTATTGGAAACTCCTTCTGCGACGAGGCATTGACTTTAGAGGAGATTAAGTTCTTTTGTGAAGGATCGGGTGCCATAGGGCCATCAAGACGCGGTCCACGAAGGCTTACGCGCATTGCTTTAAGCGGGTGAGCGAATGTATCGTTAATCGCGGTTGGCTCGAATCCGCAGTGAGCCATGCAATTAGCACATTTCGGATTATTGCCTACACCGTACTTATCCCAATCTGTTTCCTCCATTAATTCACGGAAGCTGGCTGCATAACCCTCATCTACCAATAAATAACAAGGCCGTTGCCACCCAAAAAGGTTGCGTGTGGGATTGCCCCATGCAGTACATTGATAATTCTGATTGCCTGCGAGGAAATCTAAGTAAAGACTAGAATGGTTGAATCTCCATGGTTGCTTTCTTTTTTTTCCTTCTTGAAAGATCGCGCGAAAAAGTCGCTTGCTAACCGATCGTTGCAAAAATACATCCTGACGTGGAGCATGTTCATAACTGAACCCCGGGGATACATTGATCCCTTCCACTCCTAATTCAGTAGCAGTGTCAAAAAATTCTGCAACTTCTTCTGCCGTTTCATTTTGAAAGAGTGTGCAGTTTACCGTGACTCTGAAGCCGCGCTTGAGCGCTTTTTGAATAACAGGAATGACTTTATCATAAACTCCATCGCGACAAACAGACGCGTCATGACGCTCTTTATTTCCATCAAGATGAATTGAAAAAGTAAAATAAGGTGAAGGATGGTAATCATCCATTCGATCTTCTAGCAATAATGCATTGGTACATAAATAGACGAATTTTTTTCGCTCGATGATACCCTCTACAATTTGAGGCATTTCTTTATGGATGAGTGGCTCGCCACCAGCGATTGAAACAACAGGAGCTCCACATTCATCCACAGCTGACAGACATTCTTGAACGCTCATTCGGCGACGTAAAGTATCATCTGGATAATCAATCTTGCCACAACCAGCGCACGCCAGATTACATTGAAATAAAGGCTCCAACATTAGTACTAAAGGATAACGTTTATTACCCTGAAGCTTCTGCTTTAATATATAACTACCCACACGGTATTTTTGTAAAAAAGGGATGCCCATTTAATTTCTCTCCGTTATTTTTAGTACTATTTTTATTTTTTATCGCACGATAAATTAGGAATTCTCAACTTGTTCACAATTTGAACCCCATCTTTTTCTTATGGCTAATTTGATGCAATATCATTTCTTTTTTTTTGTGAGAAGAAAAAAGTCTCAATATAGCTTAATGAGAGCTATAGATAAAAATGCTTTAAATAAAACTGCTATTCTAATTGTTATTATTCTACTAGGTATCGATATGCTAGCATGTATATTTTATAAACCAAAGTAATGATTTTAGAATAAAAATATTAACTCTTCTAATGCCTGAATTTATTTAGAAATCTGACAATCTGCTTTAGAAGTTGGGACTAAGATTGAAAGTATAAATACAATGCTGACTCAAAAAAGAATTACTAAAAACCGTATAAAACTTGTTGAGCTTATTCTATTTCTAAATCAAAATGGCGCGAAGGCGAGTCGCACCCAGTATAAACCATACGGCAAGGTGAAGCCGACAAAGTCAATTTTGATTTAGAAATGGAATTACAAATTTTGCCATATTTATATGGTAAATTTAATAATAACAATAAATAATTGAGGAAGGAAACAGACCGGAAAGTACATCTTTATAATTAATGGATTTTCTTATTTGAGTGATACTGTCAGAATAATCGGTAATTATCTCTTTCTGGTCTGTATTAATTACGAGTTTCTATTGATAGGATACTCCAAGCTTTTGCAGCGTTTCTTTAGTTAGCTGGCCATAGCCCATTGTAAGATTGTTCTGTTTCTGAAAATTTTTCAATGCAGCTATAGTTTTAGCTCCACTTTTTCCATCAATTGCACCGGGATTAAATCCAGCATCAGCTAGAGCCTGTTGAACTTTACGAATTAATTCAGGAGTTGCCTTGACAACTTCGCTTAAATCTTCATGTTTTTCAATTTGCTGTTCTGATTTTTTTGCTGTCGAATGAGTTTCGTTTATGAATTCTGATGAGGAGTTCTCAGATTCAGTTAATTCGTTTGGCATGGTATCAATGGTTTGTTCGGCTGATATAATTGTTTCTTTAGAAGCCTCATCACTCTCATCTGGAGTTGATGCTGGCATATCTTTCGTAGTATCAGCAATTTCATCAGATTCGGCTTTCTGCTTATCTTTTTGGGTAGCTTCTGCTTGACTTGTATTATTCTCCTCCTTTTTCTTCGGTTTACAGCCTAATAAACCAATTGCAAGCGATATCGAAAAAATGATCATTATCACATTAGCGGTCTTTATTTTCATGCTGAAATTCTCCTCTCTAAATAAAATTGCTTAAAAATTTATTTGATACACAAAAACTTTATCATAGGTGTTTTTAATAATAAACTGAAATCGCTCCTAATATTTTATTTTTATTGAATAAATAGTTACTAGTCCGATTAACTAAGATCGTTTTAATTATTGAGCTATTCTCATGAAAATAAACTTACGATTGCGTTATACAACTGGAGCAGAGACTTCAAACTTTACCTGAATGAATGTGAAAAAATTGTAAGAGAAATTTCGACTGTAGAGTGAGCTGAATGGTTAGTCATTCCATTTCTATATCACAACTAACTTTGTCGGCTTCACCTTGTCATATTATTTATACTGTCTGCGGCTCGCCTTCGCGTCATTTTTGATTTGGAAATGGAATGACTAACGCTGAATGTAGTGAAAAGTTAATGAGAAATAGATAACAAAGAAAGAATATTGCAAAGGCAAGCTAAAAAAGAATATAAATATCGCTCAAAACTGCGATAAAAACATGCAGAAGAGTTATTTATGATCTTGGGGGAAATTGTTACTCTTGAATTCAAGTAATAAGTGCATAACCCACCAATCTTTCGGCATCTGTTCCTGACAATTCTCGGAACACCTCGTAAGGCGTCCTAAACCCCAGG
>NZ_FOUB01000157.1 GCF_900114745.1 Nitrosomonas communis | reverse complement strand
AGGTTGACATGCCTGCCCGGATGCCCTGATCAGTCTCTGATTGTCGCACCCATTTACGCAACGTCTCAGCAGTACAACCTATCTTGGATGCTATCCCAGTGCCGCCCATTGCGACTCATACTCCCCTTGGTGTTCATACAGCAATCGGACAGCTCGTTCACGAACCTCCGGTGAATATCTTATTTGTTTTTTCATTACTCTATCCTCTCAAGAAATAGAGTCTCCTGTAAACCCGGGGCGATTCAATTTGCCCAAGTGGCATCCGGCATGAAGAAGGCGTGAACTTAGCACAGGCTTTTGTGTGGAACGTGGGAACCTCTCGTCTCGATGTAAAGGGAACCCGCTCAAGCAGAGAACCTGCGAGGGCCTGAGTACCGATGCGAGGCACAGGGGCGGGTCATGTGTAGTAGCGTCGAAGGCCTTGTAATGATGCTAGAGCGAAGGCGTGACATTGTTCAGTTTTATTGATTGGTCAACCAGAATTGGGATGAAACATTGAATAAGACGAAGTCGTTTGGGCGAACCGACGGCTGAACAATAGTAGCCGGATGAAGCGAGAGTTTCACGTCCGGATCTGTGAGCACCTGGGGTGCGATTCCCCTGGGTGGCTCGACTGACAAGTGTTACTAAATATTTATTTCTTTGAATTATTTTTATTTAGATGATCCCAAATTAATATCTTCCTAAATTTTAGAGGTGCGGCGGTACATATCTGCTGGCGTCCTTCCATTCCGTTATGTGCAGTTGTGTACCTGTTCTTTGTTTTTTAATTTGGTTGCCATGCGGTGCATGGCTTCTTTGAATTTGCTCCTATAAACTTAATGCCCCATATCACTGTGTTCTATTATCATTAAGGCAATTGTCAACTCAATACCACAACATCATCAAAGCTAATTTGACCTTGATGAACTCCCACCAAAGTTATAGACGCGGAATCTCCAAAGTTAACAATAAAATCATCACCCTCAAAACGCATATCAGTCACAAAGCTTATCAATTGCTCCCTCGAAACTAATCCATAACCTGTATCAAATACTAATTGATCTCCTTGGTCATTGTGAAAATCCTCAATTGTAAAATGGCCAGCACGCTTAATAATAAAATCATCAGCCAATAAGCTTCCATAATTGAACTGACCTTCTTGTTCAACAATTGGGTCTCCTTTGATTTTGGCAGCAATTTGCCCTTTTTCAATAGTGTAATAGAATGCGTCAGATATTCCCATAATAAATGAATCTCCTTTTATTGTTATTAATTTTAGGGGCTGTGGTAGATTGCTTGGATGCTAATCTAAGCTAATCTACTACAGCCTCTAATTTTTTAAATGGATCTGGTGTCGATCTTATTCCATTTCTAAATCAAAACTGACTTTGTCGGCTTCACCTTGGCGTATTATTTATACTGTCTGCGGCTCGCCTTCGCGTCATTTTTGATTTAGAAATGGAATTACAAACCGACCGGCTTGGCAGACTTGCAATGACGTAATGCCTATCTTGGCATCTGATTTAGGCTGACGGTGATATTGCCGTGATTGTTATTGATTGGCTCAAGTGTAATTTCTCTGCGTCTCTGGTAGAGATAAATTTTTACTATTTATCTGCCATCCCGTAAATTTACTACAATGTCAACACTTGGCTCTTCTACATGATCTGGTTCGATCACAATGAGTTTGCCGCGTTTAATGCAAGGGTACATCGAATCTTCCTTAATTTTGAGCGCGGAGTATCTTGGGTTATCAACCGGGTGTATGACGCAGACGGTGGCGAAACCGTTCGGGTATTGTTGAACACTTCGATACCTACCATCTCCGCCTTGCATCCCCCTAGAAATAGGTATTGGCTTTGTATAGAGAAATTCCACGTTGAAAAGATTCTACCTTGAATTGTTCAAGCCATCCAAGAAAAGGTGTTTCTATATTTTTCAACCATATCTTCGCCTATAATCTTCCCTCCCTTTTTCTCTGGCTCAAAAAGCAGTCTAATTAAATAGTTGTAATTCCATTTTCAAATCAAAAATAACGCGAAGGTGAGCCGCAGACAGTATAAACAATACGGTAAGGTGAAGTCGACAAAGTTAGTTTTGATTTAGAACTAGAATAATTTATTCCAGTTCTTCTTGAAAGCTCTGCCTTGCTTCCTATGCATTGATCATTGAGCAACTTAAACTTAATCAAACATTTTCTCCTGTATTCGAGAATCTATCTTCTTTATTCATTTTAAAAGAATGCTATGCGTTTAGCTTGTGGTAAATTTGCCTAGGGGTATTTATCGAAATATCATCCATAAGTAATATATTTTTCCACTACTGTCCGGTTAAGCAAAACCAAGATCAAGCTGCTGAGTTAAAGAAGGATTTTTAGGATTGGGTGGTGGTTCGGCCAAGGATTCCAGTTGTTTTCTAGCGAAGATATTGACACAGATCAGTCTTGCCCATTGCTGC
>NZ_FOUB01000193.1 GCF_900114745.1 Nitrosomonas communis | reverse complement strand
TTTTCTGGTGGAGCTATAGCAAAAAATGGGGATTTCTTCAGCTAATAGACATAGCTCACCCCCGCCTAGCTATTTGATGCGGTAAACGGAGATTCCTACTCCTGAAAATGAATTATCCAGAAGCAAGTCTTTCTGCCACCTGGAAGAACAGTTTCTGGTAAGGGCAACTGCTTGCAAGCAGAAAGCGAATACGGCGGGTGTTGCGTAGGATAACGGCGCCGATCTTGATCAGTTTGAGGCGTAATGTGCTCACATAGGCCTGGGCCAGTTCTATGCCTTGCAGGGCCAGGCGCCGTATGGTTTCCAGCAGGATGTAGGCCAGCGAGGACAGAAGCCGACGAAATTGATTTGACCACCACTGATGGCAGCTGGTACGGTCGGCAAACAGATCAAGCTGTTGTTTCTTGATACGGTTTTCCATTTCACCGCGTAATGAATAAAAGCTTATCGTAAAGGAACTGCGGTTCACCAGTCAGATGGGTGACCACATAACGAGGATTACTGCCTTTTTCGGTATGCTCGATTTTAACGATGATGCGCCGTGCCCGCTGCCAGCTCTTGGCAGCATAGTGAAATTCGTTAAACCAGCGTACTTTCTCACCTGATTGAGCATGCTGCTTCTCTGTCGCTTGCTGCCATTGTGCAGTGATCTCATTCAGTCGCTTGTTTTGGGCGATCCCCACGATGTAACCCACCTCATGACGCTCACACCATGCCAACATTCTGCGGCGACAGAAACCACTGTCACCCCGGAAAATGGTACGAACCTCAGACCAGCTTTGTCTGAGCCGTTTCACCAGTAGTGACAGTATAGCCCAGGCATGTTTTGCCCCATCGATATGGCTTGGCCGTAGGTAGCTTACCAGCAGTTGATCCTGGCAGAATACATACCGCGGCAGAAAGCAGTAGTGATCTGAATGCCATGAAAGAAGCGGCCTTCCTGTTTGCCATGGACCGCATCATCAGTAGCATCAAAATCCAGAATCAGTTCTTTGGGCACTCGTTTGAAGGAAGCCACAAACCGTTCTATCATCACTTGATGAA
>NZ_FOUB01000080.1 GCF_900114745.1 Nitrosomonas communis | reverse complement strand
AGCGCCAGAAAAATAGCGTTTTGCGCCACACCCAAACGTTTTGCCCGCTCGTACTGATAAGCATCAGGATAATCGCGAATATCCTGCCGCAACACCTCAAGATCAATCTTGCGTTGGCGAAACCCTTGAGGTTTACGATGGATGTTCTTAACCCAACGCGTCACGCTCGCCACGCCAACTTCAAACCGGGCCGCCACCTCGGCTATCGTAAGTCCTTTTTTCTCTCTGACAGACAGAACTTTACGGCGGAAATCCAGTGAATAGGCCATCTTTAAATTATAATCAAAATTATCTGGTTGTGCTATAAATCAAAAATAACGCGAAGGCGAGCCGCAGACAGTATAAATAATAGGGCAAGGTGAACCCGACAAAGTCAGTTTTGATTTAAAAATGGAATAAGACAATTACAATTGGTTCAGTTCCTCATTTAGCTCCTCATCACAAGACCATGGTGCAAGGATAGGCGGTATGCACTGAGTGCGGGAATGAGCCCCAGCAGCAAGGTGCCCATAACGATGATTCCTAACATACCGAGCATCTCACCATTGATAGCAAAGGGATTGATGAAAATGCCATAATTTTCCGCGAGAAACGGCTGAGCAAAGAAAATCCCTATTACTAGCGCAAAAATCGCGACAATGATTCCGGTTAAGGAAATCAGTAGGGCTTCGGTTTGAACGATCAGAAATACGAAAAAGGGATTGGCGCCGATAGCGCGCATGATCGCAATCTCGCGCTGTCTTTCGCGTATCGAGGAAAGCAGCATAGTGCTTAACCCCAATAACGAGGAAAATAAAACTAGGATAGAGATCAATCTGAGGGTATTCTCCATCACATTCATCATTTGCCATAGTTCAGTAAGTGCAATGCCAGGTAAAATGGCCAGCAATGGTTCTTTTTGATAATGATTGACTTGGCGTTGAACATGAAACGTAGCCATTTTTGATTTAAGACCCACCATGAAAGCCGTAATACTTTTGGGAATTAAATCGAGCGCAGCTAGCTCATGAGCAGAAGTTTGCTTACCTAGTATTCTTACGCCGTCTTTCCAGTTCAGATGGATGACCTCCATTCCTTGCAGGCTAATGTATAGCGCTTGATCAACGGGTGTCCCGGTCGGCCGTAAAATACCCGTTACGCGAAAAGGCTTGTCATCATGCACACTGAAACTGGCCTGCCCAAGACCATGCGTCAAGACAATACGCTCATTTAGACGATAACCAAGTTTTCTGGCGACTTCGGCGCCAATCACTACATCAAACAACTGGCGAAAGGAGTTCCCTTCCGCGAAAGATAACGGCGTATTTTGACCAAAGCGAAAATGCGTAAAATAATCTTGTATCGTGCCCATTACCCGATAGCCGCGATGGGAGTCACCTAATGAAATCGGAATCGTCCAGGCAACTTTAGGGTCGGTGGCGAGCTCACGATAACTTCCCCATGAGATATTATTCATAGCATCCCCCATGCGGAAAACAGAGTACAGCAACAAATTTAACTGCCCGGTACGGGCGCCCACAATCAAATCGACACCTGAGACTGTTTTGCTGAAACTTTCTTTTGCTTCGTGGCGGATGTGCTCTACCCCGAGCAAAACAAAAGTGCTGATGGCTACCGAAATCAAGGTAAGTAACACGGTATATTTGCGATTGAGCAGGCTATGCCAGGCGACGTTAAGAAACATACTGGCTTCCTCCTGCTAGATTGATTTCTGCCAAGTTAACGACATGATGAAAATGAAGGGTCAAGGCTATGTCATGACTGACAAAAATTAACGTATTGCCTTGTATTTGTATGATTTTCAATAGGATTTTCATAAACGCATCCCGTGTATCGCTATCCAACGCGGAAGTCGGTTCATCCACGATCAAGATCTCCGGAGCATTAACCAGCGCGCGCGCAATGGCGACGCGTTGTTGCTGACCCACACTGAGATTGCTTGCTTTTTTTGTGATCAGCGTGTTATCCAGCCCAAGCGACTCGAACAGCCGCTTCGCCGTTAAATCGAGACCAGTTAGATCGTTTTTGCCGAAATGGGTGGCTAACCGGATGTTATCCAGCACGCTCAAATAAGGAATGAGATTGAATTGCTGGAACACGATGCCAATATGCGCTGCTCTGAAGCGGTCCCGTTTACGAGCAGATAATGCTCCGAGGTCTTGACCAAGGATCTCGATGCTGCCTTTATTGGCAACCAGGATGCCAGCCAGCAAATTCAGCAGGGTCGATTTTCCGGAACCCGAGGGTCCTTTGAGAAATACCCGGTCGCCTCTCGCCACCTGCCATGCAGGAATATTCAGCACAGCGGGCTGCCTTTTTCCGGGATAGGAGAAATGCAAGTCCCTAATTTTTATAATAGGTACTGGGTCTGGAGCCAGTGTCGTAGAATTTTCCGGAGAGTCTGAGTGCAAGAAAGTCTCCTTGACAGTTTTACTCTAGATCAAATGTACTATATTGTAATATGGCTTTAATGTCATGGTATCTATACTACTTATTATGAAAACCAGTTTCTTGATCAATAAGCCAACTAAATTCATCAGCTTCCTGGCTGTATTGCTCATCGCCTGCTCTCAGAATGAGCATGATGTGAGTTCAGGTGCGGTATCAGGTAATCAAACGCTCGCTCATCAACAGGCATTTGAAGACGCACCTTATAAAACGATCCAGTGGATCGATCTGATGCCGCAGGATGATCTCGATGCCTTGTTGAATCCGCCGGCTTATCTGGATGAGATAGAAGATGGTTCTGAGGAAGATATGTTAAGCAATCAATTCATGCTGGCGATGGCTCAAGCCAGTGATGATCGCTACATGCAAGCGCTTTCATCCACACGGATCATGCCGGAATTTGATCATCAACGAATAAGATTACCAGGTTTTATCGTACCACTGGAGTTCGGTGAAAAACAGACGGTTACGCGCTTTTTTTTAGTACCGTTTTTCGGCGCATGTATTCATGTGCCCCCGCCCCCGCCTAATCAAATTATTTATGGGATCTTTGATAAAGGTTTAAAGCTTGACGCTTTGCATGAGCCAGTGTGGGTGACGGGGATTTTGAAAACAACGCTGACTGAGAACGATGTCGCTACCTCCGCTTATGCGATAGAAGTAGCGGAAGTGGAAACATACACTGAATAAGCTGGGAGCTATTTAGTTAACGCTTAGCGTGGGGTGGCTTGCTGTCAGGGAAGCAGAACCTTGCTTACCCTGTAAAATCCATTGCGCTTTAATGTTCTGGAGATCTGGAAAAAGCGAAAATAGTTTGACCGAAATGGCCGTTAAATCTTTAGCTTGCTTGCAATGGAAGACATAGTTGGCGTGGAAATCAGCGTGCTCATGATGCATTTCAGGACGAGGATGCTGATGATTTTTGTCCTCATGGTGTTTGCTATAAGGCATTTCAATTTCCACATTTTCTAATGAGCATTTAGTGGTTGCAAAATGAAACAGACGATCTGCCGATGCCAATGTTTGCTCTGCTTTTAATAAGGCTGATACTTGTTCCTCATTGTTGGGTGCATGTTCGAACCCGACCAAGTTGATTATGGGCGAGTCAAGTTCGATAAATAATGAATTGCCATCGAGCACTATATTCATTCCAGCCTCACCATGAACGTGTGCACCATGAGTGAGAGGTGTCCCTGATGAAAAAACAGGGGCGCTGTTCCCTAGCAAGATCAATAGCCAGCTGATTAAGCCTTGTTTGATTACCATCATTCTCCTTCTGCAAATTTTTTCCAGCATGAAAACTTGCTCATTGTTCGAATAGATTGTTTCAGTAAAATATTTCAAATTCACCATTTGGCCTGAGCCTGTCGGAGGCCAGTGCAAATGTCGGTTTGCGGCTCGACTCAACTGAATGCAACACGGCTAACATTATGCCTCCAATGCAGCCGATAGTGTTTCGATAGCAGCGTATTTAGCCGTGTTAAACTAGTAGCAAGCTTTATTCTACCGAGACAATTCACTATGACACATACGCTTCCTAACCCTTCGCTGATTCCTGTGACATTGCTGACTGGTTATTTAGGCAGCGGCAAGACCACGATACTCAACCATATCATGCAACAAGCCGCGATGGCGGATACCTTGGTGATCATCAATGAATTCGGAGAAATCGCATTAGACCACTTGCTGGTCGTACATAGCACTGACAACGTGGTGATGGAGATGGGTAGTGGTTGCCTGTGTTGCACGATTCGCAGCGATCTTGTTAAAACGCTACAAGATCTCACCTGGCGCTTTTCCCGTAACGGAAAACGGCAGTTCCAGCGCGTTCTGATCGAAACGACCGGCCTGGCTGACCCTGCTCCCATTATCCATACTTTGATGACGGATCAGCAGATTACCAACCACTACCGCTTGGATGGGATCGTGGCGGCTATCGATATGGCTACGGGAAACCATACCCTGAGCACGTATCAGGAAGCAATCAAACAAGCTGCGATTGCAGACTGCCTGTTGTTAACCAAGGTTGATCTGGCCATACCTCAAAACAAAGCTGACTTGCTCCAGCGGCTGAATGCCATCAACCCCGCTGCAACACGCTGGCAGGTGGCACATGGTCAGATTGAAGCAGAAAAGTTGTTGGATTGGGGATTGTTCTCAACTCAGGAAAAAACGCCCAATGTGGAGCGCTGGCTTCGCGAAGAAGCTTATAGGGCAGACGCTACACATAAGCCCGGCCATGATGCACAGAATCATACTGAGGACTATCATGATCACGAGGGCCACAATGATCACCTGCATGACATCAATCGTCATGATGATCATATCCGCGCATACTGTTTCACCACGGATCAGCCGATTAGCAAACACATCTACCCCATCTTGGTGGATCTGTTGTTTTACATGGGCAGCAATATCCTGCGGATCAAGGGCATCGTGAATATCGAAGGCAACGATGGTCCGATGGCGCTGCATGGGGTACAGCACATCCTCCACCCGCTAATACCTTTACCCGCTTGGCCAAGTGAAGACCGGTGCTCGAAAATTGTCTTCATCACCCGAGACATGGAACGGGAAACAGTCGAAAAAATTTTTAAATCTATCACGCCTGTTGCTAATTGCAACTAAACAAAGTTTGCACATTAGCGCGCGCACTCTGTTGCATAATGGCGCTACCCTACTTTCGCAGTAATGGCTTAACCCCAACACATCACTTAACGAAGGAAAACAATGATCACTGGTGAAGTCAAATCCAAAGTCGACCGCATCTGGGACACGATGTGGTCAGGCGGCATTTCCAACCCACTGTCGGTTATCGAGCAGTTGACCTATCTACTGTTCATCAAACGGTTGGATGAGCTGCATACCTTGCAGGAGCGCAAGGCGGCACGACTCGGCAAACCAATCGAAAAACCCATCTTTACTCCTGAACAGGACAAGTTGCGCTGGTCGCGCTTCAAGAATACTGCGCCCGAGCAAATGTTCATCACATTGCGCGACGAGGTTTTTTCGTTCATCAAGACTTTGGGGCAAAAGGGCGAGGCAGACGGCGAAGGCGGCAGTACCTATACCCACCACATGAAAGATGCCTTATTCATGATGCCCACTCCGCGGGTGCTGGCCAACGTGGTCGATCAGCTCGACGCTATCGATATGACTGACCAGGATACCAAGGGTGATCTGTACGAATACATGCTCAGCAAGATCGCCAGCGCCGGCCAGAACGGCCAGTTTCGCACCCCACGCCACATCATCAAGCTGATGGTGGACATGACTGCACCGACGCCGAAGGACATCATCTGCGACCCGGCCTGTGGCTCGGCAGGCTTCCTGATCGCCGCCTCAGAATACCTGATCACGCATCACAGCGGCACCATCTACCAGGACGAAGCGGCCCGTCGCCGCTTCAACGACCATACTTTCCACGGCTATGACTTCGACAGCACCATGCTGCGCATCGGCAGCATGAACATGTTGCTGCATGGCGTAGAAAACCCGGATATCCGCTACCGCGACTCCCTGGCTGAGGCGAATATGCAGGATGCCGAGAAATATACTCTGGTCCTCGCCAATCCGCCCTTTGCCGGCAGCCTCGATTTTGAATCCACCGCCAAGGACCTGCAGCAAATCGTCAAAACTAAAAAAACCGAGTTGCTGTTCCTCGCGCTCTTTTTGCGCCTGCTGCAAAGCGGCGGCCGCGCAGCGGTCATCGTGCCCGACGGCGTACTGTTCGGCTCCAGCACCGCACACAAAACCCTGCGCAAACTGCTGGTAGAAGAACAGAAACTCGATGCCATCATCTCTATGTCCTCCGGTGTATTCAAACCTTATGCCGGTGTCAGTACGGCCATCCTGCTGTTCACCAAAACCAACTCCGGCGGCACCGATCATGTCTGGTTCTACGACATGCAAGCTGACGGCTATTCACTCGACGATAAGCGCAAGCCCCAGCCGGACAAGAGCGACCTGCCCGACATCCTCGCCCGCTGGCAAAACCGTGCAGCCGAAAGTGAACGCAAGCGCACCGACCCCAGCTTCCTGGTGCCCAAGGCTGAAATTGCCGCCAATGACTATGACCTGTCCATCAACCGCTACAAGGAAGTGACCTATGCAGCAGTGGAGCATGAACCGCCGCTGGTCATTCTCGAACGGTTGGCGAAGTTGGAAATGGAAATTGCTGAGGGAAGGAAGGAATTGGAGGAATTGTTGGCTTTGGATCTGGCTGAAACTTCGGCTTCAGCGTCGGCTTCGACTTCGCTCAGCCCACGCCCACGCCAATCCTCCGTACCCTGAGCGGAGTCGAAGGGAGCGGAGCCGAAGGGAGCGGAGCCGAAGGGGGTCAGCAAGAGTCGAAGGAGTTGTTGGGATGAAGAGCTATTCAAGGCTTATCCTTGGCAACCTTTCCGAAGTATTTAACGGAAAGACACCTTCAAAAGCAGAACAAAGAACAAATGGTTACCCAGTTCTCAAAATAAAGGATGTCAATGAATTAGGGCTTTTTCATGGGTCATTCGAATCTTTCGTGGATATGGAGTTAGGACAGAAATATTCTATAAAATCAGTAATGAAGGGGGATACATTAATTCTTAATGCTGCACATAATGCTAATTATGTTGGCTCAAAAATTTACTACCCAGAACCGGCTACATTTGGTTCTTTAGCAACTGGAGAATGGTTAATTATTCGTCCAAATACATTGAAGTTAGATTCAAAATATCTTAATCATTGGGTACGTAGCCCCGAGGCTCGTTATGCTATCCGAGATATAGTAAAGGGTATCCACCTTTATCCAAAAGACGTAGCGCGTCTTCAAATCCCCCTCCCACCCCTCGCCGAACAAAAACGCATCGCAGCCATCTTGGATGCAGCGGATGCCTTGCGAACCAAGCGCCGCGAATCCCTTGCTCAGCTCGATATTTTGGTGCAATCCAAATTTCTGGAAATGTTTGGAGATCCTGTCACCAATCCGAAGAGATGGAATGTTGTTAATGGGGAGACTGTTTGTGAACGTATTACTGTCGGAGTAGTTATAAAACCAGCATCTTACTACCGAGAAACAGGCATTCCTGCACTTCGGTCGCTTAACGTCAAAGTCGGTAAGATCGAATTGAATGATTTGGTCTATATTTCGAAATAAGATAATGAGAATGCCCTAAGCAAGACTCGGATATGGAAGGGGGATGTTTTACTAGTGAGATCCGGACAGCCAGGTACAGCAGCTATCGTTCCAGAGAGTCTTAATGGAGTGAACGCTATCGATATTCTTATCGCCACACCAGAAAAATCTATCGTTCATCCCATTTATCTCTGTAATTATTTCAATTCTGCTGGAGGAAAACGTATGGCAATGGGCGCACAGCGTGGACAAATTCAGAAACATCTAAACGTTGGAGAACTAAAGGTTGCGCCTATTCCAATTCCTCCTCTTCCTCTCCAACATCACTTTGCCACCATCGTCGAATCAGTAGAAAAACAAAAAATGCAAATGTACGCTCACCTGACCGAGCTGGATGCGTTATTCGCCTCCCTGCAAGCACGTGCCTTCAACGGTGAGCTGTAACCATGAGCAATTTCGGCTTCCTATCTGCCAAATTTCGTGACATCGCTACATCCGCGAGTCGGGCGGAAAGTCACATCCTGGGTGATCCGCGCGCGGCATGCTTTCATGCCCGCTTCACGCTGGAGGCAGTGGTACACTGGCTTTACCGCTTTGAGTCCAGCTTGCGCCTGCCCTACGATGATAGCCTGGGAGCTTTGTTGCATGAGCCAAGCTTTCAGAATCTGTTACCACAAGCAGTATTCCAGAAGGCACGGGTGATACAGAAGATGGGCAATCAGGCGGTGCACAGCGCTCGCCCGGTACGCGAGCTGGATGCCTTGCTGGTGGTGAAGGAATTGCACCATATTTGTTACTGGCTGGTACGCAGCTATGCTCCCGATAACTTACCGGTTGATGTGGTATGGCAAGATGACAGGGTGCCGAAGCCAGTGAACGCGGCCGAGGTAGTGCCGCGCAAGGAGCTGGAGGCGCTGGCGCACAAGCTGGCCGAGCAGCATCAAGCAGCATGGAAACAACAGCAGGAGCGCGACGTGCTCGACGCTGATCTGCAAGCGCTGCGTGCGCAATTGGCCGAGATTCGCGCCAAGAGCGAAGCCGTGCCCGATACTCATGACTATTCGGAAAGCGAGACCCGCCACTACCTGATCGATGTCGACCTGCACCGCGCGGGTTGGCCGCTCGAGCGAGCGCGTGATCGTGAATACAAGGTCAGCGGCATGCCCAATCACCAAGGAATAGGTTATGTTGATTACGTGCTATGGGGTGAGGACGGTAAACCGCTGGCGCTGGTAGAGGCCAAGAAAACGACTATCGATCGGCCGCTGGTAAGCAGCAGGCCAAACTCTACGCGGATTGTTTAGCGGCCATGTATGGCCAGCGTCCGGTGATTTTCACTACCAACGGTTACGAAACCTGGCTGTGGGATGACACCCTCTATCCACCCCGCTGTGTGGCTGGTTTCTATAAACAGGACGAATTGGCGCGGCTGATGCTGCGCCGCACTCAGCGGCAGACACTGGATGTGGCCGCGGTCAAGGACAGCATTGCGGGACGCTATTACCAGAAGCGCGCTATTGGCAGCATTTTTGCGCAATTTTCCCAGGCACGGCGCAAAGCGCTGCTGGTGATGGCGACCGGTACCGGTAAAACCCGCACGGTGATTGCGCTGGTGGATGCGCTGCAACGGGCAGGCTGGGTGAAGCGGGCGCTGTTTCTGGCCGACCGGGTATCGCTGGTAAAGCAAGCGGTCAATGCTTTCAAGACGCATCTGCCCGAGTCCAGCCCGGTGAATCTGGTCACTGAGAAAGAAACCGAAGGGCGGGTGTATGTCTGTACTTATCCGACCATGATGGGGTTGATCGACCAAAACAATAATGGCGTTGCTCGTTTCGGCATCGGCCATTTCGACCTGGTGATCATCGACGAGGCGCACCGCTCGGTGTACCAGAAATATGGCGCGATCTTCCGTTACTTCGATGCGCTGCTGGTGGGACTGACCGCGACGCCGCGTGAAGAGGTGGACAAGAACACCTACGATCTGTTCGACCTGGAGCCCGGCGTGCCGACCGATGCGTATGAGCTGGAAACTGCCGTCGCTGATGGGTTTCTCGTACCACCCCGGGTGCAGCAGGTGGATCTCAAAATTCCGCGCGAGGGCATCGATTACCATGCGCTGAGCGAGGAGGAAAAGGCCCAATGGGAAAGCCTGGACTGGGGCGAGGAGGTCGATGAGCAAGGACTGCCCGAACGGGTGCATGCCGCTGCCATCAACAACTGGCTATTCAATCAGGATACGGTGGACAGAGTGCTTCAGCATTTGATGGAGCAGGGTCATAAGGTCGAGGGCGGCGACCGGCTTGCCAAGACCATCATCTTTGCCCGTAATCACGAGCATGCCCAATTCATCGAAGCGCGCTTCAATTATCACTATCCGCAGCATGCGGGGCACTTCGCGCGCGTCATCGACAACTACGCCAAATATGCGCAAAGCCTGATCGACGATTTCTCGCTCAAGGACAAAGCGCCCCATATCGCGATCTCGGTGGATATGCTCGATACCGGCATCGATGTGCCCGAGGTGGCGAACCTGGTTTTCTTCAAGCCGGTGTATTCCAAGATCAAATTCTGGCAGATGATCGGCCGCGGCACGCGGCTGTGCCCGGGGTTGTTCACCCCCGACGAAGATAAGCAGGATTTCCGCGTGTTCGATTTTTGCTTCAACTTCGACTTTTTCCATGAACATCCGCAAGGCATCGAAGCCAGCAGCAGCGCTCCGCTAAGCACCCGGTTGTTTCGTGCGCGGGTACAATTACTCGGCCACCTGCAGCCATCTTCCGAACTGGACCCGGATGCCAGGCTCAGCCATGCGCTTATCGCTGGGCTTTACAGCGAGGTTGCCGCGATGAACCGCGAGAATTTCATCGTGCGCATGCATCTGGAAGCGGTGGAGCGGTTTCAGCAGCGCGCCGCATGGAACACGATGAGCGATGCCGATCGCGCGGTTCTACAGAGCGAGATCGCCGGGTTGCCAAGCATGCTCGAGACTGACGACATTGAATCGCGTCTGTTCGATCTTACTGCGCTGCAAATGCAACTGGCCCTGGCAGAAGCGGATGCTGCCACGTTCGAGCGCCATCGTCAGCGGGTAGTGGAAATTGCCATGCTGCTGCAAGAAAAAGCCGCTATCCCGGCAGTACAGGCTCAGTTGGCCTATCTCGCTGCGATGCAGGAAGCCACTTTTTGGGGAGGCATCCATTTGGCGGAGCTGGAAGAAATGCGCTTGCGGCTGCGCGAATTGGTACCCTTTCTCGAAAAGAAAACACGCAAGATCGTCTATACCAATTTTAAAGACGAGGTGCTGGGCATGCGCGACAGTGTATTCGTCGCCATGCCGAAGATGACAGGGGTGCAGTATGAGAAAAAGGTCAGGGAATATCTTCGTAATCATCTGGATCACCTCGTGATTCATCGGCTACGCAGCAATCAGCCATTAACGGAGACCGATTTGCAAGGCTTGGAGCAGACCCTAACCAAAATTGGCGAGGAGGATGGGCAAACGCTACTCGATGGCTTACTGGCGCGCAGCGGTGCCCCCTCGTTAGCCTGGTTTGTTCGCAGCCTGGTCGGTATGGACCGCACCGCCGCACAAAGTGCATTCGCTCGGTTTCTGTCGGATCGCAGCTTCACCCCACAACAAATCCGTTTCATCGAAATGGTGATCGATCAGCTCACAGCGCGCGGTGTAATGGCCGCGTCTGCCCTATATGAACCACCATTCAGCAACCTGCATGCCGGCGGCCCCGATGCGCTGTTTGATGGCAAGGAGAAGGTGATCGAGGACATCTTTAATACCCTGAATTTAGTCCATTCTAGCCTGAGTTCGCGAACAGCTTGATTGCGGCCGCCAACGAAATTTGATGCAGCGAAAGACGATAGAGATCAAAATAGAGATCAATTCAGGAAAAATGAGGCCAGCAAGCACAGCGAAATACAATTTTGGGAGTGAGCCCCCATGAGTAACAACGCATTATCAACCATTATCGCTTATCACGAAGCGAGTAAGCACCGTTTAGATGGCTATGCCCCGGGACCCGGCAACTTGGACTGGGCCAATCAGCCCGATCCGTTTCGCCGTTATGCGGGGACGCAACTCTGTAAGTTGCCTTTACGCGCTACTTCGTTGCAGATTTCTTTTAGCGAGGTGCGCAGTGGTCGGCGGCAAACACCGGCAGCGATCAATCTGGCCAATTTGGCGACGCTGCTGGAACTAAGTCTTGGTTTGTCTGCTTGGAAAGAATACGGGGGCTCACGCTGGGCATTGCGCTGCAATCCTTCCAGCGGAAATTTGCATCCTACTGAGGGCTATGTGCTTGCCGCTGCACGCGATGGCCTTGCAAGTGGTGTGCATCACTATGTCAGCTACGACCATACCTTGGAACGGCGCGCTGAGGCAGATTCCGATTGGGGCAGCGAGTTTGCTGACGGCTTTGTGCTGATTCTTACTTCTATTCATTGGCGCGAAGCCTGGAAGTACGGCCTGCGCGCTTACCGCTATTGTCAACACGACTGCGGTCATGCCCTGGCAGCGGTCAGCTATGCCGCTGCCACGCTTGGCTGGCGTGCCCAGGTATTGGAGAACTGGTATGATGCGGCGCTTACTGCGTTAACGGGCGTCGCGCGCACAAGCGATTTTTCAGAGCATGAAAGCGAAGCGGTAGATATCGCACTCTGGATTGGCAGCGAAAATGCGCCAAAATTATTGGATACGGCTCAGACAGCTGCAGCCCTGGCCAGTGGATTGAATTTTGTCGGGCAGGCCAACCGTCTCAGCGCTAGGCATGTCCATTGGGCAGGCATCGATGCGGTACATCTGGCTGCTGAACGGCCCGTTCCTCATTCCTCATCGTTCACTTTGTCAACGCAGTGGCCCCCCTTGGCAGCGATCGATTGTTTGCAGAATGCAGATGCTTTGATTCGTCAGCGCCGAAGCGCTGTGGGTTTCGATGGCGTCACTGCCATTCCAGCAGAACGCTGGTTCATAATACTCGATGCCCTGCTGCCTCGCCCCGGACTACCGCCGTGGGAAATCTGGCAGCGGCTACCGCGAGTACATCTCATCCTGTTCGTACATCGTGTCATAGGTGTCACACCAGGTGTCTACCTGCTTCTGCGAGATAAATCTGTCATGCCCGCATTACGCCAAGCGATACGCGAGGATGCCGACTGGACCGAAGTGCCTGGCGCACCTCGGCATCTTGGCTTGTTTCGATTATTCGCTGGTAATGTCCGAGACACGGTGCGCCTGATCAGTTGTCACCAGGACATCGCTGCTGATAGCTGCTTTTCGCTGGGCATGTTGGCTGAATTCGAAGCTGCGTTAAACGGAGGAGCCTGGCATTACCGTGAACTGTTTCATGAAGCCGGCATGCTCGGCCAGGTGCTCTACCTGGAAGCGGAAGCCGCAGGCTTGCGCGGCACTGGCATTGGCTGCTATTTCGATGACGCGCTGCATTCCATGCTCGGCTTATCAGGCCATGCATGGCAATCGATTTATCACTTCACCGTCGGCGGCGCACTGGACGACTCACGCCTACGGACGCTACCGCCTTATGCGCATCTTAGCGGCAGGGAAGTATATTAATAAAATCAGCCATTATCCGGAAGCAGTTAAAGCAAAATAAAAGCTCATCCCTATAACTGTCTGAACTAGCAACTGTTCATGTATAGCCTAACCAGTTAAGAATGATTCAGAATGTATAGGATTTAAAAAGCATCTCAACGGTCTGGTTTTGTTGTTTACGCAGTGCTTTGGCCTGTGCCCATTTATGTTCGATGGGATTAAGATCAGGAGAATAAGCGGGTAAGTATTCAAGGGTGTGCCCAGCGTTTTGTATGGCCTCTTGCGTATCCTGCCTCTTATGGAAGGTAGCATTGTCCATCACAACGACCGCATGTGACGGCAATTTAGGCAACAGGTCCTGCATCGCCCATCCATGAAATACATCGGCACTGATATTGACTGCAAACAGGCTGACGGTTATCAATAGCTTTCCGATCAACGCTCCCATTGCGTTGATACGACCTTGCGCATGCCAGTCATGCGTGCCATGACATCTCTGGCCAGCGGGTGCATAACCGTGCGTGCGCGGCGCATCCTGTGCAAACCCACTTTCATCAATA
>NZ_FOUB01000145.1 GCF_900114745.1 Nitrosomonas communis | reverse complement strand
CCAAGAGAAAGAGGATGAGCACTATGATCAGCTCAAGCTTGGTATGTGATGCCACCTTTAGGTGGCTCCAATTCTTGCCCCTTTGAGGGGCTAACAGTAATAAGCCTCCGGCTTTGCCGGAGGTAATTTAACTTCCTTATAAGAAAAGAGTTTCGAAAAAGAGTATCTTCATTATATGTGAAAAGAAACTCTCGCTTAACATTAGATTTTCTCAAGCACTTCCAGTCGAAGGGAATGATTCTTATGTCAAACTCACTTTATCTATGAAATACTTATCTTAACGTGAGTTCGGGACAAGAAAAGCAGCTAAGGGAATCTGAATTTCTTATGGTAAGTAATTTTGGAAAAGAGATCCATCATTATTCATGAGAAGAAACCTTCCCTTAAAATCAGACTTCCTCAAACTCTTCCAGTTGTGGTTGCGCGATCCTTATATTGAACTCACGTCAATAAGTGTTTCTTTCAAGTAAGTTTTTTTGATAAATCTTTTTTGAAGGAGTTCTTGATCATGGCAACAACAATAAGTTTATCCAATCTTGACGGCAGCAACGGATTCCGCCTGGATGGCGTGGCGGCAGGAGATCGTTTGAGCTATGCAGATTCAGCCAGTAGTGCCGGTGATGTCAACGGCGACGGTTTTGATGATCTGCTGATCGGTGCTAGTGGAGCTGACCCGAATGGCAGCGCATCTGGCTCCAGCTATGTAGTGTATGGCAAGGCTTCCGGTTTTGCTGCCACACTGAATCTTTCCAGTCTTGACGGCAGCAATGGCTTCCGCCTGGATGGCGTGGCGGCATATGATCTTTCGGGCCATCCAGTCAGCAGCGCCGGGGATGTCAACGGTGACGGTTTTGCTGACTTGCTGATCGGTAGTAGTAGTACTGGCGCCGGATCCAGCTATGTGGTGTTTGGCAAGGCTTCTGGTTCTGCTGCTACAATGGACTTATCCAGCCTTGACGGCAGCAATGGTTTCCGCCTGGATGGCGTGGCGGAAGGAGATCGTACGGGCCGTTCAGTCAGTAGTGCCGGGGATGTCAACGGCGACGGTTTTGATGATCTGCTGGTCGGCGCTTTTAGAGCTGACCCGAATGGCACTAATTCTGGTTCCAGCTACGTAGTATTTGGCAAGGCTTCTGGTTTTGCTGCTACCTTGGACTTATCCAACCTTGACGGCAGCAATGGTTTCCGCCTGAATGGCGTAGCGAGAGGTGATGTTTTGGGGTTCTCAGTGAGCAGTGCGGGGGATGTCAACGGCGACGGCTATAATGATTTGCTGGTCGGTGCCTTTGAAGCTGACCCGAATGGCATCAGCAGCGCCGGATCCAGCTACGTAGTATTTGGCAAGGCTTCCGGTTTTGCTGCCACATTGAATCTGTCCAGCCTTGACGGCAGCAATGGTTTCCGCCTGGATGGCGTGGCGACAAATGATTCATCGGGCCGTTCAGTGAGCAGTGCCGGGGATGTCAACGGCGATGGTTTTGATGACCTGCTGGTCGGAGCCAATGGAGCTGGCCCGAATGGCCTGTATTCCGGATCCAGCTACGTAGTATTTGGCAAGGCTTCCGGTTTTGCTGCCACATTGAATCTGTCCAGCCTTGACGGCAGCAATGGTTTCCGCCTGGATGGCGTGGCGACAAATGATTCATCGGGCCGTTCAGTGAGCAGTGCCGGGGATGTCAACGGCGATGGTTTTGATGACCTGCTGGTCGGAGCCAATGGAGCTGGCCCGAATGGCCTGTATTCCGGATCCAGCTACGTAGTATTTGGCAAGGCTTCCGGTTTTGCTGCCACATTGAATCTGTCCAGCCTTGACGGCAGCAATGGTTTCCGCCTGGATGGCGTGGCGGCAGGTGATTCTTCGGGCGATTCAGTCAGCAGTGCCGGGGATGTCAATGGCGACGGTTTTGATGATCTGCTGGTTGGTGCTAGTGGAGCTGACCCGAATGGCAGTGCATCTGGCTCCAGCTATGTAGTGTATGGCAAGGCTTCCGGTTTTGCTGCCACATTGAATCTATCCAGCCTTGACGGCAGCAATGGTTTCCGCCTGGATGGCGTGGCGGAGCATGATCTTTCGGGCGATTCAGTCAGCAGTGCCGGGGATGTCAACGGCGACGGTTTTGATGATCTGCTGGTCGGAGCCCACGGAGCAGACTCGAATGGCGATAATTCCGGTTCCAGCTATGTGGTATTTGGGGGTAACTTTAACGGGGCGGTGACTGCTCTGGGTACAGCTGGAGCAGACAAGCTCAAGGGCAGCAAGGAAGTGGACCGGTTTGTGGCGGGTGACGGCAACGATACGCTGATCGGCCACAGCGGGGCGGATGTGTTTCATGGCGGAGCCGGTGATGACATTATCGAGATCGGCGATGTTGACTTCCAGCTTGCCGATGGCGGCGCTGGCATCGATACCCTGAAACTGGATCGCAGCCATTTGGACCTGAATGTGGGGAACGTGTACGGCAAGCTCAGCGACATCGAAGCCATCGACATGACCGGCCAAGGTCACAATACGCTGACGCTTACCGCGCTGGACGTGCTGAATCTGTCGAGCACCAGCAATACACTGAAAGTGGATGGCAATCACAATGATAGCGTCGTCGGGCTCAGCAGCGGCTGGACAGATGGTGGCATTGCTGACGGCTACCATACTTTTGCCAATGGTGAAGCGTTGCTGCTGGTGGGCGTTCAGGTAGCGACAGATTTTGCATAGGAAAAAGCTCAATAAGTTGATTACGTTCATAGCGTTCATGACGCGAACGTAATCAACTTCTTGTTGTTAGCATGGGCTAGTCGAAGGATTTAATCAGCATCAGGATTTTAAATGGATACTAACGAAACTAACGTGGCACCAGCGCTTGAAATCACCACCTCTCGCCAGATGTTGTCCTGGTTGGCCGAGCAACAGCTTGCCATCGCGTTGACGACTTACCAGATTGGCAAGCTGTACTTTATTGGCCTTAAACCCGATAACGGGCTGTCGGTATTCGAGCGCAGCTTTAACCGCTGCATGGGGTTGTGTTCGACTCCGAATGGCTTATACATGAGCAGTCTGTATCAGGTCTGGCGTTTTGAGAATGTATTCGAGCCCGGGCAGCAACAGGACGGCTATGATCGGCTGTTTGTGCCGCAAGTGGGGTACACCACGGGTGATCTCGATATCCACGATATGGCCGTGGATAGCGAAGGTCACCTGGTATTCGTCAATACTTTGTTCAGTTGTCTGGCGACATTAAGTGAAATGCACAGTTTCAAGCCGTTATGGCACCCTTCTTTTATCAGCAAGCTGGCGGCAGAAGACCGTTGCCACCTGAACGGTTTGGCGATGAAGGACGGCCAGCCGGCTTATGTTACCGCGGTGAGTCAGTCCGATGT
>NZ_FOUB01000160.1 GCF_900114745.1 Nitrosomonas communis | reverse complement strand
CGGGAGTTTTGATCCAACGCATCACGCTGGCGACCCCTACATCAAGACGCTTGGCCACTTGCGCGATTGAGAGGTTCTCCTTCTCACGAACGGATTATACTTTACGGCGAAATGATATCGGATAGGTCATCTGTAAATTATAATCAATTTATAGGGGACATGCTATATATGATGGGGAATAACCTCATTAATAATGGAGAGCGAAAAGCCCATTCATAAAATTTACTCATTCCTTCCAGCGCATAAGCAAACATACCTTGCTCCCTGATCGTGCTGCATCGCGTCGAAATGATCGAATCTTACTCGGAAATACAACGGAGAATACTAAAACCGAGTAGGACGAATTTTTAAAGTATAAGCAATGGCACACACAAGTGCGCGGAGCTGGCGCCGCGCTGATCGCACGTCATGTTGTAATAGTGTGATTAACTTCAAGCAATCTTCTAGTTTATCTACATCAGAACGTTGCTCCATTATCGCAACAGACTGTCCTGCCCTTCGGCAACAATCTATCAGTGCCACACTTAATTGATCAGTACTCCACGGCAGATCAGCCAGCACTGGCCATGGGGTACAATTAGCCATCAATGCAATCCCCCCATTTATTGCTGGTACCAACACCGTATCATGATGCTGGAAGGCGGTACGGCAATCTGTATAATCATTCTTTGTTAGTAATGGTGTATCGCTACCAATATAAACTAACTGCTTCAATCCATTGTTACGTAATTTGCAATCGAGCTCACTGATGCGCTGGCCAAGGTTGCCAATTGTTTGGGGTTGTATCCATACTGTCATGGATGATGGCAACAAGGTTGTTGCCCAGTCATGATCCTCCTCGGATGCGGGTGCAATCACTACTGGATTATTCCAATTCTTCGCATCTTCCAGTGCACAGGCCAGAAGTGCTTGTGCGACCTGATGTGCTCTTTCTATGCCTATGCTGGCTGCCAGACGCTGCTTGCCAACCCCTAATGCAGGCCGCTCACATAACAAGACCAGTGCTATTTCATCCATAATAATTGTTGATGATGAATCAATGAACCATTGTTCGCTCTACCAAATATCACCATACCAAGCTGTTGTCGTACTACCAGTATTATTCGTATCAGTCATGATGGCTGCCACATTGACCTGAGGAGGTCTCACTAAATAATAATTGATAATCAACACGCACATCGCAGCGCTCGCTAACCTATTGACCAGCTTTCTTGAAACCTACTTGTACTACCATTATGCATGCATTTTTTGTGAAAGCGTTAAGCCAGCTACTCCCAACCGTCTGCCCATTCAACCACACAGAGCTAATGGCACGAGTACGCTACGATAGTAAAATTCCTGAAAATACAGTACCGTTTTTATTAAGTGGCAGAACGTCATGAAGAAAGAGCGCCGCACATGGTACTAATTGTTGAACGCAGTGCTAGTATTATCAGTGATTGATGTACAGTTGGCAACAAGCTTCGCCTCTTGGTCAGAAAATAGCTTCCTTCACAAATTATTCCATATTTCTTTCTCTATGCAGCAAGGAGCAAAAACTGATAAAATAGCTAGAATCCCTCGTTGCTCCATTACCAACTCCTACAAAACTTTCATGTACTCAACAGCTTGGTCTTTACTTTGCTCAGCTGAAAAATAGTAATTCAAGTTATAGCTTAGTCAACAATTAATTTTCATAAAATTATCTTCTAACCATTACCTGGCAGCTTTTTATATGCAGATACATGTTTACCTGCGTGTTGGTCATTCCTTAGCACATTATTAAGCAACAAAGTTGGATTAGTTTGATCCATTGCTTACGTTTATAGCCTAACCAGTTAAGAATGATTCAGAATGTATAGGATTTAAAAAGCATCTCAACGGTCTGGTTTTGTTGTTTACGCAGTGCTTTGGCCTGTGCCCATTTATGTTCGATGGGATTAAGATCAGGAGAATAAGCGGGTAAGTATTCAAGGGTGTGCCCAGCGTTTTGTATGGCCTCTTGCGTATCCTGCCTCTTATGGAAGGTAGCATTGTCCATCACAACGACCGCATGTGACGGCAATTTAGGCAACAGGTCCTGCATCGCCCATCCATGAAATACATCGGCGCTGATATTGACTGCAAACAGGCTGACGGTTATCAATAGCTTTCCGATCAGGGCGCCAATCGCGTTGATACGACCTTGCGCATGCCAGTCATGCGTGCCATGACATCTCTGACCAGCGGGTGCATAACCGTGCGTGCGCGGCGCATCCTGTGCAAACCCACTTTCATCAATA
>NZ_FOUB01000004.1 GCF_900114745.1 Nitrosomonas communis | reverse complement strand
CTAACAGCCGAATCGATGAATTGTTGCCGCTTGCACCGGAGGCTATTGAAGCATTATTGAAGGAACGTGGGTAGGTGGTGGGGTTGGAGGGATACGCTTAACCTCTGGAGTAATCAGCTTGGTGATACTGGCGCTAAACATCTCGCCGCCCTCTCCAATCTCATTTCGCTTGATCTGGGGGATAACAAGATTGGGGATGCCGGCGCTAAACATCTCGCTGCCCTCTCCAATCTCACTTCGCTTGACCTGGGGGGTAACCAGATTAGGGATACCGGCGCTAAACATCTCACTGCCCTCTCCAACCTCACTTCGCTTGACCTGGCGGGTAACAAGATTGGGAATACCGGCGCTAAACATCTCGCTGCCTTCTCCAATCTCACTTCGCTTGACCTGGGAGGTAACCAGATTAGGGATACCGGCGTAGAATATCTTACTGCCCTCTCCAATCTCACTTCGCTTGACCTGGGGGTAACCAGATTAGAGATGCCGGCGCTAAACATCTCGCTGCACTCTCCAATCTCACTTCGCTTGACCTTGAGGGCAATAGAATTGCTGATCTGTCGCCATTTATAAAATTATCTTTTTTGAGAAGCCTCAATCTTAATAGAACCAACGCCACCGACTTGTCTCCCTTAAAAAAATTATTTGTAAAAGGCTTACCGGTAAGATGGGATGGTTCTAGCTATCTTGGTCAAGAGGGTGTGTTTGTCAAAGACTGCCCACTCATTCATCCTTCTCCTGAAGTGGTGAAACAAGGCCTCGAGGCTGTGCTGAATTATTTCCGAGAAATTGAAGCACAAGGGGTTGATCGATTATTGGAAGCTAAGGTACTGATCATCGGGGAAGGCCGGGCCGGTAAAACGAGTTTATTGCGCCGCCTATATCGACCTAGTGAGCCCCTGCCAACAGAAGATGAAACTACTAGGGGAATCAATATTCATCGCCAGGGTTTTCCTCTCGACAATGAGCGCATTTTTCGGCTCAACGTATGGGATTTCGGCGGACAACAAATCTATCATGCCACCCATCAGTTTTTTCTGACAAAAAATTCTCTCTACATTCTTGTGGATGATACCGCCAAGGATCATAAATCTGCCACAGATGAAGGATTTAAATATTGGTTAGAGGTTATCGAACTACTTAGTAACCGAAGTCCCGTGTTAATTTTTCAAAATGAAAAAGGTGGACGCAGTAAAACGATTGATGAAGCAGGCATAAAAGGCCGATTTCCCAATGTGAAAGAGGTCCATCGGGGGAATTTGCAGCAGCGTGGATCAACCGCCGAGTTATATAAGGCTATTGAGTATTTCGTGCAGCGCCTTCCTCATATCGGCGAACAAGTTCCAGCCAAATGGGTTGATATTCGAGCGGCGATTGAGGAAGAAGCCAGGCATCATCCTTATATTTCACAACAAGATTATTTTGATCTCTATGGACGCTATCTGGATTTCGATCAGACCAAAGCATTGCATCTGAGTCGCTATTTACACGATCTCGGGGTTTTCCTCCATTTTCAGGATGATCCTCTGTTACGCCGAACTGTGATATTGCAGAATCTATGGGCCACAGAAGCGGTATTCAGGATTCTGGATGATGAAACGGTGAAAGCAAATTTTGGACAATTCGCCCTCGCTGATTGTGAACGGATATGGGCTACCTCCGAATATCGCAATATGCATTTGGAATTGCTGGCATTGATGGAAAAGTTTGAGTTGTGTTATCCCCTAGTGGCTGCTCGTGCTCATGAAGTTAATACCTGGCTGGCGCCCCAACTCCTTTCACCAACGATGCCGCCCGGACTCAATAACTGGGCAGCCCCGGGTGATTTGGTGCTCAGCTATCGCTATGGCTTCTTACCCAAAGGGCTCATCAGTCGACTGATGGTGAGAATGCATCACTTTGTCAAACGGCCAAACATGGCCTGGACAACAGGCGTGCTATTCGAACGTAATGCCACAGAGGTACTCGTACAGATCCCACCACATGGCAGCGAAATAGTTCTACGCGCTCGCGGCCCAGAGCATAAAGCGCTACTCAGCGTCATTGCAAGCGATCTCGATACGCTCAATGCAAGCTTCAGCGGACTAGAAGAGAGGATAGAAATCAGAATTCCATGTATTTGCTCTAAATGTATCGCTTCGACTTCACCGGAAATGTTCGAATACAAACGCTTACTCAAACGCAAGGAGGATGGAAAACTAAACATCGAGTGTCTGGAAAGTTATGAAGAGGTCAATGTACTGACACTGCTGGATGGTTTTAAACCAGAACACCTTCCTATCTGGGCGGAAAAGCAACCTGATAGTCGGCGTTTGACTTCAGAATTAACAAAATCGAACAGAGTTAAAGATAAAACCATTAAAATCTTTCTAGCATCCTCCGAGGAACTACGCGAGGATCGCGATGCCTTCGATCTATATTTTAGGCAGCGAAATGATCGGTTACTCGAACAGGGAATTTACCTCAAAATTGTTCGCTGGGAGAATTTCCTGGATGCTATGTCTTCCACTCGCCTGCAAGATGAATACAACCGTGAGGTTCACAACTGCGATATTTTTGTAAGCTTATTCATGACCAAAACAGGAAAATTCACTGAAGAGGAGTTTGACGTGGCTCATCACACGTTTAGGCAAAATGGTAAACCACATATTTATACCTATTTCAAAGAAGCATCGGTTCAAATTACGAAAATAAACCGAGATGCATTGCAATCATTATGGAAATTTCAGGATAAACTTAAAGCACTTGGGCATTTCCAAACTGAATACAAAAATACTGAACACCTCAAACAACTTTTTAGAGATCAGCTCGAAGAATTGTTAAATGAGAGACTAATTTAACTTTTTTCTTCTAGTTAATTTTAATCTGACATCTTCTTGGAAGCGTGATTAATTGCTTGCAGTATAATTATACTGCAGGGTTCTAAAATTTGAAGCGAGGCTCATACCATACATAATCAGGATTAGAACCATGTACATACCCAAGCACATCGTAATCTTGAAATACTTTTACCAGGCAAGTCTGTTTGTTTTAGCGCTGATAATCTTGGCTAGCCATGCTCTGGGGAATAAAAGTCATCCATCCCAGAATCAGATCGGAAGATATTAGTGTGGTGCTTCTGGCATATGGCGCGGATTTTAACTGGAATGAGCAAATGCGCGAAGCAGCACAGCTATTGATGAATCGCTACCAGATCGAATTCGTATTTTCGATGGCAGATCAGTCCACGATTGAGCGTGCCATACGCAAGCTGGAACGACGCGGTGCCAAAGCAGCCATTATCGTGCGCATCTTTGTCATGGAAAAAAGCTTTCGTCGCGAGATTGAGCGCATGGTCGGGCTGGATATAGAAAACAAGGCTCAAAAAACATCTGTCCATGAAGTTCATGGCGGGCAAGGATTTGTACAGCATGGCATAGTAAAAAAACATCTCTACCCGCATCCGCACCCCTTTACCCATCCGAACAACAGGAGGAATAGGAGCACATCCGCTATTCGCAGCTTCCCTGCTTGATCGTGCGCGCACCTTATCCAAAGAGGCGGCCAAAGAAACCATCATTCTGGTGGCACATGGCTCAGAAGATGACCAGCAAAACGAGCAATGGCTCCAAACACTGGAAGCACTCATTATGCGCATGCGCAAAATAGGCGGTAATGAATTTCGTGCAATCAGAGCCGCGACCTGGCGCGAAGACTGGCCAGATAAGCGTGCCCCCTGGATTGAAAAAGTTCGTACCATGGTTAAAGAAGCGCAAAAGCAAGGAGGAAACGCGCTTGTTATTCCTGCACGGGTTATGAACGAAGGGCGTGAGAAAAAGTTTTTGGCTGGATTGGAATATGAGCTTGGCTCGGGATTTGCGCCACATCCCTTGTTTGTCCAATGGGTTGAGGAGCAAATCAAGGCACGCATGGTGCAGATCGGGGTCAATAAATGAATCTGCTGCATGCTACAATTTTGCATTAGCAAAACTGCATTTTATCGAAACTGCATTTTGGCGAAACTGCGTTTTCACTAACTCATGCTGAATTCTTGACAAAAAAACTCCCTATCACGCCAATGATACGTTAATATTTTGACCATAGCTGGCTCGACTTTGAATGCTGACTACCTGACGTTCTGGAAGAGCACTTAATATCATTTGATCAAACGAAAAGGAATCATCGAGTATGAAAACACGTGCCGCTGTTGCCTGGCAGGCAGGACAACCTCTCACGATTGAAGAAGTCGATTTGATGGCTCCGCAAGCCGGCGAAGTCCTGGTTGAAATCAAAGCGACCGGCATTTGCCATACCGATTATTACACCCTTTCCGGCGCCGATCCGGAAGGACTGTTTCCAGCAATCCTGGGGCATGAAGGCGCGGGAGTCGTGGTTGATACCGGTCCTGATGTCAAATCATTGCAGCAGGGCGACCATGTCATTCCCTTGTATATGCCGGAGTGCCGTGAGTGCAAATTCTGCCTGTCCAGAAAAACCAATCTATGCCAGGCCATTCGCAGTACCCAGGGCCGCGGCTTGATGCCGGATGCTACTTCCCGCTTTTCACTCAATGGAAAACCGATCCTGCATTACATGGGCACTTCCACTTTTTCCAATTATGTGGTCGTACCTGAAATTGCGCTGGCCAAAATTCGCAAGGATGCACCCTTCGATAAAGTCTGCTATATCGGTTGTGGTGTCACTACTGGCATTGGTGCTGTCGTTTTTACCGCTAAAGTAGAAGCTGGAGCCAATATCGCGGTATTTGGCCTCGGCGGCATTGGCTTGAATGTCATCCAGGGCGCCAGGATGGTTGGTGCTGACAAAATCATCGGTATTGATATCAACCCAGTGCGCGAAAAAATGGCGCGGGAATTCGGCATGACGCATTTCCTCAACCCCAATAAAACAGAGAACATTATCGATGACATCGTGCAATTAACCGGCGGAGGTGCCGACTACAGCTTTGAATGTATCGGTAATACACAGCTCATGCGACAAGCACTGGAATGCACGCACAAGGGATGGGGACGCAGCATCATCATTGGTGTGGCAGCAGCCGGCGCTGAAATCAGCACCCGCCCTTTCCAGTTGGTCACAGGCCGCAAATGGGAAGGTTCTGCTTTCGGTGGCGCTCGCGGTCGCACCGATGTTCCCAGGATCGTCGACTGGTATATGGAAGGCAAAATCAAGATCGATCCATTGATTACCCATACACTGAAGCTGGAAGATATCAACGAAGGCTTTCAATTGATGAAGGCAGGCAAATCCATCCGTTCGGTCGTCATTTATTAATAGCATGACGACTCATCTGGAAACGCGTAGTACCCATCGCTGTTTTGGAGGCACACAAGGTTTCTATCAGCATTTTTCAGAAATCATCGGTTTGCCGATGCAATTTTCGGTCTATCAACCCCCGCAGGCTCAGCAAGGCTCAGTACCCGTCCTGTTCTTTCTTGCCGGACTCACCTGCACGGAAGGAACCTTTATGATCAAGGCAGGGGCACAACGCATGGCTGCTCAACTCGGTATCATGCTGGTCAGTATGGATACCAGCCCTCGCCAGACAGGTATTCCAGGTGAAGCAGGTGATTGGGAGTTGGGTAGCGGCGCAGGATTTTATCTGGATGCGACTGAAGCGCCGTGGTCAAAGTATTTCCGAATGGAAAGCTATGTGACACAGGAGCTGTACCAACTCATTTTGTCACATTTCCCGGCAGAGCAAAATCGTGTCGGTATCTTTGGTCACTCTATGGGCGGCCATGGCGCCTTAACGCTTGCACTACGAAGTCCAGAGCTCTATCGATCCATTTCGGCATTTGCTCCGATCGCTGCTCCGCAACACTGCCCCTGGGGGCAGAAGGCATTCAGTCATTATCTGGGCGCATCCCGCGGGACTTGGTACGAACATGATGCGACCGCCTTAATCGAAGCAGGCTATCGATTACCTGCGCTCCTCATTGATCAAGGCCTCAACGACCCGTTCCTGGCAGAGCAATTGCAACTAGATCGTTTTGAAGCAGCCTGCCGGCTACACGGGCAACCTCTGACAATACGCCGCCATGATGGGTATGACCACGGTTATTACTTTATCAGCACCTTCATGACAGATCATTTACAGCATCATTACGATCAGCTTAGCCAGCTATAGCGTCTTATTCCATTTCTAAATCAAAACTGATTTTGTCAGCTTCACCTTGCCGTATTATTCATACTGTCTGCGACTTGCCTTCGCGTCATTTTTAATCTGGAAATAGAATTGATCAGTTTGTGCTCTGTACCAAAAGCTCAGTTTGCACCCTGTTTAGCCAAACTTTTATCCATTCAGGAATTTCTTCGGCCAATAATGGTTTGGAGACAAAATTACCTTGCGCGAGATCACAGCCAGTACGGCGCAGTAATTCCCAGTCATCCCTATCTTCGACCCCTTCCGCCACTGATTCCATATTTAATTGCTTAGCCAATGCCAGACTCGCATCATAAATCACACGCAGCGTTTCATCTTTCCAAGCCCGGTGGACGAACCCCTGATCGATCTTGAGCTCATCAAAGGGAATATCGCGTAATTGCGCCAGTGAAGAATGTCCGGTACCAAAATCATCGATGGAAAGACGAAAGCGCTTCAAGCGCAGCCGCGTCAGAATCTCGAGCGACACGCGCATATCCCCCATCAACTGACTCTCGGTAATTTCCAGCACCAGTTTTTGCGGTAAAATTCCGGCGTCGGCAGCAAGCTTAACAACGTGATCCTGGAAATCCAAAGAAGTCAGATTATCCATAGACACATTGACAGAAACCCGTAACTCAAACCCTTCCTGCTGCCATTTTTTAGCTTGTGTAAATGCTTGTAAAAGGACGAACTGAGTTAAATCATTGATCAGGCCATGTTCCTCTGCTACATGAATAAATTGATTTGGAAAAACGAGGCCATCTTTAGGATGATGCCAACGCACCAACGTCTCCACACCCACTACTGTGCCACTGGCAACAGATACCTTGGGTTGATAGTAATTAACCAGCGCGCCTTCTTTAATGGCGGCTCTGATTTCTTCCGCGCTATATATCTTTTTAGCTTTGAATGGTTTAATGGGTACTGGCGGCGCCCATTGCGTCAATAAAGCGAGCATCGCCTCAGGTTTAACTGGTTTTTGCAAATAACCCAGCATATGAATTTTATGTGCTTGCACCAATCTCTCAGCCGTTCTCAGCATACGCTCATCCTCGCCGCTCACAAGAATCAAGCTGCCCGTAAACTGCCGCTCAACGAGATAACGCACAAATTCGATCCCGTCCATTCCCGGCATGTTCAAATCAAGCAATATCAGATCAGGTCGGGTTGCCTCGTTATCTACTTGCCCTAATGCATCGGACCCCTTATCGCAGCAAACAACAGAAGTAAATCCATGGTTTGCCAGCATTCGTGCCAACATTTTGAGCATAAGCTTATCATCGTCAAGAATTAAAATCTTGATCGTAGATCTTTCGATCATAATATTCCTTTCCAGGGAAAAATAGTGAGTCATGAGCTAAACTAACAATAGCTCAAACCGTTTAATCAATCCAGAAAGCGCCTTTCTGACGTTGCAAATACCAATTAGCGCTCCCTTCTTCCTTGCACCCGCCATAGCGAAATGATGGGGGCAGCATGGGAAATTTAAACCGTAAATCGTAAAACCAGATACATACCCCTTTTTCAGAGGTGTCAATTCTATCGAATTGTGGAAATACCGCAAACCGTCGGAAATCTGCCAAGACAGGTTGATGCCAGGCTTCGCGTACCAGCATGGTATCAACAGGACTATCACCAAACCGTTTGTGTTGCTGCCACTTTGCTGAAATCAACGACTGATAAGCGGCAAGCATGTTTGATAACACACCATGATCAGGAAATATCGCCGAAGAACCAGATGATAACTTAACCAATAAAATATGATAGGTTTCTCCTTGCAGGACAACGATCTGCCAGTTGAAGGGCGAAAAAGGCTGCGGCAATACGCTGATTTCTGCGTCAGGCAGGGCCATTTTCTGAACATAGGCCATACCAATGTCCTTGGCCCGTTCATGCAAAGAGACTAAAAATACCACATAAATAGTCAGACAAATGAGTGCAGAACCAGCGATATATTTCTTTTCTGGAAAAATGTGGCTCATGACCAGTCCCAAGATGATAATAACACTGAACCATAAGTCAACGACAAAGGCAAGCGGCAGAGAAAATCGTTCGGTAGAGAAAGGTGCCAGCAGCATCAATCCATAAGAAGTAATCAAATCTTCCGCTATATGAATGGCGATCCCAAGGCCGGACGGAATTAAAAAAAGCCGCCATGAATAACGGCCGCGCGCAACCTTCGAGAATAGATGAGCCAAGAGAAATGCCCAGAGCGGTAACATCACGAGTGAATGGGTGGGGCCTTGATGCCAGTTAAGATAGGTCAGCGTATCGACCAATCGTAAGACAGCATCCATATCAGGAAAAGCTGCCGCCGTCATGCCGGCGATGAGGCGGGTACGCACTGGCAGTGCTTTTAATATCGGCAGCACTGGCTCGGCTGAACGCACCAGCAAGGCACCGCTTAAGGCATGGGTCAAGGTATCCATCACATGGGATGATCAGTGAGTCGATTATTTGCTGGAAGATGCACTGATTCGAGGTACTGATGCTGGGGTGGTACTTGACTTGTTACCACCATAAATAGTCTGCCCCAGCCACATTGCCAATCCTAGATTGCGATTGAGGAATTGTCGCGTACTCTTCGATCCGGGTGTTTCATCGCGCATCCAGAAAAAGAACGTCATCAGATAAACAGTGGTCAAAGCCGATTCCTCCAACGCACGCCGCAGAAAAGTGGCATCACGTTGCGTGGCTTCACGAATCCATTGCACAGTTCGACTAATACGCATCACTGCCGGGATCTGAATATGGATATGTCCGGGTTCAAGCTTTGCCAAAATCATTTGACGTGTTACCTTGCGCTGAACTGCCAGAGCATCCAGCCAAATCATGACAAGATCATGAATACGCTGCTGCGGTGTCAGTGCTGAGAACTCAGCAGTATTTGCTTCTCTGAGCATGATGCCGTCTGCACGCTCAAACCAGGCATCAACCAGTTCTTCTTTTTCACGAAAGTAGTTGCGTATCTCATCCAAGGAAATATTCATTTCAGCCGCAATATCATAAAAACGAACGGCTTCCCACGAAGTACGTGCCGCAATTGCAACTCCAGTATTGACAATGGCATCACGGATATTTTCGCTTTCTGTTATCATTTTGCCCTCCTAAACGATTCCTTCTCGATTGCGAGAAATACACATTAATTTGTTAAATCGTACTTTATATCCTATAGGAAATAAGTGAACATGCTCGCAGTTTTCTATCTCGATATAAAGATAGGATACTCTAACCAATTCAATAAAAACAAATTTCAACAAATTAAATTAGAGGTCATTTAAATGAAACAACGCATAAAGCAGTTTATTTTATCCGCCTGCTCCCTTGCTCTACTAAGCAGCATCAATTTTGCATCAGCAGATACTGCCAGTGATGCTGAAACCTTGCTCAACTGGGCTGAGAATACTTATCGTGAATTCTTCCCAAGCCATCAGGCTACGCAAAGTATTGAACCTTGGCTTTTCAGGCACTACCCTGAAGTGGGTATTTATGCAGGCGTCAATAAGACTGATAATGGCGTTTATGTATTAGGAGGACCTTGGGGCAATAATCCCACCTTCATTGACAGTCTGCCCAATATGATCAACCACATTGCCAATTCAGGTGGCAATGGCAGCATTCCTGCCTGCAACATAACCAATGTACCTGCCGGTCTGGTTTACACACAAAGTGGCAATGTCGTCAATGTCACGACTAATGGGCAATGTATTCCACTTCCCACGAACAGCAATTTGTGTGAGCCCCCTCGCCAAGCTGCTGCAACTGGCATTTCCTTACTCACCACCAGCAACGTTACTTCCTCTGAAATAAAAGGGATTACCATGAGCATTCCAGGCATTCCCAACCCATTTCAATCTCTTGCAAATGATTTCTCCAACATTAAACATTGCACCATGAATGCACCGGCAGAAAGCACCAATTTAACGATCCATTCAGATGTTTGCTACGACATGACAAGCGCATTGCAAGGACAACTTGGAAGTATTCCTGGCGTGACCATTAATCCACCCATCACCATGGCAACCAAAAATACCGTTACTAGCCAGACTATAGCCGACTGTTTTGCCACTGATGCCGGGAGTATCTCCGATGCCTTCACCAATGAAGTGTGGGTCAAACAAAATGGCTCTTTTGTCAAAGTTAACAATTAACTTTTTCTACTTTTGACACTCACCCTCCACCCTTGTGTCGCCTGAACGGTGACACAAGCTAGGTGAAATGATACCCAGAAATTGTACAGATTGTTAAGCTCTGGCAAAATTAAAAAGGAGCTTAATGAGGGTGAGTAAAAATCGTACGCATATTCGAGTAAATTCAAAGCAAAACTAGCACGAGCAGCAATACACGGCGCTGAAACTGTCCCATACTTAACAACGCGCTATAATTCCATTTCTAAATCTAAACTGACTTTATCGGCTTCACCTTGTCGTATTATTCATACTGTCTGCGGCTCGCCTTCGCGTCAATTTTGATTTGGAAATGGAATAACTACACATGACAGAGCTTAACTTTCTTTCAGATTGCCCAGTTATAGCGAGCCACTTCAATCCCGTCTTTTGCCCTTGAGGAGAAGCATCATGACATCATCTTTAATATATGCGAAATACACCTCGATACGCGCACGTACACTGCAGTTAATTGAGCCTCTGAGCGAAGAGGATTGCTGCGTACAGTCAATGCCGGAAATGAGCCCTGTGAAATGGCACCTTGGCCATATCGCATGGTTCTTTGAAACCTTTATATTGCAGCATTATGAGAAGTCATTCACACCTTTTCACCCAGCATTTCAAACCATGTTCAGCTCTTACAATAAGTCTGGCCAGACCCATCCAGATCCCTTGCGTGGGCTATTCACACGACCGTCCTTATCCATAGTCCGTGACTACTGCCGCACTGTGGACGAGCGTATGGCACAGGTCCTGAACAATAATGCCGATGATAGAATGGTAAACACCTTAACCATCCTGGGAATGAATCATGAGCGACAGCATCAGGAATTGATGCTCACAGACATCAAGCACTTGCTGTCTCGGAATCCGCTTAACCCTTGCTTTATCGTAGCGCAAGATCCTGCGCCAACAGCACCTAGATACCCGCTTTCTTCTGCCCTTCCTCCACTCGAATGGTGCCACTTCGAAGGGGGTCTTGTGGAGATCGGATATAAGGGAGAAGAATTTAGCTACGACAACGAGTCACCTCGACACAAGCAATACCTGCTCCCTTACCAACTTGCATCCAGGCTTGTCACCAATGGAGAATATCTTCAATTTATGAAAGCAGGCGGTTATCATAACCCCAGCTTCTGGTTCTCCGAAGGATGGGACTGGATCAAATCCCACGGTCGCGAGCACCCTCTATACTGGCGAGGTGATAATGGCGACTGGCAGGAATTTTCACTCAGCGGACTGGCGCTGCTAGACACATCTTTGCCAGTTATCCATATATCGCTTTACGAAGCTGAGGCCTACGCTCGATGGTCGGGTGCGAGGCTTCCTACCGAAGCCGAATGGGAGCATGCAGCCTCCCAACAAAAAATTGAAGGATGTTTTGCCGAGAATAACCGTTTTCATCCCTCTACCGTAGTGGTGGCCAGTAAGGCCGAGCCCGCTCAACTCTACGGTGATGCATGGGAATGGACGCAGTCAAGTTATTCACGCTATCCTGGCTATAACCCCGCAAAGCCTAACGATCACGAACCCATGTCCATAGTTTGGGATGAGGCAGTAGGTGAATATAATAGTAGGTCCATGGTGAATCAGTATGTATTGAGGGGCGGATCATGTGTCACTCCACGAAAGTGGATTCGTTCGAGTTTCCGCAACTTCTTACCTGCCAGTACTTCTTGGTACTTTACGGGTATCCGACTGGCACGCGACGCAACCTGATCATTTATTTCAGACTGGATTGTAGGTATCTTCCTGAAAAAACGAAAAAATTCATGGTTTTCTCACAGAAGCTTACCCATCCAACGGTAGGGAGAATGAAGAGTAACATACCCTTTTCCACATTTATCAACGCAATATTTGCCTAGCGAATGAGTTTTAATCGTTTATTGGTGCGTCAGCGCACAGAAAATACTAAATACAGCAATTATACTGTTTACTAGCTCCTATATTGGATGTATCTAATCCAAGGTTCTGGCGCTAGTAAATTTTTCCGCTCCTTACTATTTGGTAAGGAACTTCACTATTAATAATAATGAGGTAATCTATTATGAATAATTATCTGAAAGTGGCGTTTACTGTCGTGGTGTTAGCGTTCATTCTTTCTGCATGCGATTCCAGGGAAGAAAATAGGCGCGAAAACGTACTGGAGCAGAAAGCGGATAGAATGGAAGAAAAAGCGGATATGACGCGTAAGAGTGGGGAAGCTGCGGCCGATCGGATAGAAAAACGAGATCCAGGACTGACTGATTCACCCTCCACTGACCGTGCTGCCGAGGCCACTCGTGAGTCAACGGAGAGAAGCGCCGATCAAATGGAAGAGCAAGCTGATCGTATACGTGAGAAGAAGTAACGGTTGACCTGATCAACATCGGCTCCTCCTTTCGAAGAGGAGCCGCAGGAATACGGTACATGCTCTGTTACAAAAAGTAGAGGGAAGTAAGAGCCAAACTCTACGGGACGCTTGATTATGTATTTATTTCGTTTATTCATAAAATTTTGGCATATATTTGTACTTTTCAAAAACCCCGGGCACAAGCTGGCAGTAAGATCAATACTCTCAATTTGCTTTGAGTGCAGTATTTTCCAATACAGAAATGAGTCTGAAAAGAATTGGTGAATTTGAGTATTCGAACTTGATTCTGTCTTGATCTGGTTAAAAATATTTCATTCGTATTTTTATCATTGCATCATCAAGCAGATTGCTTGAGTCATTGCCAATGGATTGAAATAATGCCTGTCGCGCCTTATTGAGTGCCGCGGTAGCCTCATTACCGCTCATCTTTGATGCGACTATATCCAATTGTTCAAAGGCTATCCCGTTTTGAGATAGACAGTTGCATCTGGAAATGAATTCAGCTTTTCGAAAGGCGTCATCATGTATTTCATAATAATATTTGTCCTTTGTATCGGCGGCTGTTTCAGGAAAGAAGCATCGGCCATGGAAATTAACGGGCATTGGAAGTTAATATAGGGGTTAAAGAGATCAGTTCAGAACGCCTTGACTTTTCTAGCAAACTGTTACGGAATATGAATATATGCTAGATGTGTACACACGACAGCATGGTTTTTGAATTCAACCAAAGCATTATTGGTGGAATGTCGTGGTCGTGATTTGGTGAACTCCATACACAGCTTTTCCAGTAATCCAGCAACTTTATAGTTGAGATATTCCGAGCCATTATCAGCGTAAAATCTCAGGATAGTAAATAGAAAGTGTAGTCACAAGGTACACCTATCTGGTCAGCACGCCTGAGGCACGTGTTTTTTATCTGTATGGGACCACGGGTTTCTATGCGTAAAATTTTAGGGCAGGAAATCTAATAATATACTGCAATGGTCAATTCCATCACCCTGACCAGGTCAAATCGACAGCGACAGAAAGAAACAGCTGGATACTCTATATTTGGGTCAACGCTTTCGCTGGAATTCACTATGTTTTATACGAACTACTCCAATTGATCTCGGAAAATCTGCCGTGGCTGAAATCGGAATACAAACTAGCCTACAGCGCAACCTTTAGCATCCGCTGGCGCAAAACGGGCCAGCAGAGCACGCGCCGCTTCCACGGCAGGGCCAGTGGTTTTGCGCGGGTAGCATTCGATCAAGCACTCCGCGCTGCCGCCACGGATGGCGTTCAGCAATGCTTGCGGGCATTCCGAGGTATTATCGAACCACTCGATATTTTCACACGGCACATAACTCTCGGTCGCAAGCCCTTCCGAGAAGATCACCGCGTGCCGGTCAAGCAGCAGATGGAAGTATTCGATATCCTTGATACGAGTATCGCGAAACATAGTCACACCGTTAATCAGATACCTGGCGGGAATAAGTTGATTGCGGAAAAAAATCGCATGCTCCTGCGAGACGCAGACATCCCGCTCTGGCAACGCTGGACCGAAAGCGCCGGCAGTTATCCGCACCGGCGCACCTTTTGCCAGACCGAAAGGGGTAGTGATGCGTTGATAGCCAATCCACCGCAATGGTTGCCAGCCGCTGTTCAATGTGCGCACCTCGTCACCCACAGTCAGCTCCTCAACCGGGCAGTAACCATGTCGGGTCAGGATCCGGGTGCTACGAAGGAAGCAGGCGTGGTCATAGTTATAGATCTTACTACTACTTATAGACCCCGGAAATGTCACCGTAACGGTGCCTTCACCCAAATTGAGCCCGGCGCTAGTATAATTGTTTTCAAAAGTTTTGTTTTCATCAATGTGCCATTTAAATGTACTTTTATTTTCATTAACACTATCCACTACGGCATCAATGTTTTGAATAAAAGTATGGACTCCGTCAGACCATGTGACCGTAACCGCAATCTCATCCTCTTTTTCGAGAATGTCGTTTTCGTTGCCTGTTACAAAACTACCTTCACCACGCAATTTAAAACCGTTTTTAATAGCTTCATTCTTGGAAATAGAATTATCACCACCGGCAACACTCTTGATAGTGATACTTGTATAAGTGATCGCCATGCTATGATCATCATGATCATCATTATTTTTAGCCATGTTATAATTCTCCCTAGCACATGAAATAGTGGGTAATTCTCCGTGCGTGCATTACCAATAAAGTTTTTCAAACTTTTTTGGCAAAAACGGATCCCAATCAGCTTTCAAGCACTGCTTAACAACGTCATTCGTTTGGGCAAGCACTTGTTCAAGCCTTCCTTTTTTTAATCGAAATAATGAATATCGCAGGGAATTATCCTGTTCTGATGTAAGAATTCTTCATATATAAATAGTAAGTTATCTCGAATAATTACTATATCGGCAACAGTGGCTAATACCTGTAGTGTAAGTATCAAATATTTATTCGCACAATTGAAGTGAATCAAGTCTGGGTTTTCCACCAGAACCAACCAAGGAAAAAATCTTTGGCTAGATTTAACTAAGAAATCAGCAAGTAATATCTACGAGAGTTTTTGTTCGATCGTGTATAGGTTAGAGTAGAGATTAAAATTCTGTGAGAATTGAAGCAGAGGGTTGGAAGCATTGTTATTTATGTCAATGCTTCCGCTATAAAATTGTCGCGAATCCGCATATTTTGCACGCACTACCCCGGCCGATAGCCAAAGACTTGCCATCTACCAAGGCTGGGAACATACGAGCTAGCTTGCTGCGCGGTCCTTGGCATCCACTGGCGCAAAACGAGCAAGCAGAGCGCGAGCTGCTTCCACGGCAGGACCGGTAGTTTTGCGTGGATAGCATTCGATCAAGCACTCCGCGGTGCCAGCACGGATGGCGTTCAGTAATGCTTGCGGGCATTCCGCGGTGTTATCGAACCAATCGATGTTTTCACACGGTACATAACTCTCGGTGGCGAGTCCTTCTGAGAAGATCACTGCGTGCCGGTCGAGCAGCAGGTGGAAGTATTCGATGTCCTTGACACTGGTATCGCGAAATACGGTAACGCCATTGATCAAAAATCTGGCAGGGATAAGCTGATTGCGGAAAAAAATTGCGTGATCTTCAGAAACATAAACATCCCGCTCCGGCAACGCCGGCCCGAAAGCGCCGGCAGTAATGCGCACCGGTGCACCTTTTGCCAATCCGAAAGGGGTGGCAATGCGTTGATGACCTATCCAGCGCAGCGGCTGCCAACCGCCACTCAGTGTCCGCACTTCATCACCCACTGCCAGCTCTTCAACCGGGCAGTAGCCATGCCGGGTCAGAACCCGAGTACCTCGTAGGAAACATGCGTAAGTAAACCCAAAAGGGTTTGAAGTTGCACTGTTAGTTCCAGTGCCAAAAGTGACTGACACGCTGTCTGAACCAAGATTGAGTCCGGAAACAGTTGTAGAAAAATTACTTTCGTCAATATGCCAAGTAAAAGTTTTGTTGCTACCGGAACCACCAATACTGTCAACTATAGCGGAAATGGTTTGTGTGATACCACTTGGATGGGCTGCATCAAACCATTTAACAGTAACCGAAATAGTGTTGTCAGGTGAAATAGTGCTCAGATCAGATCCATTATAAGTACCACTCCCTGAAATACTAAAGCCCGAGGTAGTAGCTTCATTTCCGTCTATAGTATTATTTCCAGCAACACTTAGAATAGTAATGCTATTAAATTGTGTAGCCACGCTGTTTATTCTCCCTGGTTCATAAAATAATTGGTAATTCGATGTGTATAACGTGTACCGCAGTAATAAAAAATGTGTTAATCGTTAAATTTCATACGCCATAACTCTTTAATTAATTTGATCTCTTATCAAAAACGCGCTAAAAACGAACCCAGAGAGTTTTGCTTACACTTCATTTTGGCAAAATCGCATATCAATTAGCTTTTGAATACTGCCTGACGCTATTCGCTTAATATCGTCATTCGTTTACGCAAGCCTTCATTCAAGTCTTCCTTAATTTATTTAATCAAATAGTGAAAAATGAAATAAGTTATTTTCTTTTTATAATGTAGGAATAATTCCTACATTATAAAATATTATAAGACTTTTTCTTAATATGATGTAGGAATTTTTCTTACTTATATTAAATATCGTATGAATTATTCCTACTCCATATAGGAATTTTTCCTATATGTCAGAAACATTACTGGAAATGTATATTGCAGGCGTTTTTTCCTACATTAATATAGGAAATGTTCTTATATGATTGGTTTGTTATTTCAGATTTTCACAATACCGGCTACAGTAGCTGGTACATGTGCTACAAGTGCTATCAATTTAACTTTCGGTAGCTAAACCGGATTGAGGCACTGTTGATTTTTAGAGGAATAAAATTACGAACAGAGTAACAATTGGTAAGAAATACCTTATTACTCATAGGCCAATTCACTCATCGCAAACACAATGAGCCAAAATGTTGGAATGATAATTGTGGATGATTACGCAATATCTACAGTATCGAGTACCTGAGGCATAGATTCTTGCCTGGAAATCTTCAGCAGTTCGAGTCCGGCCAGCCCCAAACCCAGTTTGCGTGAGTCATTCTTCCCCCAGGACTGAGGTGAACTGGCGTCTGGCAGTTGAAACTTTATTCGGTACGTACTTTTCCCATCCAGATACGCTCGATTTAGCGGCAACAGGAAAGGCGCATTGTGCGTAGTGCGGTCTAATCTCCAGCATAATAAAGGATGGCTGTTAATACTCACCACCACGCGCTGGAACAAGCGGTCCGGCGGCAAATAAGTGCGAAGATAGAGTAACAGCTCGATGCGATCGTCCACTGCTTCGAGTTCGAACTGGATAGTCGCTTCAGAACCGTCTGTCCAGCGACCCCAAGGCTCATCGATAGACCAGCCCTCGCCAAAAAATCCCGTCAAAGTATGTTCTTCATTGGCAGCAATATAGCAGCTAAACGGTAGACGTGGCTGGGGGACGATTTTGACGGGCGTGTTGCACTCAACTAATACTTCGGTAGAAGGTGACGAAGAGAAGGAATGGCAATTTCCTTGCAAGACCGGGGTTAGCGTCGTGCTTACCTTATAAGCTGCCACACCAGTCATCGCCGCGATACTGCGTAATTGAGGCTTTTCTTCGGAGCCATTTCGGACGAAAACGCCTGCTTCTGCGTTCTTGTGCGTCTGTCGTAGCCAGACAGAGAACTGATGCGCACGCGCTGCTTCACTGTGACTTAAACAAAGTTGCTGGGCCAGAACGTCGGCCTCCACAGCCTGGCTGTCTCCCAGATCTGACATCAATGCTTCTGTCCCAGCAGGGTTTTCAAAGCAGGCCGGTCCCGCATGCGCATCGAGCACTCGAGTCAGGTTTTCCCGCGTCAGCAGCCCAGCACTGCCCCGCTCATCCGCTATAATGACGGGCGTGCCGGCCGCCGCGGCTTGAAGCGCTGGTTGGCCGGTTGCGATCACACAGCTATAACGTGTATAAAACTCGGGTGGAACACCCTGGGCGCATGCGGCATAGGGGAAGCGTTCGAGCCGCATTCCTAACACTTCGCAGGCTGCCGCCACGGTTGAACTAAAGGCTGCGTCATCGGATATCATGAGTACGCCATTCCGCTGTATGCCATTCCGTTGGTAAGTCGCTGATTCTGAAGAAGGACAGCCCTCCGTCTCTATTCCAGCGGCGAGACTGAATTGCCGATTCAGCGGAATACCGCACTCCACCAGAATCCCTCGCAGTAAGGGTGTGTCGGAGAGATAACCCATGATGTAAGGGTGCACCGGGAAGACGCCTTGCAAGATGCCATAAACCGTCACGCCGTAAACCACAGGCTGACACGGATTCTTGCCCAGTATCTCATTAATCGCCGGCAGATCCCAACAAAGATACACATCCGGCTTTCTCTCATCCGAATTAAGATCCGTCAGAGACTTAACAGTTGTCCAGCCTGCTTCCTCCTGTAACGAATTCGATCCTCTATTGATAATGACAGCGCCCACTGATTCGCGGCTCTGCTCCAAAAGGTGCAGTACCCGGCGATAAGCATCGCAAAGCGCCGGTTGAATGGGCGCAATCAGACATAGATTTAAAACCTGTTTTTCCATTGCTTATGAGGGATATAATTCTATTTCTAAATCAAAACTTACTTTGTCAGCTTCACCTTTCCGTATTAGTTATACTGTCTGCGGCTCGCCTTCACGTCATTTTTAATTAGGAATGTAATATGAAGTAAAACGCATTCAGCTGCTTTTCTAAACACTCAAAACAGTTTTAGCATAACCGCAAGCATTCCATAACCATAATTATTAAGTCGGCATATATTGTATTCTAATAATTAGCAAGGAATCGAGTGGTTTTACAACCCTGAACGTTCACAATGCTATAGCGGTTGATGAAGCAGAACAATTATTCCCCACCTTGTCCTCTCCTTCAAATCACTCCCTTTATCCAACTTTGCGCAATGTCCACAAAGGAGGATGTGTCAAGGTTGAGCGCGTTCCCAGCAATCCTGCAATAGTGACGCCTATCATCCCCACCAGAATGCCGACGAGCCAAATCCAGGCGTTAAAGGTATAAGGAACGTGCAAGACATACTTAGCGATCACATAAGCAAGCACGCTCGCACCGGCTGATGCAAAGATTCCCACCAGACCACCCAGTATGGCAAATTCAGCCGCCCAGGCACGAACCAGTTGCCTACGTTTAGCGCCCAATGTGCGAAAAATAGCTGCCTCATAAATCCGCTCATCCTGGGTTGCTGAAATAGCAGCATAAAGCACGATAAAACCAGCCAATAAAGTAAATAAAAACACAAATTCTATCGCGCGAGATACTTGCGCAATCATTTTCTGTACCTGCTCGATTACAGTTGCCACATCAATTACCAGCAAATTGGGAAAACTTCTGACCAATTCGTGCATCACGCCAGCTTGTGAAGGTGGCAAATAAAAGCTGGTCACATAATTAATCGGATACGCATCTAGCTCGCCAGGACGTGCGATTACAAAAAAATTGACTCGAAAGGTATCCCAGTCAACTTTCCGCAGGCTGGTAATCGTGGCTGAGAACTGGCTACCCGCAATATCAAATGTTAAACGATCGCCTAATTTGACCTCAATGATTCCGGCAACTTCCTCCTCCAGGGATAATTCGTGATCAAGCAAATCTACTCCCCGCCACCAGCGACCTGCCACAATCTCATTATCCGGCTGGAGTTTATCTGCCCAGGACAGATTGAATTCACGGTTTAGCAGTTGCTTCTTCCGTGCCTCAGTATCATCGTCGATGCGCACTGGCTGGCCGTTAATCGTCACCAAACGACCGCGCACCATCGGATAGAGATCAGGCTGCTGCATCTCACGCTGCGCAAAAAATTCTGCCAAAGGCAATATCTGATCAGGCTGAATATTGATCAGAAACCGGTTAGGTGTATTAGGCGGCAAGCTGGTGCGCCAATCCTTTAGTAAATCACTCTGGATCAGGGTGAGTACTAACATCGCCATCAAACCCAGTCCCAATGCGATCGACTGAACGAGACTGGCAATCGTTCGACGCCGGATATTGGCTAGCCCATAACGCCACGCACTTGCAGCTTGCTGACGTACCAGCATTAATAACTTAATCAATACCCAACCCAGTAATGCAAAAACTGCAATAGCAGCCATGAATCCAAGCATTACCAGGATTCCCATCCGCAGTTCGCCTGCTTCCCATATGAATAAGGTAGAGAGTGCCAACAGTCCAAAGGCGTAACCTGCCAGACCATGCAAATTGGTCATGCCAAAATCGCGACGCAATACCCGTAACGCAGGCACACGCCGTAAATTAAGTAACGGGGGCAAGGAAAATCCAAGCAACAATACCATACCGCTCAATAAGCCATGTACCGCAGGTAGTCCACTGGGCAAGGGTAATGATGTTTCAATCAATCCTGCCAACCAATGCGATAAAAACTCTTGTGCAACAAAACCCAGCATGCAACCTAACCCGCTGGCCACCAATCCCAATATGACGAAATGATACAGATACAGACGCAATATCGTTGCCTGACTTGCTCCCAGGCAGCGCATGATCGCACATCCATCAAGGTGACGCTGAGTAAAGCGGCGCACAGCAAGCGCCATGGCTGCGGCCGCGACGACTACACTCGCTAGCGCAGTCAGACTTAGGAATTTTTCTGCACGCTCCAATGCGGAGCGGATTTCCGGACGCGAATCACGTATGCCTTCGATGCGCTGTCCAGGAACGAGTTGTTTCTGCGCCCAGCTACGAAACTCGGCTACCTGTTTTTCTTCACCCGCCACCAGCAGTTGATAGGTCACTCGACTTCCTGGCTGAATCAGATGGGTCGCAACCAGATCATCTGCATTCATCAATAATCTTGCCCCCATATTGATAAAACCGACAGAATAATCCGGCTCACGCGCAACCAACGCAGCTACGGTCATCCGGGTAGCACCGACTTCCAGTGTCTCACCTGGAGTAATATCGAGACCAGCCATTAATTTTTCATCGATCCAGACCGTGCCTGGAGAAGGAATACTTTGCGCCACATAGGTCTTTTGTTCTGTGATGATTTCACTGGCAGTGTGCGCAAGCCGCAATTCACCCCGTAGCGGATAGCCAGCTGATACCGCCCTGATTTCAGCCAGGAGATTATTCTCTTCCTTGCTCACCATGCTAGAAAACCGGGTCAATGTAGCGGTCTTTAAACTGAGTTGCTCGGCTTTATCCATATAATGGGCTGGCAAAGGACGATCACCAATGACAAGTAAATCAGCGCCCAGTAATCGATTACTCTCCCTGGAAAGGGCAAGCTGCACTCGATCAGCAAAAAATCCAACCGTAGTGACGCTGCTCACCGCAATCATGAGTGCCAACACAAGTATGCGTAATTCACCTGCGCGCCAATCACGACGCAACATACGAAAGGAGAGTCGAAAAAGATTCATAAAGATCATTCCATCAAAAATTTACAGCATGGTATTCATTTTATTCCATTTCTAAATCAAAACTCACTTTGTCAGCTTCACCTGGCCGTATTATTTTTATACTGTCTGTGGCTCGCCTTCGCGTCATGTTTGATTTGGAAATGGAATGACTTCGGTAGTGGTCAATCACTCAGGAAGCAGCATGCTAGAATGCTCGTTGATGGGAGTCTCCCGGCTGCCTGAGAATCGGTCGAGATACAGGTAAATCACCGGGGTAATAAACAAGGTAATCACTTGGGAAAATAATAAGCCCCCTATCACTGCCAGCCCCAGCGGTTGCCGCAATTCAGCGCTGGCACCGAGGCCAAGGGCAATCGGCAGCGCACCCATCATAGCAGCGAGTGTGGTCATCATGATTGGGCGAAAACGTAACAGGCAAGCTGAACGAATTGCTTGATAGGGTGTCAGATGCTGCTCCCGTTGGGCGTCCAGCGCAAAATCGATCATCATGATGGCATTTTTCTTAACAATACCGATAAGCAATAAAATACCGATCATGGCCATAATGGAAAGCTCAATATCGAATAACCATAATATGCCCAGCGCACCCACCGCTGCGGAAGGAAGACCGGCAAGAATCGTAATTGGATGGATATAGCTTTCGTAGAGCACCCCGAGTAACACATAAATAACCAGCAGTGCCGCCAAAATCAGGATGAACTGGCTTGTTTGGGAAGATTGAAAAGCTGCCGCATCGCCGGCAAAGCTGGTCAGAATACTGTCAGGTAGATTCATTTCATGTTTGAATTGTTCGATCAGTTTAGCAGCATCCCCCAACGCGGCACCTGGTGCAAGATTAAACGAGATCGTTAAAGATTCAAGCTGTCCCACATGATTGATTGCCAGCGGCCCCATTTCGCGCACTACCGTCGCCACGCTCGGCAAGGGTACGAGTACACCATTTTTTGCTCGCAAGTGAATGTTGTCAAAAGCACTTTCATCGGTACGATATTCTCCTGCCACCTGCAGAATGACGCGATAACTGTCGCTTGAGGTGAAAATGGTCGAAACCTGCCGTTCGCCAAAGGCACTATACAACGCTGACCGAATCGCTGCGACTTCGATACCGAGCAAATTAGCTTTATCACGATCAATTTCGAGCCGGGCTTGCAGTCCTTTGAGTTTCATGTCACTTGTCACATCCCGGAACACGGCGTGCTGCTGCATACGCGACATGACGGCATCTGCTGCTGCATACAAATCCTCAGTCCGCACGCTGCGCATCACGTATTGATAGCGGCTCTTGCTGGGCATACTACCAATTCTCAGATTTTGCGAGGGCGTCATGAATATCTTGACGCCAGCCATACCGCGTACTTCCTTACGCAATACTTCCAGCACCTTGCTCATCGCGGGGCGTTCGCTACGTGGCTTAAGACCGATAAACATGCGTGCGTTGTTAGCGCCTTCCGTAAAAGTAATGCTATTATCAACAAAAGGATGAGCCCGAATGATTTCACTGGTTTGTTCTACCAAGCGGGTCAAGGCTGGAAAGGAAATATCTTCTGCTGCTTCAATCGAAATCATGATTCGACCCGTATCTTCTTCGGGAAAGAAGCCTTTGGGCAGCACCAGAAAGAGTACACCCGCCACAACAAAGGTACTCATGGCAATTCCCAGCACGGTGCGCCGATGACGCAACGCCCAGTCCAGCAAATAGGTATAGACTGTCAGCAGATAATTAAATCCGTTCTCAAACCATTGCGTTAATCTCATACTCCATCCATCTGATGAATGCAATACCAGATAACGGCTTGCCATCATGGGAATCAGCGTGAGCGAAACAACAGCCGACACCAGTACTGCGATACTGACGACGGCAGCAAATTCGTGAAACATCATGCCGATTACCCCTGGCATGAAAAAAAGTGGTATAAAGACAGCTACCAGCGAAATTGAAATGGAGAGGATGGTAAAGGTAATCTCTCTTGAACCATGTAATGCTGCCTGCAATGGGGACAAGCCATTTTCAATATGACGCACAATGTTTTCCAGCATCACAATGGCATCGTCTACCACTAGCCCTACGGCGAGGGTAATAGCCAGCAGGGAAATATTATCGAGCGTATAGTCAAAAACGCGCATCAGCATCACCGTACCTAGTAAAGAAATCGGTAACGATAACGCAGGAATAAGCGTGACAGTAGGCTTACGCAGAAACAGGAACATAACCAAAATCACCAGCGCAACGGTTAAGCCAAAAGTCAGTTGCACATCAAAAATCGCTTCCCGGATGGATTGAGAACGATCAAGATAAAAGGCCAATTGCGCCGAAGCAGGTAATTGAGCACTTATTTTCGGCAAGGCGACCTTGACAGCATCAACAGCGGCCACGACATTCGCTCCAGGCTGTGCATAAATAAGCAAGCCGATGGATGGCTGGCCATTTGTCCAGCTCGCAGTCTTGACCGATTCCACACTATTTTCAACCACAGCCACTTCTGATAATTTAACCGGATGACCGTTGGGCGTGGTAGCAACAATCAACTCTGCAAAGGCATCAGCGTTATCAAGCTGGCGATTAGCCTGAACGATCAAGGTCTGACGAGGCCCATCTAGTGTCCCAACAGGCGAATTGTCATTGGCCCTCGCTAATGCTTCTGCGATATCATCCACTGTTAAGTTGCGCGCGGCCAGTGCCAGTGGATTGACCTGCACGCGTACTGCATACTTTTTCTGACCATTGGGTCGTATTTCACCTATGCCCGGCAGGGTAGACAAAGCCGGTACAATCAGCTTATCAGCAAAATTATTTAGCTCGGGTAATGGCATCGTTTCTGATGTCAGCGAAAGGATGGTAACCGGCGTATCGGCTGGATTGACTTTGCGATAGGAAGGCATCGTGGTCATTTCCACCGGCAACGATTGCTGCGCCCGCAACAATGCCGCTTGTACGTCGACTGCTGCACCGTCCATATCACGATCCTGATTAAATTCCAGCGTGACCACAGTAGTCCCTTGCGTACTGGTTGAGCTGATGACTGATAAACCTGCAATCGCTAAAAACTGGCGCTCAAGAGGAGTGGCCACAGCCGAGGCCATCGTATCTGGACTGGCTCCCGGTAACACGGCATTGACGGTAATGGTGGGGGTATCAAAACGCGGTAATGCTGCAATAGGAACACCGCTATAAGCCAGAATGCCAGCAATGACGGCTGTCAATGACAACAATATTGTCATTACCGGGCGGCGTATGCATAATTCTGCCAGATTCATTGCTTGCTTAAAGAGAGGTGGGAAGGGGTGGATTGCCGTTATTGCCAGAATCCGGTCTCAACCTGCCCTGATCAGAATGCAATATTTGCCCGCAAGTTCTGCTCGGGTTTACCGTAGTGCCGGCACGAAGATGCTGGGCCCCTTCAATTACGACACACTTACCCGGTTCTATCCCTTCTACTACAGCAATACCTTCCTGGATCAACTTGACATTAACTCGTTGCAGAATTGCTTTATTATCTTCTCCCACGGTAAAAAGAAATTGACCGTTAGGTCCGGTTTGTAGAGCCTGAGCGGGAACGGTTAATACCTTAGGCAATAGACTGGCTATCAACGTCACATTAGCAAACATGCCAGGCCAGAACTTTCCGTCTGCATTAGCAAATTCGGCCTTGACCTGGATCGTACCACTGGCGGTATCGACTGCACTATCAATAAATACGATATGCCCCTCTCGCTCCTGTTTGTCAGAAAGGTTAAGCTGGGCACTGACTGTCACTTTTCCTTTGGTAAGCGCTTGTTTCAGAGCGGCTAATTCACGCTCAGGCAGCTCAAATCTGACATAAATGGGGTCAATCTGCGTAATGCTTACCAGCAAAGAAGCTTCCGGTCGGACCAGACTGCCGGGATAAACCTGGATAGCACCTGTCCGGCCTGCAATCGGTGCCACAATCTCCCCATAACCACGTGTGACACGGTCCGCCTGCACGGCAGCCTCATCAAATTTCAGTTGATTCCGCAGCAGCTCAACCTGGTTTTCTGCAACATCCAGTGTTGCCTGAGAAATAAAATTTTTGTGAAACAATTCCCGTTGGCGATGGAGCTGACGCATTGAATCCTGCAATTCGACCTTTGTCTTGGCGAGCTGGGCAATGGATTTAGCTAGATTGGCTTCCTCAGCGCGTGTATCGAGGGTAAACAATCGTTCACCCTTAGCCACGAACTGGCCTTCCTTGATATGAACTGTTTTGATCGCGGCTGCGACCTGCGGCCGCACCTCAACTATTTGTATAGGCGATACGGTACCTTTAGTCTTAAATTTGACCGGCACATCACGTTGTGAAGTCATAGTTGTCACCACTGGAACCGGAATTACACTTGCTTCATTTTTTGGGATACGATGGGCAGCAGAATCATAAGTTCGCAGAAACCAAAAACCAGTTGCCAGTACAACAAGCATAAAACTTATGAAAGCCACCCTCAAATAGCCTTTGCCAGCGGCCGAAGTCTGTTGGGAAATTGTTGCTGCCAATACCTTATTTGTCATTACTCTATCAAAAAAGATCTGAATATAGGGTCAAATCCTTTCAATTGTTTATTCTACCGCTGACCATTCGTATTCGCCGGGAGCAACGATTAGATAAGGCTTCATCATGGGTCACGAGCACAAGCGTTGTTCCTCGTTCACGATTTAACTCAAACATCAGCTCGATGATTTGGGCGCCCGTTGCAGAATCGAGGTTACCAGTTGGCTCATCGGCAAATAACATTTTCGGCTGAGTTACGAAAGCGCGGGCAATCGCAACACGTTGCTGCTCACCACCTGAAAGTTGCCGAGGATAATGTCTAAGACGCATTCCTAGTCCAACTCGCTCAAGCAATGCCTGTGCTGCTCGCCTCGCATCATTTATACCTGCAAGCTCCAATGGCAACATTACATTCTCGATAGCGGTCAGCGCAGGCAATAATTGAAATGACTGAAACATGAAACCAAGCAGTCTACTGCGTAAAGCCGCCCGTTCATCCTCATCCAGCAGGAAAATATCCTCACCATCCAGATAAACATGACCACTGGTCGGAACATCCAAGCCGGCCAATAGTCCAAGTAAGGTAGATTTTCCCGAACCAGAAGCACCTACTATAGCGATCGATTCGCCTGCATTTACTTCTAGGGAGATATCCTGCAAAATCGTTAGCTGATTGTCGCCGGTATCGACTTGTTTAGTAAGGGAGTCTGTTCGCACGATAGGATGTGCCATTTGTTTAGCACGATTATTCATCATGAAAAATTTTTTGATCATTCTCTTTGTTCTATTCCATATTGCTTCTTATGCCGTAGCCAACCCAGTTAATGGCATAACTGTTATGATTTTTGGAGATAGCTTATCAACCGGCTATGGTATGCCAGCAGAAGTTGGATGGGTGAATCTGCTTAAACAGCGAATGCAGGCGCTCTCCCCTCATTATCAAGTAATCAATGTCAGTATCAGCGGTGAAACAACGCTGGGGGGACGTAATCGTATTGAGCAAGCACTCAAAACGCATCAACCAGACATCGTCATCATCGAATTAGGTGGTAATGATGGTTTACGCGGCGCATCCATTCAATCTATCCATGATAATCTAGGGGTCATCATTCAAGTTTGCCAGCGAAATAATGTCACGCCTTTACTCGCTGGCATGCAACTACCGCCCAATTATGGCATAGCCTACACCCAAAAGTTCCGCAATATTTATCCCCAACTTGCTGAGCATTATCAATTAAAGCTGATTCCTTTTCTACTGGACGGATTTGGTGATAAGCGGGAGTTTTTTCAAGCGGATGGAATTCATCCTGACGTAGCGGCACAAAAGTTGATTACAGAAAATGTCTGGGAAGTGTTATACCCGATGCTGGAATCAAACTACTCTTCTGTGCAGAAAAAAATACAATTTGAACCAGCATTTGATAACTAATTTAAGAACAAAAAAACCAGAATATTCAAATAGTGTTCGAAGGCTGTGAAGGAAGCGAAGCGAGCGCCTCAAGCGCGAGGTGGGCGAAACGCGGCTCTATGAGAAAACTCGCACGCTCGTTTTTACGGCCTAGCAACTGTAGTTTCCTCATCCAATCTCTGCAGAAAAGCTGTCAGATCATTGGGTAATGGGGCTTCCAGGCAAATATATTCCCCTGTTGCTGGATGCATCATCTTCAAACTAGCCGCGTGCAGAAACATGCGCTTTAAGCCAAGTCTTTGCTTCCCTTTCATCAGTTCCTTATTCAACTCAAAATCGCCATATTTATCATCCCCTACAATCGGAAAACCTAGATGTGCCAAATGGACCCGGATTTGATGGGTACGGCCGGTTTTTAATTCTGCCTCGAGCAAGCTAAAGTTTTGCCAATTTTTTTTCAAAGTAAACACGGTATGGGCTGGCAATTCTTTTTTTTCCTCATTCTTCCCTGAAATAACCATGACACGCCGCTCACCGTCAGCGGTAACAAATTTATTAAGTGATAATTTCACACTCTGTTTAGCATTGCGCCATCTACCCCTGACAATTACCCAATAACGTTTTTGGACGATTCCCTCTCGAATTTGTCGATGTGCCTCGACCAATGCGCTGCGCTTCTTGGCAAGCAGCAAAACGCCAGAGGTTTCCCGATCTAGGCGGTGTACCAGTTCTAGAAATTTCCAGTCAGGATAATGAGCGCGTAATTGTTCGATCACACCATAGCTAATGCCACTGCCACCATGCACTGCGATGCCGGATGGTTTATTAATAGCCAAAAGCCATTTATCTTCAAACAATACTTCGAAAGCAGCAGGAGGAGGTTTTATTATTTTTTGAGCACTCTGGAATGTTCTAATTGGCGGAATACGCACCTTATCATTCTGCTGCAAGCGATAATCAGCATTGATTCGCTTACTATTGACACGTACCTGACCGCTACGCAAGAGTTGATAAATGTGACTCTTGGGCACCCTTTTAAAGCGCTTGAAGAAAAAATTATCAATACGTTGCCCATCGGCCTCTTCATTGATATTTTCTACAATGACCATATCTGGCATAATATTTTTGTTTAACGTATTAATTTTACCTATACTCTTCATTTGGAATTCACATATTTACCCATATACTACATAAATCGTGTATCAATTACATGATGAGCATAATTACACGGGGTAATGGTTAACTCACTCGATAGTTTTAAAGTTTTGAAGTGTTGAAGAAAATCAGCACTGATTTGGTTAATGTCGCTCACCACCTAAAGTAGCGATAGTAATTGATTTGCGCGCTCAAAGCACATATGAATTTAGTTTCCGGTTTCGTAGTACCCGCCGACGGGATAGACTTTGTCGAAACCTTGTATAACTTGATTTCAATCCTGTTTCCACAATTTACAGGAACCAAGATACACGCTAGAAATTGGCCAATCTTCACGGAAAGGAAAATTAAAGAAGGTCTGAATAAGAGAAAGAATGTTGGAAGCACTCAGAGCATGAGCTCCCATAAAACAAGCCAAACAAATTTTGGCGTAGCTCCTTATCATCAAGAAACACTAAAGGGGTCAAGCTCCGCGATACTGCGATGTACCACGATAACCACTTCATACCGTCCTTTTCTAATACCATGACCCAATTATCTGAACAATAAATTCTATTATGCGTAAACGATAGGAAGCTATGCTGCCTGATATGCAGCAATCTGCCCGTGAATTGAGCGCGGGAGGCATAAAATGAAACGCATGTTATTCAATGCGACACAGCCAGAAGAGTTGCGTGTCGCAATTGTAGATGGACAAAAACTGATTGATCTCGATATTGAGACAATTGGTAAAGAACAACGTAAAGGCAATATTTATAAAGGAGTGATTACCCGCTTAGAACCAGGATTAGAAGCTGCCTTTGTTGATTATGGAGGAGACCGCCATGGTTTCTTGCCTTATAAGGAAATCTCACCCACCTGCTTCGGTGAGAGCCCTGATTTACCGAGTCATCGTATTCCAAGCTTACTCCGAGAAAGCCAGGAGTTGATTGTTCAAGTTGATAAGGATGAGCGTGGCACTAAAGGTGCCGCATTAACTACCTACATTTCCTTGGCAGGGCGTTATCTCGTGCTGATGCCCAATAATCCGCATAGTGGAGGGATATCCCGTCGCATCACCGCAGAAGAGCGAACTGAACTGCGTGATGTTATCTCGCACCTGCACATCCCGCCTGGGATGAGCATTATTGCACGTACTGCAGGCATTGGTCGCAATGAAGAAGAGTTACAGTGGGATTTAAATTATTTGACCCAACTTTGGTACGCGATTGAAGAAGCCGCTAAGAATCAAAGCGGTATCTTTCTGATTTATCAGGAAAGCAGTCTCGTTATTCGTGCCATTCGCGATTATTTCCATCATGAAATCGGTGAAATTCTAATCGATAATTCTGAAATTTATGAACAAGCGTGCCAATTTATGGCTCACGTCATGCCAGATAATGTCGATCGTCTCAAACTGTATCAGGATGATATCCCCTTATTCTCTCGCTTCCAAATTGAACACCAGATAGAAACGGCTTACTCCCGGCAGGTATCCTTGCCTTCAGGCGGAGCTATCGTCATTGATCATACAGAAGCGCTCGTATCCATCGATGTCAATTCAGCGCGAGCCATTCGAGGTGCTGACATCGAAAGTACCGCACTTAATACCAATCTGGAAGCTGCGGACGAAATTGCCCGGCAACTGCGTTTACGCGATTTAGGTGGATTGGTTGTCATTGATTTTATTGACATGGAAGTCGCCCGTAACCAGCGCGAGGTGGAATCACGTCTGCATGAAGCGCTCCATCATGATCGTGCACGTGTCCAGGTTGGAAAAATCTCACGCTTTGGATTATTGGAGCTATCTCGCCAGCGCCTACGTCCCTCTCTTGGAGAAAGCAACTATATCACCTGCCCACGTTGCCATGGCACGGGACATATACGGGGTACTGATTCATCCGCTCTGCATATTCTCAGAATTATTCAGGAAGAAGCGATGAAAGAGCATACCAGTGCACTGCATGTGCAACTTCCTGTCGATGTGGCTACTTTTCTGTTAAATGAAAAACGTTCTGATATCCATAATATCGAAGCACGCCTGAAAGTTAATATTATCCTCATTCCGAATATCTATTTGGAAACGCCAAATTATAAAATTAGTCGACTGCGCCAGGAGGATATTAAATCAACTGAAATGCAAGCCAGTTATGAGATGGTAGAGAAAGTTGCAGAGGAAATTATCCTTCCGTCGACAGTACAGGAAGCCAAGCCAACACGTCCACAGGCCGCAGTAAAAGGAATTACGCCCACGCAACCTGCGCCAGCACGTGAAGAAAAACCTCGCGAACAAGCCTCGTTTTTGGATAAATTCTTTGGCTGGTTCAGACCAACCAGCCATGAGCATGCGCCTGCAGAACCCACTCCACCCAGCCATAAAGAAAGATCCCAGCGTCACGAACGGGGTCGGGGACGTCGGGATCGTGGTCGCGGTGACCGCAGTAAAGAGCTACTTACTCATGAACAACGCAAGCATCATGATGTACATGAGCCTCTGCAAGAATTGCCCCAAGAGTCTGCGGGCATCCTGCTAGAAGAGCAGATTGTTTCTGAGCCCCATGGAAGAGCCGTACAGAAAAGTCGTGATAGTCAGCTTGCGCGAAGAAAAAAAGCTCATCCGCCGCATGAAGAAAAAATACATACAGAGGCAGAAGTACCGACCGAAAAAGGTATCGCGCCAGTTGAGACATTACCTGAGCAAACTGAAGAACGTGAAGAGCGTGGTCGTTCACGCCGCCGTCGTGGAGGGCGGCAGCATGATCGCTCAGAGCGATCACGTCTTCATAAAGTAGCTGAAGCTGAGGAAGCAATTTCCTTGGAACAAACTCAGCCTGAAAGTCACTTCAAAGATCAGGCACCAGCACCGAAACTCATTACTTTTAAGGCAGAAAGTATCCTCACTGAATTGAGTGACACCAGCGAAAAATCTGAATCAGTTGATCATTCTCCCGATCTGTCAGTAACAGCACCGCCTGCTCCCATTCCACAATTTGACTTGTCATTTGAGCACATCTCGGCGCCAGCAGCATATGAATTATCTGCGTCCCAACCCAGCTCACCTAAATCGGTTGAGCCATGTGCTGTTTCCGAATTCCCGGATTTGACCAAAAGCGGCTTAATCATGATTGAGACCGCCCCTGATAAAATTTCTGAAACAGTGGAAGATCTGACTTCTCCCAGAAGACAACGACGTAAGCCAGCAACCTTAAAAATAATTGAATCTGAGCCATTAATCCAGGTAGAGACAAAAGATTAATTTCCTGAATAAAAAATGAATGAGAATAATTTTCTTCTAAAGAAACCTGAGACAGACTGCCAAAAATGGGGCTGTGATTACTTAATTTAATAAGATAACGATATGAGCGATTTTCCTGAATACGATGAAATCCATGTCATTTCAGACATTCACATGGGTGGCAATAAGGTGGATTTTCAAATTTTGCGTGAAACCGAACGCCTCGCCAACTATATCGGTTGGGTCGGACAGCAACGGCCTGGCGGACACGTGGCATTGATATTGAATGGCGATATCATCGATACCCTGGCAGAAGACATTCACGGCTATGTTGCCACTGATGAAGCCATTGCCACTGTACAGCGAATCATGAAAGATCCCTCCTTTTCCGACATCTGGAAAGCTTTGGCTGATTTTGTCAAATTGGAAGGACGCACCCTGATCATCATCATTGGCAACCACGATATTGAATTATCCTTTCCTGTTGTACAACGTCTGATTATCACGTATCTGGCAGGAGCCGATCAAACAGCACGCGCACGTATTGAATTTTGCACAACCGGCGCAGGCTATACCTGCATGGTAGGAAATGCACGCATCTATTGTACCCACGGGAATGAAGTAGATGCGTGGAATTACAACCGTTACGAAGATCTGGCAAAAGTCGGGCGACGCTTGAATGTTGGCCGTTCACTTAACCCCAGCGAATGGTACCCAAATGCCGGTACGCGCATGGTTAAAGATGTCATGAATGACGTGAAGCGCAAGTTTGCTTGGATCGATCTGCTTAAACCAGAAACGTCTGCCGCCGTCGGTACCTTGTTGGTACTTGATCCGTCACAAGTCAGTAAAATTAATAAGCTACTACCGATTGTGGGTGAAAAAGTAGAAGGACAAAAGCAAATTGATCAACGGCTTTCCGCTGAAGGCTTTCAACAGTCCAGTCAGAATGCCGTCATCCCATTTACTGCCGATCGTTTATTGGGGCCCAACCTTAAAGCTGGCGTATTAGGCGCTACAGCAACTGGCACGCGTAGCGCTGATGAAATGTTGCTGGCTGCGGAAAAGAGCTTTAACCGAACGGATGCAAAGACAGTCGTAACCGCTGACAGCACCTTAGGCACACCCCAACTCATCTGGGATAATTTAACGGGTTGGATGAGAGGTGTCGGCAAAGATGAAGCACTGCGTCGTGCGCTTAAAGACTGGTTGGCAGACGACAAAACATTCGATATCTCCGATCAGGATGATACTTATAAGCAAGTGACGGCCGCTGTTGGATCATCCATTGACTTTATTATTACCGGTCACACGCATCTTGAACGTGCCATCGACATGGGAGGCGGACGCTATTATTTCAATAGTGGTACCTGGATTCGTTTATTACAGTTTACCGAAGCCATGTTGAAAGACACGGCTTCCTTCAAACCCGTATACGAGGTACTCATCAATGGAAAAATGGAAGCTATTGATCAGGCAAGTTTTGATAATCAGCCATTTGTGATGGACCAGACCAGCGCTATATCGATCAAAGAAGAAAGCGGCAAAGCAGTTGGGAGGTTGACCCATGTTGTGGGTAACGGCTCAGGCCTACCTCTTGAGATAAGAAAATTTCCGGAGTAATAATATGAGCACTATCCCCAGCAAAGCAATCCAAAAAGTCAAACTTGAATTTCTCAGACCGGGACCATCGCACAATCAATTGCTCTCCCCGCTTACGCCATATATTGCGTTATGCGGCGAAGAAGGACCAGTGACTGTGCAAATGCCATTTGAACACCGGCAATTATTAATGCGCCTGCGCAGGTTACGTTATGAATCCGATAAGGACCCTGCCAAGGATGAGCAGCGCCAGGCTGAAGTTCGTGATTTGGGTGAAGCGATTGGGAGAGTGCTCGGCCAGATTCCAGCGCTGCTTTCGGAATTGGGTAATGCAGCAGTGGAAGCCGGAAAACTGGTTCATCTGCGCCTTTCCTTATCTGCGTTTGAGCTCGGCCTGGTTCCATTCGAGCTTGCCGTCGGCGTGGACGGCTTTCCAGGCTCAGGCTCCCCGTTATTTCTACAAACACGTGCACCGATCTCAATCACACGGGAAGTCCGCCGCGGACGGCCTCTCCCTGTTAATTGGAACCGGCCACCGCGCATTCTTTTTGCTTTTGCAGAACCAGATGGACTTTATGTTCCCGCTCAATCTCATTTACAAGCCCTACGTTCAGCCATCGAGCCGTGGGTAAAAATCAGAAACCCAGGAATGGATAAGGAACGCGTGGAGGATGTTAAAAAGATTTTGACTGTCCTACCCAATGCGACCTTGAAACAGATCCGTGAAGCATGTGCCCAAACTGAGTATACTCATGTACACATTCTGGCACATGGTGCACCATTGGAAAATTCCGGTAATAAACGCTATGGCGTAGCGTTAAGTAGCGATCATGATCAAAGCAAAGATATCATTGATGGCGAAAGGCTTGCCATTGCGCTGACAGCTCGTGATTCGTCGGGAAATACAAAATTCTGCCCGACGCTCGTCACGCTCGCAACCTGTGATTCAGGCAATATCGAATCAATGCTTACCCCCGGTGGCAGTATCGCACATGAGCTGCATGCTGCAGGTATTCCCTGGGTGATTGCATCACAGTTCCCACTATGGATGAGAGCCTCGGCGATTGCTGCCGAAGTACTTTATCAACGACTACTTGATGGCAATGATCCGCGCTGGGTCATCTATGAATTACGTCAGCGCTTACGTACCGATGCAGCAGGCACTCATGATTGGGCTAGTATCGTAGCTTACGCTACCGTACCATTAAATTTTGAAGACCAGGTCGATGCCTTCCGCGACAAACAAATCAGAAGACGACTAGAAGTCAAATTCGATCGTATCGATGAATTGGTAGGTGCTAATGCCGACATTGAACAAACTCAGCAAACATTCAGTTCTGCTGAGCTTGGAGAAGAAATCGGTTTCTTGTGCAAGTCTATTCGTAACGAACTCAAAGTATGGCGTGAAGCGCCTGAAGCAGTAGCGTCTTTCGAAATCAAAGCCGAACGTCTCGGCATGAGTGCAGCTAGTGAGAAACGTATTGGAATCGCCTATTCATTGCTTGCGAATAACCACGCGGCTGATCTCAGCAAGATTCCGAAGTGGGCAAAGGAAAGCAAAAAAGCCTATGAAACTTCTCAAGGATTCTATCGCGAAGCCTTGGAATTCGAGCCGCATAATTATTGGGTTATGACGCAATATCTTTCCATTACCGCAATACCTGCATTAACTAATAGCGCAGCTTTTAAATGCTTACCAGAAAATTATGGTCAATGGTGGATCACAGCTCGCCAAATTGTCGAGTGGGAGTTGAATAAGGCCAGCGGAGATAATCGGGCGTACATCTTAGCAACGCTGGCCGAGCTCGCTTTACTTGGGGTAGCCTATGGTGGACCAGATTTCAATGATCAACACGCAAAAGAGGAGATTATTCGTTATTGCAGTGAGATGCGGGCACAGCTTGGCCCTGATGAATTCCCGCTCCTGTCAACGCAGCGTCAATTCAGGCGCTACATCAGGTATTGGGATAGAGAGGAATGGAGAGATCTGGCCTATATTGCCTTGGAGGCGTTAGGGGGTAGACTATCAGAAGAATCTCTGGAGGATTGATTAGCGGTCAACCTTGGTATCGCGTCGGCGCCATTACCTTAACGTACGAAAGCAGTATCTCTTCCAGAAACAATTTGGCGTTGAGAGGATGGCGCGCTAATTGCTGGCTCGTGATCAAATTGCGCCAGAAGCTGGCAAGCAGCTTGGGATCTGCAGTTGAAGCCAATTTCCTTATAGTTGTTTCTTGATGCACATGGTAGCGAATTTTTCCCGTGGTACAAAAGCATACCAAGTCATAGCACCACTTTTGTAACCAGTTGACAATCTCTGGCAAATCCAGTTTATGCAGACTGTTGGCCAGAGAAATAGGATCAAAGCTGGCGGGCATGCTGATTTTCCGGATAAAATCAGCATGCTGACTAAAATAATCGTGATGGCTGAATGCCGCAGCCTGCAAAGGTGAGGCACCTGACAGAGCCAGACAGATATCGGCATGTTCTATTCCCTGCTGTGTCAACCAATTGCGCGCAGTAGCCGCATCAGGTATGGGCAGAGTAATATGCTGGCAACGACTACGAATGGTTGGCAGCAAATCTTGCGAGCGATGCGCTACCAGAATGAAAAGAACATTGGAGGGAGGTTCTTCGAGTTTCTTCAATAAGGCATTGGCTGCCGCTACATTCATGGCTTCTGCTGGATGAATCAGAATCACCTTGAGTCCATCCTGGTGACCGGAAAGATAGACGAAATCGTTCAGCGCTCGCACTTGCTCAATGGTAATATGTTGACTGGGCTTTTTCCCTGATTTGGCATGCTCTGCATCTTGCCTGTCTATACCGCTGCTTGCGGGACCCGCTTCACCAGACGAGTCAATAAGTGCTTCTGGTGTCATTAAATAAAAATTTGGATGGGTTTCCTGCTCGAACCATTTGCAGCTTGTACATACACCGCAGGCAACTTGTTCCACCGTTATCTGCGTACACAATAATGACTTGGCTAGGCTTCGGGCGAAGCCTAGCTTCCCTATTCCTTTTCTGCCTTTCAGCAGCAAGGCGTGTGTCTTCAAAGCAACCGAGCTTCTCACTTGTTGCCAAATAGTATATTGCCAGGGATAAAACTCATTCATCTGCATCTCTAAAGATCCATTGTGCGAGCGAATCACTTCTTCATCGGCGCATCTTCTTCCATTTCTAAATCAAAAATGACGCGAAGGCGAGCCGCGAACAGTATAAATAATACGGCAAGATGAAGCTGACAAAGTCAGTTTTGATTTAGAAATGGAATTCGCTCATTTCTCGCCTATCTGTCTGATATGTAGTTTCGTTGAAACTCACTTCGTTCATTTTCAAAAAAATGAATTTTAATCATACCTTATCCTAAGGTAGATTCAACCAAATAATGCTTTTTGGATAATACCTTGCAAGGCGATTGTCACCTCATGCAGCGGTTGGCTTGCATCGATCAAGCAGATTCTTTCAGGAAATTGCTGCGCTCGTTGTAGATAAGTTTCGCGCACCTGGAGAAAAAATTCATCCTGTTCTCTCTCGAACCGATCGGTTATTTTGGCCGATTGCACACGCTCTCTCGCCATTTCTATCGGCACATCGAAATATAATGTCAAGTCAGGCTGGAACACGCCCTGTACCCATCGTTCCAGTATTTGTAACTTATCGAATGTTACCCCTCTGCCCCCCCCCTGATAAGCAAAACTCGCATCGGTGAAACGGTCCGAAATGACCCACTCCCCTCTATGGAGAGACGGCAGAATAACTTTATCCAGATGCTCCCGCCGTGCTGCAAACATCAGCAATGCTTCCGTTTCCGCATGCATGTGCTGACCAGGATCGAGCAGCAAGGTGCGCAATTGCTCACCCAGTAAAGTGCCACCTGGCTCACGTGTTGTCACGACATCGATTCCTTTGTCTTCTAAAAAATTTTCCAGCCAGATCAAATGGGTACTTTTTCCTGCGCCATCAAGACCTTCTAGAGTGATGAATTTTCCCTGCTGCATGGGTAGCCTGCTTATCTAAATGTTCATAAATAAAATTCGCCTAAATCAGCTTTGCTTTATTATATTATCCAGTAAGTTAAATTTCCTGCCCAAAATGAAAGAACTTATGGAGATCAATACTGCCGGCTATCTTGAGAACGTGCGTTTCATTCCTTCACCCAACTATGATGAGCGTCCCCCTGGATGTGACATCAGTTTATTGGTAATACATAACATCAGTCTGCCACCGAACAAATTTGACGGAAATAGCGTAATCGAGTTATTTACCAACCAACTTGATCCGCAAGCGCATCCCTATTTTGAATCATTGCGCGATCTCAGAGTTTCCAGCCACTTTTTCATTCGCCGCGATGGGGAAATCATCCAATTTGTTCCGTGCATGCTGCGCGCCTGGCATGCCGGGGTTTCCAATTGGCAAGGCAAGGAACGCTGTAATGACTTCTCCATCGGGATTGAACTGGAAGGAAGCGATGCCCTACCCTTTGAGCCCATCCAGTACGATCAGCTCATTGCGCTCACAATATCTTTGCTCAAGGCCTACCCCATTACCGATATTGCAGGACATGCTGATATTGCCCCCACGCGTAAAACCGACCCAGGTCCTTATTTTGATTGGGGGCGCTATCACAGGGGATTCTCTAGCGATGATATTCACCAGCACGTTCAGGTTGGTAGGTGACTTCTACGATGCGAACGCGCAATACGCCACCGCCAGGTTTTGGCCATTCAATTTCATCTCCTTGAGAAAGACCCAGCAGCGCACTACCGACCGGTGCAAGAATTGAAATCTTACTTCCGCTGGCGTCAATGTCTTTAGGATAGACTAGTGTTAATTCAAATTCTTCAGACGAAGATTCAACTTTAAACCTTACTGTAGAATTCATGGTCACCACAGTAGGTGGAACATCTATCGGATCGACTACTTCCGCTCGCATCAGTTCAGCCTCTAATTCATCCTTACCCGGGAAAGCATTGCTGGGTAATGAATCAATAAGGCTCTCCAATCTCTCCGCATCAAGCGCTGAAATGATAATTTTTGGTCTGGTTTTCATTTTTACTCTCTTGGCTTTTGATTAATATAGCTTATCCACATAATGAAAGAAGAGCTCATCCTGTTTCTAAATCAAACCTAACTTTGTGGGTTTCCCCTTGCCGTATTATTCTGCCTGGGCTCGCCTTCGTGTCATCTTTGATTTAGAGTGGAATAATAAGCAGACAGGGGAAACGCGAACCGCGCACCATGCTCCCATCGAGACGACAACAGATTTATTGATTAAACGATGTTTTATCAAATACCGATTTTATCGAAACTTTGTTATCACAGATTTTCAATACGATAATTGGCAACCAGTCTAAATTCACTGCCTGGTTGTATCGTGATACGATCCGTGGCAGCATTAGTCGTTTCAACGCACAACATGCGCAGATAATCGTCATCTTGCAAGTCGGCCATCTCTGCCGAAATTTTGGCCCATGGATTCCACACCACAGCCGTTTGACTGCCTTGAGAAGCGATATAAATCCGGCGCTTCAGGGCAGGATCATGCACGATAATATCGTCTAAGACATCCAGGTAAATGCGATCCACTTCCGAGCTAATGGTCACAGCACCTGATTGCATTTTTTGCTGCCCCCCATCGGCTTTGTCGAGGTATTGCCTGCCCTCCAATCCTGAAACACGTATTTGATGAATATCGCCCACACTGAAATAGGTGTGAAAGGCTTGCGTAATGGAGAATGCCTGATCTCCAGTGTTGCGTGTCACTAGGACTAGATTAAGCGTTTCTCCCACTATAATTTCTAGCCTCAAAATAAAGGCATGTGGCCAGATAGCCTGCGTCTCTGGTGTATCTGTCAATCCTAAAACCACTTGAGTATCGCCATTAGCCGTCACGCTCGTTTCAATCACGTCCCACATGCGGTTACGCACAAAACCATGCGCCGCGCGGCCTTTTTCTTCTGGATCAGGACCAAACCAAGGCCAGCAAATTGGTATGCCCCCTTTAATTGCTTTTCCTGCCTGATAATAAGCTTTCTGGCTGAGAAACATCAAATCATCTGTTTTACCAGCAGGCTGAAAAGAAAGCACTTGACCTGCGTAGACCGAAATCAATGCACTAGACTTAGCGTTTTTTACTCGAATAAATGGAAAACCACCCTGTCCTTCAAAAAACTCAACCTGACCAGCAATCCCATGATCTCTATTTAATTGTGCAATACCCATTTTTTACCTTATTTTTTGTTGCAATAAGTTTAGAATGATAAACTCAAACCCAAACTTCATAAACTGCTATTAGTAACTGCTATTAATAAATCCTCGCGCTTACTTTTAAGGATATGCCATGGCTCACACTTTATTCAACTCACTGCAATCGCTACCATTCCCTGATGGCAAAACTGCGCAATTTTATTCCTTATCAGCGTTGGAGGAAGCCGGTCTTGGTAAGATATCACGACTTCCTGTCTCCATTCGTATTGTGTTAGAGTCGGTGTTGCGTAATTACGATGATAAAAAAGTCACAGAAATGCATGTTCGACAGCTGGCTGGCTGGCAGCCAAATGCCGTTCGTACGCATGAAATTCCGTTTGTGGTTGCGCGTATCGTGTTGCAGGATTTCACGGGTGTGCCGCTCCTGGTTGATCTGGCGGCCATGCGCAGCGCGGCAGAGAGGCTAGATAAAGATCCCAAGCGTATTGAACCGCTGGTACCGGTTGATCTGGTAGTTGATCACTCCGTTCAGGTCGATTACTATGGCGATAAAGAGGCACTCGCACGCAACATGGAAATGGAGTTTGTCCGTAATGAAGAACGCTACCAATTCATCAAATGGGGCATGCAGGCATTTGATACTTTCAAGGTTGTCCCACCCGGTATTGGTATCGTGCATCAGGTCAACCTGGAATATCTGGCACGCGGTGTGCATCAGAAAAATTGCCTGATTTATCCAGACACGCTGGTCGGCACCGATTCGCACACCACCATGATCAATAGTATCGGAGTAGTAGGCTGGGGTGTGGGCGGGATCGAAGCAGAAGCTGGCATGCTAGGGCAACCGGTTTACTTTCTCACCCCGGATGTCGTCGGTGTCAATCTAACTGGCCAGCTACGTGAAGGCGTAACTGCGACAGATTTGGTTTTGGCCGTTACTGAAATGCTGCGTAAAGCAAAAGTAGTCGGCAAATTTGTAGAATTCTTTGGTGAGGGTACCGCATCATTAAGCTTACCTGATCGTGCCACCATCGCTAACATGGCGCCCGAATATGGCGCCACCATGGGCTTTTTCCCAGTTGATGACGCCACTCTTCAATACTTTAGAAATACTGGCCGCACAAATGAAGAAATCGATGCATTTGAAACCTATTTCAAGGCACAACGGCTATTTGGCATGCCAAATAAAGGAGATATTGACTACAGTCAGGAATTGCAACTAGATTTGAATTCAATTATACCTTCGCTGGCCGGACCAAAACGCCCGCAGGATCGCATCGCAATTGGCAATCTTAAATCAACTTTTACTGAGCTTTTCAGTAAACCCATGGCAGACAATGGATATGGCAAGCCAACGGAAGATTTGGCTCGCACCTATCCCACCCGAGATGCCACCTACCCGAATAATGAAGTATGCGTCACCAGTCCGATGAATCAAGATGAAGCCACTCTTCCGCCTGGCTCTGAGAGAAATGTGTCTGAACTGCTCAATAATCGCCCCACCCAAAATACCATCCAAGCCAATGATAAAAGGAATTACTCAGCGGTGCTGCAGCATGGCGATGTTTTGATTGCTGCGATCACTTCCTGCACCAACACTTCTAATCCTACCGTATTAATCGCTGCTGGATTGCTTGCCAAAAAAGCGGTTGAAAAAGGTCTGAGTGTTAAACGTCATATCAAAACCTCACTTGCACCGGGCTCGCGCGTGGTGACAGAATATCTCATTGCTGCAGGCTTACTGCCCTATCTGGAGCAACTTGGTTTCAATCTAGCGGGTTATGGTTGTACCACCTGTATTGGCAACTCCGGACCGCTGCCAGAGCTGATCGAAGAGTGTGTCGTCAGAGAAGATCTCATTTGTTCAGCCGTTCTCTCAGGTAATCGGAATTTTGAAGCAAGAATACATGCTAATATCCGTGCTAATTTTCTGGCTTCGCCCCCTCTGGTAGTGGCTTATGCTATCGCAGGCACGGTATTAAAAGATCTGGATACCGAACCGCTAGGTGTAGGAAAGGATAATCAGCCCGTCTGGCTGCACGATATCTGGCCAAGTAGCGCGGAAATCGCATCTCTCATGAAATTTGCTACCCAAGCCGATACTTTCCGCCAGCTGTATAGTGATTTCACCAAAGATAATCCCCTTTGGAATAACATCACTTCGGTCACTGGCAAGCTCTATAACTGGCCAGACTCTACTTATATCGCCGAGCCACCTTTCTTCCAGGATTTTCCACTGCAACCAGCAGTACCTAACAACAAGCCTGGCGGCATCATTGGTGCGAGAGCATTAGCGATCTTTGGCGATTCCGTTACCACTGATCACATCAGCCCGGCTGGCGCTATCAAGGAAACCTCGCCGGCAGGTCAATATCTGCTCGCCAATCATGTTACTAAAGCAGATTTCAATAGTTATGGTTCTCGCCGCGGTAATCATCATGTCATGATGCGCGGCACTTTTGCCAATGTGCGCATTAAAAATCTGATGGTTCCTGGAAGTGAAGGTGGGATAACATTATTCCGTGACAGCAATACTACTGATGGCGAACAAATGCCCATCTACGATGCGGCTATGCGATATATCGCTCAAAATGTACCTACCGTGGTATTTGCTGGCAAGGAGTACGGCACGGGCTCAAGCCGTGATTGGGCAGCCAAAGGTACTCAGTTGTTAGGAGTCAAAGCTGTTATTGCGGAAAGCTATGAGCGTATCCACCGGAGCAATCTGGTCGGCATGGGGGTTCTACCTTTACAATTCATGGGCGATAATAATGCCTTGTCCCTTGGCATCAAAGGTGACGAACAATTCGATATTGTTGGCATCGACACCATTCAACCCCAGCAAGAAGTTACCCTCGTTATCCATTTCAAAGATGGCAGCCAGCACCGCATCCCGTTGCTCTGCCGCATTGATACCGCAATTGAAGTCGATTATTATCGACATAGCGGTATTTTACCTTATGTACTCAGGCAGTTACTGGTGAGTTAGAAAATATTAATGCGCGCTGGAGGATATCCTCCAGCTTGTCTGAGCTAATAAGATCATGTACCACAACTGACTTAAAGGTATTTAATTGCTACTAGCATCTGGCAATATCTCACTAAATGATCATCTTGGCTGCCACGAGGTACCCCAATATAAGCCTAACAAGCAGTTAAATCTATTTCCAAATCAAACATGACGCGAACGCGATCCACAAATAGTATAAAAATAATATGGCAAGGAGAAGTCAGCAAGTCTAAATTTGATCTAGAAATGGAATAAATCCTTGCTTACGTTGTTTGAGATTTTTGTAACCTATCATTTTATACAGCATTAGAAATAACGCAGTTTGTGATTTTGATCACTATCTTATTGAGGCTCATTATGAGGTATAGCTGTTGGTTGCTTCTCAGCGATCCGCACAGCGCGGTGTAACTGCCAGGCAAAGGAAGCTCTGCTGAAGGCCCAGAATGGGGAGAGAGGTAACCCCGCCTCTCTCAAGGCGTAAGCTGCATACTGATGACAGGTATGGAGAGCATGGTACGAACGTTTTGCAGGATAAAACAAAGAAGTCCCAAAAGCAGTTACAGAGTTACGGTCCGCTATCGTAGCATCGAGGTGATGGCGTAACCGCTGGTAACCTTCCTCACTCAGTCGAAATATGAAAAGATCAGAAGGAGGCTGAGGCGTACGATTGGCCCACACTTGATCATACCAGCCAACTTCAACCACTCCTTCTGTTGGCCAAAAAAGCGCTCGCATCACCCCAGTCAGACCCCATCTTCCTTCTAAATACCAAGCTCGCTCGGCATAGCCCCACTCCTCGAAACGTTGATTGCGAATGAAGGGCAGGACATGGCCTAGGGAAGAAGGCAATTGAGGAAATTGATGTTCTTCTTGATGTGCACTATTCACTGTCATTTCCTCGCTTTGAGGGAAAGCAATCATTGCATGCCATGTATCAAGCGATACATAAACAGTGCGTGCAGCGGAATCGGGAGGGGGTGGCCATAAGTTTTCAACAGGAAAGGCACAGGCCGTGAGCAGCGCGCTTACGCTTATTAAAAGAGACATCGCTGCATCACGAGTAAAATTTTTCATCGTTGTACAATCTGAGTCAAATTTCGATACAATAAAAAAAGATTAAAAAATAAGATTATCGTCCGCTATCATTGGAACTACTCTAAATAATTCCATTGCATTTGCTCTCTAGCTAGATTTGCATCTTGCCGTTTGATGCGGAAAACACATATCTTGAATTATTCCATTTCTAAATCAAAACTGACGCGAAGGCGAGCCGCAGACAGTATAAATAATACGGCAAGGAGAAGCCGACAAAGCCGGTTTTGATTTAGAAATAGAATTAGCCATCAATCAACTTGAGAATTGCCAAATATAATGAACATACTCATTACTGGCGCAACTGGATTCGTAGGCCGGCACCTGGTACAGCGCCTCAAACAAGACCATCATACCATTAAGGTCCTCAGCCGGAATGCGGCGCGTGCAAGCCAAAAACTGGGTGTACCAGCCTTTAGCTGGAACTATGCAAAAGAGGATGTGCCCGCTGAAGCATTAGAAAATATTCAGATTATCATCCATCTGATGGGCGAAAATATAGGTAGTGGCCGCTGGACTAAAGAACGCAAGCGCGAAATGTATGATTCACGAATAGTAAGTGCCCGCAAGCTGGTAGCCGCAGCCCCTGCCAGTCTGGAATGCTTCGTCTGTGCCTCAGCTATCGGCATCTACCCAGGTGAAGGAGATGATGTTTATAATGAATCCTATAACGTACCTGCCCAAGCAGGTTTTATGCAGACCATCTGCCGAGACTGGGAAGCAGAAGCTGCAAAAATTGAAAACAAGGGGGTACGTCGGGTAAACATACGGACGGGTATAGTATTGGGTGATGGCGGCATGCTGGATAAACTCCTGCCCTTATTCAAAATAGGATTAGGTGGACCGGTCGGTGACGGGCGCCAATGGCTTCCATGGATTCATATTGATGATCTGGTTTCGATATACAGCAACGCTGCACTGGATACGCGCTATCATGGTCCGATAAATGCAGTTTCACCCAATCCGGTTCGATACGGCCAATTTGCCGCTGCGCTTGGCAAGACGCTGCACCGGCCAGCGTTCTTTCCTACGCCAGCTTTTGTACTAAAACTGGCATTAGGTGAAGCAGCTGCTCTTGCGCTGAACAGTTATCACATCGTCTCTACCAGATTACTGCAAGTATATAATTTTAAATTCAAATTTACTGATTTACCGACAGCGCTAGAGGATTTATTTGGCGAAGGATAATGCCGGGTTGTGATAAATAGACGCGCTTGAAATAACAACACTGCAGTCTGTTTTCTGGTTTATGTGAGATATATGTCCAGATGGCAATGTGAGTCTCTCGCAAGCCTTGATAGTTAATCGACCAGTCTTATCCATTCTATTTTTGATACAAACATTTTGGGTAACCTACCCCATGACAATGCACTCACCGCGACCATCCACGATAATTTACAAACAAACGAAACGCGCCTATGAGCGCTGTCTGAAAATTTACCGGCATGCAGGGAACGAAGCTAAATAACGTGAGTTCGACATAAGAATCATTACACCATGGCTGGAAGAGCTTTAGGGAACTTGATATTAAGTGAGAATTTCTTGTCGTAGCTTTCTTCGCCGTGACGCCGTTTCAGCGATAACTCCAACAAGCGCTGCTCCTACCATGTCTCAAGCCCTTTAAGAAAATCGTCAATCGCACAAAAAATCACTGCTATAGTATATCCATCGAAATCTGAACATTCCATAAATCGCTTCATCATAAGAAATTTGGTTCCTTTTACTGCTTTTTTTATGTTGAATTCACGTTATTTTTAAAAGTTGCTCAACTAATTTATGAAGACGCTTTGTACCATCATCGTGAACTGATAGAGTTAGTAAGATCAGTATTTTTGGCTGGGAAAGAAGATGACCTTAAAGCAAGTATTCGCGTTTAACAATCAGTTTTACCCAGTATAATGGGCTCCAGTCGGTATCCGCAAATATGCCCGCTACTAAAGTTGCAGCAGCAGAAACAAGAGGCGGTATCAGTAAGAGCCCATGAGTTTCCCATCGCCCCCTGGCATAAATACGTTCTTGTACCCAAGTTTGAGGCTGAGTTTTAAACCAGAATCGATACATGATTGGCAAAAAATAAGTTGCATTAAAGAGGCTCGAAACAGTTAACACCCCGCTTGCCCACATCTGATCTGCTATCTCTGCACCCTGGTTGAGATAGAGTTTACTAATATAGCCCGCTGTCAATGGTGCCCCAATCATACCAAGTGCAGCTATGCAAAAAGCTATTGACGTCCATGGCATGCGCCATCCCACCCCATTCATCTCGCTTATTTTATGGATACCTAAAGTCTCAGCATAATTACCAGCGCAGAAAAAGAGGGTAATTTTCATGATGCCTTGATGAACAAGATGAACAATTCCGCCAATAGTACTTACTGGGCTAAATAAACTCACTCCAAGAATAATATACGAGACTTGGCTAACAGTTGAATAAGCAAGCCGTCGTTTTAGATCGCTCTGCCAAAGAGCACGCAGCGATCCCCAGATAATGGTAATCGAAGCCGCTATAGCAAGTGGTATGAGCAAATTCATGCTTTGCAAGTATTCCACACCATAAACTTCATATACAATTCGTATGATGCCAAAAGCTCCTGCTTTCACGACTGCCACTGCATGAAGCAAAGCTGATACTGGTGCTGGCGCCACCATCGCTTGCGGCAGCCAGCCATGTAACGGCACCAGGGCAGCCTTTACACCCAATCCAATAATAAGTAACAGAAAAATTATCTGTAACTGAGGTGAATATTTTGAATCCAATACGGCTACTACACCACCATAAATAAACTCAAATTGGCCCAGCAAACTGTACAACCAGATTATAGCTACCAGCAATACTGCCCCACCAGAAAGTGTATAGATCAGATAGATATTTCCAGCGCGAATAGCTGCTTCTGTACCTCGGTGCACCACCAGAGGATATGTGGATAGCGTCAGCAGTTCATAGAAAATGAAGAAAGTAAACAGATTACCCGCCATTGCCACACCCACAGTAGCGGTAACACAAAGACTGAAGAAACCAAAAAAACGGCTACGATGAGGCGAGCGTTCTAAATAACCAACAGCATAAAGGGTCGTCAAGAGCCATAATGCTGCTGACAAGGTGGCAAATAGTGCAGCTAGTGCATCTACCTTTAGTACTAGCTCCAGATTAAGTAATAAATTGTAACGCAAAATGTAGATCTGGCCATGCTGAATGCCCCATAGCATGTATCCTATCAGCAGCAGCTTGAGAATTGCTCCCGTCAGATTTAATAGGGTGCGCAAGCGAATGCGTGACTCTGGCAGAAAGAAAATGATCACTCCTGGCACCAGAGAACTGGCCAGAACGAGCAAAAGTAGACTCTCGTTGACGCTCAACCCGCCCCCAATATATTTAAAACATTATTAGATGCAAAACTCAACGACAAGCTAATAAAAGTAAGCAAAAAAGCAGGCCATTCCAGAGAAGGGTTTACAGGTCTGAATTTCATCTCCGCTGCTGCTGGCAACAAAGCCTGACGCAACACTTTAAATACATACCCTGCACTCAGCAATCCTCCCAGAATCATCACGACTACCCAGCCCCATTGACCACTACTCACAGCACTGCTAATCAGCAACCACTTAGCTATAAAACCCCCGGTAGGGGGTAACCCCATCAGAGTTACTCCTGCTAAAGCAAAAGTAAACAAGGTAAGTGGTAAACGGCTGGAAATTCCGCTTAGCAGTGCTATGTCATCCTTGCCCATCGATAGTATCATTACACCAGCAGCGGCAAACATTGCTGCCTTGGCTAAAGCGTGCGCCACAAGCTGAATCACACCGCCTTGCATTGCAATTTCGGCCGCTTCTGAGCCAACCTCAGTAATCAAAGGAAAAAGTAAGAAAAAATAGCCAATCTGAGCTACAGTAGAATAAGCTGCCAACATCTTCAGTCGTGTTTGGTTAAATGCCATAATTGATCCCCACAGTATGGCCACCGCACCCAGCCCTCCCAGCAGTTGAGCTGCTTGTATGGTCGCCAATGGAGCATACAAGCCAAGCCACATGCGCAGGATAAGATAAAAAGAAGCTTTAATAACTAATGCCGAAAGCAAGGCTGATACTGGTGTCGGCGCCCCACCATGAGCTGATGGTAACCAGAAATGAAAAGGGAATAAAGCTGTTTTAAGCAATAATCCGACCAGCATCAATATAGCTGCGAGGAATACTGCAACAGAAACTTCATTTTCAATTAATGGCTCTAGCACAGCTAATGCTACACTGCCATAACTTCCATAAATCAGCGCAACACCAGCCAAATAAACACCTGAACCAAGCAGAGTAACCAGCAGGTAGCGTATGGCCGCCAATATCGACCTTGTATTCCCTGCCGTTCCTACTAGTCCAACTGCTGCCAAGCCTAATAATTCTAGAGTAACATATATATTGAATATATCAGCAGACATGAATAGCGTATTCAGAGCTGCTAACAGTAAACCGAGCATTGGCCAAAAATAACCGACACCCTCAACATTATGAGAAAAATAGGAACGCGCATAAATTCCTAGCGGCAAGATCACCACATGGGTAAGTAATAACATTACACTAGCCAGACCATCCACGTGCAAATCAATTCCCAGAGGAGCGCTCCAACCACCCACGGCATAATACCGATCCTTTTCCGCGACAACCTGCCCTACCAATAATGCTACCAAAGCTAGCTGAATTACCAAACATACGATCGCTAATCGACCTCCCCGCCCCACACCTAGCAGAAAAGATAGCAATCCCCATAGTAAAGGCAGCAAAATCAACCAAGGTATAGGATCGCTCACTTGGATGCGTCTCCTTCTTTATTTCTTTCCCTCGTTATGAGTTTTTCCTCGGTTTGATCTAAGCTTTTCGAATTCGCTACAAATTGCGCCTTGCTGGTAAGATACAATAATCGCCGAACGAAGGCTAAAGCCAAAGCCGTAGCAGCAACAGCCACAACAATTCCAGTGAGAACCATGGCCTGTGGTATTGGATCAGGTATATTATCGTGCTGTCCTAAACCCACCAGCATAAGAAATACACCACTACCCATGATATTAAAAGCTAATATTTTGCGTAGCAGATGAGGCAGCAGAATTAATCCTGCCACACCACAAACAAACAATGCAGCGCCGACACAGGCATAAATAAGTGCACCTGTCATTCATCAGCCTTCTTATTATTTACTTCATCAGATAGTAATAAAAAGAATCCCGCCAGAATGAGACCAAGAGATAAGGTAAGTCCCGCCTCAATTATCAATATAAATATACCGGCCAAAGTGATTGGATATTGCAGTAGCAAACCAGGTGATAGAAACAATGTCATTGCAGTGATTAGCAAAAACAACAGCAAACCGAAGATAAATCCTAGGCGGAGACTCCAGGACGGCTCTCTCCAGGTGGGTAATAAGCCAGACAAATTAAGCAATACACCTGCTGCAGCAAGAACAGCAGCCGCTTGGAATGCGCCACCTGGTTGATATCCCCCTACCCCTAGCAGGTAACCTGCCACCAGAACCATCATCGGCACAAGCACACGTGCTGACCACAACAGAGCTTGCAAGTAGGGCTGGTTTAAGCGAATGCTTATACTTAAATTTTTTGGTTTACGTTTTTTTGTTTGATCTAGGACCCCTAGCAAAGCTAATAGCAATACCATTACTTCCAGTAGCGTATCAAAACCACGAAAATTGAGTAACACCGCCGTTGTTGGATGTCTTACACCCGAAGCATCAAGTTGTATCAGTACCTGCTCGGATAAATGAATGTGATTTGAAACCGGCAATTCTAAGATAGCCCAAATCAGCGTTAAACCCAAAGTGGCAGAAAAAAATATAACTACAGCATTAAGCAAGCTCTTCATCGACATAGCTTTAATGGCTTCTGCGTAAATATCCTATTGTATCCAGCAACAGTGCCCCAGTAAGGCCAGCACCAATTGCAGCTTCAGCTAACGCGATATCTGGAGCATCAAGTCGAACCCAAGTCAATGCCATAAGTAAGCCAAAAATCATGAATAACACTACTGCATGAAATAAATCTGGAGTAATCAGTGATTTTAAAGCAATCCAAAATAAAACCGTAGCCAATAACATATCCAGAATCAAGCTGCTCAAATTGTATGCTCCTTCGCTCTCCATGGAATGATTCCTCTCTTCATCGCACGTCTGGCAATTAAGAAACTTAGAGTGGAGCTCGCAACCAAGGCTAGTAACCAGATTAGAATAATCTTCAAGGCAATTACTAGTTCTGGTGCTTGAAATACTAAGCCGATACTGGTAAAGCCCAGTCCCAGATTATCCACTTTGGCTAAGGCATGCAATCGCGTATAGACGTCAGGAAAGCGCAGCAATCCTATTGTGCCTGCCAAGAAAAAAATAGCCCCCACCACTAAAAAAACAATACTGCATAATTCAAGAATGCTCATTTTTTTCCTCTTTTGTTCGCCAAGCACGCTGGGCAAAGACCACGCCAGAGATGACTGCGAGCAGAGAAAATATTAAGGCAACATCTAAAAGTATCAGTGCCTCTTCAATATAGGCTAATAATAACAATATCGCCACGCCGGACGTACTGAACAGTAAAGCTGCCAAGAGACGATCCGCAGTTGTAGGTCCACGTGTTACCCGCACTAAAGCAATTGATAAATTGACAAGTATAAATACCGCCAAGAGTTGATTAAGACTATTCATGATTTTTTCAGTTCCAAGCGCAGCATGTGTGCAATCTTTTCTTCAATACTTCGTACTTCTGTTTCTATAGATTGCCGCTCATCCAGCACATGTATATATAAACTGCTTAAAGTGAGATCTACACTCAATGTGCCTGGTAGCAAATTTAAGGTATTAGTTAGAATCGCTCGCCCCAAACCCTCTGGTAAACGTGGAGTAATGGTAAATATGTTGGGATGAAGATCAGGATTCGGGCGTATAGCCATACAGGCTACAGCAATACCGCCTTTCAGCGATAATCCAAAGAAATAGATTAAAAAGTGGGCAAAGCCTGTGAAGGAGAACCTAAATTGATTCGGCGGCAGTAAAATGAAGCTAGTCACCAAGGCCAACGAAATACTGATCAAACCCACAAACCAACTGTCTGTCTTACCTTCTATCAAAATCCACCAGACAGCGGTAAAAAACATTGATCTATAAAGAGTAGTCCGCAAGAGCGAAATCATATTCTTACCTCAAGAGAATTGAACAGCTTTAACAGATCAGCCGGATACCGCCCAATTCATATACGAGAGTATTATCGAGTAATAGATAACATTGCTTCCCATAGCTTCACCTGCCCTTGAATATATTTTCTTCCAGGATGAGTACAAGCCAGGAAGAGATCATTCATAAACTGCCTTTCTGAGTAAAAGCAAGCAAGCCAAGAACACCGCAGCTTGTTTATGCATTGCAGAATTGCCTGATCATTCTCTAAAACGGAGAAATCAATTTCTGATAGAGTCGTATATAGAAATTCTGCATCAATTGCTCTTCTATATTTTCTATAAATTTGCAATAGGTTTTATTGAATTCTACTTATGCAACTTCTTCTTTTAACAGGCTATAGCGTTGGTGAGAAAACTCTTCTTTTATAAAATCATGCAAGTATTTACAATAGAAAACTACTAATCTCGCACAACCATGGTATCACACTCCAGTAAATGTAATAGGTTTTTAGCTGTACTTCCAATCATGGCTTTAAGCAATCCTTTGCGACCTTGTGTACCGAGCACCACAAGATCAACTTCCTCATGGCGTACATAATCGCACAGCAATACTTCCGGGTATCCTTTTTCAATTACACGATGAAGACGATTTATAACTGATGGTTCTAATGCCATTTCAGCAAGGAAGCTGTCACACTGACTGCTGGCGGTAATTTTCCGCTTCTCATTTACTAATGCGTCCCCTCCCAAACTAGCACCCTCATAGGTGTGGAAAAGCGTTAGTTGTGTATCACTAAACCAGCGCACCGCAATCTCAAGAGCAGGTCGCGAAGCTGGCGAGAAATCTGTTGCATTACCACATGCCGATACGGCCCTCGAACACGGCGGCGCACAATCAATAATGGAATCGATAACTCTTGCAGTAACTCATCTAGGGCGCTTCCAAATTGAGTACGGGCGAGAGGCTCATCGCGTCCTACGCCAGTGATAACTAAATTGCTATTTTCTCTGAGTGCAGCTTCAAGAATGATTTTGTGGGGCACACCTTCAGCCATGTATATCTCAGCGTCAATGTTATCTGCCTCTAAATCCCTATTTAATCGACGTGATGCAATTGTCCGGTAATCCTCTGGACGGCGCCACGAAGGTAGCTCTTGCGTAATCTTCGCATAGCGAGCAGCATAATCAGGATCAATTGCATGCACCACTAGTAATTTAGCTTCCCAGGCTCTAGCTAATTGCGCAGCACGGTCCAATGCACGATCACATCGACAGCTAAGATCGGTAGCAAGCAGTAGGTTATGATCAACAGAATTATCTTCCATAAAATTAATTCCTTAAAAATAGCTATCATAGCTAACCAGTAACACCAATTTAAGTAATGAAGCATCAAGTATTTGTAATTACAAAGGGTTTAACTATTAGCCTCATATACCGTTAGTTTTTTTACTTCACACTAAGTTTCTTAATGTAGCGTGAGTCGGCATAAAAGAAACTGTAAAAGGAACCTAAATTCTCTATGGTGAAAGGATTGTGGAAAAGAGTTTCATCATTAGAGATGAGAGGAATCAGATTCCGATGAAGATTATAATAATAATTTTTTGTGCGATTGAAGACTTTTGCAAAGGTTTTGAGACGTGATGAGAGCAGCGCTTGTTGGAATTATCGCTGAAACGGCGTCGCGACGAGGAACGCCGCCTGCGACAAGAAATTCTTACTTAATATCAGTCTCCTTCCAGCTCTTCCCGCTATGTTGCCGTGATCCTTATATTGAATTCACGTTATTCCATTTCCAAATCAAAAATGGCGCGAAGGCGAACAGCAGACAGTATAAATAATACGGCAAGGTGAAGCCGACAAAGTCACTTTTAATTTAGAAATGGAATTAAATTAGCTATTAATCCTATTTCAGCAATACCATTCAAGTTTGAGTATATAATTCAACTAACACTACCGAAGCTTATTTTTCTCCGATAAAACTCAGATGGTTTTGATCATCTTTCAAATTCTGAAAAATTATAGCGGGTGAAATTTCTCGAATTACCTTCACAATACTGTATTTTTATGCTTCATCAATTGATACCTACACACGTTATCGCATGAGTGATCCAACTTCTATTCAATTAATTGCCGCTGTGTTGTTTGCACTCGCAGTGATTCATACCTTTTCTACAAAATATTTTGAGCATTTAGCCCATATCCAGCCGCGTCATGCGGGTATTTGGCATCTGCTGGGAGAAGTCGAAGTAGTATTCGGTTTCTGGGCAATGGTTTTGATGCTTTTTATGTTTGCCATAAGCGGCAAGCAGGAAGCCACTAGCTATCTCAACTCACGCGACTTTACTGAACCGTTATTTGTATTCGTCATCATGGTGATTGCAGGTACGCGTCCCATTCTTGCTTTCACTGCTTCTGCCGTACGGTGGACTGCACGCTACTTACCATTGGACCAGGGTATGGCCATGTATTTTTTGGTGTTAGCTTTCGTGCCACTGATGGGTTCATTTATCACTGAACCCGCCGCAATGACGCTGGCGGCGCTGATGCTGCGTGATACGCTGTTCAGTAAAGAAGTCTCTACTAAACTAAAATACGTCACAGTCGGTGTATTATTCGTAAATATCTCTATTGGCGGCACACTCACACCTTTTGCAGCTCCGCCAGTATTGATGGTGGCTGGCAAATGGAATTGGGATATTTGGTTCATGATCTCTACTTTTGGCTGGAAGGCTGCGTTGGCAGTGATTATCAATGCAGGCTCAGCCATGCTGTTATTCCGGCATGAACTCAAACATATGGGTCAGCAAGATAGTACCAATGTACCCAGGGTTCCGATATCTATGATATTTGTTCATTTGGTGTTTCTGACAGTAGTCGTCGTATTTGCCCACTACCCTGCAGTATTCATAGGACTATTTCTCTTTTTCCTTGGATTCGCAACGGCCTATCAACGGCACCAGAATCCGCTTATCTTACGTGAAGCATTATTGGTAGCCTTCTTCCTGGGTGGATTGGTAGTGCTCGGTGGTCAGCAACAATGGTGGCTGCAACCCATCTTGATGAATATGGATGATACTGCCGTATACTTTGGCGCTACAGCATTAACCGCGATTACCGACAATGCGGCACTCACTTACTTGGGGTCATTAGTCGAAGGTTTAAGCCAGGAATTCAAAGTAGCATTAGTAGCCGGCGCAGTAACAGGTGGTGGCTTGACCGTCATCGCGAATGCCCCAAACCCTGCTGGCATTGCTATTTTGCGTGGAAAATTTGAGGAAGAAACCATTCACCCGCTGGGACTCCTCATTGCTGCACTACCTCCTACATTGGTAGCCGTACTTGCGTTTCGCGTTCTGTGATTAGCAGTCATTCTATTTCTAAATTAAGACTGACTTTGTCGGCTTCACCTTGCCGTATTATTTATACTGTCTGCGCCTCTCCTTCGCGTTATTTGATTTGGAAATGGAATAACTCGTAGAACGTAGCATAGATAAGATCACATAATAAAACCACACTTACATTCTACGAGTGATACTTTATCCCTCGCTTACATTGATTTCCAACATCTTGGATTTTAGTCTTTTCCCGAGAAAGTAATCAGGCATTCTTAAAATGTTGAGTAATCTCGGATTTGGTCCGATGCTAAGGTTGAGGTAACGTGTTCCGGCTTATCATCAAACCAGCGATACAGCATGGGCATGACCACCATTGTCATCAGCGTCGCTGTTGTCAAACCACAGACTACCACAATAGCGAGCGGTTTTTGTACTTCAGAACCCAGACCTGTCGCTACCAGAAATGGTGCCAAACCCAAAACGGTTGTGGCCGCGGTCATCATGACAGGGCGGAAGCGCTGCGCACAAGCTTTTCTCACTGCCTCCTCTACACTCAATCCTTGATCACGCAATTCACGAATAAAAGAAATGAGCACTACACCATTCAATATGGATGTGCCCCATACTGCGATGAAGCCCACTGAAGCAGGTACAGAGAGGTACTCACCCGTCACAAAAAGACCCACAACTCCTCCCACTGAAGCAAACGGTAAAACTAAATAAATGAGCCCGGCAAGTTTGACTGAGTTAAACAACATGAACAGCAAGAAGAAAATTGCCGCCAAGGTCACGGGTACAATCACACTAAGCGTCGCCATAGCACGCTCCATATTCTCGAACTGTCCACCCCAGACAAAATAATAGCCGGGAGGTAATTTAATTTCTTTTGCAGTACGCTCCTGAAGCTCAGCAACGAAACCACCCATGTCTCGCTCATGCACATTAGCGCCCACCACCACACGGCGTTTAGCAAATTCACGTGAAATAATCGCTGGACCGTCAACCACCTGAATATCTGCTACTGCACTGAGAGGTATCAGCATGCCACCACCCCTCGCTCCAGCCGCCGGTGCAGCAATGCTGGCGGGCCTTAACAAGAGAAGATCCTTGATCGCTTCCACATCATGGCGAAATCCTTCCGGAAACCTCAAAAGCAGCGTAAAGCGGCGCTCACCCTCAAAAACCTGAGTCACTGCTTTACCACCAATGGCAGTAGCAATCAGCTCGTTGACATCAGACACATTGAGACCATGGCGGGCAATGGCGCGACGATCAATATTAATGGTCAATTCCTGCTGACCTGATAAACGTTCAATGCGAATATCCCTTGCTCCGCGCGTTGACTTGACAATGCGTGCGACTTGCTCAGATAGTTTGCGCAATTCTTCCAGATCATCACCAAAAATTTTAATTGCGACCTGGGAGCGCACTCCCGTTACCATCTCATCTACCCGCTGTGCAATCGGCTGGGAAAGCACGATATTGACACCTGGAAGATCTGCCAGCGCTTTACGAATATCTTCTTCGATTTCTGCCTGGGTGCGACCGGATCCTTCCAGATCCAGATCCGCAATCGGATCAGATTCATTCTGAGAGGCCGGATCAGCGGGCGATTCACCTCGTCCAAGCTTGGACACCACAGATTTAACCCCCGGTATGGTGGCAATCTTCTGCATGGCTTCCATTTCCAGCTCGATGGCTTCTTCCAGCGAGATGGAGGGCGCCCGGATAATAACGGGGGTCACTGCCCCTTCTTTCATGATCGGAATAAACGATTTACCTAAGAGCGGAAACAATGAAAATGCAATGATCAATGAGCTGATTGCAATGATCATGGTCTTTTTTTGATTACGCATTGCCAGATTAAAGATGTGCAAGTAGCCATGCTTGAGAGCGGCAACGATTTTGGTGTCATGCTCGCTGCCACCAGTCAATAGATAATCACTCAGCACGGGTGATAACAGCACAGATACAAAGAGTGCAACCAGCAATGAGATCGCAATTGTGATCGCCAGCGGACTGAATGTTTTTCCCTCCATACCTTCCAGTGTCATGAGCGGTAAAAACACCAAAATGGTAACGAATACGCCAAAAATAACCGGCGTGCCGACTTCAGCCACTGCCTTAACGATAATCTCGAATTTGGATTGATCCGTCCCCTTTGCTTGACCAAGACGCTGGTAAATATTTTCAACCACTACCACAGTTGGGTCCACCATCATTCCTAATGCAATCGTCAACCCACCTAGAGACATCAAATTAGCAGGCAGACCGTAGTAATTCATCACTATAAAGGTGACCAGTGGAGTAATGATCAGTGTGAAGCACACTACGATACTGGTTCGAACAGTTCCAAGAAAGATGGATAACACCACAATGACGAGAATCAGTGATTCGACCAAGGTACTCTGAACAGTTGCTAAGGCGCCATCCACCAAATCCGTTCGATCATAAAACGGTACGATCTGCAGACCGCCTGGCAGCAAGCCGCGCTCATTAATTTCAGCGACTTTTTCCTTAATCCGCCCTACAATCTCCTTGGCATTGCCCCCGCGCAGCATCATGACGATACCAGCGACTGATTCAGTGTAGCCATTTTTGATGCTTGCACCTTGGCGAACTTCTCCACCAAATCTTACCTCCGCCACATCACGCACATAAATCGGCACCCCATCCATTTCCTTAAGGATGATATTGCGGATATCATCCAATGTGGCAATTAAACCCACTCCGCGAATCAGGTATTGCTCATAGTGCAGTGCTAATATATTTCCGCTGGCATTGGCATTATTACTGGCCAGTGCACGATCAACTGCGGTGAGTGTTAAATCGTAATGCCGCAGCTTGTTAGGATCGACGTATACTTGATATTCCTTGACATGTCCGCCGATGGAATTGATTTCTGCCACACCCCGGATCGAGCGCAACATTGGGCGCACTACCCAATCCTGAATCGTACGTCGCTCAGTCAGTTCCTCTTCAGTCAGCGCGCGGTTACCGTCATTCGGATGTTCTATCGTGTATTGATAAACTTCCCCCAAACCAGTGGAAACGGGCCCAAGCACGGGTGTAATGCCACGGATCAACCGTGGCGTCACATCAATAATCCGTTCCATCACGAGCTGGCGCGCAAAAAACACATCGGTTTCATCCGTGAAAACCAATGTGATGAGTGATAATCCACTCTTATTCATCGAACGCATCTCGACTAATCCCGGCAAGCCCGTCATGGCAATCTCAACCGGCACAGTGACTAATCGCTCCATTTCCTCCGGGCTACGGCCTATTGCAACAGTGGCCACTTGCACCTGAATATTGGTTACGTCAGGAAATGCATCGACAGAAAGGTTTTTAGCGGCAAAACCTCCAGCAATACATAGCGCTAACCCAATCACTAAAACCAGCAGGCGCTGGTTTAGCATGGCACGTACAATAGCCGCCATCATAAGTTACTCCAACTCAGCAAGCTTACGCTCGCTGTCTAAATGATAAGCGCCTTCTATCACAATATGTTGATCCACTGTGAGCCCACTCAGTACGGGGCGGAAATTAGCGACTTCGGGCCCTAGTTCAACCGGTACTCGCTCAAAGTGATCATCACTTTTTGCGAGAAAAACATAATCCTGGTTCAATTCACGTACCACCGCCGCTTCTGGAACGACCAATGTTTTATGCTGTGGGTCTGTAATGTGCATATTCGCCAGCATATCAGGCTTAAGTTTACGATCCCGGTTCTCCACTAAAACCCGAGTCATCACAGTGCGCGTTACGCGATTGACAATATCCGAGACAAAAATGATCACCCCATCACGTCCAATACTGCCTATGGCAGGAACATCAATTTGTACGTGCTGACCGAGCCGAACATCCCTGGCAATTTGCTCCGGCACATCCCCAACCACCCACACAGAAGAAAGATCAGCAACCTGAAATAGTGGGTCAGAAGGTTGCACCACCTGGCCTACAATGACGTTACGTTCAATAACGTAGCCTTCTCGGGTTGCCTTGATATCCAGCCACGGTAAAATCTTTCCTTTTTTAGATAGTTCTTTTAATTCAGCATGACTCATTCCAAACAACCTTAATTGATCTGATGCCGCTCCCAGCTCAGCCTGGGCAATTTCAAGCTCGGACTGCCGTCGCTCCACCTCTGCAAGCGGTATCACATCAGCGGCCAAAAGATGCCTCGCACGCTCAGCCGCTTTCTGAGTCACGACGACACGCGATTGAGCACGTAAATAGGCAAGTTGTGATTGCGTTAACTCTGGGCTGGTAATACGTGCCAATCGATCACCTTCTTTAACGTAATCCCCCAATACGATAAACAAATTAATGATTCGCCCTGTTACGTAAGAACCAATTTTCGCTGTCCTTTCCTCATCCACCTGAACGCGGCTAGGAACTTGTATCCTATCAGCCAGATCAACCAGCGAAGGTTGGCCGATTTTCAGTCTATTTATTAACTCAGGTCGGACAGTAATACTATTAATATCCCTTTCGGCTTCTGATTCCTGTTGTGTAGTTTCCTCATTCTGAGGAGGCTGAGAAGACTCATTCTGATTGCACCCTGCTAACAATAGCGCAAACAAAAAGAAGCCCACTATAGGTAACGTAATTTTCATTCTGGAATCAACTCCTTGGGATAATGTGCACGTAGTCGGTCAATCTCGGCAGCGGCTGCTTGCAGATCAAAATACGCTTGTAAAGAATCACCCAAGATTCCACGAAGGACACGTTGAGTATCTAGCAACTCGAGCAAACTACGCTCACCAAAACGATAGGCAGCTTGGGCGACTTCCACTGCATTTTCTGCTTCTTTGATTAAGCCGCCCTCAAACATATCAACTCTTCGCTGAGCAATCTGCAGAGCCTGCCATGCAGATTCAAACAACTGACCCACTTCATAACGGCGAAAATCCAGTGTTTCCCGGACGCGCGCAGAATCAAAGATTGCACTATCAATCTCGCCACGGCGGCGATAAAAAATGGGAACTCTCACGCTTAAGCCAGCCGTGTTAGCGGTAAATTGGGTATCTTGAAAATTAGTGTATAGCACATTTACGGAAGGAAGCACAGAAGCACGCTCCTGATCAATACGCAACTTAGCGCGTTCTTGCTCAGCTTGCAAACGTACTATCTCTGGATTCGCTGCTGGAACTTCCCTACGTAAGATCTCTAATGAAGGCAGCGCTACTGGGTCCTTCAAGGAGCCTTTGACTTCAAAATCAGTTGGTAACGCACCGGCTGTAAACTGCAATAAAGCAACCCGTGCCCGCTCTGCATTCAATCGCGCTGCCTCTTTGCGGTTCTCTGCACTTCTAAGCTCGGTATCCGCCCGAATAAGTTCAAAACGGGCTGCTTCTCCTCTCTCTACATTCAATTTGATACGCCTGCGAACTTCCTTAAGCAGATCAAAAATGCTTTGTTCCAATGCAGCTTGCTCTTGACGCAGTAATAATTCATAGGCCCGTACCCGTAATTGGGCAGACAAATCAGCCCGTACCTGATCCAGGCTGGCACGTCCAGCCTCAACTCCAGCCTCTGCTGCACCAATGCGTGCACTCCGCATAAAAGGATTCTCAATCGGCTGGACAACTGTAACTGTGCGTTGGTCAGCCATTGGTCCGGTTATGGATTCCGGGAATCGCTTACCGACCGGACCCGCCATTACCAGAACCTCAGGGTTTGGGTAGGCAGACGCAGCAACCACACCCGCGCTAGCAATATTCACTTGCGAACGTGCAGCCAGGACTAAACCATTCGCTTCCAATCCCAAACGCTGGATTTCCTCGATGGAAAACTTTCTAGCTGAATCTTGAGCCCATACTTTAGCTGAATCTTGAGCCCATACAATAGGAGTTAAAGAAAAAAACAAGCTGAGCAAGATAATAAATTTCTGCATATAGTTTCTAATCAACTTTTAATCTTGGAGTTAAGGAGAGTTAAAGCAGATTTGAAGGTAACGATTGTGTATTGCAATGTAAAGGCTATAAAGGCTATAAAGGCTATCACTGTGATGGCTGAGAAAATGGATGTTTTTCGACAAAAATAAAAGGTTTGCAGAAAGTTTCTGAATTTTATTAAGTATGATCAAATCAAATAATTACTTATCTCATACTATGTTGCGATAAGCTAATTGCTATTGCTTTAGTCATGAACGTTTTATCTGTTTGACATAATAAAAATAAAATTACCAACAATTGTAATCCCAGAATCTCATCTAAGTAAAACTACCATTATAAATTTAAAAAATGAATACAACCTGAACAAGTTGTAAAAAAAATAAAAAGCTCCATCACAAATAATTTAGGATGGATTGAATGCTTTAAACATTCTACTATCAATTTGCTGTTGTTTCGAGAAGTAACAAATTGATTCCAAAAATAAAATAAAGCATGGGAAGCTTTATAATGACTTCACCCTCTTACTGAAATTTTTTATTCGCAATAATTTTTACCTACATTTTTTATTAATTTATGCATATACATCTTCTAATTCCAGGATTATTTTGGCCTGAAGCTGGCAGGCCTGAAGTTTATAGTGACTTATCTTTGTCTGCTTTAGAAGCCATCCTGGCTAAAAGCCGTTATACCGAGAGTCAGTCTCAAGGAATAGAAGAATGGCTATGTCGGGCTTTCGGTGTGTCGAAACAGCAAGATTGGCCAGTTGCACCCATTATGTTACAACTTGACGGGATAAACAAAGGATTTGATCAGAATGGGTATTGGCTTCGCGCTGATCCAGTTCACCTGCGTATTCAGCACAATCATATGCTGCTAGCTGACAGTCAAGTTTTCTCAATTTCCTTAAAGGAATCGATCCAATTTACCGATACGCTCAATCAGCATTATAGTAAAAGTGGGATCGTATTTTTACCACTTCACGCTGATCGCTGGTATGTCCGTATTGCCAAAATCCCTTCCTTGCAAACTCGACTGCTTAGCGAAATGATTGGCAAAAATATCAATAATTTGCTTCCTCTGGGAGAAGAGAGCCCAGCATGGCACAACATTTTTAATGAAATACAAATGCTGCTACATAATCATCCGCTTAACCAGGAAAGAGAAGAGCGAGGCGAATTGGCGATCAATAGCATTTGGTTCTGGGGAGGAGGAATGATGCCACAGAATATACACTCAACTTTTAACCAGATATGGTGTGATCATACTTTTACTCATGCCCTGGCGGTTGCAAGCGGCACAAACTGTTATCCACTTCCTCCTGATGCAAAAGAATGGCAGCACCAAGCCTCATCAGGTAATCATTTAATCGTACTTGATTCTCTATGGGGAAAAACCCAATATAGGAATATATATGAGTGGCGTGAATATTTAAGTTTGCTAGAAAATGACTGGTTTATACCCTTGTTCGAAGCAATGAAAAAACGAACAATTTCTCAATTGACGATTACCGTTTTAAATGAAAGTGGCATAAAAAATTTTATAATGACACACAATAATTTATGGAAGTTCTGGGCAAGAGCTAAATCCTTATCAAGTTATGGGCAAAATTGATTAAACTAAAATAAGTAGCTTTAATTTCTCATACACAATTTTTAATTTTTATAGTAGCTATAAGAATAAAAACCTAAGCGTTTTCTAAATTTAATGCAATCAAGTCTTATTCCATTTCTAAATTAAAACTGACTTTGTCGGCTTCACCTTGCCGTATTATTGATACTGTCTGCGGCTCACCTTCATGTCATTTTTGATTTGCAAGTGGAATAAGAGAAATTAACCGTATAGCCCACCTCATGAAAATTCAAACCATCTCAGAATCTGTTGAATCACTTAAGAGTGTTGAGAAGTTACATGACAGAGGAGTTGATTTTGCTCAGGGATTTGGTATTGCTCAGCCACAATCATTTAACGAGCTTGAATGAGGATAGGTTAAAAAATATACCGCTATGGTAGCTACCATAGCGGTATGCCTTTTCCTACTATATCCCAGAGAATAGCTTTCTCTCTTTATACCCATCTCTACAAGCTCTAAGCTTGCTGCTCAGCTTGCTTATATTCTTCCCACTGTTCAGGCGTAAGTGTTTTCATTGATAACGCATGGATCTCTTCTTTCATTTTATCCCGTAAGGCCCGATAAACCAGTTGATGTTGCTGAACCATGCTTTTTCCTTTGAATTGTTCACTAACGATAATGGCACTAAAATGACGCCCATCTTCCCCTTCTACCTGAATCCATTCACATGGTAAAGATGTTTCAATACATTGTTTAATATAATCTGAGGTAATCATTTTCGATCCTTTAGATAAATAAATCTCATGTTGCTGTACTGAGAATAAACCAGGACAACGCTTATCCTATTTCAAAATCCAGGCTGCTTTATCGGCTTTTCCTCGCCGTCTTATTGATACTATCTGCGGCATACTTTCGTGCCAAGTTTGATTTGGAAATGGGATTAATAAATTAACTTAACAAGATAAGAAACAAAGCCAGTAATGTACAAAAATAAGTCATATCAGATAAATTTATAGATAATCTTTCAAATACATACAACACCGCAATTTACCAGTTTGCTTGTATAGAGGCTTATTCAGAGTTTCCTTATAAAATAGGACAAGATACAGGTTTAATGGCGAATTTTATAACCGCTCTTTAACATCCATACTGTTAACCAGGAAACTATTGTTAAACACACTATCACAACCCCTAAACTAAAGTAAGGGGAAATATCTGATGTTCCCAGAAAACCATAGCGAAGTCCGTCGACGATATAAAAAAAAGGATTCAAATGTGATAAATATTGCCATCCAGGGGGAAGCGAATGGATCGAATAAAATACACCTGATAAAAAGGTCAATGGCAAAATAATAAAATTCTGGAAAGCAGCGAGTTGATCAAATTTTTCTGACCAAACACCAGCAATAATACCCAATGCACCTAATAACATACTACCTGCAATCGCAAACAATAAAGCCCATAAAGGCAGCTGTAGTGACACGCCATATAATAGCATCGTTATAGCGTATACACCTAACCCTACTAATAAGCCGCGCACTACCGCTGCTCCGATGTAGGCCAGAAATATCTCCAGATAAGATAAAGGCGATAACAAGATAAATACAATATTGCCGGATATTTTGGATTGAATCAGGCTAGAAGATGAATTTGCAAAAGTGTTTTGCAAGATAGCCATAATCACTAGACCTGGAATCAAGAACGATGTATAAGAAATTCCTTGATATACCTGTACACGCGTTTCTAGTACATGGGAAAAAATAAGCAGATAAAGTAAGCTAGATAAAACCGGTGCCAATATCGTCTGGAAGCTTACTTTCCAGAATCTCAATAACTCTTTATAAAATAATGTGTAAAAACCAATCATAATACTTCCGAAGACTCGGCTCCCATAATTTTTACAAATACTTCCTCCAGATCAGGCTGCTGTAATTGCATTTCTAGTACTTGTATATGCTCGGAACGCAATAGCGCAAGTATTGTTTCAACCTGGAAATAATCTTTTATTTTGAAGATATGCAAACCCTCATGACGGCTACTAGGCCATTCTTGCAAAATAGGCGGCAATGTTTCGGAAGAAAGCCGAAGTTGGATTGAGAATCCCTGAATACCATTAATAAGGCTCCGTATACTATCTAATGCAACAATTTTACCCTGCTTGAGCATAGCAGCACGATTACATAATGCTTCTGCTTCTTCAAGATAATGGGTAGTCAGGACAATCGTATGTCCCTCTCGGTTTAGCTGATTAATAAAAAACCATAGCGCTTGCCTTAGCTCTACATCGACACCAGCAGTGGGTTCATCCAGAATGATGACAGGCGGTTTGTGCACTAACGCCTGGGCTACTAATACACGCCGTTTCATTCCGCCAGAGAGTGCACGCATATTGGTATCGGCTTTATCAGTAAGATCCAGGCGATGCAAAATCTCATCAATCCAAGCATCATTCTTTCTAATACCGTAATAGCCAGATTGAATGATGAGCGCTTCTCTGACAGTAAAAAATGGATCAAACACCAATTCCTGGGGCACCACCCCAAGATTTTTGCGTGCATTAACGTAATCAGAAACAACGTCATGCCCCATAATTTTAGCGTGACCGCTCGTCGCCAACGTCAATCCTGCAAGGATACTGATGAGCGTCGTTTTCCCTGCACCATTAGGGCCTAGCAAAGCAAAGAATTCACCCGGATGGATTGAAAGATTAATATTTTCCAGAGCAGAGAAAGCGCCATAACACTTATAAAGCTGGTGGATTTCAATTGCTGCAACCATGGCAGAACGAGCTTGGAAGAAAAAGGACAATCAGATGAAATAGAATAGGGGAAGAGCAGTTTTATTTCGTAATATTGTTATCAAACGGAATAAAGTCAGTCACGCCGTATAGCTGCATAAGACTGCCTAAATTCGCGGGTAAATTGGCATAATAGAGCTGCTGATTCCTGGTATGAGCTACACGCAACCATTCGAATAACATGCTGATAGCGGATGAATCAAGTTCAATAACTTCTGCCAGATCAACTATCAAGCCATCTTCATCAAGAAGAGCGATTCCCTGTCGGGTCATTTCGGCTACATTATCGAAAATTACCGCACCACGCACGCAAATTCTTTTACCTTCACGCTGAATTACCATTGCTTTGCAAAAATGATCTAAGAGAATGCAATCGCTTATTGACCTTCTAATGATTTATTCTTCTTCGTAAGTGAGGCAATCAGACCCTCTACCCCTGCTTTTTTAATTTCACTATTAAAAGTGCTTCGATAGTTTGTTACCAGACTGACCCCAGCAACGGTCACATCATAAACCTTCCAACCTTGGTTGGTTTTTTCCATGCTGTAATCGATCGGAACGGGTTCTTTGCCACGACCTTGAATAACACGTGTTTTGACCTTTGTAGTTTTGGCATCAGGTTGAGATGTCAATGGCGCAACTTCGATCACTTCATCACGGTAATTCGTAAGTGCATTGGAGTAAGTTCTCACGAGTAAAGTCTGAAATTCACTCACCAGCTCTTTGCGTTGCTGAGCCTCAACCTTAGACCAGTTTTTCCCCATTGCAAGTTGAGTCATACGCGTGAAATTGAAATGAGGAAGTATTTTGGTCTCAATTAAATCCAGAACACGATCTTTCTGACCCTTTTTAATACCATCATCCTGCTTAAGAATAGTGATGACTTCATCAACTGTATTTCTCACTAGCTGATCGGGAGGTATCTCTTTGGCTGATACCGGAACAATCAATAAAAAACAAGTTACCAGAACAATAATTTTATTAAAAAGTGCTTTCATATTTGCCTTATCAGAATTTATCAATCATTAAGAAATGTTAATCCTCTGCAGCTTTATCGAACAAAAAACGTCCAATCATCTCCTCCAGGACCATAGCTGAATTGGTTTTCATTATCTTATCGCCTTCCGCTAACATCTCGTCATCCCCTCCTGGTGATAAGCCAATGTATTGCTCCCCAAGTAACCCAGATGTCAGAATGCTCGCAAAAGTATCTTTAGGAAATCGATAATGAGTATTGATAGCCATTGTCACCAGCGCATCGTAGGTTTCCAGGCTAAACTGGATATCTGTGACACGCCCTACCACTACTCCCGAGCTTTTGACAGGCGCTCTAATTTTAAGGCCACCAATATTTTCAAAATTTCCTGTAAGGGTATAGCTTTCGCCAGTATTATAACTCGTTAGATTCCCGACTTTTAATCCGAGTATCAGTAATGCTCCAATACCGGCTATTACGAACAATCCCACCCAAAAATCGATTATTGTTCGTGGCATCAATCTACTCCTCTAAACATAAAAGAGGTTAAAACAAAATCCAATCCCAGAATTGCCAGCGCAGAAGTCACTACTGTTCGGGTGGTCGCACCTGAAACTCCCTCAGCTGTAGGAGGTGCATCAAACCCTTCAAAAACTGCTATCGCTGTCACTGCCACACCGAAAAAGCAGCTTTTGATGACACCATTTACAATGTCATAACGAAAATCGACCGCATTCTGCATGGAGGACCAAAATGAACCTTCATCAACCCCAATGAAAATAACTGTTACTAAATAGCCTCCAAATACGCCTAAGACAGAAAAGAGGGCTGCCAGTAGTGGCATGGAAATAACCCCTGCCCAAAAGCGTGGTGCCACCACGCGTGCAACCGGGTCCACCGCCATCATCGCCATGGCAGATAACTGTTCAGTCGCTTTCATCAAACCTATCTCCGCAGTGATGGCAGAACCCGCGCGACTTGCAAACAACAATGCTGCCATTACTGGCCCCAGTTCTCGCACCAGAGACAATGCCACGAGCGTTCCGACTGCTGATTCAGAACCATACTTCTGCAGTGTCTCGTATCCTTGCAAACCTAATACCATTCCAACAAACAGGCCTGACACCAGAATAATGATGAGCGATAATACACCGACAAAATAAATTTCACGTATAACGAGACTAAAACGTAAGAAACTTGTCGTTGATTTCAGGAGCACCAGGGCAAAAAAGCGCGCTGCGCGACCTAAACGCCAAATGCTATCAATCACCCGATGCCCGATAGCCTGGATACTGGTAATAATGCGCTTAGGCAAAATGAGTCTCCAGCCTCAAATCCTCTTGATAAGCTTCTGCAGGATAATGAAAAGGAACCGGCCCATCTTCTTCACCATGCACAAATTGATGCACAAATGGAGCAACCGATTCCTTTACTTCTTGCGGAGTTCCATGCGCTGCGATGACTCCATCTGCCAGAAAATAGACGTAATCTACAATTCTTAAGGATTCTTGCACATCATGTGTCACTACAATTGAAGTCATCCCCAACGCATCTGTTAACCGGCGAATAAGACTACCAATGACACTTAATGAAATGGGATCCAGTCCGGTAAAAGGTTCGTCATACATGATCAGCATGGGATCAAGCGCAATCGAGCGAGCTAAGGCAACACGCCGCGCCATACCGCCTGAAAGTTCTGCCGGCATCAGGTGATAAGCTCCGCGCAAGCCCACTGCATGTAGTTTCATCAATACTAAATCACGGATCATGGATTCGGGAAGATTGGTATGCTCACGTATCTGAAAAGCAACATTGTCGAACACGGATAGATCAGTAAACAAGGCGCCAAACTGGAACAACATCCCCATTTTTCTGCGTACTTTAAAAAGATCATTTCTGCTGAGTTTATGTACTACCTGATCAGCAACTTTGACATAACCTGCAATTGGTTTGATTTCTCCACCAATCAAACGCAACAAGGTAGTCTTACCTGAACCACTTCCCCCCATAATAGCAATGACCTTGCCTCGAGGCATAGTCATATTGACACTTCTCAGAATGGGACGAGTATTATATGAAAAGGCAAGATCTTTGATTTCGATCAGTGGGGCAGACATTACTTAGGACTAACTATGGATTGATATATTTTAAGCAGAATGCTGGATTTTAATCCATATTGCTCATGGATATGATTTTATCTTTTAATTATTTATAAAAAATCAGTAACTCAATGCTATTTTTATGCTTTCCACACAAAAAATCAATGATATGTTCAAAATGCAAAAATTACCAAAGCTCCAGTAAAGATTGTAATTCCATTTCTAAATCAAAAATGACGCGAAGGCGAGCCGCAGACAGTATCAATAATACGGCAAAGTGAAGTCGACAAAGTCAGTTTTGATCTAGAAATGGAATAAGAAATAAAGCTAGCCAGACTAGAATCAATAGCCAATTAAGTTCTATATCATTACATTATTAAAAAATAATTGCTGCAACGATATTTGAAATTGGCTCAGAAGCTGTATCAATCATTTTATCAATTGCTACAGCCAATTCCTCTCTTCAACAAAGGCTTCAGGTGCTTATTCCATTTCTAAATCAAAAATGACGCGAAGGCGAGCTGCAGACAGTATGAATAATACGGCAAGGTGAAGCCAACAAAGTCAGTTTTGATTTGGAAATGGGATTAAATAATAAAATTATATAACCACTCAAATAGAAAGGCACTGCCTAAACTTCATTGTAAAGCCATGCAATAGATGAAACCGATCATAAAAATATCATTCTGGTGGTTAACTGTTTTCATTGGTCTGTATTTACCTGGTTGTGCTGCTGACACAATCTATCGTACCAAAGATGCGCAAGGGAGTATCACCTATTCAGATATCCCCGCTCCTGATGCTAAACCATTAAATTTATCACCAACCCCACATCGAGCCCAGCATCAAGTTGTTAAAGTATTGGATGGCGATACTGTTATGTTAAAAGGAGGAGAACGCGTGAGATTGCTGGGGGTTAATGCACCCGAAGTCAAAAGCCGTTATCGCGATGGAGAACCTGGCAGCATAGCTGCTAAAGAATGGTTACAGAAAAAATTACAAGGTCGGAAAGTATACTTGGAATATGACCGACAAAAACAAGATCATTATAATCGCTTGCTTGCTCATCTCTATCTGCCAAATGGAGAGCATCTTAACCTTATGCTAGTGGAAAAAGGATTGGCTGTAGTCAATTTACTACCGCCCAATCTCAGACATGCTGATGCAATGATCAGGGCACAGCAACGAGCTGAAAGACAAAAATCAGGAATTTGGTCGCTAACTGACTATCGTACGCGACCGCTTATGCAAATATCGCAGAAATCACGGGGCTGGCAACGTTTCTTGGGAACACCCATGTCATTGAAGAGAAATAAGCGGTATAGTCAATTGATTTTAAATAATAAAGTAGATATCCGGATCGATAATAACAACCTTGCCTTATTTCCAGCATTGGAAACTTACCTTCATAAACCGCTGGAAATTCGTGGATGGGTATCTCATAGAAATGATCACTACTCAATATTGATCCATCACCCTAGCGCACTTATTTTGCGCTAACTGCACAGCAAACAATGATCAGAAGTTTCGCCTGTCCGGTTGCCGAGCATTTAACCTAAATCTCTCTGTCATGTTAAGTGAGATGCAAAATCAAATATTTTAAAAGAATGCAAAAAACTTTCTATAAATTCAAAAACCACTTTTAGGGTAGGTTAAAGATAATACTGAAAATCAATCGCTTTAAAATAAATAAAATTCCTCTTATTAATGATTACTCAAATAATTCAGGCACCTCTAACTACCCTGAATAATAATTTTACTAAAAATAATCAATATAAATCAAAGATATATAATATATCTATCAAATTCTGGAATAGATGAATCAATATCGATGAAATAGCTGCCAGATTCCCACATGCTAATAGCATTACAAAAATCAATATAATCAGTACCATAAAGCTTGCTAATAACTTACACAAGTTTTATATTATTGTATTTATTAAGATTATTATTTCTTTTTGAAACAACTAAAAAATAGTCTGAACGCTTTTCATAGTTTTTTGCTCATAGCAATCATGTTTTTCTTTTTTTATTAGCAACTTGGCATCAATATCACATAATATTTAAATAAAACCATGAGCAAACCTAAACGGCAAACACTTAAATTCAAATCGAATGATATCTCTATTATGGATAGACCAGCTCAGGAATTTGCTCGTACTGAGATCGTATCAAGTAGCCAAGATTTAATACGATCTAAATCATCCAAAGATTTAGCGAACGATCTTAAAATCATTCGCGTATGGTTATTTCAGATTGGCGAACCTGAAGAAGATCATCACTTGGTGATCGACAAATGCAAGACAGATCCCGAAGCATTGTCTTATTTCTTACATTACGCCAGGGAAAGTTTGTTCAAAGCGATATGCTATAACACTTAGACTACATCACCTGACAAGATAAGGTAATGGTTTATATTTTTGGTGAATATTATTGCCAGCAATACAGCGTCATCTAATTCAGGTAGAATGATAGGGTTAGGTTCGTATGGTCGGCCAACGCCAAGCAATCAAGAACTCTGGCATGTAATCAAGCCAGAGTAAAATTTTATAGAGGAGAATTTTGGATGCGTATTAAATTTAGCTTCGTTTGTATTATTGGCCTTAGTATCGCGCTGATTGGTTGCGACGGAGGACCTCCCGAAGCCAATGCAGTCAATTGTTCGGGAAAAGGAATGGAGAAAGCACTGACAGCTTTTAGAAACAATGAAACTGAACGGCAAGCGTTTATCGATAAATGCGATGCTTTGAACAAAGAAGGCTAAACATACCATTAAAGTTCACACCCAATTCAGAAATAGTTTCTAGCTTTGGAAAAAGCTAAGGTTAAGGTCAATTTTCAATTTCAAAGAGCAGCAGATCCGGTTTTAGCAGGCTTTAGTCAGACCATACATTTGGCATGAGCAAATTGGAAAAAGTAAAAAGAATGCCAAATGTAAGGTCTGTCACCAAGATTCTCTCTTACGCTAGGGTCTGTTGACATTTCACATAGGTAGCCACAGATATCCACACGCCATAGCTACCATACTTTCATAATTTCGCTTCAGTTTGTCGTATCGTGTCCCTATTGCCCGATACTGCTTTAGCCGGGCAAAAGCATTCTCTACCCAATGCCGGTATCGATATAAACCCCAATCTATATCTGCATTACCCTCCAACGAGTTGGGCTTTCTCGATATCACAGCCCGAGCCCCCTTCTTCGTTATCTGTTCCCGTATTTATTCGCTGTCATAGCCCTTGTCCGCAATCATCGCTTTTGCGTCAGTCAGCCTGGCAATCAAATCAGGTGCTGCAGAACAGTCATTGACTTCTCCACCGGTAATTTCAAACTCAACTGGCAAACCATAACCATCAACCGCTAAGTGAATCTTTGTGGTATTGCCTGCACGGCTTTTGGCCTTCAGCCTGCGGTTCTTGACTCGCCGCTCCCGCACTTGGCTTTGCGCTTTAATATAGCTGCCATCCATAAATTTCCATTCCCAATCCGGATCAATAGCCAATGCTTTGAAAATATTGAACCCTTTCCTGCTCAATGACCATGCATTGAATCTTTTATAGATGGAATTCCAGCAGCCGAACGCCTTGGGCAGGTTTCACCACAAACAACCACCCCGCATTCGATACAGTATGCCTTCTACCGTCATGCGCAGATTGCGCTTGTTATCCATCGCTTCTTGAAGCAGAATCTTCTCCAGCTTCGACCAGAACTCATCATTGAGCATCCATCGCGGCATCGCAAACTCGTTTTGTTGGGGATATAGGAAACCCAATCTTACGAGTTTGTTTCTATCTATGAAATACTTACCTTAAAACGTTAACAGACCCTAGCTACTTCTTTAATTTCGCTCAATTTGGAAATTCCCCAAAGTTGGAATGACCTTGCTTATGAAAGTCTTGCTGAAGCAATTAACGACTGCGCTGCTTTAATTAAAGTAAAAAAACAGTAACATATTTTTTCAGTTGCTGTTGATATCACTTTAGTGGATGGTTTATTATTCCATTTCTAAATCAAAAATAACGCGAAGGCGAGCCGTAGACAGTATAAATAATACGGCAAGGCGAAGCCGGCAAAGTCAGTTTTGATTTAGAAATGGAATAAATTCTACGGGATTAATATCCTGTCTGTTGAGCTAAAATTCAATTTATAACTGAACTTTAAATTGTAAATAGCACATACCCAATTCAAAATATCGGGAGGCCGGTAAGCAATGATTAGAATGAGTAGTCACTTTGAATTTGTGTTTTTGCTTACAACGTAAACCCAGTTTCTTGCATAAACCGTATTTCATCACAACTCCCTCGCGAAATAGACCGCACACTTTTTTATGAAATCTTGCTCCATTTTGGTTTCTGCCAACTCACGCTTGATTCTGGAGTGCTCTCATTCAAGCTCACCCAGCGGTTTCTGGTGCTTCCTAGCTTAGTAAACTCGCCTTGTCTATTAGCACAAACTCAATTCTTTAACGCTCCCTTGGGGAGAGAAGGATAGCCGTTTTGCGGCTTCAACCTGAATTACCCTACTTCTTCAAAAACTCAACCAGCTGCTCACGAAATTCCTGGCTATAGCGTATCGGGCAATTATTCTATCTTTGCTCTCCATTTCATGTCTCTATTTTAGAGGCTTTGAGTTCCACGCAATTCAGCATACCTCGGGCACAAAATGGTTTATGACTTTTGGGATATCGAATTCTTTGAGCTAAGGATTATAGCGCTGCATGAAACTCACTATGTTCAGTCGGTTGAATTCAAAGTACGCATTTGCCGACTGAGTCCTCATTCTTAAATAAAATCTACAATAAAACATTGAATTTACTTACACATTCGCGTGGATTTCTCAGTACCAGGGTCATTTTTACATCACAACTCCTAATCAACGACAAATTTAACCATTTAAAAACATATATTTGAACATTAAATATAAAAATAGTCGCTAATTTGCGACACAGTAAATCTTTTAAAAACAAAGCGTTATGCATTAAATACATTTTTTTATGAAAATTGATTAATTATTGACGACATTTTTTGCAATTTTCTTCTAATGTAATAATGCAATAAGTTGATTAATAAGGTAAATATATTTTGGCATGGATATTGCTTATTATAAGTTGTCACAACTTTTATACGCATTAAAGGAGGATATAAAGAATCTATACGATAGCAATTCTTAATATTAACGTGATGGTAAGAATCATTTAGTTACATTAGCTTAAAATAAACGGAGAAAAACAATGGCTACAAGCAGTGAAAATATAACGAGCACAAACGGTGACAATGTAAATATTGAAGCTATTAAAAATTTGGCTGGAAGTGACTCCCAACAACAAAGTACTTCTACCGGCGGTACGGAGGGCGTGGATACTACTGCAGTAGATACTTCCACCAGCGGCACGGGCGGTGTTGAGACTACTACAGTAGATACTTCCACCAGCGGCACGGGCGGTGCTGAGACTACTACAGTAGATACTTCTACCAACGGCACGGGCGGTGCTGAGACTACTACAGTAGATACTTCTACCAGCGGCGCGGGGAGCGTTGAAACTACTGCAGTACTTACTTCTACCAGTGGCACAAGTGGTGATGATACTATCGCAGTCATTCCAGATGCAGTTTACGTTGGTGGATCAGGGGCAGATGATTTTGTGTTCCAAGATGCGGGACACTACAAAATTAATGATTTTAATGCGTCGCAAGGAGACAAGCTGGATTTCTCCAAATATGGTTTATCACGCGATGAACTAGCTAGTCATGTTACCAATATCAGAGTTGAGGCAGATAACCTCATCATTAATTTTGGTGATAATGTAGATATCACATTGGCAGGGGTACAGCCTGGTCATATCAGTTGGGATGATGTCATTACGGGTGATGATCATGGTGGTCATGGTGGATCTGGTGGTCAAGGTGGATCTGGTGGCCAAGGTGGATCTGGTGGTCAAGGCGGATCGGGTGATCACGGCGGATCAGGTAGTCAAGGTGGATCAGGTGATCACGGTGAACCAGGTGATCACGGCGGATCAGGCGGTAACGGCGGATCAGGTGGTAACGGTGGATCAGGCGGTCACGGCGGATCAGGTGATCATGGCGGATCAGGCGGTAACGGCGGATCAGGTGGTAACGGCGGATCAGGCGGTAACGGCGGATCAGGTGATCATGGCGGATCAGGCGGTAACGGCGGATCAGGTGGTAACGGTGGATCAGGCGGTCACGGCGGATCAGGTGGTAACGGCGGATCAGGTGGCCAAGGCGGTGATGATCATGGTGGTAAAGGTCATGGTGGTCATAAACATGTTGACGCACGTCCAAACGAACATTGCCAAGGTGAAGAGGGAACAGATAATTTTGTTTTCCATGATCTGGGGCACTGGAAAATTGACAGCTATAACGGGCAAGAAGGAGACATGCTAGATTTCACTGAGTATGGTTTAACTCGTGAAGAGATAGCCAGTCACATTACCAATATCAAAATAGAGGCTGATACCTTCATCGTTAACTTTGGTGATGATGTATCGATTACGCTGGTAGGTCAACCGCCCACCTGGGATAACGTCATTACTCCAGAGGGTTAATAACGTATCAAGAGAGGGGATCTACTCTCCTCTTAAGAAATCTGGGGTTTGTAGCTATAGAACCCCAGAAATTTCTAACCTTTATCGTGAGCAGTAACTATCTGGTTTAAGATAACGGAAATTTTTATTTATTATAATTAAATCAGTTTTCTATGCTGCTCAATAACAGCGATTTCTTGCAAACTGCTTTCATCCTTTAGCGCTACGCCCGACAACTTTCGACGTATCGCCTCTCTTGCCAGCCAGAATAGTTTCTTTGCGGCAGTCTCATAAGATAACCCATCGGAGCAAATATTAGAAATACAGTTCCGGTCTGCATCATTACAACCGACCTTGGGTGCATAGGTCATATAAATGCTCAAGCTGTCAGGCGATCTCAATCCTGGGCATTCCCCAATCAGCATGACAACGATATCGGCTGCCAGCCACTCACCAATTTCATCAGCCAAAGCGACACGTGCTTGTGAGGAAATCACGACGGGGCCTAATTTCCATTGCTCAGGAATATTCTTTTTTATTTCGATAAGTAATGGCTTGGCATGGCGCTCAACTGCCAATGAGGATAATCCATCGCCAACGACTATGACCAAATTGACTGCACCAGATGGAATGACAGATTGGATAGCCTGTAACTGCCGTCTACTTTGCTGATTGAGCTGCCGTCCATAATCTGGACGTAATAGATAACTCATGCGATCAGGTGCTTGGCTATGTACCCACTGGATAGAAAACCCCTGCTCTTTCAATTCCCGAGCAAGAGCTGTCACATTCAAAGCAAGATGGACCGAGTCCCTCGCTATGGCATGCGCTAAGGTAAAATCCAGTAGCGCCTTAGTTGGCAGACTGCTGCCAGCCCTTCTCAAGGCAATGCGCGCGGGGGTGAACCTCTTCAACTGTTGCCAGGGATCTTGGTTCAGGATGGGTTTATCAGGCTTGCTCACTGGGTGGGTTAAAAGTCAAAAAATACTCGGGCATACCTTGTAATAGAGGATGCACCGGTTCCACCGGCTGGATCTCACCTTGATCATTCATGATGTTCACACGCTTCAACCACTGTTCGAACTCTGGAGCCACACCCAACCCCAACACCTTTCGTAAATAAAGCGCATCATGGAAGAGGTAAACTGATAATTAAGCATGATGTCATCCGCACTGGGAATGCCCATGATAAACGTGACACCCGCAGCAGCAAGTAAAGTCATTAAGGTATCCACATCATCCTGATCAATTTCGGCGTGATTTGTGTAGCAAAATCACAGCCCAGCGGCACGCCCAGCAATTTTCCACAAAATGGCCTGCCAGTCCCGCACGAATGAGTTGCTTTCCATGATACAAATATTCCGGACCGATAAAGCCAACGACAGTATTGGTCAGCAAGGGAGAGAAATGACGCGCAACCGCATAGGCTCGTGCTTCACAGGTCTGCTGATCTATGCCGAAATTGGCATCGGCTGATAGTGCTGATCCCTGCCCTGTCTCAAAATACATGACATTGTTGCCGACAGTGCCGCGATTAAGAGAGCGCACGGCCGCCCTGGCTTCACGAAGGAGTGCGAGATCGATGCCAAAATGTTGTTCGCTTTTTCAGTCCCTGCAATCGACTGAAAGACCAGATCGACCGGTATATTTTTTTCAATTAACTGAATCTGATTGGTAACATGGGTAAGAATGCAGGATTGTGTGGGAATGTGGTAGCGTTGAATGATCTCGTCTACCAATAGTACAGATCCCTCATAGCCGACAAACTGTCTGATGCCGGATTAATGCCAATGACGGCATCACCCGAACCGTATAACAAGCCATCGAAAATGGAAGCAGCAATACCACGCGGATAATCGGTGGGATGGTTAGGCTGCAAGCGGACAGAAAGGCGGCCAGGCAAACCAATCGTGTCGCGGAAGGCAGTAATCAACTCGCATTTCCTGGCTACTAAAATCAAATCCTGATTGCGCATCAGCTTTCACACAGCAGCAGCCATTTCCGGGGTAAGGCTTGCCGGCCACACGCTTTAAAATGACTGAATCAGTACTGTCTGCCAGCAGCCAGTCGCGAAAATCACCTACCGTCAGATGGCTGATCTTGCTAAACGCCTGCTTATCATGCGTATCAATGATTAAGCGCGTCACTTCATCCTCTTCATAAGGAATCAGCAATTCCTCCAGAAAGCGTGTTAAGGGTACTTTCGCTAAACACATCCGTGCGGCCACTCGCTCGGCATAAGTCTCAGCAGCACCCCCTGCCAAACCATCCCCCGAACGAGCTGGAGATGCCTTGGCGAGCAGATCTTTCAAGCCATTAAATGGGTAGCAAAATGCGCCTATGCTGAAGCGGTAGACCATAAATAGTTCAATGAGGTTTTTTTCAGTGTACATGAGCTGATAGCCTATCCCACCGCTACCTACTTCCCTTTTATTTCCCCCTTCTGGCAGTTAAATTTGAGCTGACCTTACCCCTGGATGTCTTTCATGCAAATAGCGAAAAAGGACCCAAACCAACACTTTTTGTGACTGATCGAACACAAATTTTGCCAATTCCGGATGACTTTCCGTTCATTTGACGATCAAACTGTTTCCCCGCTACATTCGGTTGTTATTAAAAAAGTGTTTATTTTCCCTATACACACTAACCTGGGAAAATATTTCTATTTCATGGAAAATACAACGCTTAACACAGCCATATACTGTGGCTTTTGCTTTTTTATATTTTCATCTTCTTGTGAGTTATTTAATGAATAGAACACGCATCCCCCTGTGGCTCAAGTGGACTTACAGTCTGATGGTTCTCATTATCGTGCCTGTATACTGGCATGATCTGGGACCTGCTAATTTCTTATGGTTTTCTGATATAGCGTTGATCGTAATGGTACCAGCACTGTGGTTGGAGAGTCGGTTTCTCGCAAGTACTATGGCGGTCGGGGTATTGCTGCTTGAACTCATGTGGATAATGGATTTTATTGCAGGCGGTAACTTAACTCAGGTTGCTGCTTATATGTTCAGCTCGGAGACAGACTGGCACATTCGCATCCTTTCCGGCACTTTTCACTTGCTTCTACCACCTGTATTGCTGTTGATGCTTTCGCGCTACGGTTATGACCCTCGTGCATTGCCAGCGCAGATTGCTCTCGCGGTGATTGTGGTGCCGGTTACTTATTTAGTGACAGATCCTTCGGAAAATATCAATTGGGTATATGGTCCGGCGCAGCAGCAAGATTGGATACCACCTTTTTGGTATTTGGTGCTGCTTCTGTTTGCATTTGTGTTCCTGGTGTATTTGCCATCACACTGGGTATTTAAACGCTTCTTTCCCGCTCGGTAATTCTTTCAAAGCAAATAAGCCGGCGTTACCCCAACACCATTCTCTACGAGCGCAAGCTCAACGCTTCCGTCCTTGCCATTGACAACACCAAATCCAACCACACATTCCAGATATCGCCTTTGGCTAAGCCTTTAATGACTTTATCGGCATAGCTTGCTTTGCGCACGAGTAAATGCACATGCGCCAGATTTAAGCGGTGCAGTGCGGGAATGGCAGGACCTCTATCGTGATGTCGCCGCTGGACTGGATGGCGCGCAGTTCCTTGCCTTGCACCACCCTCCGGGCGACCTTCGGCCGTGTAAACCTGCCGGAAGCAGGTTTGTCATTGCAACGGCTGGCTGCGCTGGTTCCCCGGCCAAGGCTCAACCTCATTCGGTTCCATGGCGTACTTGCGCCGAATGCCAAGCTTCGTTCCGAGATCACCCCTGGCAGCAAGAAAAACAAAAATAACCCATCCGATAGGAATGACAATGTGCCACCCATGGCTTCTGTGCGCATCAGTTGGGCGCGTTTGCTCAAGCGAGTGTTCAATATCGACATCGAGCATTGTCCGCATTGCGGTGGAGCCCTGAAAATCATCGCCGCCATGCTGAAGAAAGCTGCGATCACTAACATTCTTGATCACCTCGGCTTGCTCTCTCGGGCGCTACCCAGAGCACTGGCTACCCGCGCAAGTTTTTGATCCGTTCGAGCCTATCTGAATCGCAGCCCGGCTTTTTCAGCTCTCTTCATGATTGAGCTGACCTTCCCCCTGGGCGTCTTTCACGCAAATAGCGAAAAAGGACCTAAACCAACACTTTTTGTGGCTGATCGAACACAAATTTTGCCAATTTTGGATAACTTTGCGTACAGTTGACGTTGACGATCAAACCATTTCTCGGTACATTCAGTTGTTATTAAAAAGGGCATTTATTTTTTTCCTATATACGACCCGCGTGACATGATCGAAGACCTCTGGTATAAGAATGCGGTGATCTACAGTCTCGATCTCGAGACGTTCATGGACCTCGATGGGGACGGCGTCGGCGACTTCAACGGATTGATCCAGCGACTGGATTATCTGCAGTTTCTTGGCGTCGATGCCGTCTGGCTCGCCCCCTTCCAGCCGACACCGAATCGAGACAACGGGTATGACATCACCGATTACTTCGGCGTCGATCCCCGCCACGGCTCCGGGGGCGATTTCGTTGAATTCATGCACCAGGCGGAGAAGCGCGGCATCAAGGTGCTGATCGACCTCGTCGTCAACCACACCTCAGACGAACACCCGTGGTTTCAGAAGGCGCGCGATCCGAAATCATCCAAGCGCGACTGGTACGTCTGGTCGGAAAAGCGGCCGGAGGACTGGAACGAGGGAATGGTATTTCCCGGCCAGCAGGAAGCTACCTGGACCTACGACAAGAAGGCGAAGGCATATTACTTCCACCGCTTCTTCAAATTTCAACCTGATCTCAACATGGTCAATCCGTCCGTGCGCCAGGAGATCCGTCGCATCATCGGATTCTGGCTGCAGCTCGGCGTGAAAGGGTTTCGCGTCGATGCGCTGCCGTTCGTGATTGAGAGTGTCGAACCCGGCAAGCGAAAGAAGGAGCAGAGGTACGACTACCTCACCGAATTCCGGACTTTCTTGCAGTGGCGCAGCGGGGATGCCATCATGCTGGGAGAGGCCAACGTGCTGCCTGAGGAGAACCGGAGGTACTTCGGCGACGAGAAGGGGGACCGCATCCACATGATGTTCAACTTCTACGTCAATCAGCACCTGTTCTATGCGCTCGCCAGCGGCGACGTGGGGCCGCTGGCCGAGGCGATCGATGCGACGTCCGACGTACCGGAGACCGGCCAGTGGGCGCACTTCCTGCGCAACCACGACGAGCTCGATCTCGCCAGGCTGACGGATGAGCAGCGCGCGCGCGTGTTTGAGCAGTTCGGGCCGGAGGAGCACATGCAGCTATTCGGCCGCGGGATCCGGCGGCGTCTGGCTCCAATGCTCGGCGACCGGCGGCACGAGGAGTTGGCCTACAGCGCCATGTTTTCGCTGCCCGGCACGCCAGTGATCCGGTACGGCGACGAACTGGGAATGGGCGACAACCTCGATCTCGAAGACCGAGACGCTGTGCGCACGCCCATGCAATGGGTGAACACGCTGAACGCCGGGTTCTCCACCGCTGACGATCTCGTCCATCCGGTCATCAGCGAGGGAGTTTGGAGCTACGAGCACGTCAACGTGGCAGCGCACAGGCGCGATCCGAACTCGCTGCTGAACTGGACCGCAAAGATGATCCGGCTCCGCAAGGAATGTCCCGAGATCGGATGGGGAAAGTGCACGATCCTCGATACCGGGTCGCCTCATGTGCTGGCCCTGCGATACGACTGGCGCGGCAATTCGGTGATCGTCGTGCACAACTTCGACAAGGTCCCGCACGAAATCACGCTCGAGCCGGGTGTAGAGAGAGGTGAGCGCCTGTCGAATCTACTTGTCGAGGAGGAGCACGAGTCCGGCGAGGACGGCATCCACCGGATGGCCCTCGAAGCGCTCGACTACCGGTGGTTTCGTGTCGGCGGGCTGGACTACGCCATCAACCGGGGGCGAACGACGACCAGGAAAGCGACGAACGGGTGATCAGCTCGTGGCGACGCCCAAGCGATGCAGTATTCTTTCGAATGAATCGGGCCGGGAAGGACCTGCTGGCACGTTCCGCACTCGCCGCCCTCCGCGGGCGCTTTGAACAGCCGGCAATTGTTGCAGCGTTTTTCGGCATCCGGCGAGGAGAGCTGTGTCTAAGTGAAGTCATGACCATCATGGTGGGATTTCATCTGTCCGGTTATCGGACGTTTAAGCCCTATTACCTGAATTACATGTTGAGGTATCAGTGGGGTTATTTTCCAGGGTTGGTGAGCTACAACCGCTTTGTGGAGTTGGCTTTAAGGTAGCCTGGCGCCCTTGTGTTGTTTTCTGGCCAGCCGCTTTGGGCAATGCAGTGGGATCAGCTTCATTGATTCGACCAAGATCAGTGTGTGCCACAATCGCCGCATTGGGTCGCATAAAGTCATGGCAGAGTTTGCCGCTCGGGGAAAAACTAGTGTGGATTGATTTTATGGGTTCAAGTTGCACTTAGTCATCAATGACCAGGGGGAATTGCTGGCAGTAAAAATCACGGCGGGCAATGTCGATGACCGTGACCCGGTACCAGAGTTGACGCGCTCCTTATTTGGAAAGCTCTTTGGTGACCGGGGCTAACTCTCGCAACCGCTCTTTGAGCAACTCCGGGAGCAAGGTGTGCAGCTCGTCACCAAGGTACGCAAGAACATGAAAAACAAGCTGTTGCCGCTGTTTGACAAACTGCTGTTACGTAAACGCTCGATCATTGAGACCGTCAATGATCATTGAGAGCCATCTCGCAAATCGAGCATTCCCGTCATCGTAGCCCATTTAACTTCTTTGTTAATCTGATAGCCGGGCTGGTGGCTTATACTTTTCGCGAGAAGAAACCCTCGCTTAATATCAGACTCCCTCAAGCTCTTCCAATCGTAATGTGATGATTCTTATGTCGAACTCACGTTAAAAAAGGTATTTATTTTTCCTATACACCGATCAGCATCATCATCAGTACTACGACTGCGCTTTCCTGCACCTTCAGGTAATTGGGATCGGGCTTCGCAGCAGCTGTCTGTCATACTGCGGTGCTCAGAAGAAGCAACATAGCTGGTTTGAATCTCATTTTTATAATAGCTGTCCGGTTTTGATCTTGCCGGTTGCACAGGCTAATTTTTGAGGTGTTGAGCATGTGTTGGTTTACGATGCAAAGGAACTACAGTACTGTATGCTGTCTGATGATACAGGTCAGCCGCATTCCTGATCTTCGTTATACCCATACAGGACCGGTACTTTTGTTGTTCCCTGCCGCCATTTGCTGCAGTTGTGAAAGAGGTGCCACGTGCTGTTCCATCTTCCGGCATGCCATAGTTGGTCTTTTTAAGCCGGCCAGCGGATTTTTTTTAAGTCCCCTGATGATCAGGTGAGCCGGACCGTGAGAAGAAATCTTCGCGTTGTCCTGGTCAAATATGGAAAGGACATTGAATTGCTGAATAATCTTTAAGAAAGGAGAATACGATGGGCTTTAATTTTGAACAGTATGCCGGTGAAGGCAATGCATTTATCAATGAAGTGGCTGAACTGACGGGTTTTTCCAGGGACAAGGCAGCCAGGATCACCCAGGTGGTGCTGCATGCCCTCCGCGACCGGCTCCAGCCGGCTGATGCAGTAAGCCTGGGGCAGGCCCTGCCTGTGATCATCAGGGGCATCTATTATGACCAGCTCAATCTCTCTCAACTGCCCCAGACCATAAGAGGCAAGGAGGCATTCATCAATTTCATTCACAATAAGCTGTCGGAGAAGCGTGAATTCGACCGCAGCGATATCCTGAAGGGACTGCAGGCGGTAACCACTGTGTTGGAAGTACGCCTCTCCCCTGAATACTATGAAAGCATCATGCACGGGATCAATGAAGAGATCCGTGAGCTTATAGACCAGCAGTGATCCGAAGTGTACGCGCTGATCCTTCCTCTCCGTTATCTTTGTCTCCGCTTTCCGGAGGGAAAGAACAGTTATTAAGTCAGAATAAGAATGGAAACAAAGGGCAGCAACGGGAACATCCTACAGGACGGAGATGCGGTGGTGGTCATCAAGGATCTGAAAGTCAAAAGATTCCCCGGTGAGATCAAAAGAGGTACGTTGGTCAAGAACATCCGTCTGACCGATGATCCGGGGGAGATCGAGGGCAAGGTGGAAAGCAGCGTGATGGTGCTGCTGAAGACGGTATTCGTGAAGAAACGATAATACTACTTTTTTCTGCGTCCGGTGCAGGCAACTGGTCTCTGAATTGAAGCAACGCAGTAAGCCGCATTACTCTGATCGGGTCGGGGCAACGGATTGTATCTGTTACCTCTCCCACACCACCGGACGTGCGGTTTTAGCTCCGCTGATACTCCGTATTTCATATCCGGCGGTTGAACCCAGTGGCTTAAATTGTCACAAAATCCGATGGAACCCATATTCCCCACCGTTTCAACCTTGCCTTATTTTTAGCAGGTTGTCCCGATTAAGGACGCTTCCATCAAATTTTCATTCAGCACCTTCTATTTATCCTTCGCCTGTGTTTCAGCTTGCATCCCACGGTCACGCTTCCGATTGGAATCCACCAAACTCACGTGGCCGCTGGGCGAGTGATTGCCGCAGTTGCAACGCTCACCCACGCCAGCATACTCCTCGCCAATCCACAGAGATGTTTAAAATGGCCTGTCTTTTGCTTAGTTAAATTACCTCCGGCAAAGCCGGAGGCTTATTTTTGTTGGCTCTATATGAATTTTAGTGGGTATGGCATTATTGAATAATGAATAATAAAACCTTGTTTAGTCTGGCTTTAGGCCTTCAGTCTCCTTGGGAAGTTAAAGAAATAAAGTTTGTTCATGCTGAATCAAAGCGAAAAGAGTTACACCTACAGATTGGTTTTGCAGTAGGGGGCACGATTTGCAGATGAGGCAGGAAATCTTTGTGGTGTTTATGACACAGTGGAGCGGACATGGCAGCACCTTAACTTCTTTGAGCATACTTGTTATTTGCATTGCGCGGTTCCCCGCATTACCACATCGTCAGGTAAGGTAGTTAATGTAGCGGTACCGTGGGCACGCGCCAACAGTGGTTTTACCTTGTTGTTTGAAGCCCTGGCTTTAGCGATGATTGAACGGGAAATGCCGGTCAATCGGGTTGCTGAGCTAATGCAAGTCAATCCACAACGCATCTGGACGATATTCAACCATTGGGTAGGCAAAGCGCTGCGTGCAGATGATCCTTCTGCTATCAGCCAGCTGGGTATGGATGAAACCTCTACGCGCAAAGGGCACAACTATGTCACGGTGGGAGTTGATATGGAAAGTGAACGTGTGATTTATGTGAATGAAGGAAAAGGCAAACAAGCTGTTCAAGCCATTGGCGAGCATTTGCAAGCAAAAGGGGCTCAGGCAGAGCAAATTCAGCAGGTCAGCATGGATTTATCGCCTGCTTTCATTGCCGGCGTCAAAGATGCTTTCCCCTGTGCACAGATTACCTTCGATCGTTTCCATATCGTCAAACTGCTCAATCAAGCAATGGATGCCGTGCGCAAAGCTGAACGCAAGGAACACGATGCGCTTAAAGGCCACCAATACACTCTTCTAAAAAACCGCGAATCACTCTCAGAAACACAACAGCAACAATTAACTGACATACTTCGCCTCTATCCTACCTTGGGAGAGGCCTACCGCCTCAAAATACTGTTCAATGATCTATGGAGCATGCCGGATAAGACCAGTACCCACGCTTTTCTCACGCAGTGGTGCAATGAGGTTAAGCAAGCCGGCATTCCAGCTTTCCAGGCTTTTGCTAATACGGTCACTTCTCATTGGAACGGGATTATTCACCTTGTTGAATCCCGTCTGACCAACGGCATTCTTGAAGGCATCAATAACAAGATTCAGCTTGCCAAACGGCGCGCCAGAGGCTATCGGAATATTAACAACTTCATCAATATGATTTATTTCTTATGTGGAAAACTTCGGTTTACTTACCCACGATATTTCACATAGAACCTTTTTGTTAGCCCCTCAAAGGGGCAAAAAGCTGGTGCCACCTAAAGGTGGCCTCATATACCCAGCTTGAGTTGGTTATAGTGTTCATACTCTTTCTCTTGATGTCGAATATATTCTCTGACTATCTCTTAATCTAATTCCACCGTGGATACAAAATAACCACGTGCCCAAAAACTCTCACCTGTAAAATTCCTTGTTTTTCCCATCAATCTCCGCGCAATCGATATCGCTCTTTTCCCTTTGATATATCCTACTATGTGGGATACCGAGTACTTCGGCGGAATACTAATGCACAATCAGGGTGACCGCATCACACGGTCAAACCTTTAATAATCCCCCGGCAAAGCCGGGGGATTACCTCGTTTATTTAGCCCTTCGCTCAACCTTGTTTCCAAGGCTTCTTCGTTGTCGGGTCGCAGGAGACGCCTACTGAAAAGCTTGCTTCCGTCCGCCGCTCAAGCTGGACGTGCAGTTTTCCCGCATTCAGCTTTCACAAGGCTGCACTATTGCGCCTGTTCAAAGAAAGTATTAGCTTAATATGACTAACAAGCCCCAGCTCACCATGTAATTCCATTTCTAAATCAAAACTGACTTTGTCGGCTTCACCTTGCCGTATGATTTATACTGTCTGCGGCTCGCCTTCGCGTCAATTTTGATTTAGAAATGGAATAACTTGGACTCCGGTAATACTTTCCAGCCTGCCTTACGCCAAAGTTTGTAGCGGTGGGACCAGATCCGCCTCCTAATCCATCGGTCAAGCTGGTTGAATAACTCTCTGGCATGAGCCTTCTTGTAATCATTACCCCAGCCTCGAATGACCGGATTGATTTCATCAATCAGATGCCCTGTTATTACGGGTGCTTTTCGATGGGTTCGCTTTCTGATCTGCTCTTTAAAATGTTCAATGGATTTCTGTCGAGGATAGGCATAGAGCGCCCCCTGGCGGGTTTGGCTCTTGATCTTGTGTGCTGGTAGGCCGTAACCCTCTCTTGATCTTATCGCTAAGAGACTCGAATCCATGCCGCACATGCACGATTCGTGTTTTATCTTTGTTTAGCACCACTCCTAACTTCTCTAACACTTTGGTGGCAAGAATCAGCGCTGTTTGTGCTTCAGTCCTCGTTCGACATGTCACCACCTAATCATCCGCAAACCGAATCAATCGATACCCCTTGCGGCGCCTCTCTCAATCATCTTGATCAAACAGGTCGGATTCAAAAAGCGTGGCGCTCAAACAAAATTATCGTCGCCATCCTGGAGAAAGTTGCGATCACCAAAAATCTTTATCATCTCGGCTTGTCCTCTCGGGCGCCGCCCAGAGCACCCGCGCAGGTCGTTGATCCGTTCGAGCCTATCTGAATCACAGCCCAAATTTTCTAGCTCTCTTCATGATTGAGCTGACCTTTCTAACTAGGCATTTTTCACGCAAATAACAAAAAAGAGCCCCAAACCCAACCAACACTTTTTGTGGCTGATCGAACATATATAGCAAAACCTGTTAGAAATGATTCAAAGAGTATTCTCATTGTCTCATCTAGCACAAATGGGCATACGCCAAAATACTGCGTAAACAACAAAACCAAACCGTTGAGATGCTCTTCAAATTCTATATATTCTGAATCATTCTTAACTGGTTACGCTATATTTTGCTAGTGTCGAATGACTTTCTGGTCAGTTGACGATCAAGCTATTCCCCAGTACATTCGGTTGTTATTAGAAAGGGCGTTTATTTTTCCTATCACAAATTAAAGGAAAGACACCAAAAACGTTCAATATGTTTCACCTGATACCTCATTAATAAAGGTCGCAAAGCTAATGGAAGAACATGATTGCGTTTCTGTTCTAGTTGGTGAGAATAATAAATTGGTCGGTCTCATTACTGATCGGAATATCGTTATGCGTTGCGTAGCAAAAGATAAAGCTCCTGCAGAAATGACAGCGGGCGGATGCACAACACCTGAAATCTTATATTCTTTTGGAACGGGAAGCGGAAGACGTGCTGAAAAATATGGCGGAAAATAAAGTTTGTTGTATGCCTGTTTTTGACAATGAGCCGGAAAAAAGCCTTGTCGATATCATTTCTTTTGGAGACCTCAGCGCTATTTATAAAAATAGAGAAGTCAGTGGTGAGGCAATGGAAAATTTGTAAAGTCTCGTAAATAACTTTGAATTTAGGGAAGAAAAAATTGGAAATAAGATGATATGGGAAAGGGATTATGGCTATTTTGCGACTATGTCCGTCCTTTTTTAAATGGTTCTGTGCGCGAATTTAGTATGATTACCAGCGCTGCTGACCAAATTCACTAACTATATGTCCTACTATGAACACTTTATTTCTGTTTCTGTTGTGCCTTCCAGCCCTGTTCGCTGCAGTATGGGCTCACCACCGCATAAGTACCCACTCATCCGGTACCCGGTGGATAACGAGAGGGTTCCTGATCGTGTTAGGCCTTGCCTTCGGCTGGGTAATGGCTTTCGTATACACTGAAAGTCAGGGGCTGGAACAAGCCCTGATCTTTATCAGTTCTTTCGGTATAGCTCACGTGCCGGCTGCCTTTATATTGCAGCTGAAGCACTGGCGCGGAGGCGAGTCGGATAAAGACTAAGGATTTATTCATAAGACGTTGCTTAACGCGAAAGCTCAGGTCACTTCTTAGCGCCGGCACCGCAAAAAAATGTCAGGTTCAGAATAAAGCATTCTTATTCTTGCGAATAATAATCCTGCTCATTGTTGGGTGCAATTGTTGATATAACTCTGCGATTTCTCGCTGGCTATATGCACCTGTTTTGTTAGCAGCAAGGAGCATCATGGATGGAGTGATAAAATAAAAAAACAAGCACAACACCTGGCTCTTGCAATCTTTCTGATAATCAGTTGTTTGTTTTTGCTCACTTAATAGATGTAGTCTCAGCCGATTCTTCTCATCCGCGTATAGAATTCAAAGACTACGAATCCCTCCAGAAGTTTATCGCACCATCAGTACTTCTGAACCAATACAAACTGCACCAGATAGCTGCAATAAGATAGGGTAAGCCTGCCGGTACCCACATGATCAGACCAGCTAGCTGTTGATCGTTAAAATCTCGCGAATCATTGTAAAGAGGGATTTGCGCAAAAGTAAGCAAAGCACCAAGCATGCCCGTGTGCATGAGGGTAAACAACAAGGCTAATAAAGTGACCGCCGTGCGCCTGTTTAATACCGACCACCAGAATACACACGCGCCTAGCACAAGGCAAATATGTTCGATCAGATGCCACCATGGGTTTGCCAATGCTAAATTATAAAATTTGGGCGTATGCCAGAACCAGATGATGACACCTTGCAAAAAAGCTGTATGCATTGGATAGCGGCTAAAATATAGTAGTGGCTTAAGTAACCAGACAACCGGCCATCCACCTACTGCCACCCATTGGGGTAATGGTCGTGCCAGCATATAAAGCGGCATGATCACAGCCATAATCAGCATGTGTTGAATCATATGCATGGCTGAGCTCTCTTCCACCCAGCCACCCAACGGAATGAGCATGGTCAAAACCGCGACCAGGCTAGCCACGTTGAATGCTAACCAACGCTCAATCGGAGATGGAATGCGTCGCGTTCCAATACCATACATACACCAGAAAACCATAAGCATTATCATGCTGATAGTAAATGGCAGCCACGCATCCCCTACACCTTTAATTCCATCATGCGCCTCTACAGAACTGGCCGGTAGGACCACAGCAACTAACAGGACAAATATTACAAACATGGCGGTAATAGCAACACCATCAAACCCAGACTCAGTGTGGCTATTGCACCCACCAAATTTATACTGGCTCCTAAATTGGCGATAAACGTGCGTGATGGATCCTTTGGCTTGTTTACTACATGCGCCGCGCGCCAGCATTGATGGGCCCAATAAAAAAGTAACCCAGTAATCGCTAACGTTGTCAACAATAATGCAACATTAATCCAGGTAAACGAGCCCTGTTCAATCGGTGGTGGCGCTACTTCACACGCGATTCCTAATGCACCGTACATCAATGCAAACCAGGTAATCCATATCGTTAATCCTAAAGCCAGTTGTAAAGGGTGATAAGGAGAAAGCATTTCAATTCCCTCCCCAAGCCATAGGTAACAGTAAGATAGCAGCAACACCCAACCAGAACACACTTGTTGTATATAGCCACCAGGGTTCCACCACTGCAACTTCATACGGGACAGTTTTTCCGACATAGCCATAAGCGACTCGCCTTGCTTGTAATACTGTCATGATGGCTGCAAGTGTGCTGTGAAATAGAAGATACATCAAGATGACAGTAATAACTGCATCATGCGCAGTTTGTGTTATTGTCAAAGTTGAATTTGTCCAAATTCCAATTAACTGAAAACAGTGCACAAAGCCAATTAAGGCGATACCCCATAGTTGACTTTGAAGGCGCCTCCCCTCTCCCTCACGCAATCTTTGCAACAGGCGTTTATACCAGATCGCAGCACCCGTCAGCACTCCGCCAGTTATTAATAACGGCAACCAGGGCAGTGGTGGTACCTCGGGTGCTCGCCAATGCGGTGCGATGATCATCAAAAAGAACCAGCCGAATAACAAGGATAAAAACAGTGCACCATCGGCCAGCAGCGTTACGATCATGCCCCATAAACCAGGGCTATCAAAGGTACGTGAATGTAAAGGTGGGTAACCAGGCACAACAGTGGCATCAGGCGCTGCGCCGGGATGTGCACCGTTTATCCAGGACCAGCGCAGCAATAATATCGAGCTAATCCCTACTGCGGCCAAAGCTAAATCATAAGTTCGAAGCAAAAGACTAATGCACAATACTGCCAAAACCAAAGCCGTAAAAAAAGGCAACCAGGAGTTCCCGGGCAAATGGATAATTTCACGTATTTTGCCAGTGATGGGATCCGACCCCCAGGTCTCACGTCGTCCATGATCGATCTCGGAAAGTGTGTGACAACCTTCTGCAATCGACGTTTGCAAATCAGGTTTGCGCCACATTGGGTGACGCGTTGGATTATCCGGCAAGCTGATAAAATTATAAGGCTGAGGTGGGGTACTGGTTGCCCATTCCAATGTATCAGCATGCCATGGGTTTGACCCAGCCTGGCGACCCATACGGAAATGCAATAGGATATCGAGCAGAATCATCGCGATCCCCATGGCAAATATAAATCCTCCCATTGACGATATACTATTTGGCAAATCCCAGCCTAGATTAGCATCATAGGTGTAATTACGTCGCGGCATACCAAGCAAACCGGTTAAATGCATTACTAAAAACGTCGTGTTGAAACCGATAAACGTTAGCCAGAAACCCCAGCGCGCCAACTTATCAGATGGCATGTTTCCCGAAAAATGGGGCAACCAATAATACAAACCAGCTATCAAGGGAAAAAGCACGCCGCCGACTATCACATAATGCAAATGAGCAACAACAAAATGCGTGTCATGTACCTGCCAATTGAATGGCACCACTGCTAACATGACACCCGTCAATCCCCCTGCCACGAAAATAACTAAAAAGCCAGTCAGCCAGAGCATAGGAATATGATAAACTGGTCGCCCGGTCCATAGTGTCGCTAACCAGGCAAAAAACTGAATCCCAGTGGGGATCGCGATCAACATGCTGGCCACCGAGAAAAAAGCCTGTGCCAGTTTTGGAATCCCAATGGCAAACATATGATGGACCCATAGGCCGAAACTGAGAAAACCGGTCGAGATAACCGCCAGCACAACCCATCGATAAGCTACGATAGGCCGACCCGCAAACACTGGCAATAACGTGGAGACAATTCCAGCGGCTGGAAGAAAGATAATATAAACTTCTGGGTGACCGAATAGCCAGAATAGATGCTGCCAAAGGATGGGGTCTCCCCCGCGTGCGATATCAAAAAAGGGCATACCTGCCGCACGTTCCAGTTCCAGCAGGATACTGCCAAGAATCAGTGGAGGAAAACCAAATACAATCATAAATGCCATGATTAGAATGTACCAGCAAAACAGCGGCATTTGCAGCAAACTCATGCCGGGACTACGGCTACGCAGAATTGATACGACCAACTCGACACCGGCTGACACTGCCGAAATTTCAACAAAAGTGATGCCGAGCAACCAAAAGTCGATATTGGGTCCAGGTGAGTAAACGGCATTACTTAAGGGTGTATAAGCGAACCAACCGGCATTAGGAGCGATTCCCAGTAACAAACTCGATAGCAGAATAATGCTGCCAAATAGATAACACCAATAACCAAAAGCGCTGAGCCGAGGAAACAATAAATCACGCGCTCCAATCATTTTGGGAATCAAATAAAGTGCCAACCCTTCGAGCATTGGCACTACAAATAAAAACATCATGATGGTGCCGTGCATCGTAAACAATTGATTGTACAATTCGGCACCGATGATTTCTTGCTGTGGCAATGCTAACTGGGTACGCATTAACATGGCTAACAAACCACCAATCAGAAAGAATACCCCGCCTGTGATCATAAAGCGGATACCGATCGTCGTGTGATTAACAATAGTCAATGCCCGCCAGCCATGCGGATTGCCCCACACCTTCATAAAATCGTCATGAAGAGCAGCCGGATCTTTTCTAATTGTCTCATTCATAGCTCTTTTCCTCCAGCCAGGCTTCAAATTCTTCGGGCGTATGCACCACAACTGACAATATCATGTGAGCATGACCACGACCGCAAAATTCCGAGCATTGTCCACGAAAACGCCCCGGCGCATCGGCTTGAAGTCTCAAAATATTTGTCCGCCCTGGAATAACATCAATCTTGCCACTCAATCTTGGCACCCAGAAGGAATGAATTACATCAGCGCTGTTCACGTGTACATCAATCGGCATGCCAGCTGGCAAATGCAGCTCATTCATTGTTATCACGCGCGTATCAGCATAACGAATCTGCCACAACCATTGGCGTGCAGTCACCTCTATGCGTAACGGTGTTTGTTCCTCCAGCGGCAACGGTAACATGCGAAAGCCCATCGGAATGCTAAAACTCAATAGCGTAATTATGCTAATAATGGGCAGCGCCACCCCTCCACCGATAATCCACCAACTGGACATTTTGCGCGCTTGTGCCTTAGTCATTGATATTGGCTTACGCCACATGGCATACAACCATAATGCCACTATAGTCAGCAGTACTAGTGCAAAAAAGCCTAGCATTCCCCACCATAAATTGGCTATAGCATGCGCTGAGGGTCCGGCAGGATTCAAGGCAGATTGGGGACCGCTACAGCCAACTAGAAAAAAAAGAATGATAATCGCCTCTAACAGCACTAAACTATGATTAATCGTTAACGTTTTTATTCTTAACTTTTGACGAGGAGCATAGCCATGGCACAACAACCGATTATCAGCCGTATGTCTATTGGTGGACACCCAATTCATCCCATGCTGATTCATTTTCCTGTTGCCTTCTTGCTTGGATTGGTAGGTGCCGATTTGGTTTATCTGTACACAGATGACCCTTTCTGGATACGTGTAGGCCTGTGGCTGGCTGGCTTGGGCAGTTTGGGTGGCTGGCTGGCAGGAATTGCCGGCTTGATTGACCTGATATTTGTACCGCGTATTCGTTCCCTGCTTATTGCCTGGATTCATGCATTGCTGGCCATCATGACGCTGGCACTCGCTTCGTTCAACTGGTTGCTGCGTTATAGCAGTGAAAGCAGCTTCGACCCTTGGGGTTTGCATATCTCGTTGCTGACAGCTGTGCTGATAACCATCACCAGCCTTCTGGGAGGACAAATGGTTTACCACCACGCCGTTGGCGTTAATATTAAATCCTGATTTGTTATCCCCTATAAATAGCTCCAGATATCGCATGATCAACTCCTAAAAAGGTTTAGTCAGCACAACCCAGATAATAGCTAATATCAGTGTCACGATCCCTATGCCTAGAAATAGGCAAGATAGAATTACTTTTTTGTAGGATGCCTGCTGATTATGCAAAATAATCCAACCGCTGAAGGCATGGCACAAAACCAAGAAAAAGACCAGCGTAAGCTTAAGTATCAGCCAGGAATCTGCTATTTCCTCTAGCAAAAAGATGGTTGTGCCAGAGATAATCGCAATCAACGCAGCGGGTGTCGTGAATAACTTGTAGATTATAACCACTACGTCCATAAGGCGCTGCTGAACGCTGGTAGATTGTTGAGATGCCGAACTGACTATTAATGCGGGCAGATACAGCAATGACGCGCACCAACATAACACGGCAACAATGTGTAATAGCAAAAGCCAGACCATAATTTCCCTTTTCCTTTCGATATTTGTGAATCGGGGAAGTAATACTTATCTGTGTTTGCTGCTTTACCGATGTAAAAAGCAATTGGCACTACAACATTTTGTACATCGGTGCTTTAAAGTGTCGACCAATAGACATTCATTGTCAATATAATTGGATTCTGGTCATGTGTTCGCTAGCGGTTCACCAACTTGCTTAATTTATAATCTGTTCACAACAGGCTTGCCGAAAGTTGAACAGGCTTGACTACCTCCAATTCAGACGGAACTGATATTAAATCTTTCAACCTGTGTTCTACAATTGGGCGAGGTAGAGTGTGCAGTTTTAGGGGTACAGGTCAAGGCACAACGATGCGGAATAGTCATTCTATTTCAAGGTGCTGCAACACAGTCATGTGCCCGTAAAATCATGCAATCCGCTCTAGAGCGGTAACACCCAAAAGATAAGAATAGAAATTGTTGTAAAAGTTAGAATATTGATAATGTTAACAACAAGAGTCAACGATTAACTGAGTAATTCAGGTTCAATACACTCAATCTCTTAGGTCAAAATTTACCCTCATGGTTTTTGCGCCCGCGATGTACTGACTGCACCCATGAAAAACTGACCGCCTTTTCCTGAAATCGACGGGCATTCTGTCCTTCGTGCGGTGGGCTGCGCATGGCGCAGACAGTTGTTTTGCCAATTTCGGATGACTTTCCGTTCAGTTGGCGATCAAACCGTTTCCCCTACATTCGGTTGTTATTAAACGGGGAAACAGAGCGTTTATTTTTCCTTGGAAATAGCGTAAGAACCCCTATGCAATGGTCTGATGAAGCCAATGCAAGCTTTTCAACCTGTTCCTATGAAAAATTTACCGCCCTGTTATTTCTGAGGGAGGACTCAGTTATAGAAAAGTAAATGTTCTTGATCAGCAAAATCATCCCGATTCTTTTCTAAATTTTTTCTGCCATCTAATAAAGATCAGAAAGCAAAATTCTATTATCAGCGAGAGAAATTCAGATGTAATGCAATCTGATAGCGAAAAGGTTACAGCATGGTTTTTCATATATAAAGAAGCCTTACCTTACTTGTGGTAGTCTATAATTTGCCCTCAGATAAGGTAAAAACCAGCTTTACAACAGATATTATCCCCTTTAGGATAATTCCAATATTTGAGGATGAGCAGTATGGGGATGAAATAAGCTTGAGTGAATTCAATCTAAACTCATATAGTTTTAGATAGATACAGATATTTCCAAGAAAAAACTAATACTCGTTTAATGCAAATAATATGCTAAACCTTGGCTATCACATATCCCATGAACAATTTTCACCTGGAGAATTACTTAAATTAGCCAAAAAAGCCGCTGAGGCTGGTTTTTCATTTGGGTTGTCTTCAGATCATTTTTCTCCATGGAATTTTGATCAGGGTCACAGTGGTTATGCCTGGTCATGGCTGGGAGCAGCTTTAAGCCAGACGGATCTTAATTTTGGAATAGTTACTTGTCCATTCTTCCGCTACCATCCGGCAATAATTGCTCAGGCCGCAGCCACCTTGGATGAAATGTTCCCACAACGATTCTGGATTGCAGTAGGAAGTGGTCAGGCACTTAACGAATCTATTTTAGGTGAGTACTGGCCAACCAAACCTGAAAGAAATGAGCGATTAAAAGCTTCTGTGGATATTATGAGAGCATTATGGAGGAGTGAAACAGTCACAACTAAAGAACCCATAAAGGTAGTGGAAGCTACCTTATATACCACTCCAAAATCAAAAATGCCGGTAACAGGTGCTGCCTTAACACCCGAGACCGCAAAATGGATGGCCTCATGGGCTGATAGCTTAATTACTATTTCTCAACCAGAGGAAAGACTGAAAGAAATAGTAGATGCATGGAAAGAAAATGGAGGAGAAAATAAACCCATCAAGCTAAAAGTACAGCTGTCGTATGACAAAAAATTTGATGATGCTTTGCAAGGGGCGCACCAACAATGGAGAACAAACATTTTTGCTAGTGATTTGCAGTCTCAGCTCCGAAATCCTCAACAATTTGAACAAGCGGCCCAGCATGTTAAGCCTGAAGAATTAAAAAAGATGGTAAATGTCTCAGATGAGCCAGATCAACATATTGAATGGCTCATAAGATATAGAAATATGGGGTTTTCTGATCTGATTCTTCATAATGTGAATAAAAAACAGGAGCAGTTCTTAGAAGTGTTTGCTGAAAAAGTTATCCCTGAACTCAAAAGCTTATGATTTCCATCATTATTAACTTTTAACCCAATCTTATAAAAAAGTCGGGCTAATATTTAAGATTACATGAATACATGGTCAAACTGGTCGGGAAGTCTAAAATTTAATCCAGGCAAAATTATTGAGCCTGCCAGTGAACAGGAGTTATTGGAAGTTGTTGAGACTATTTTAAAAAATAACCAAAAAATCAGGGTGCTGGGAGCAGGACATTCCTCCTCTCCTCTAGTGGCTACAGATGAAAATCTTCTTTCTCTTAAACATTTTAGATCAGTTGATAATATAGATAAGGAAAATTCAACTGCATGGATAGGAGCCGGGCTGACTGTAAAAGAGGGGGGAAGCAGATTACTTGACCATGGCTTATCATTTCATAATACCGGTGATGTAGACATTCAATATATTGCTGGCGCAATCAGTACCGGAACTCATGGCTCAGGAATAACATTGAAGAACCTTTCTTCAATGTTGGTTGGTTGTAGGATGATTTGTTCTGATGGGCAAATAAAAGAATTTACTGAAGATCAGCACGGGAAAGAGCTCTTTGATGCATTGCGCGTATCTCTGGGCACATTTGGGATCATCACCCAAATGAAACTCAAGCTTTTACCTGCTTTCCAACTCATAAGAAAAGAATGGTGTACGCATATTGAGGATTGTCTTGAACATCTTGTAGAGCTCATCAATGAAAATCGTAATTTTGATTTTTACTGGTATCCACGTAATGATCTGGCGAAATTACGTATTCTTAATGAGCCGGGCAAGGGATTACAAAAGCTGGCCTATGCAAAATGTGTAGAAGAGAAATCAGGTTGGGCTATTGATGTTCTTCCTAAGCAACGAGATTTAAGATTTGATGAAATAGAATATGCACTTCCCCTCGAAGCTGGTCCGGAATGCTTCAAAGAAATACGAAAAATAATCAAGGCTAAGTTCAGAAAAATCGTTGCCTGGCGAGTTCTTTACAGAACGATAAAAGCAGATGATTTTTATCTTAGTCCTTGCTTCGGACGAGATACAGCTACTATTTCTTTACATCAAAATGCCGGCGCTCCTTTTGAAGAATATTTCAGAACGATTGAAGCCGTTTTCAGAAGCTTTGATGGACGACCTCACTGGGGTAAAAAGCATAATTTAGAAAGCGAGGAAATCAGCCAGTGTTATCCGAGATGGAATGATTTTTTAGAGATAAGAAAAAAAATGGATCCGAGAGGGATATTTATAAACAGATACTTACAAAAGCAAATTTTTAATCTGTGATGCAAGCGATAGGCAAAAAGAAATGGGTAATCCCGGCAGGACATATTCCATTACAAACTACGGGGAAAGAACCTGACTTTTTAAGCCAGGATAGAATAGCCATATTGAATACAGGCATGAGTACAGTGAAATTAAAGTTAACTGTATACCATCCTGATCAGGAGCCGATAGAAAATTATATTCTAGAAATCAAAGGTCAGCGCTTAAGGAAAATTCGCATCAATGATCTGATCGATCCTTTTCCTGTTTTCCTTGCAACAGACTATGCACTGGTAATTGAAGCAGAGCATGAGGTTATTGTTCAATTTCTGCGAATGAATACAGGACATAGAAGTGTAGCAATTATGGGAACAATGACTTATGGAACCGATGGCTGATAAATATGGAAGAAGTTTCAGTTAGCGTAACTGTCCTTACCGCCATGATCACTCCCGCAGTATTAATTCTTGCCTGCGGGTCACTTTTATTGACTACTTCTCAAAGGCTCAATAGGAGCATTGACAGAACAAGGAAAATATCTTTTGAATTCAAAGAAATAAAACAAGGAAATAAATCAGCGCCGGAGCCGGAACAACGAATGCTGTTCCGGCAATTGGAGAAAGCAGCAAAGAGATCTATTTTATTGCAGCGTGCAATGACACTTCTCTATATCTCATTATTTTTTTTTATTGCCACCAGTTTGCTTATCGGTATATTTGAAATTTTGAACTGGATCAGATCTTGGATTTTAATTTCATTCTTTATAATAGGTATTATGATGCTGCTTTGTGCAAGTTTCTTCCTGGTTATGGAAACAAGGCTGGCTCTTAGCGCTGTCCATGATGAAATGAAATTCAGATTAACGATAGATTAAGCATCTGATCGCTAAATTATCTGTAACATACAGGATATGATAATTTCTACAGTCGCCTGTTATTAATGGTTATTCCATTCCCAATCAAAAATGACACGAAGACGAACCGTAGACAGTATAAATAATACGGCAAGGTAAAGCCGACAAAGTTAGTTTTGATTTGGAAATGGAACTAGATAGGACAATCCATAAAAATCATCTTAGTGATTCATTCATTCACTGAATAAGCAATAGTCGTTAATAATGCATTTTCTGCTTGTCGAGAATCCAAACGTGTATGTTGAACCACAATAGGAACATCCGATCTGATAACACTTGCATAATCAGTATCTCGCGGAATCTCTTGAGGATCTTTTAAATTATTGAACCTTAAATGCAGGGTGCGCCTTGCCGGCACTTTCAACTTGTAAGGACCAACCGGATCTTTATCAGTAAAGTATATGGTTATTTCGATATTCGCTTCACTATCTCCGGTATTCAAAATGCAAGCGGTCTCATGACTGGTAAATTCCGGGTCAGGTCCGGTACTTTGTGAAGGTATATATCCTTCCGGAATAGCCCAGATCTTATGTCCAATAGGTGAATTCATATTAAGCGTTTTCTATTTTTTCATAACATATTCTATGTTATCCCTTTGGCTGATGCCAAATAGTTTAAAAGCATGGTGCACGGTATCAATGGCAAAATTACTTCATGCTTCCATCTGAACTTAACAAAGATGAGTAATGATAGAAATAACTATCAATATTTAATGTGTGATAACGAACTGACTAAGTAATAGATATTCACTATCATGATTTACATAAAAACACTGTTCTCATGATAGTAGCTGTACTACAGATACAAGTAACTCCTTGAAGGAGCAAACATGCCTAAAAGAAATATCGACATCGGACCAGGTGATAATGCACCTTGTGTAGAATCAACTTTTCCCCCTATTCCTAAAGACAACCCGCCTCAAAAGGAACCTCCTCAAAAGGAACCTCCTCAACAGGATCTCCCGAGAAGAGATCCTGTTGAAAATCCTCCTGAGCGAGAACCTAATAAAGATATTCCTTTTGAACAAGCCATTCCAGAAAATTCACTGCCTCGCAAGAATATTCCTGAAGAGCCTACCATGAAAGATCGTGCCGGTAAAAAATAATGAGTAACTGTTTTCGAAATAAGCTTTTGTTAAGTTTTCCTTAAATAATAAATATTTTTAGATAGGGACAGTTAAAGCAGTTTTCTATGCTGGTCAATAACTGCGATTTCTTGCAAACCACCTTCATCTTTTAGCGCTACGCCGGACAGCTTTCGCCGTATAGCTTCTTTTGCCAACCAGAGTAGTTTCTTTGCGGCAGTGACATAAGATAACCCCTCGGAACAAATATTAGAAATACAGTTCCGGTCTGCATCACTACAACCAACCCTGGGCGCATAAGTTATATAAATGCTCAAGCTGTCAGGTGATCTCAATCCTGGACGTTCCCCAATCAGTATGGCAACGATATCAGCCGCCAGCAACTCCCCAATTTCATCAGCCAATGCGACACGTGCCTGTGAGGCAATCACAACAGGACCCAGTTTCCATTGCTCAGGAATATTCTTTTTTATTTCGATAAGCAATGGCTTGGCATGGCGCTCAATAGCCAATGAGGATAATCCATCGCCAACGACAATAACCAAATTAACTGCACCAGATGGAATGACAGGTTTGATGGCCTGTAACTGCCGTCTGCTTTGCTCATTTAGCTGCCGTCCATAATCTGGTCGTAATAAATAACTCATGCGATCAAATGCTTTGCTATGTACCAGCTGAGTAGAGAACCCCTGCTCTTCTAACTCCTGCGCAAGAGCTGTCTCATTCAAAGCCAGATGGACCGCATCTCTCGCCATGGCATGCGATAAAGTAAAATCCAGTAACTCTCTTGTTGGCAGACTGCTGCCAGCCCTTCCCAAGGCAATCCGTGCGCGAGTAAACCTCTTTAACTGTTGCCAGGGATCTCTGCTCAGGATGGGTTTATCAGGCTTTCTCATTGGGCGTTTTAAAAGTCAATAAATGCTCAGGTATCCCTTGTAATAGAGGATGTGCCGGTTCCACCGGCTGGATCTCACCTTGATCATTCATAATATTCACACGCTTCAGCCACTGTTCGAACTCTGGAGCCACACCCAGCCCCATCACCTTACGTAAATAAAGCGCATCATGGAAAGAGGTAGACTGATAATTAAGCATGATGTCATCCGCACCGGGAACGCCCATGATGAAAGTGACACCCGCCGCAGCAAGTAAAGTCATTAAGGTATCCACATCATCCTGATCAATTTCGGCATGATTCGTGTAGCAAACATCGCAGCCCAGTGGTACCCCCAACAATTTCCCACAAAGATGGTCCTCCAGCCCCGCACGAATGAGTTGCTTCCCATCGTATAAATACTCCGGTCCGATAAAGCCAACGACCGTATTGGTCAGCAAGGGAGAGAAATGACGCGCAACCGCATAAGCTCGTGCCTCACACGTCTGCTGATCTATTCCGAAATTGGCATCGGCCGATAGTGCTGATCCCTGCCCTGTCTCAAAATACATGACATTATTACCGACAGTACCACGGTTAAGAGAGAGTGCGGCCGATCTGGCTTCATGCAGCAACGAGAGATCAATGCCAAAATGCTTGTTCGCCTTTTCAGTCCCTGCAATCGACTGAAAGACCAGATCGACCGGTATATTTTTTTCAATTAACTGAATCTGATTGGTAACATGAGTAAGAATGCAGGATTGTGTGGGAATGTCGTAGCGTTGAATGATCTCATCTACCAAATAGTACAGATCCCTCATAGCCAACAAACTGTCCGATGACGGATTAATGCCAATGACGGCATCACCTGAACCGTATAACAAGCCATCAAGAATAGAAGCAGCAATGCCACGCACATCATCAGTGGGATGGTTAGGCTGCAAGCGTACAGAAAGACGGCCAGGCAGGCCAATCGTGTCGCGGAAGGCGGTAATCACCTGGCATTTCTTCGCCACTAAAATCAAATCCTGATTGCGCATCAGCTTACACACAGCAGCGGCCATTTCCGGGGTAATGCCTGCTGCCACACGCTTTAAAATGACGAAATCAGTACTGTCTATAAGCAGCCAGTCGCGAAAATCACCCACCGTCAGATGGCTGATCTCGCTAAACGCCTGCTTATCATGCGTATCAATGATTAAGCGCGTCACTTCATCCTCTTCATAAGGAATCAGCAATTCCTCCAGAAAGCGTGTTAAGGGTACTTCCGCTAAACACATTCGTGCCGCCACTCGCTCCGCATAAGTCTCAGCAGCAACTCCTGCCAGGCAATCACCCGAACGAGCGGGAGATGCCTTAGCGAGCAGATCTTTCAAACCATTAAATTGATAGCGAAATGCGCCTATGCTGAAGCGGTAGACCATAAATAGCTCAATGAGGTTTTTTTTCAGTGTAACACGAGCTGATAGCCTATCCAACCGCCGCCTCTTCCCCTTTACTTCCCCTTTACTCCATTTCCCAATCAAACTTGACGCGAAGGCGAGCCGCAGACAATCACAATCATCAGCAAGGTGAACCGACAAAGTCAGGGTTTGATTGTGAAATGTAATTAGCAGTTAAATTCTAGTCAAATCTCATCCAATCCCTCAAAATAGCTCCCCCTAAAATTAAGTCAATTTGATTCATGAGAAATGTTTTTCTATTCCTCCTGCTTATCGCTACTTTGGTTGTGCTTCATGGTTGCGCCACAGATAAACAGATCGGGCGTTACCCCCCAAAAGTGGATACTCCGCTCACTAGCAAACCCTATAACCGCAAAGATTGGCCGCACTGGATCGACGCAGATGGTGATTGCCAGAATACACGACAAGAATTACTGATTGCGACGAGTACAGCCCCTGTTAAATTCAAAGATTCCCGTCGCTGCACGGTTATAGCCGGGAAGTGGTTCGGTGTCTATACCGGCAAAATATTTACCCAAGCCTCAGAGGTCGATATCGATCATATTGTGCCCCTCGCGCATGCCCACCGGCATGGCGCCGATAGCTGGACAAAAAAGCAGCGTAGAGCATTTGCGAATGACTTCGACAATCTTGTTGTGGTAAGCGACAAAACTAATCATGCCAAATCAGATAAAGCGCCCCATGAATGGTTGCCCCCTCGCAAAGCCTATTGGTGTGAATATGGCAAGCGATGGAAGCATATTAAGCATAAATACCAATTGATCTCTACTCAACAAGAACAAGCTGCCTTGAACTCATTAGCCAAAACCTGCCATTAGCAGTCAGATTCACTCATTGATTTAATGCTCTTTCTTCTCTTTCTGCTCTTTCTGTTCGATTCGTTTAAGCAATGCAAACAGCTCACTATCGGTTGAAAGCACCAGGGTAGCATCGCCATTTTCAATCTTGCGGTAGGTTTCCATGCTCTTGATGAATTTATAAAATTCGGCTGCTTCAGGTTTTTGCGCATAAGCCTCGGCGTAGATTTCGGACGCTTTGGCATCCGCTTCACCACGAATTTCTTGAACACGCTTGTAAGCGGTCGATGCGATCAACTCATCTTCATTGATGAATTCCGGGCTCGGCTTGCTACTTGTTTAATTGCTGGCAGCGCTAGCGAAAAAGGGAAATAATCGCCTTTTTCGCCAGAGTTAATTAGCAGATCAAGGCCTGGCCCGAGAAGTCGATACCCTGAAAACGGACGCGTGACGTTAAAACAAAATCATCGCCGCCATCCTGGAGAAAGCTGCGATCACCAAAACTCTTGATCATCTCGGCTTGTCCTCTCGGGCACCACCCAGAGCACCTGTTCAGGTCTTTGATCCATTCGAGACTATCTAAATCGCAGCTCAGCTTTTACAGCTCTCTTCATGATTAAGCTGACCTACCCCCTGGGCGTCTTTCATGCAAATAGCAAAAAAGAGCCCCAATCCAACACTTTTTGTGACTGATCGAACACAAATTTTGCCAATTTCAGATGACTTTCCGTTCGGTTGACGATCAAACCGTTTCCCGCACATTCGGTTGTTATTAAAAAGAACGTCTATTTTTCCTATATATTCGAAAGGACAAAGCCGAATTTTTCTTCGGTGATTTGTTAAAATTCCTATTTTCGCAAAAAAAATGAATTATTGTTTAAGTTTATTATTTATAAATCTGCAATTATCAGGGATAACTTTGCCCGAAAATCGCTTCTTCTTTCGAGGACAGAACTGCAGATTATAAATTGTTTTAATCTTTGAAAATAATTAACTTTTTTTGTTTCAGTCATTAAAAATTTCCGAACGATTGTCCTTGTCGGAGAAAATATCTTATACATTAATTTAATCATGGAGATGACTTGATTCCTGAAGAGGTGCGGCAGTTCATCATTGATAAAATTGATTCCATCGCTGAATTGGAAGGACTGCTGCTCCTTCGCAATCAAGCGGAAATTGAATGGGACAGTGCGACATTAGCCCAAAGACTCTATACAAATACACAGCAAACCGAAGAAGTTTTAGCGCACCTTCATGCACAGGGATTTCTCGCAGTTAAGGAAAACAATTCAACCAGTTACTTTTATCAACCAAACTCGCCTGAGCTGGCAGAGATGGTAAATCGTGTTGCTGAAATTTATGCAAAATATTTAATCCCTGTCACAAATTTGATCCACAATAAACCGCAAACCAGGGTTCAGAAGTTTGCCGATGCCTTCAAATTCAGAAAAAAGGAGGATAATTAAGAATGGCCGGAGCGATTTATCTGTTATGCGCTTTAACCGCTTTGTTGTGCGCTTGGCTCCTGCTGAAAGCCTATTGCCGGAGCAGATATAAACTGCTGCTCTGGGGCGGGTTGTGTTTTATCGGCTTGACGTTGAACAATGCGCTTGTGTTTGCTGATAAGTTGCTGGTACCGCATTTTGACCTTTTAATAGTGCGTTTATTAGTGGCATTTGCGTCAGTTCTGGTGTTTTTGTATGGGCTGATCTGGGATTCGGAATAAGGATAAAATTATGAGTCAATTGTTGCTGGGGGCGATAGCCATGACGAATTTGACGATCGGATTGTTTTTCCTGCGTTTCTGGAAAAGAACGCACGACCGTTTCTTTCTTTTTTTCGCCGTGTCTTTTACTCTGGAGGGAATAAACAGAGTTTTGCTCGGGCTGAGCTCCAACGCCGACGAGAATGAGCCGGTTTTCTATTTAGTCAGACTTTTTTCCTTCGTTCTGATTCTAGTGGCGATTATTGATAAGAACCAGATAAATAAATCTCAGCGCGATAATTAATATTTGAAAACTATTTTTTTCAAATAGTTTGGCGTCTAAACCGGAAAAACATTACCCAAGCGTCAGATGTCGATATCGATCATATTGTGCCACTTGCGCATGCCCACCGGCATGGTGCCGGCAACTGGACAAAAAGGCAGCGCAGAGAATTTGCTAATGACTTCGACAATCTTGTAGTGGTAAGCGACAAAACTAATCATGGCAATCAGATAAAGCGCCCCATGAATAATGGCTGCCGCCTCGAAAAGCCTATTGGTGTGAGTATGGAAAGCGGTGGAAGCACATTAAGCATAAATACAAATTGATCTCTACTCAACAAGAACAAGCTGCCTTGAACTCATTAGCTAAAACCTGCCGTTAGAAGTCCAATTCATTCATTTATTTAATGCTCTTTCTGTTCGATTCGTTTAAGCCATGCAAACAGCTCACTGTCAGTTGAAAGCACCAGGGTAGCATCGCCATTAACAATCTTGCGGTAGGTTTCCATGCTTTTGAGGAATTTATAAAATTCGGCTGCTTCAGGTTTCTGCGCATAAGCCTTGGCGTAGATTTCCGACGCTTTGGCATCGGCCTCGCCGCGAATTTCCTGAGCACGCTTGTAAGCGGTCGATGCGATTTCGTTAATGTCGCGCTCCTTGTTACCATTGATACGTGCTGCCTCCCCCTCACCTTCCGAACGGAAACGCTGCGCAATCTGTAAACGCTCACTGATCATCCGTTGGTAGATACGTTCCAGCACCTGTTGATTGTAATGAATGCGCTTGAAACGAACATCGAGCAATTCAATGCCAAACTCTGCCAATTTGGGTGCGGCTGCTTCGAACACTTCTTTCTCGATCGCAGCACGGCCCACTTTGATCGGCCGTAATAGACCCAGTGTACCTGTGCCTGTTAAAGAACCGAAGCTTTCATCCTGCAGTGGTTGCCGGTCTTTATCGGAGCGTACCGCTTCGATGAGTTCGTGCCGCGCGATTGCTGTGCGGGTTTCACTACCGAGGATATCCTCCAAGCGTGACTGAGCGCTGCGTTCGTCCCTCAGTCGCAAGTAGTAACGCATCGGCTCTTTAATCCGCCAGCGGGCAAACGTATCCACCTGCACATAGGTTTTATCCTTGGTTGACATTTCTACCATGGGTCCGTCCCAAGCCAGATAGCGTTTATCAAAACTGTTCACCCGCTGGATAAAAGGCAGCTTGAAATGCAATCCGGGTGTTGTAATCGGATCCCCTACCGGTTTGCCAAACTGGGTAATGATGACCTGCTCAGTCTGATTGATCGTATAGGTGGACATGGCTACCAGAATCACTACCGCCAGGATGAATGCGATGCTTTTTATCGACTGTTTCATTGCAGCCTCTCCACTGATTTGGTTGGAAAAGGTAGCATAGGCAAGATCTGCTGCACCGTATCGTCCACGATAATTTGCTGCCTGGCTTGCGGTAATACTTCACCCAAGGTCTCCAGATAGATACGGGTGCGCGTGACCTCCGGTGCCTTGAGATATTGCTCCAGCAATTGATTGAAGGCAGCCACATCCCCCTCGGCTTCATTAATGCGCTTAAACCGATAGCCATCGGCTGCACGTATTTTCTGATCGGCTTCACCGCGTGCGCGCGGCACAGCTTTGTTGTACTCGCCATTTGCCAGGTTAATGGCATTTTCCCGATCCTGCTGCGCACGATTTACTTCATTAAAAGAAGGCTGCACCGGTTCTGGTGGATTGACATTTTTCAACTGCACCTGGTTAATGGTCATCCCCAACTGATAGTGTTCTGTCAGCAGGCGAATACGCGCTAAGGCAGTTTCCTCAATCTCTTGCCGACCGATAGTAATGATCTCATCGACCGTCCGATCGCCTACGACCTCGCGCATCACTGCCTCAGAAATATCCCGTAAAGTCAGGCCAGGGTCGCGCACATCGAACAGGTATTTTTCAGGATCAGTAATGCGATACTGTACGATCCATTCCACCAGGGCTGAATTCAGATCGCCGGTCACCATCGATTTCTCCAGCTCTGGCTCATCACCAGCCTGATCGGGGTTAGTATACCCAGGTGTGGCAAAACCGAATTCCAGTTTCTGCTGCCGCTGCGTCGGTACCGAAATCACGGTATCAATTTCAAACGGCAATTTGACATGTAAGCCCGATGGAACTTTTTCGATATATTTGCCAAAGCGAAGCACAATACCTTCCGACTCAGCCGGAATGGTATAAAACGAAGAAGTCAACGCCACGATCAGCAGCATGACACCCAGCAAGGGGTAAATTGGCCGCGTACTTAAGATACGTCCTAGAATTGACTTGAGATCGTTCATTTACCATCTCCAGTTAAAAAGAGTAATTCCATTTCTAAATCGAAAATGACGCGAAGGCGAACCGCAGACAGTATAAATAATACGGCAAGGTGAAGCCGACAAAGTCAGTTTTGATTTAGAAATGGAATAATAAGCTTGAACAGCGTTAAAGAACCTAACTTCACCTACTCCTTTTGATCAAAAAGGATTGAACGTACTGCGATGGAATGGGAAAGCTAGAATCGAAAACCGAAGCGCCCCCCCAACGTATCCATACCTTCATTCTTATCCGCGAGAAAGGCATTGGAAACGTGATCAAAATAAACCGACAACGAGGTTTTGGCGCCGAGGCGATAGCCTATCTCAATCGGAATATGAAATAGCACACGTGACCCGAGCGCCTTACGATCATCCTGCTCAAGATGAAGTTTACCGTTATGCACTGCCCCGCCTATGCCAATACCAAAAAAAATACCACTTGTATGCTCGTATTGCCAACGAATATCCGTATATAATTTGGAGGTATCCCCCGCCGTATTCGCCGACCCGCCAAAGGCGGGGCGAAAGCTCCCACCGAGAAATTTGACATGAGGCGAAAAGATGGCTTCCAGATTGAAATCAACCCCGCTCTCGCGATTGAAACCACTCCACAAACCGCCGGTATCATGGTGTAATATGCCGAACTTGACCTCATGCAACCAGGCAAGCGTCTTCTGCTCCTCTGCAAAGCCAGCAGACGAAACAATACAAGCCAGGCTGAAAACCAATCCCCCAATAATTTGAGTGCGCATAATCAAACGAATATTCCTCATATTTCTATGAAGGTAATTTAACAACAGATGAGATATTTGGTCTATCCATCTTTGATGAAAAAATTTTTATAAGCCTCACTGAATCCTTCAATTCATCTCAAATTCATCCGTCTCTAGATCAGCTTCACTAGATTTTCAGGTTATTCCATCTCTAAATCAAAAATGACGCGAAGGCGAGCCGCAGACAGTATAAATAATACGGCAAGGTGAAGCTGACAAAGTCATTTTTGATTTAGAAATGGAATTAGAGACAAAAAAACGCTGACAGAAATAGCAGTAGATATAGGGTACAAACTGCCAGCCTCATTTTGAGGCAGTTGAAATAATCATTATCCTACCTCAACATAAAGCAGTTACTCACAGCCTTATCCACGAAAATTGTGAATAAAGGATTTCAATTGGTAATATTCAAATTAACCTGCTCATAATTTCAAAACGCAAACGTACTTTATTTTCGGTAGATAGTTAGCAGAACGGATTAGTATCAAGATATTGCGTTTCCTTGTTTATGAGTATGGAAGATAAACAAAACCCTTATTCCATTTCCAAGTCAAACATGATGCGAAGGCGAGCTGCAGATAGTATAAATGAGACGGCAAGGGAAAGCCGACAAAGTCAGATTTGATTTAAAAGTGGCATAATGAAAATAAAGACAGACCATGTGCAAATGTTAGCTTCTTTTTAAAGCAGTCGAAATAACCATTACTCTCCCTCGGCATAAACCAGTTACCACAGCCTTATCCACGAAAATTGTGGATAATCACTTTTAGCTATCGGTACAAAGGCTCGAGCTTAGCATCCCTCTGATCTAAACCTTAAAGAAGCAGGTAGCCAGAGAGAATTCATCCCGAAAAAAGCATAAAATTGATGCGGTCTAATAACTTTCATAGGTAAATCTGATGGAATCAAATCGCTACACACGCGGTCAAGAAGCCCTTGCCAAAATTCATGGACATATCGGTGAGGGCGTCATGGATACCCTCAAGGATATTGCGCCTGACTTTGCCCGCTTCATTATCGAATTTCCATACGGTGATATTTATTCGCGCGGCGTTTTGTCACCGAAAGAACGGCAAATCGCCACCATTGCCTCCCTCACCACCCTCGGCAATGCGCCTACCGAATTGAAGGCCCATATCCAAGGGAGCTTAAACGTTGGCTGCACCCGACAGGAAATTGTGGAGGTGATCATTCAAATGGCCGTATATGCCGGCTTTCCGGCCGCGGTGAATGCGCTACTGGTAGCAAAAGAAGTTTTTGCAGAGCTTGATAAAAATAAGGGTTCTATGTGAAATACTGTGGGTAAATAAATCAAAGTTTTCCACATAAAAGATAAAAATTGTAAGTACCTGCATTATTGCTTTGTGATTTATTACTGCTTTATATTGTTAAATAATAAAATATGTTTGCCTTGATTAATTGTTTATTCATTGCTTCAAGGATTTATATGCTTTGTTATATTTCTTCCTTTTTCTTTGTGTTAATTTCTTGCTTATTGGTCGACGCAAAGAGAATTAACTAATGCAGTTTTCATGCATTAAGCTTATTTCTATGCATGAGCTATAAATTAAGGAGACAAGTTATGTATAAATTAACTTTAACATCCATAGGAACAACAATATTGGCTAGTACATTCATGTTTACCAGCATCGTATTTGCTCAGAGTATCACAAATGATCAGAGCCCTGCTGGTAGTACTAGCACTCCTGGAACTCCTCGTAGTTCTGGTACTACTCCTGTTAGTCCGGTTACTCCTAGTATTCCTGGTAGCTCTGTTAGTCCTGGTACCCCTTCTAGTCCTGACACCACGGGTACTCCTGCTAGTCCTGGCACCCCTGGTAGCTCTGTTATTCCAGGTACCCCTTCTAGTCCTGACACTACTGGTACCCCACGTAGTCCTGGTACTCCTAGTACTCCTAGTAGTTCTACTGCACCTGGTAGTCCTAGTACACCTGGTACCTCGCGTTATTAATAATCAGCTCGATTATTAACTACTTACTCGTTACCAGAGTGATAGATTGCGGATGAGCAATTCAATCTCAAACTACTGATTCTAAAAAGAAGAATAACGTCAATGTCATAAATCAGAGTCAGAAGCAAAATCTGAAAAAGTAATGCATAACTGTAACATACAGGAACTGTAAATTATCTAGTCTCACATTCTAATATTACAATCTACTAAGATGGTAGAGCTGAGTACCGCAAACTACTAGTGAATTTCTACCATTTTTTTGGTAAGAATGTATTAGATCGTAGTTTGAATGATAATTTACAGCCTTCGAGACAGATGTAGAAAAAGGCCGCGTATGCGGCCTTTTCCAGGTATCGTGTCTGTAAGTGTTAAATTACATCAGGCTCTGTCTTGACACGTTTCTATCCCTATTCTGATACGCTCTAACATACTTGTTACCCAAAGGGTTTATTAGCGCGGACAAACCTGGCCGCCATAAACAAGATAAGTAACATGGGCTTGTCGGAAAATTCAACCAAAGCGAATAGAAACAAAAAATCCAGCAATGTTAGGTCAAGAAAATCGCAAAATTAATGGAAACTTTGGCCTAGGAATCTTTTCCCTCTCAATTTGCCTGATTCCATTTCCAAATCAAAAATGACACGAAGGCGAGCCGCAGACAGTATAACTAATATGGCCAGGTAGAGCCGACAAAGTTTGTTTTGATTTAGAAATGGAATAAGCTGGCATATTGAGAGTGAATTGCCCTATGTATAACATCACGTTATTGGATCAAATTCAATGTCATAAGCTGCTTGAGGTTAAAAACCAGCGTGTGGACGCCTACCTGAAACTGCACTTTCACTAACCCACTCTATTTCACCTAGAATCAAAATAGGCAACTTGACTACTAGACTAAATGATCACCCTCAACTTAAAACTTTTAATATCAGCGAATTGTCACCAATGCCATTCATAAAAGCGGAGGTAGCTGTCCAGTATTCTCACCAGAAAATGATATGCTTCTTTCACGAAAATTTAATTCATATTTTCAAAATATCATTTTTAAAGATAACTAACAGGAAGATTCTATGTGGGGACTCAAACTCGCCGTATGCATACTCTTTGACTTAATCGATTTCACACTGGGGCGCACGCTTTTCATCATTCCCTTCGGAGGAGAACTGATCGGTTGTGCCCTTTGTGCAGCCATGTTCGGCCCAAGCGGACTCCTCTATGGGCTAGAAGCGCTCGATGTCACTGAACAGATTGATGGATTTATTCCTACTGCAACGATTATTGCGCTGATGAATAGGCCTAAATCTGATAGTAACGCTAACGCGTAACACAGAGGATAAGAAGGATTTTTAGTATGCAGAAAATGAAGAAAAACGCCTGATGCTCACAAGAAAGAGGATCTTACTTTACTACTTCAGTTGATAACTCGGATTCCTAGGCATTTGGGAAATTCAGCACACCCCCAAAATGGGACACCTGCCTTTTCCCCTCGCTTGGCTACCCGTTTCACCATTGAGCCGCCACATTTAGGGCAGTTGGGCGCATCGATTGGTATGCTAGACGTTGGTGAAGGTGCCTGAGAAATCTTCTTTCCAGTAGCAGAACAAATTGACACATTAGCACGCGCTTTCTCGATCATGATCGAAAGCGCAGAGCCGTCAATCAATTCAATATTTCGCCCTTTGGCGAATGGCTTTGCTTCCGCTGTAAAGACTCCAGAGGTTACCACGAATCCACCCGTTGCTCCTTTTGTTACCATCACGCCAAGTAGCTCACGCACAACGTTGACCGATACTTTATAAGCTCGCCATTGTTTGCATTGAACGAGAAAAACCTCTCCTTCTTTTTTAAGGACAAGATCGATGCCGCCATCAGCCCCTCCTCCACCTGTTTCAACGACTGAGAATCCATGCATGCGGAAGGCTTCTCCTACCAGCAATTCGAAATCTCTCCAGCTAATATCGCGCAAAGTATCACTGTGCTTTCCCTTGACAACAGTTTGGATAAGATTCTTACGTTTGCGCCGTTTGATAAAAGATCCCAATGCACCGAGTAAAAATAGCAGTGGCAGAATATATTGCCCATAGTAAGCGAAAATTCACCCCATTTGCTCAATGACCACATGGCTCATCTTCCCCGGAACAGCATTAGTTGGTAGTTCAAGTACAGCATAATGCTGCAAAATGCTATAGGCGATAACAGCAAGAATAACTCCCACCCACCACGGCAGTGCTGCTGTTATATCCATCAAATCTTCTGCAAGACTGGTTTTTCTTCTTCCCATCATTTACTTCAGTAGCTTGAAATTAGTTTATGCAAATTACATTACTTTATATTGTGACGTTTTACTGTCATGAGATACTTGACGGCTATCTTCCAAACTCATGTATGCCTTTAAACAACTGCAACAACCAAACCGGACTTAATTCAGATTTTGTGATTGTTTTTCAGCTACTTCAAAGGTAACAAGCGATGTAAGGTGACTGGATAATGTCGGTACCCATCAGAATATTTATGGTTTCTGTGTTAATGCCATTAGAATATAAGACTGAAAGGAAAATGAAATTCAAAAAAAGAATAAGAATAAATAGTCATATCAAATTTTTCAGTATTGAGCCAGCATGATGAGCAATTGCTGCGTCTTGGTATGCTTACTGAGAAGTATTTCGCAGATAATAAATAATGTATGTTTATGCAAGCAATTACATCGTATCTTTTACCGAATTAGAACTCTCCTGACACTAAGAAATTCTGGAAACTAAATCGAATAATGTCACGTTTTTATGAATTAGAACCTATTGCTGAAAATTATTGGCGTGCCATTATTCTTTTTGGGCGTAATTCGGCTTCATACAAATTTGCTCTTGCAAAAACCCTTTTTGACTTTTATTCATCGGGAAAAACACATATCACCCTTGAAGAGCTTGCAGTGCCTTATGCTACTCACCTTTGCGAGCACTTAAAAGAGCATCCAAAACAAGGTACAAGTGAGCAAAGTACATTTTTGGATAAGCTACGTGCGTTTAATAAAGGTGCAGTAGAAAAAGATGAAATGATCTCTAACACTGTACGCTATGGCTTTGTCAATGTGCTGGATGCTTTCCATAACGTACATGGTAAAGAAATTGATGTTCGTTTTTTTATTGATGAACGTAACAAGAAAAATGCAATTCAATTAACTGATGATTTTATGCTTCTCGGTGAACAACAGCAGTTTGCTAACTTCGCTCAAGAAACCGAGTCACGCTGGCGCTTGGTTGAGTCTGCTTGGGAAAATAATCTACCTCGTAATTTAATGCTAGTCGAATATGAAGAAGAAGGTAGTTTACTTATGGGTGTCAATGCCATACGGCGCACCTCTGTAACACCGGCGCGCCCTGCTTTGAATGGCTATCAGAAAGGTCGATGTTTTTATTGTTTTCGCGAGATTTCTGTAATCTTCGGCAACGAGAAAATGGCTGAAGTTGACCATTTTTTCCCACATAAACTGAAGCAGTGCGATAATCGTAAACCAATTGATGGGATAGCAAATTTGGTTTTAGCTTGTCAGGAATGCAATCGTGGTGAAAATGGCAAGTTTGATAGACTTCCATCCATTGAATTGCTGGAACGCCTTTTTAATCGGAATGAATATTTAATCACTTCACACCACCCACTGAGAGAAACACTTATTTCTCAGACAGGAAATACAACTGAAAAACGCCAAGCTTACTTACAAGAAGCATATAATTGCTCAATTGAGCATCTAGCAATAAGTGGCCGTAAATGGCAGCCTAAACAGCAAGGGGCGGCAATTTTTTAAGAACGATATTAGTCCATTCCAAATCCCTGTCTCCTTGGTAATCAATTTCACTGTGCAATAATCTAGTTCCTGCTTGAGTAAACAAAGAAACCAACTTATCAAGCTTGATAACACTGTAGAGTTTACCGTTCTCGCGGTGGTCTTTGCTATTCGTACCACGAAAAGAAATAATTAGCACACCATCTACAGCAGTAATGCGTACGAGATTTGTTACTGCACAAGCAATCTGATCATCTGCCAAATGCATGATAACTGCAGAACATAACACGTTGGTGAAGGAGGAATCAGCCTGTTTCTTCAATAGTGGCAGACTATCCTGGATAAAATAAGCATTTGGGTTAAGCTGCCTTGCCTGTTGCAACATTCCCTCGGAAGCATCAATACTTACAACCGCATATCCTTGTTTGGACAACCATGCACTATCACGTCCTATGCCGCAACCAATATCAGCACAAGCCTCTCCTTTAATAAAAAATTTATTAACAAGTTGATAAATACGAGTCGGTACTAGCACTTTGTGCTGCTCAGCAATTTGCTCAGCAGACCTGTCATAAACTGAGATAGTTTGTGGGTCCATAATTTACAATATGTAATAGCTCAAAATCGGCTCCAACTAATAAGCTTACATTATTAGTAAAAAAACAAATTATCAACCTCCCCGTATATGCTACTTCACCATCCGGTGCAATACGCTGCGCTTATTACATCCTACAAGCTGATCAGATTAAATGTCCCGATAGCCTTTAATTCAGCAACGGTTTTTGATGTAGCCGATTGGGAACCTGACGCGGAGTATGGCGAAAGGCAAACATTATTTAAAATGTTTTTGAATAATCCTGTGCAAAGATTTGATGACTCTTCACACTTAATATTTGGTAATTCTGATTCCAAATGTCAATCGATGTCCATGCTGGCATGCGGCACACCCAGAATTTTCACCATATCACCATCGATACGATAAAAAGTGAGATGTTTACCTTCTGGCAAACATCTGTACCCATCTGCCACATCCGGACGGCTGCACCCATATAAGGCGTTCTAACAGACCTAGAATTCTATGCTTTATTTGCACCAAATATAAATCGGCTTGTTGTTCACGCCAATAGCATCTAGCCAGAAAGACAAGCTTGATAAAATATTTAATTTGGTTGATCGGGTATCCAGGCGTGCATTTCGAGTAAATTTTTAGTGCTGGGAACGAGAAGTATATAAATTATTCAGGGTTAGAGATACTCGCCAATTTCGTGCTGGCTGTTAGTATTGCTCTTTTATAGCGTAGCACTCCAGGTATGGCGGTTTAATCCTGAATCAACCTATAATGCACGTACTTTTACCGACTTACCTTTGACCTTGCCCGCGGACAATCTGCGCACAGCTTCACGGGCGATGTTGCGTGCGACAGCGACATAGGTCGATTGATCTGTCACCGTGATTTTGCCGACTTGCTCACGCGTAAAACCTGCTTCGCCGGTGAGCGCACCCAGCACGTCGCCAGGGCGGATCTTCTCCTTGCGGCCACCGAGTATTTGCAGTGTCACCATGGGTGATGCCAGTGGGGTAGTGTTATCACTTGGCAACGTAGCCAGGTCGTGCCATTCTGGTTCGAAGCCCATCATCCTTGCAATCGCCTCGACCCGGAGCATTTCGGACGGGCTGCACAAGCTTAATGCCCAGCCGTTTTCATCGGCGCGGCCCGTGCGGCCAATGCGATGGATATGGATTTCCGGTTCGGGCGTTACATCAACATTAATGACCGCTTCGAGTCGTGAGATATCCAGGCCACGTGCGGCCACATCGGTTGCGACCAATACTGAGCAACTGCGATTGGCAAACTGGATCAGCACCTGATCACGCTCACGTTGTTCCAGATCGCCATTCAAGGTCAGCGCATGAATGCCTTGCGCCTGTAACACTGCCAACAGATCACGGCATTGCTGTCTGGTGTTACAAAACACGAGCGTACTGACTGGCCGATAATGCCTGAGCAGCTGACCGACAGCCTGCAAACGCCCCTCATGGTTTACCTCGTAAAAACGCTGGCGTATCTTGTTTTCCTCATGCTGCTCCAGCAGTTTCACTTCCTGTGGATTACGTAAGAATTGTCGCGCTAATCCCGCGATACCTGCGGGATAGGTGGCCGAGAACAGGAGGGTTTGGCGCTTGGGCGGGCAGCGTTTTACGACAAAAGCCATGTCATCGTAAAAGCCCATATCCAGCATGCGATCCGCTTCGTCAAGCACCAGGGTATTGAGTTGTACCAGATCCAGACTGCCACGCGCCAGATGATCCATAATGCGGCCGGGAGTACCGACGACGATGTGGGCACCATGCTCCAGGCTGGCCATCTGTGGACGCATGGTGCTGCCGCCGCACAAGGTAAGAATTTTGATATTGTCTACCGATCGTGCCAGCCGGCGAAGCTCCTGCGTGACCTGATCTGCCAGCTCGCGCGTTGGACACAGCACCATGGCTTGTACCGCAAAGCAGCGTGGATTTAGCCTGGTAAGCAGCGCCAGCGCATACGCTGCCGTCTTACCACTCCCCGTCTTTGCCTGCGCGATCAGGTCGTGCCCCGCGAGCGTAATCGGTAGACTGACCGCTTGAATCGGCGTCATCGTCAGGTATTCAAGCTGCTGTAATGTTGCCCGCAAGCCGGGCGACAGCGGCAATTCGTTAAAAAGGCGCCCAACAGAGTTCACTGCGGACGAAGAGGTTGTCTGTATAGTATTATTCATCCGCAATTATCCCAGATATCAGCGGAATACGCATAGAATTGTATGGTCTGGTAAAAGTAGTGATGCAAAACACGTTGCCTTAATCCGCGCAGCCTGCGTAAGGCGCAATAACCAGCGGGCATTGCGCCGTATGTGCTACCTTACTGGTGCCGCAAGATCCCAATGACGAACCTGCCAGCGTGTTGTTGGAACGTATCCGATTGAACCATGCAGAAAATGCAGCAAAATCACAACGTCCCCGCCGCAAGGCGCATGCCAAGGATGCCGTATTTGCGCCAGACCTGCCATCAGGGCAAGTTAGTGTGCCAGAGGAATCCTTATAAAATCGAGGTTGCATGCCAGCGGCTGCAGGCTACCGCACGGATGCGTTGCTCATGGTCTGAAGCGGGAGTCAAACTTGAATGGGCGTACGATGTTCATCGTGACGCTGGTAAAGTCCGGGTGGTGGGGATGGATCATGATATTGCTCGCTTCCGGTATGACTACTGACGGAATGATGAGGCCTAACTGCTTCCCCTTCATGAGAAAGCCGCTGCCCAGGCTGGCGGCAGCGACTGAGCTTGGTAATTCATTCCATCCAGCCGGTAAGGCCGCGAGGGCGGGTGTCTCGTATAGCGTGGCATCATCTGGCAATTCAATCAGCACCAACATCAGATCAGCCGGAAGAATATCGCCAGTATGGATCAGTTTTTCCAGCGCGGCGATCTCGGGCGTCAGGCCAGCATAGATGGCATGCATGCCAGTATTATTCCAGCGCCCGCCATGCCGATATGCGCCTGCTCCGCTTCGATCCAGAGCAAATTTGTGCTTGGCGATGCGCCAAGCCCGCATCAGACTGCGCCGCCATGGGCAATGGCTGACAGAATCCGCCGGACTTCAGCGGAACCGGCATCGGTATCCAGCAAGGACAAGGGAGATTCGCCCAGTACCAGATTGTTGCTTAGCATCCATTGTTTGGCCAGCTCCGCCGAGCCAAACACCTGTTCTGCTTCTGCCTCGATCAGCGCAATGCGCGTGAGCCGTTCCGATTCGGCTGACCCCAGCTTGTCGCCTGCTTTAATTTTGCGGTCTGCCGTGGCGCTCGATAAACCGATAATCCTGGCCAGTTTGGCGCGCGGTATTTCATAATATTCGCTGGCTTTGACCAATAGCATTGCATCGACGCCTGCCCGAATCAGGCGTATTCTTTCGCCAGCATTGCTTTTGAGAATTTTCTTGCTCCAGCGTAAAAATTCCTGGCTGGAGCTTGTACGTTCACTAGTTTCTGCGGCGACAGGAGTAGCCAATTTTTCTTTTTCTGCGCGTGTTGTTTCCATGAAGTCACCTTTACTCATATGAGTAATGATCATACCTCAATTGATAGATTGTATCTTGATAAGTTCACGCGAGCGCCGCAAGCGCTGCTTTTAGCCACTCGAAGCCTATGCATTCCTGTTCAAGCCGCAGATTCTTGTGCAAACGGTACTCGCGCAAATCATCGTACAACGCTTGCTCTGCCGGCGTCAGGCGCGGCAGGTCGCGCTGGGTTGGCTTGGTTTCCGTGCCCCAGTGTGCTGCGAACGCCAGCAAGGTCGTGTGATCCATCAGGAATGGCGCGCATGCGGAAACTTAACACAACCCGCGTAAGGCGCAATAACCATCGGGCATTGCGCCGTATGTGCCTCACTTCACCATCTGGTGCAATGTGCGTTGCACTTATTGCACCCTACCAGTTATATTATGAGTCAGACTGCTCGCCAGCAATTTCCGTTTGCGGAACGCTCGACTTCCCGCCAACAATTTCTATTTCTGAGACATATGACATAGAGCCCAGGCCACTCTGGCCAAAAGGATTGCTCATGGATAATCGTTCACTATAATGAATTTTTACCATTGCCGCCGCTTTCATGATTATGACAGCAAAATCATATAAATCATGATCATCTATAAGAAAATGACGAAAGCTGTTTCCGCTACTCCCCATCTGCACTGTCATGAAGTAAGTTCTATTTGAATTTTTATTTTCAAAGACATTGACTATTCTGCCAAACTCAACACCACGGGAAATTTCCTGATCACTCGTATTGATGTCACCAATAAAATGCATTTTATCCAATACTTGATTTTCATCAACCGGATAGATGGCTACTAATTCTTTAGTGGCAGAACAAGAAAGCAGTTCATTACTTTTAGGTGTTTTGAATTCAAGCACAACGTAATTGCCAATGAGATTTTCAATTTCTTCATAGCGGTCTTTTTCAAAACAGAACTCCCATGGATTAGAAACTAAATTAGCTGGTTGATTGCCAATACTGGTGAAAGTTGTACTGTCATGGCCCAGCAGGATGTCCCCGGCATAGGCGCTGCTATAAGTTTTTTCCAGATTCACATTACTTAATCTGCCGTAAATGTAGCCTTTATTATCAATAAATAATGTTACTGCAAAAGCGAGTTGAGAGATAAGGGTCAAAATCAAAACCCATAACAAAAGGAAAATACCTGAATGGGCAGAATAGTATTTTTTTATCATGATTTTTTCGCAAATTGCGTAGAATTTAGTAATAGGAAATTAACTAGTCGTAACTTTATACCAGAGATCTTAAACACAAGCTGAACAATCTGAAGCAGGATAAGCTGCATATCTTATAATAGTTGATTTATTTCATTTATTAACCCTCGGTAGACCGTAGGCGGCGCCGGAATTCGTGATGTAGCGCGTGGCTGGCAAGAGGTTATTCCCATGGCATCGCCAAGGAGGAAATGGAGCATTTCATTTCGGTGCAAATTATCCTGGGTTCGATTGGTGCGCAACTGCATCATGTTGCACCCTTTAACGCTGGCTGCAATGCTGAACTTACTCAGCAATCGATGAGTATTCAAAAAGTGCAGCACTTACTGGAGTGGCTGCAACAGCGTGGCTTGCTGGAAGCTAGCAACTAAATCACGCAGGTTCTGTTAGAATTTCAACTAAAATCAATATTATTCCCCTGCTATGAACTGAAGTGCTTTTTGCTTTAGCCAGACTATAATATTTTGAACTACCTACATATTTTTACCGACGGCAGTGTCAATACCCAATCAAAAATAGGATATGGCGCTTACTTTGCAATTGCTGACTTGGTTACGCCGATAGAAACACTAAAAGATTCAGTGAAAATGAAGCGCTTTGAACAGACCAGCTCGACCAGATTGGAATTGCAGACGTTATTATGGGCGCTAAATGAAGCGTATGAAACCATGGCTTTGACCGATGCCCGTGATATAGCATTGATAGTTTATACCGATTCACAAAATATTATTGGTCTGCCGGGGAGGCGCGCCCGTCTTGAACAAAATAATTTTTTCTCAGGTAAAAACAAGCAACTGACTAATTACGAGCTCTACCAGGAATTTTACCGCTTGCATGCCAGGCTCAATTGCAGGTTTGTAAAGGTGGCAGGCCACCAAGCCTCTCACCAAAAAGATGAGATCGGTAAACTGTTCAGTTTAGTTGACCGTGCATCCAGGCGTGCGTTGCGGGAAAATCGTTAACTCACAGCGTAGAGAGTAGATAAAGTATTTGAAAAGAGCGCGCTCTCATTGGAACATAAAGTCGCCCTAACTGTCTTATTCGCTTAACGCTTGGCACTTCCCGTTTTGCCCGATACCAATATTATCGAATCGAATAAATATAATCAGATCACATGAACCCAGATAGAAAATATGCGAATGACAGCGTCGGCTGGCAGTTTGATAACAGCTATGCCCGTTTGCCGGAATTTTTTTATGCGCGGCTTGACCCGGTGCCAGTGCGCGATCCACAGCTAGCGATGTTGAATCATACGCTAGCAGAATCGCTCGGGCTGGATTTTCGCATGCTATCCGAGCAAGAGGCTGCCTTGCTGTTTGCTGGTAATGTGTTGCCTGAGGGATCACAGCCTATTGCGCAAGCCTATGCTGGCCATCAGTACGGCCATTTCACCATGCTGGGCGATGGGCGCGCGATATTGCTCGGTGAGCATCTTACTCCCGCAGGGGACAGATTTGACATCCAGTTAAAAGGTTCCGGTCAAACCCGATTCTCACGGCGTGGCGATGGCCGCGCAGCATTGGCGCCCATGCTGCGTGAGTATCTCATCAGTGAGGCGATGCATGCTTTAAATATTCCCACTACGCGCAGCCTTGCCGTGGTCACCACCGGCGAGTCAGTGATACGTGAAACCCTGCTACCCGGTGCGATACTCACACGGGTGGCAGCCAGCCACATTCGTGTGGGTACGTTTGAATATGTTGCGCGGCTGGGGAATAGTGAAGCGATCAAAATTCTGGCCGATTATACTATCGACCGGCACTATCCCGATGCTGCCACGGCTGAGAATGCCCATCTTGCGCTATTGCACAACGTAATACAACGCCAGGCCTCGCTGGTCGCAAAGTGGATGCTGGTTGGTTTCATTCACGGCGTGATGAATACGGATAATATGACCATCAGTGGTGAAACGATTGACTATGGTCCCTGTGCCTTTATGGATGCCTACGATCCGAATACCGTATTCAGCTCAATTGATCAGCATGGCCGCTACCGCTATAGCAACCAGCCACTAATAGCACAGTGGAACCTCGCACGTTTTGCAGAAACAATATTACCTCTATTACACCCGGATCAGGAACAAGCAGTCGCGTTGGCGGAAGAAGCGATCCACACTTTTTCCGCTATCTTCCAGCGCCACTGGTTGACGGGGATGCGCAAAAAACTGGGACTATTTAATGAAGAAGCAGAGGATATTGAATTGATCGAGACTGTGCTGGCCTGCATGCAGCAGCACCAAGCCGATTACACCAATACCTTCCGTGCACTGGCTGCGGACACTATGCCGCAAGATGTCCTTTTTCAGAATGCCGAGTTTATCACGTGGCATGCGCGCTGGCAGGCGAGATTATTGCGCCAGGACAAGTCCAAACAGGCTTCGTTGAGCTTGATGCGGGCGCATAATCCTGCGATCCATCCGCGCAACCACCAGGTTGAAGCGGCGCTGGCAGCAGCTACAGAACGGGATGATTACGCTCTGCTGCAACGGCTGCTGGCAGCAGTGACAGATCCCTACTCCGAAGCACCGGAGTATCAGGATTACCGCACCCCCCCGTTACCATCAGAATGTGTTCATCAAACATTCTGTGGGACGTAATTTTATTTCCAGGCTGGATAGACCGCTATAGAAAAAATTTTATTTTGCCTGTGCGCTATTTCAGGAAGGAACAACAATAATCAGTGGGAATTTTTATCTTCATGGTAAATTGACTATTGGCGGGCACGTTAAAAGCTTCCCCACCTTTGACGGTTTGCCAATCAGAGGCCGGCAGGCAAACCTCCAGTTCACCAGCCAGTATTTCCATCCATTCAGGATCAGCGGTATGGAAGGTATATTCACCCGGCTGCATGAAGCCCAAGGTTTTTTTGCTGCCGTCGGCTAAAATAATGGTGCGACTGTTGACTTTACCATCGAAATAAACATTGGCTTGCTTGACGACAGTGACATTTTTGAATTCTGACATGAAGATGCTTTATGGTTAAAAAGTTGTGCATGATAGCAGATCAATCCATTTTCCGGATCACAAAAAGCCGTGGCGCATGAGGTTTTGGATAATGACTCAGCACAGTGTCGACCTGAAAATGACTCTGATCAAGTTGTTGACACCATCCACTAAGACGCAGGGTTTCTTCATCGCCGCCAATATGACCTGGATAAGCCAGCACGGTCAGAATCCCTTGTGCGGTGAGCAGCCGACAAGCTATCTCAATAGCTGTCAAAGTCGAGTCGGCTCGGGTAATAATGCTTTTATTTCCCCCTGGCAAATAGCCCAGATTAAACATAATCACCTGTATCTGACCGTGGAATCTTTGTGGAATATACTCATCCATCAATGAATGACTGGCGTGAATCAGCGTGATTCTATGCAGCAAACCCCGCTGCCGCAGCAATTGTGTTGTGGCGCGTATGGCTTGCAGTTGCACATCAAAACCAAAAACAGAACCACTGTCACCGACCAACTGAGCTAGAAAATCGGTGTCATACCCGTTTCCGACAGTGGCATCGACCGCGATACCTCCCTGTGGTAAATGCTGGCGAATGATGTGATGCGCTGTTTCAGGCAGAGGGAAAATACGAGTCATAATAACGGCGCACATGCACGGCGTCGGGGATCGATGCACCCTGATTCAAAGCTGCGGCAAATTGCTGCGCATACCAGGGAATAGCCAAGCTGCCTTTGGCGCCAAAGCCGTTGAAAATATGCAACTGGTGATATACCGGATGGGAACCGATAAAAGGCTGCTTATCCAGCGTGGCCGGGCGAATACCTGCCTGATGTTCAACAATCTCAACGGGCTGTAAGCCGGGATAAACCTCAGTCAAAGCCTGTATCAACTGGTTACTTGCATGCTCAGTGGGCTGCGTATCAAGATTGTTATAATCGAAAGTTGCCCCTAACCTGAATTGATGCGGCTCGGTAGGAATCATCCAATAACCAAAATTGAGAATCCGGGCCGGAGATACTGCATGGGTTTTACAGCGGAGAATCTCCCCTTTCACGGGCTGGAACGGTAATCCACCAAACCAGGGGTTGATTGTAGCCTGATGACCTTCACAAAATACGATGTGCCGCGGTTGCAAATCTTGCCATTGCAAACGTGGCTGGAACACAATCTCATGGTAATTCATCCTGATTTGCTGGTAGCAGTCATTCGCCACAAAAAAATCCCGCAAGCGCTTCAGTAACTGGCGAGTTTTTAAATAGCCGGTCTGCATCTGTTGCAGCATGCCAAATGCAGAGATAATGTCGGGGGCAGAAGATGGCCCATCCGTTAAAAATGCTTGATATTCAGCTTGAGCTAGTCTTTGCTTAGCAATATGCCGTTCCTGCTCACTTTTTAATAGGCGTAGCATGGGGATCGGCACAAAAAACTGCTGGTTAAATGCTAACGCCAGTTGTTGGTAGCAATCCATGGCAGCTGGCAATAATCGCTCGATTTCAGCAGTTCTGACCAGTCGTTTACCGGTTATCGGATTGATCAGTCCTGCGGCGACCTGCGACGCATTGGTCTCACCGCTATCGATCACCATGACGCGAACTTGCTGACGGATCAACTCCCAGGCCAGCAAGCTGCCGGCCAGGCCCTGACCAACAATCAGCACATCAACCGGCATGCTTGGCAGTTAACACCTCGCCATTAAAAACAATACCGTCCCAACCATCGCGCATAAAAATGCGGATATTCTGGTGATCATGACCAGTAGGATTTCCCAGCACATCTTTGCGATAATAATCACCAAACAAGGCCAAGGTCTGGTTCTGATCTAATCCATGCAGTTTGGCAAAGGCAAAAACCTTGCAAGAACCTTCATTATACCCGGCTTCATTCATTAATGGCTGTTGAAGACCATTGCTGAATGTTGTCGGTCGGTAATCATACGCTTCTGCGATCACTGCCATCGTTTCTTTAAAATCAACCACTTGCCCGGATTTAACACGATCGATAAAATCATTCAACATTAAACCATTACCCTCAAAGTGCGTTACTATTAAGGTATTCTGGATGATAGAACCTGACCTGCAAGAAGCAATTATTGCCAGCCAGTCACCTCGTAGCCTTTCTCTTGCAAACAGCGGTTCACGAAATTAGCATAAGCCCGATCAGGCTGCGAGGGTTTCGAATAAAGCAACCCTCTCATCAAACCCCACACAGCGCCGCTGACCGCTCCCACCATGGAACCTGTGCCCGCTGCACCGGTCACAGCTCCGCCAGCAGCACCGCTCGCAGCCCCAACACCTGCTCCCATCACAGTACTTGAAGCAACATCGCTACTCTTGCCATAGCTTTTTTCCTTAGCCCCAGCTGATTTGGCGAGTTGTTCACACGCCTCTACATCTTGCTCCGCAACCTCCTTGCCTACCGATAGAAAATGCGTGTTGGGATACAAGATAGGCTGCATGCTTGAGCAAGCTGAAAGTAATAGCAAGATCAATCCGTTACTCAACATCATTACTAATTTCATTGCGCCTCCCCTTATTTCATTTCCAAATCAGAAGTGACGCGAAGGCGAGCCGTAGACAATATAAATAATACGGCAAAGTGAAGCCGACAAAGTCAGTTTTGATTTAGAAATGGAATGACGACAAATATCTCTGATTGAACGAGTATAACTTGAACTATACAGGGTAACGGATTAATTCCCACCCCGCTTCTATTCTGTTTTCTAACCATAATAATCCATAAATATAAGGCAGAACTAGACGATGCCTGCTGCTAGAGTTAAAAAATGGCTTAATCGGAGGAAGAGGAGATATTTTAATTTTCTTGAGTAAAAACTGTTTGATTGCGCCATTTTTTTCTGGCTGCTACTGATGCGACCATTATACAGAGATTTTTCACCGATTATTGGTATGTACTATCACTCCATTCTGAACTGCTGTTATGAGGCTAAGGCGAGCTGCTGACAGTATATATGATACGGTCAGGAGAAGCCGACAAAATCAGGCTTGATTGAGAAACGAAATTGCGCTCTATCCTTTTTTAGGGCGAACTAGTAGCACAGAAGCATTAACTTTATTAACTAGCTGCTCGGCAACCGAACCAATATAAAAACGTTCCAATCCCTGGCGGTGACTAGTTCCCACTGCCAGCAAGTCTGCTCCCCATTCAGAAGCAGCAGCGTCAATCGCCTCAACAATTCCAGTCAAACCATACTCAGCTTCAGCCTTCAAAAGACGGGTCTCTATGCTCACAGCATCAAAATTTGATTTGGCCCGCTCCAATATCTGTAAACCTGCCCCTCTATCAACTTCAGTATCACCACTTACGCAATGGACAATACGCAATGTAGCATTATAAGTATTGGCAATATTAACTGCCTCTTCCAATGCCTGCTGAGCAGCATCACTGCCATCAATAGCGACCATTATTTTTTTGTACATAAGTTCTCTACCCTTCTTATAAAAATTTATCCTGTGCGCGGATGAAATTTTGGCATTTCCGCCCGTTAATCAATGGATAGTTTATTATTCAATATTTAAAAATATTTTTGAGATAGTTACTGTAAATGACTGCTGCTGTCTTTCTTTAAATTTTCAAAGTATCGTTTGATAACTTCTTTCCCTGGAATATGATCATGGTTGGTGTAAATGAGGAAATGTATGGCACCGTGTATCGCCATGGCAATCAACAGACCTTCAAAAATACCCACCTTGTAGACCAGGCCACCGGTTAAAATGGCCAATATTAGGGCATAAGGACCATGGTGCGTGATGTGTACCAGTCCTGCAATCATTTTATAGCCAGTAAACATCATGATCGCCGCCAGCGCAAATTTCGGTAAATAATTTAGATAATGCGGATTGAATGTAAAAAAGCCTACTACCGCACCAATAACCAAAACTGAAAACTTGGTCATGGCACCAGCCAGCTTATTGGTTGTACTCTTAGCCAGACCATCCAGATTGGTCATACCATGGAAGAAACTTGAGCCCAAATTCGCAATCCAGATAGCAAGCAAGCTATTATTGCTGTTTGTCTTACGTTTTAGCGGATCTATTTTCTCAATGGCAGCGTTACTCATAACTTGCTCGATGACATCGACGATAGCCAGCATGGCACAGAAAAGTACCATATAACCCAGCATGATAAGTGTGACATCAGCTTGAGGTAACGGCAGCTTAAAATGTAGATCAACATCTTCCACATTTATCATAGGCACATTAATAAATTGCGCCAGCAATGCTCCCCCAATAATCAGCACGAAATAAGGAATAGCAGGTTGAGTATCTTTAAACTTGGAAAACAAGAATAAAAATAATCCGAGACCAGCCGCGGAAATTGCAGCCATCTGGATACGTGCAGCATTCCAGAATGTTTCAGTAATCAGCTCTGCTGGTATTTCGTAAGTAAACTCTGAGAATTTCAACAATATCTTTAGTCCTACACCCGCTAATAAGCCTTCAACCAGATAAACCGGAACCGCGACGAGTAAAAATCGTTGCCAGTTAAATTTCCAGATGATCGCTTGTATCACAGCAGTCAGGAAAATACAGAATGCCATATTTTCCCAACCAAAAGTGGCTATACCCATAGCCAGCACCGGAGCCAACCCTGCCGCAATTCCAGGTGCTCCAACAAAATTGCCCGGTCTAAGCCAGGCATTAATCCAGCCGATTAGGCAGGCGAAAGCCACAGTTGCCAAGCCTACCTTAATCGGATAATCTGACATAATTGCAATCCCAATCGTAAGTGGAATTGCCATGGCACCCGTTATCACACCCGCAGCCGTATCACGCAGAAAATATTGTGACTGAAAAGCGGCAGAACCTGGCAAAGTAACAAGCTCCTTGTCTTTGGGCTTGTTCTCCGTTAGTTTGGACATAAACTCCTTTTCTCCTACAAAACTGTAAGTAATTAATTACAAAAAATTATTTTCGCCAGAGCTTTAATAAAGACTGACTTTTTATTTCTATATTTGACAGCTACCCTTAATAAAGATTCTTTGTAACTCACGGTTTTCTTTGAAGAGTTGGTTCATCAACTCAGTTACCACACGACGAACTTAGACTGTTCCATGGATCACGCTAACGCCTTGCCTATGATTCAATGGTAAATAATCCGTGATTATTACTCGTAACAACTGTTGGACGCTTGGATTGGAATAGCTGGCTATGCTTACTATCGGATATTGAAGAGCACTGTTGAGTCTTGCCCCCTTAATCATTTCCTCCCATCATTTCCCCTCTAAAATAAATAATTAGTATCTAAGAGAAGCTTTCTTAACATAAACTTTATAAAGCTTATGTTAATAATATTGCAACAAAGTAAATCTTTGTCGCGTTATTATTAACTTGGAGGTTACCTGATCATGAAAATAATTGGTATCGTAGCCCTTATAATTGCCATGTTAGATAACATTGTAGTGATAAATGCACAGCATAACCTCTTATTAGTTTTTGTTGTTGCCTGTGCTGGCGTAATGTTATTAAAACTTGGTACCAAAAATACTTCAGCAACAACTTATCAGAGCAATCTTACATTAAACAGGAGAAATCAACTTACTCGTATAAGTTCTTTTGGGTTAGAGCAAATTAAAATTAAAGTTGCTGAAGTGCAACATAAGATAAGTTCAAGCGTAGATGAAAGAATTGAAACTAATATTTCGGTTGAGAACGCACTATCTATTTGCAAGAAAATAGTTGAAGAAAATGATTGGCGTATTTTAAATACGAGTCAGAACCATATTCAATGTAAAGAATTTTTCCATATTTTCTCCTTTTACTGGCCAATCAAAGTTGAAATTATTGTATCGGGTGATGGTTTGTCTCATACCACAATTTCTCTCCATGGCTCTGTAATTGGAGGCGGTTTGATACAAAACCGGCATCTTGAGAAACAGATAAGTAAGCTTAAGAGTAGAATAGAAATAATGGCTATGCGGGAAACGCCTGTTTCTTTTTTTGTTGTGTCTTCAGATGATAATCAGAATACCGTTAAAAAAGGGGTGGAAAAGCTGCTAGCACTTCGGCCAGAAAGAGGTACGCTTACTGATAAAGAGTTTACCGAAGCAGTAAATGATCGATTATTAAAAGGAGATTAAAACCAAAAATCTCCAATAAAGCCATTAGCTTGATAATACGAACTACCAGGACTATGACTTTACATTACTATACTTTCAATTGAATTACCTCTGGAAAGTCCAGAGGTAATTCAACTTATTATTACGTACGTACTCATTAAACTACTACTACTACTTATATTAATAATTAAATTATCCTTTTTGGGGGCGAACCAATAGAATCAAAGATCCCACTTTAGCGATCAGTTGCTCGGCAACTGACCCAACATAAAAATGCTCCAATCCTCTACCGTTAGCTGTTCCAACTACCAGTGCGTCTGCCCCCCACTCAGAAGTAGCAGCAGCAATCGCCTTAATAATTCCATTCACACCTTCTTCTTTTTTAGCATCCAAAAGTAGTGTTTCGACATTCAATTCGTTAAGATAAGTTTTGGCTTTTTCCAGTATCGTAATATCAGTCTTTTTATCAGCTTCGATATCACTACTATCCTCTGAGCGGACGATACATAATGCTGCATTATGATTACTGGCAATATTTACAGCATCTAATAATGCGAATATCATATTTTTAGCCTTTCTGTGGACGAACCAATAACACTGAAGCATCAACTTTGGAAACGAGTTGCTCGGCAACCGATCCGATATATAAACGCTCCAACCCCTTACGATTACTAGTTCCTACTGCCAGCAAGTCTGCTCCCCAATCAGAGGCAGCAGCAGCAATCGAATCAGCAATACCAGTCAAGCCATACTCGGCATCTGCCTGCAAGAGACCGGTTTCTATGCTTACTGCGTCAAGATATGATTTAGCTTGTTCCAGTATCTGCGTCCCTGCCTTTTTATCGGCTTCAGTATCACCACTTACGCAATGAACAATACGCAATGCTGCGTTGTAAGTATTGGCAATGTTTACAGCTTCCTTTAATGCCTGCTGAGCAGTATCGCTACCATCAATAGCGATCATTATCTTCTTGTACATAAGACTAATCCTCTTATGAGCATTTATTCTATTTATTCTGTTTGAGGACGAAGTTGTTGCATTTTCTTCGCCCTCAAATCACTGAATAGCCTATTTATTCGATACGTATAAATTATGTAAAGACAGTTACTGTAGATTACTGCTACTATCTCTTTTCAAGTTATCAAAATATCGTTTAACAACTTCTTTTCCCGGCATATTCTCGTGCTTGGTGTAGACCAGAAAATGAATGATTCCGTGTACCGCCATCGCAATCAACAAGCCCTCAAATATACCCACCTTGTAAACCAGACCACCAGTCAGAAGCGCTAACATCAAGGCATAGGGGCCATAATGCGTCACATGCACCAAGCCAGCAATCATCTTATAGCCGGTAAACATCATGATCGCCGCCAATGCAAATTTTGGTAAGTAATCCAAAAATTGGGGATTGAACGTAAAAAAGCATACGACTGAACCGATGATCAAAACGGAAAACTTGGTCATGGCACCAGCCAATTTATTGGTTGTGCTTTTAGCCAGACCATCCAAGTTGGTCATACCGCCAAAGAAACTTGAACCTAAATTAGCAATCCAGATGGCAAGCAAGCTATTATTGCTGTTTGTTTTACGTTTAAGCGGATCTATCTTTTCAATAGCCGCGTTACTCATGACCTGCTCGATGACGTCAACAATAGCCAGCATGGCACAGAAAAATATCATATAAGCCAGTATCAATATCGTTGTGTCTTCACTTGGCAATGGCAGTCTCAGTTCAAGAGGAACATCTTCTACTGTTATCATTGGCACAGAAACAAACTGCGCCAAAATAACGCCCCCAATGATCAACGCGAAATAGGGAATAGCAGGTTGGGTATCTTTGAACTTGGAAAACAAGAACAAGAATAATCCAAGACCAGCTGCAGAAATTGCCACCATTTGAATTCGAGCGGCATTCCAGAAAGTTTCAGTAACAAGTTCTACTGGTATTTCGTAGGTAAACTCTGAAAACTTTAAAAATATCTTTAGCCCTACGCCAGCTAACAAGCCTTCAACCAGGTAAACCGGAACAGCAACGAGTAGGTATCGTTGCCAATTGAACTTCCAGATGACCGCCTGCATCACTGCGGTCATACAAATACAAAATGCCATGTTCTGTACGCCAAACATAGAGACGCCCAAAGCCAATACGGGAGCCAATCCAGCTGCAATACCAGGTGAACCAATATAATTACCTGGTCTGAACCAGGCATTAATCCAACCGATTAGAGAAGCAAACGCTACAGTTGCCAAGCCTACCTTGATCGGATAATCGGACATGATCGCAATGCCAATGGTTAATGGAATAGCCATGGCGCCAGTTATTACACCCGCAGCGGTATCACGCAAAAAATATTGCGATTGAAAAGCAGCAGAACCTACTGGGGCAGCGCTTTCCGCCACGCTTTGCTGTTCGTCTTCCAACGGTTTGTTTTCTATTTGTGTAGCCATAAATTAGTTTTCTCCTATACTGTATAAGTAATAGATAGACTATAAAAAATCCTTTTTGCCCGTAGATTACGGAGGCTGCCGTTAGGTTTGTCCTTTGCGAGCAAGCAGTTAGTCCGAATGTTTTATATGATATTTCTTCTCTTTTTTTTTATGATCTTTAAAGAAGATTCTTATTACTTACTTACGCTTACTTTTATAAGCGATGGTCAATCGTATCTCAATCAAAACCCTGATGTATATTAGGGAAACCATTGTTTTGTTATAATGGTTACCCTCTAATATAAATAAGTAAAACCCTTATAATTATGAGGAAATCTATTACCCGTTAATAATGGGAACCATTAGTTAGTGTAGGCTTAGAAGATTTAATTGAGATAAATCACTGGCTACTGGTCCGGTGGCATTTCGTAATGCTCACAAAAACTGATCCAGTTTGGATGAGAATGAATCTCAGATACATGTAAGTAAAACCCTTATAGTTATGAGGTAATCTATTACCTACTAATAATTGAATCCATTAGCCAATTCCCATTTCTAAATTAAAAATGACGCGAAGGCGAACCGCAGACAGTATAAATAATACGGCAAGGTGAAGCTGACAAAGTCAGGTTTGATTTAGAAATGGAATAATGTAGGCTTGGAAGATTTAATGAAGGTATATATAGCGTAACCAGTTAAGAATGATTCAGAATATATAGGTTTTGAAAAGAGCATCTCAACGGTTTAGTTTTGTTGTTTACGCAGTGCTTTGGTGTATGCCCTTTTATGCTAGATGAGACAATGAGAATACTCTTTGAATCATTTCTAGCTGGTTTTGCTATATTAACCACTTAGTCTGGTGGCATTTCGTAAGAATCATTAATACTGGTCAATTTTGGATGGGAATGAATCTCAGAGCGAAACTGACCGGCTAAATGATGAGTAATGCATACTGAAATTGCACAAATCGGTAATGCTGCCCTTCGAATCAAAGCAGAAAATGCAAACTTATTTTGCAGGGTTACTCCCCCCCCAAAAGAGAGAGCGCATAATCCGGGCACTTCAAGCTCGAGGTCATGAGTAGGTTATCTAGGCGACGGAATCAATGATGCCGCATCGCTTTACTCAGTAGACGTGGGCCGATCGGTTGGTGCTACTCTGTTGATGTCTCCAAGGAGACAGCTGATTTGACTCTTCTGAACTGGGACTTAAGTGTCATACATACCGATGTGATACCGGTGTGCTGGGATGAAGGCGCACCTTCGGCAATATAATCACGTACATCATGATGGGCATCAGCACCAATTTTGGCAATATATTTAGCATGACCAGCGCAGCTCTATTCCTGCCTATGCTACCCATTCAAATATTGCTCAATAATATTTTATATGATGTGCCGAAATGCCAACTCCTCTGAACAAAGTAGATCCTGAAGAGCTCCGCAAACCAAGAGAATTCGATATAAACTTTATACAAAATTACAACATGCTGATGATCGGTTCTGTCAGCTCAATGCATTATTTCCGGACCCTCTACGTCATGCTCGCAGTACTAAAAGCTGACAAAATATAGCTCCAGACTAGCTGGTTTATTGAATCCCTATGCGCTCAAGTATTAGTGACCTTCATGATAAATGGAATTAATCGTAATATTCCTTTTGGCCGTCGCATTTACTGCCATCGTTCCATTTACACTTTTAGGATCGCACCTCGGTTTTGTTTCACCGCTAACTCAGTTCTATTCACTTTTAGCAGCGGTGGACAGGATCCACCTTGTAATAGTTGAAGTTACCAAGAGAAATTTTTATCAAATGGGATTACTCATGCGTCCATTGCTGAATCATAAAAGGGATTCAATTACAGAAACTTAATTCCAAATTTGATAAAGCGCTTAAATGCATAAAAATCGAGAATTTTCCTTGATATGATTTGTGGCATACTAATGCAAAGCTACCTACCCCAAAATGGTGTGCCGGCCAATGTCATCCAATAAATGGGAGTTGGGAACTCTGCTGAAATCCCCATTTCCTTATTCATTAGGTCACCTAAAGCTATCTATAAACCTGATCAATAGGTTCTTCTGAAAACCAGCGAGTGGCGTAGCGTATTAAATCGGCGCCATTTTTCAAATTCAACTTCGTGCGAATATTGAAGCGATGTGTTTCAATCGTTTTAATGCTACGATTAAGTAGCGTGGCAATTTCTTTACTACTATGTCCAGATCCAATCAAATGTAACACCTCAAACTCGCTCGGCGTTAGGCTATTAATCAACTGCTCATGCTCTGGATGCCCTGCCACCATGCGATTCAGCAGTTTTGCATTCATTTCCTTGCTCAGATATACATTCCCTTTCAAGACTTCGCGGATAGCCGTAAGCAAAACTTCACCCGGCTCCTGCTTCATTACATAGCCTGAAGCACCTGCCCGTAAGGCACGCTCGGCATAAACTGTCTCATCATGCATCGACACAAATAATACTGGCAATGCAGGTTGCAACGCATGCATATATTTTATTACTTCAAAGCCAGAACTTGTTTTGAGCGTAACATCCAATAAAACAATATCAACCTTATCAGTTCCTTTAAGTAACGCCAGGGCTTCATTCCCATCGCCAACCTCAGCGCAAACCTCCAAATCTGGCTCCATATTTATGAGCATCGCCATACCATGGCGTAACATGGCATGATCATCCACTAACATTACCTGTGCTTTTGAATTCATCATATTAAATCAGTTTAAATCAGTTGCATTTCCAAACGCACTTCCGTACCCCCTTCTGGGCGCGTTAATATTTCTAACTTGGCACCTAGCTGCTTTGCACGATATTGCATAATTTTAATACCCATTCCCTGGGTTACGTCGTGCTTTTTATCCACCTCGACAATACCGCTTCCGTCATCACATATGGAAAGGGTAAGCATTCCTTCTTCAAGATTCAAAAATATTCTCAGAGATCGTGCACTACCATGACGTATTGCATTATTAGCAGCTTCCTGTGCAATTCGATAAAGATTGAGTGCAAGATTATTATCGTTAATAATCGCTTCATTTTCACATACAAATTCACAATCAATCTTATAAGTCGAAGCTATTCTCGACGCAAGAGCTCGTAATGCTGCTACTAAACCATTTGCTTCCAGTTCAAATGGTAGCAGTCCCTGAGCCAGCTGTTTGATTTGTACTACAGAAGCTTGGGCTTGCGATGCAATGGAAGCCGCTACGCCTGCCAAATTATCTTTTCCTAAAGCAAAGATTTTTTTCTCCAATGCTCTGGCCTGATAACCAATTGCAGCAACCCGTTGCCCTAGATTGTCATGCAATTCTTGCCCGATGGTATGGGCCTGCTCTTCCGCAACAAAAACCAATGCTTGTTCTAATCGCTTGCGCTCAAGCCAGCCCGCAAGATCACTTGCAATGGCATTGATAAGCTTTTGCTCCTCAACTACTGGAAATGTTTTGTCTTCAGAATAGAACAAACGTAATTGGCCACAGATTTCATCGTTGACGATAATTTCAGATAAATAGGTACAAAAAGAATTTTGACTCTTATGCCAGCGATAGCCACCAATCTTATCGGTGATTTTAGTCTTTGATCGGAAAGGACGCATAAAACCTTGCTCATAATTACCGGAAACATATCGCCAGCCATAAAGTTCAATGATGGCAGTCGCTATTTTCGGGAATTGCATGGCTGGGATCAAATGCTCAAAAATATTCTGGCAAACATTATCAATTGATACATCTAATCCCATACCACGACGAATTTCATAAAGACAGGTTATTTCCTTTAGACGTTTACGTAACTCTAATTCCTTATGACTCAATTCTATAGAAAATAGCTCGGCTTTTTCTTTAGCTGCTTGCGCTTCCCGTCTGGATTTAATAAGTTTACTTACAAACCAGTTTAATAGCAGTATTTCTGCAGCGATCAATCCGGCAAGATATAAAATAACAAATTTTAATTGTTCAGCTACTGGTTTGAGCAATTCTTCCTCATCCAACTTCAATACCATGCCTAAACCAATCTTATCTAATGGAGCATATGCCGCAATTACTTGCATATGGCGATAATCTTTTACAGCCATAACACCACTTTTTCCTGCTAATGCATTATTTATTGGCAACAGCTCGTCTCTTGTTGCATGATATAAGTACTTGAATATCACACCATCACTCTGACTCATAAGACAAGCCATTTCCTGCGCACTATCTCCTGAAGCTGGAGGTGCGCATAAGATGAATTCCCCGGTTTCACCAATCGATCTTATTCCGCTAAATCGACGGGTCAAGTGGGGTAAAAAACTCTCTGTGGTAATACTGCCAATGCGATGCCCATCTTGATCTAACACATCTTCGCTGGTGCGCAAAATGAATTGATCATCCCATAAGAGAGAAGTATTATTTTGTATAGTCAGTGGTAACGATTGAGTTTGCTTATCAGAAAAATGGCCTACCTGTGACAATACTTTCCCGTGCACATCATAAACGATGGCTGCCGAAAAACCGATCTGTGTCAATGAATTAACGTTGCGATCAAGGTCGTGTAGTGCATTGAAGTTGTCCGGTTGAATATTAAGCTGTTGGATTGGCTGAATCATGAAAGGCCGCATGGCTAGCGCACGTGTATCCGCGAGGCCTTTTTCAATTTGAATCTCGAATAAATACGTTTTGCCTTCTAATACTACATCAAGTCCTCTACCGAGTGCAGATTCAATCTGCTGATGCATTACATCATAAACTGCAATGCCTGTCGTCAGGGTCAATCCTAGCAGCAATAAGCCGCCAATAATACTGATTCTTCGGTGTTCGCGAGTTATAACCAAATCACCCACCTCGTTTTTTCATGTTTATTTGGCTCATATGTTCACGTGCTTATTGCAAGGCCAGTACGTATAGGGTGTATAGCTATCATGGTCAGAATTATAGGTACAATTACCTTACAACTCCAGAGAGGAAAGTCAGCTTTAATATTACTAAGAAACTAAAAATTAATGACTAAAGATTCTTCTTTGAAGCATTTGTTCCCATAAATATTTGGTATAAGATTTATCGCGAAAATCAGGCTGTGAATGTTTATTGCCTAGGTTAGATTAAAAAGCACACCTCGTCTATAAAGAAAAACAATCAATATGAAAAAAGCTGTACTCACTATTCTAATAACCACCCTAGTACTACCTGGCTGCAGCACAATTTATTATCTTGAAGGGGCAGAATACAAGGATAAGGAAAAATATATCGCAGCGAGAGCTGCAATGCATACCCGATGTATCGAAAGCACCGAACCACTCCCCACGCCGCTTATAGAGCGGAAGCTGATCGCTTTGATTCCTTCCCAGGAATTGATCTATACAACTATTCTGACGAACCTTAAAGCGATATCCCCGGATTATCCTATCACCAGGGAAGATCTACGTAAGCAACCATTATATTCAGGTACCAATGAAAATTTCAAAATGATAATTGAACTGATAAAAAGGAAGAATCTGTATCAAACAGTTGAAATGATAGAGTACGAAAGTTTATCACTCCCCGAAGCTAGCGTAGATACCGATATATTTCATATTGTGCTAGCTACTGCTACTAACCGGAATGATAGATATTACCTAACCAGAGAGAAGAGAGGAAAGCTGAGAATCGATTATGGTGCGATAAATCCGCCCTGTGTGAATGAGCGCGTTAGCTTCATGTACATGACTCAATGTGAAACATTCAGTGATAATTTTCTATCTTCTCTTCAGACGCTTGCCTTGCAGTAACGCATTAATATATAGCCGAACTTGATTGCTTTTAGGTTAATTAAAATAACATGGGTGCCACAGCTTAGGATGAAACAATCGACCAACTGATGAGTGACAAGCTATGCCACCAGCCAAGCAGTGTCTGGGCAAGACCGGCGAGATAAATGGAGATTAACTTAGAGAGTCTCTGATTTTGAAGCTGTAAGTAATTCTCCAAATGGAAAAAGCTATGTCCAGAATATGACTTGCTTGCATTGCGGTATCCGTAGTGATAAACAATGCCCAATCATGTTTACTAGGTGTCTTTGCATTACCTGCCGTGGTTCCTTTAACAAAGAGCAGCCGATAAGGAACCCACTATGGTGCTTCATTGAGAGATAAGGCGAGATTAAGCTCAACATCCAGCAATTTGTAGCGATAACGTGTTCCCTGAATGCTTTGCCACTGCTTGCGAACATGATGGCCATATAGTCTCTTGGCATCTGCCATGGTGGTGCATCGCGCTTCATTACTGCAATAGCTATAGCGATACTGGGTTTTATCCTTCTTCATGCGCAAGATAGCGGTTAGTAGCGTTTTGCCATATGGCTGCGACCATCACGAAAGGGTTGCTTAAGCTCAGCAGCATTCTTCTGACTGATATAAAGCTCATTATCCAGCGGGAGATATACTTCTTCAGTGGCATAGCCTAGCGTTAGAACCTGTTGATCCTTGACAGTATGCCCGGTCAAATGATCAAAATGACTGTAAATCCCAGCCACCTTTTTACCGCGCCTTGCTTTGACTGAATCATCCAACACAAAAGCTTTCATCTCATGGCCTACCAACTTATGTTCTATCACGACTTGTCGTGCAATCTGGTAGTGTAGGCGTCGCCAATTGACATCTTCCTGCTTGAGATAATCATACATAACATCTTTTCGGGCATCGGTGAAACTTTGCATGGATTTGCGGGAAAACATGCCAATCGAATCAATCTTTAACCACACCCACAGTACAGCAAATAAACAACTTGCGTAACCGCCACCCCCAAGCGCTTATGCAAACCAGCGCGATGCAGCAAGGTGGCTATATGCGATTTTTTTCACAATGATGCGAAAACATTATCAATCTGCAGTTCCGACTGATTAAATAAATCACCAATTAAATTTGGCAAGCCTAATGGTTTTGTGTCACGATTCATCAAAGCCTCCTTGTGGTTAGTAAAGTTCGTCAAGCAAACTAAATTTTACCACTTAGGAGGCTTTTACTACCTATTAGTCAATTGGTTATAATAGTTTCTTTACCAAAAATGAATTCCAAAACTTGAGTAAGAGATAATGACGAAGCATAAACTCGTCTTGTATGTTTTGGGGTGCCTAGGAGCATAAGGTATCGTAAGTGCCAAACTTATCTTAAATTGATTCCAGTCGATTACGCGATTCTGTTCTACAAGCGGATCTTTTAGTTTGGTTAACTGAGCATATCGAGATTGTCAAGGTCAAAAAATTCTAGTTGCATGGTGAGCTCTCATATCGAGTAGCATAATATTTATATCATATACTTAAAACAATGGGTTATCCTAACTCAACTAAACAAAGTAATATGTTTCTCTGATCTGCCTCATTTTATAAATTGAATTTTTAGAGGTGCCCCCTATACGCTATACATTTTAATCATTCTTAGCTGATTAAGCTATACATGATGCTTTCATGTCGGATTCTCCTCATTTCTGGATAAGATAAGTTCGGCATTTACAATACCCTATGCTCTAGACACCCCAAAACATATAAGACGAGTTTACGCTTCGTCATTATCTCTTATTTGACATTAAATTGACATGCAATTATACTTGCACTTCTTTTGCCAAGAAGTATCAGCACATATAACATTACAAATCAATGTGTTGTAATTATTTTTTAGTATTATAAAAGGTGGTTTTAAGGAGAAACACAAATTCACCTTGTCCAAAACATAATTCGAATTTGTTATGACAAGGGTATTAGTAGTGATACATTACAAATATGCGAAAACAATTATTCATTAATTCTGTCATCCTGATATTTTTCGTGAGCATGCTTACGAATACATTTGGGTGGTCTTTTAATGACAAGGTTTTTGCTCATGAATTAGATCATCACTACCGTGCTTCTTTGTTTTCTGCTGATCCACAGAAGCATATCGATTTGCATGTTGCTCTTGGCGACGACGATGGAGTGTTGGATGCAGCAACTCATTTATGTCTTCATGCAGCCGGGCAATTCATTCCCTTATTCTTTAATGCACCCTTATTTATAATATCTACTTCCGCTGATAAAGAAGCTTTAGCTTCATTTATTTCCGTTACCGCTCCAGAATTTATTCTGGATTCCTTATTCCGCCCCCCAAAAAACTTCGCAAGCTAGACTTCAAGCCAAGCTAAATGTAGTCCTTGATGTTGCCATAGCGAACCATAATCGCACAAAGTAACGCTGAGCACTAAATCACGCTGACTTTTAGAGAGTATTTAACAATAATTTGGTTGTTTGCCATATAGTTTGAAATTATGATTTCAGCTATTGTATGAGGTTAATGTACCAAAGCGATTTACCAGACAAAGAATGGGCGCTAGTCAGCCACTATTTGGTTCGTAAAGAACCTCGTGGGAAAAAGCCGATTCATAGCAAATGTGCTATCGCCCATCCGGTTCGCTATATCAGCAAAACTGGTGAAACTTAAAATTAATATTTTAGGAAGGTAGTTTTAATGAAGAAGTTTTCTATGAAGAAGCTAGCTCAGGTAATTCCTATAGCAGCCTATATGTATGCTCACGTTATCAGCTAGCTCAGTTAGTGCGGCAAATAATAACGCGTCGTTGCCAACTTTTCCAAATACTTATAATAAGTATATTCAGCCGATAGTAACGGCTATCGATTATTTCAGCGGCAATATTTAACTTTTTAATTACGAGAATATAAACTAATAATATAAGTGAATGCCAAGATATGCTTATCAAAACCAAAGCTCAACACAAAACCATGGTTAATTTTACAAAAAGCCAAGTATGAACGCCCTCCCTTGCGGGAAGGCGTTCATTGCCAATAAATGCAAAGGTTTTATAGTGTTGCTAAGAAAGCAACAAGATCTGCCTTCTCTTTTTTGGTAAGACCGATATTAAAACGATTATTGTAAAAATCAACTACTGCAGGCAAATCAGCAGCCGAACCATCATGGAAGTATGGTGGTCGTGATGCCACAGAGCGCAGAATAGGTCCTTTGAAACGACCAATATCTTTCCATTTACCCGTAATCAAAGCACGGCCCGGATCGGTTGTCTGGATTTCTTCGCCGGTTGTTTTGTTTCTCAGTGTATAGAGCGGCATATCCGGTGTACGGCGTGAGGCATCAGAAATACCAATATCCAGCGGCATTGGTGTTGAGTGATTGCCTGAATTAGGGGTGTTATGGCATGTCGTGCATGTACCTGGCAACACTTCTACGTCTAAATCATCATTAAGCCCTCTAACACCAGTGATATTGATAGGTTTTGTGTTAAATAGCGTTTGACCGCGCGCAACAGCAGCCCGCGCAATCTCAATACTGGTGGATGATTTGGTCGGTTTATAACGATACCAGGAATCGTAAAGCGACATGACATTAGGGTTAAAGGCCGCGCCAGTTTGATAATCACCAACGAGGGTATCATTTATACCAAAGTAATAATTTTGTTCTAAAAGCGCTCTAGGCCCCCCGCTTGCTTTCTCCGCGGTTAGCTCACCTGCTTCATTATCGAGAATCTGCGCGCTGAACAACCCTGATTCAAAATCCACGATCGCTTTTTGCTCCTCTTCACTCAAATCATGCAATGCTTCAGCATGCCCTAATGTAGCGTGATTGGATTGAGTGGCTAAATCTTTAGATACAGGAGAAAAACAATTTGTAGTTCCAACAATACAATCCGTAGAAGTGGGATCCTGCGTAGTTTCGCGACCATCCCACATGACAGTACTTAAAAATTTAAAATTGGCACTTGGCATTGGACGGCGGAACAAAGACAGCTCGGTTTCGCTTGCAAAACCGTAAGGATCATCAACATCTGCTAATTCAAATTCTGCGTCAGCAGGTATACCGATGCCCACACGTATATTTCCTTTATTCAGCAGCATGCTGTAAACCTCTCTGCGCTCTTCAAGCGTTAATTGATCCGGATGAGGAGACTCAGGATTATTAGCACCATCTACCGGCCTAAAGAGTGGATCTAACCCTTCTGTTTTTTCGAAGAGCTCTTGCACCCCTTTGGCTGTAATCGTCCATCCTTGGGAAGGTATATGACAGGAAGCACAGCTACGACCATTCGTTCCTATACTTTTAAAAAATGGATTATCAAGATCTATAAAACCGGCGGTACTATATGATGCATCTGTACCATGACTATTCGTCGAACGAAGCATATTTGGCATGCGATTTGCGCTGCCATTACTATTTGAATTGCTATTGCTATTTGAGCTGTCATTACTATTTAAGCTGTCATTGCTGTTTGAGCTGTCATTGCTGTTTGAGCTGTCATTACTGTTTGAGCTGTCATTGCTGTTTGAGCTGTCATTACTGTTTGAGTTGCCATTATTATTTGAGCTGCCATTTCTTTCCTCATATGTTGTTCTTTCCGCAGATGCTGTCTTATCTGCAATTAATGGCGCTGCTAGCAACAAAAGTAAAACGGATACTGTTTTCAATTTAATTTTGTATTTACTGCTCACTACATACTCCTCTATTCTATGTTTAGAATAATTAGATTCACAAAAAACTTGACGAGCCTGAATTGTCATCAAGCACCAAAATCAAGCCGGAAAATTGCCTAATGGCCTAGCAACCTCATTGACGGCAAGGATTTTGATTAATGTTAATCTAAGCACTATTCATGCCATAATATTTTTATTATTTTAATTCAATGGATTACGTAGAATTAATAAAAAATTCCATAAATAAATTGTCATCATCATACAACAATAAAATTATATTTTTATGTAACCACTTATTTTTAAATGATAAAATATGTCTCAAATTAGAGACATATTATTATAGGGATGCATAACCTGTTTTTTTAGAGATTTTCTCCTTGACCCAAAACTTATAGCGATTGGGAATGTTTGCGAACCTTGAGCGATTCAGTAGATAGTTCTCTAAATCGAATAAGCAGGGTATTTGAGCATGGTACAGCCAAAATTTTGGAAAATTGCTTAAATATGCTGATATCAAAAGCAGTTATCACTCTAATTTACCTGTCCAATACTGAGAGAATAGAAATCAAACATCTGAATTTCTATGTCTATAACAATAGAAGAAGCAGGCCTTGGCAGTACAGTAACCTAAAGAATCAGTTAGATAATAAGAATGTTTTTTTCTACCCGACAATACCTTGGGCGCGCTGCTGGAACAAAACAGTATCAATGTTTTTCTTCGCTTTTACAATAACGAGAAAACGCACCAGCTTCAGGTGAGCCGTAAATAGCGAGACAACAGATTTATCTGAGCCAGAATTAGCGAGTTTATTTCTTAAGGGATAAATAACTCAACAAGACGGCAAATACTTGACTAAATTACGGATTCGGACTCGTCAAGTTTTTGTTGTCACGAACTCGAGCTTCTGACTGTTTTCCAGAAAAAGAAGAGGTTTGTATGAATTATCGCGATTGCCGCACCAGCAACCGAAGCAATATTTTGTCGGTTGCCGATTAAACTATAGGTAGAAAAGAGTTGAATATTGTGCCTAATTCCATTCCTATTTCATAAGTAAATTTATAATAATCCATGGCCATGCTTGATTCTTCTATTTTTCTTGTATTAACAAGCAAATCCCTGGCCTGCTCCAACACATCTTTGCCACCTGCTACTCGCGCCATCACAATGCTTCCTTTCATAAATTCCTTTATTATTTAATTTATGAAATAGAAATGGAATAAGATATCCAAGAAAAAATCATTCGGCTCATTCTAAAAGAAATCCAAATCGTGGGGGTGGCTGATGGAGGTCCAACCCACGACAACCGGAATCACAAAATTGGATAAACCAAAAAAACAGCGCAGTCCATAATAAATAGGAGTAATTCCATCAATACATCATTTATTTTGGCATTGCTGGCGGATTGGTTGCGTATGGGTTTATTCGGTGAATTATCGGAATATTTGCTCCCCTATCGCCGTATGAGCAGCGGAAAGCTCCGAAATAGGGCTTTCCGCAAGACCACAGCTGTTTAATACCTGCTACCCCCCGAGGTTCCTGATCCTCCCGATCTCGGTGTACCTGATGGTGATCCAGAGCTACCTCCGCCTGATCCACCACCCGAGGTTCCTGAAGCTCCTGAGCCCGGTGAAGTGGAGCCTGACGAGCCCGATCCTTGTCTTTGAGTAGAGGTTGACGATGAATCCATTGATCCTGACGTGCTGCCGCTACCGCTCATACTGCTGCCACCCTGGCTAGCTCCTTGGCCGGACATTGAGCCACCTGATTGCCCAGATCCACTAGTTTGCGCTTGGGCAAAACCAACTAAGCCCACAATCAAGCCTGCCATTAGAACGGACGAAGCAGAATTTTTAAGAATTGAAGTAATTTTCATGATTAATTCCTCCATATCATTACAGCAAAATTGCTGTCCTTATACTCTACTCCGGCGTTTGGCAAAATACTGTTCGCTAACCCACAGAGCGAGAAAATATTTCAGCACGCCAACTGATTGATACAAGAATAAGAATAAAAGAAAATTGTTTAAATGAAATGAAGGAATTCTGCTCGTTGTTATTCTTGTTGCTTAGCGATTTTTATGGCTTTGCCTGCCTGCTTCAGCATGCTGCTCAGATGTGCCGCCACGAGTAGAGGAAGATGATTTATCTTCATCCTCGGAACCGCCTTTGGCACGTGAGTGTGCACCTTTACGGCCTGCTTCACGCGCTTCTTCCGAGCTAAATTCATGGGCCGTACCTTTTTCATGAGCAGCATGGCCGCCCTTGCTCGCAATTTCACGCTGCTTTTCTTCTTCCATGGAAGCAAAACCACGCTGGCTGGTGCTCTTGTTATCCTCATCCTTTCCTTTATTCGAAGGCATAATTGCTCTCCTATTCGTTAAATTCTAAAAACACCTATGATGTGTTTGGATTCTTTATCTTCGGTTTGATAAAATAAAGATCAACTTCAGCCTACTCTTCGAAGCAGGCTTTCTCTGTGCGTAAGCGCACATAAACCCAAAATTAAAGCTTGAATACAGGACGAGTTAGTAGCAAAGAAGCAAAAAAAACTTATTGCCATGATGATAACGACTGGCCCAATTCTCGATTGGAGTATTCTATTGGAACCAGCATACGCATGACGGTAGAAGGCATGCTATACCGAATGTAGGCTGGTTGTCCCTGACGTGACTTACCTGTGGTTTTTTGCTTTTGGAATTTTATCTACAAAAGATTTTATGTTTGGTCATTAAGTTGTAAGTAGACCAGGATTTTCAAGGCGCAGACTATTGATCCCGATTGAGAGTGGAAATTTATTGATGGCAGCTACGTTAAGGCACACCAGCATAATACGGGAGCAGTAGATCAAGAAACTGCAGGCCATCCGGTAAAAGCTATGCAGGAAATACCACAAAGATTCATTTAGTGGTTTGTGGTTATGGTTTGCCAGTTGAGTTTGAAGTTACCGGTGGAAATGTGAATGATTGCTCTGTACCGCCGGAGTTGATTGCCAAATCACCTGATGCGCAGGCAATTGTGGCGGACAAGGGTTATAACAACGAATGCATACAGGAGCAAATCGTGAAGAAGGAAGCTAGAGCGGTAATACCGAAAAAGTGTAACTTCGTTAAAGGTAGTACACACATATGGATTGGGATTTATATAGGGTCCTTATTCTGTGGAAAACGCCTTTGTTCAATTAAAGCAGTATCGAGCAGTGGCAACACGATATGACAAGCCAAGAGAAATTATGAAAGCATGATCACCATGGCTTGTAGATATCTGTAGTCACCTATGTGAAATGCCAACAGGCCCTAATGAAATATCTGATTTAATAACCTAACATAAAGCTGGCATTGCCAGTATTAATCCCCATGAATAAATAACCCGGTGCTACGCCATATGCGGGTGCGGGCGGATAATAGACAGGCGCAGGTGGATAATAGGATGGGTTGTAATAAATATTCGGCGGCTTGCAATGATGACGGTGACGATGATGACCATGATGGTGGTGATGGCCTCTTCCAGCTTCAACCACCACGGGAGCAGCTAAAACAACACTCAACAACATTCCAGATAATACTTTTATTGGCATGTCTATTTTATTCCATTTCTAAATCAAAACTGACTTTTTCGGCTTCACCTTGCCGTATTATTTCTACTGTCTGCGGCTCCCCTTCGCGTCATTTTGATTTAGAAATGGAATTAGTTCTCGTTTTCATGTTAATCCTCGTCCATTATTATTTTGTTTACCAGAATTTCTTCTAGGGTCTGTTGACGTTTTAAGATAAGTATTTCATAGATAGAAACAAACTCGTAATATTGGGGTTCCTACACCACCAACAAAACGAGTTTGCGATGCCCCGAATGATGCTCAATGATGAGTACTGGTCGAAGCTGGAGAAGATTCTGCTTCAAGAAGCGATTTATAACAAGCGCAATCTGCGCATGACGGTAGAAGGCATACTGTATCGAATGCGGGTTGGCTGTCCGTGGCGCGACCTGCCCAAGGTGTTCGGCTGCTGGAATTCCATCTATAAAAGATTCAATGCCTGGTCATTGAGCAGGAAAGGGCTCAATATTTTCAAAGCATTGGCTATTGATCCGGATTGGGAGTGGAAATTTATGGATGGCAGCTATGTTAAAGCACATCAACATAGTGCGGGAGCAGCGAGTCAAGAATCGCAGGCTATCGGGAAAAGCCGTGCAGGCAATACCACCAAGATCCATTTAGCGGTCGATGG
>NZ_FOUB01000001.1 GCF_900114745.1 Nitrosomonas communis | reverse complement strand
AGATCAATCTTGCGTTGGCGAAACCCTTGAGGTTTACGATGGATGTTCTTAACCCAACGCGTCACGCTCGCCACGCCAACATCAAACCGGGCCGCCACCTCGGCTATCGTAAGTCCTTTTTTCTCTCTAACAGACAGGACTTTACGGCGGAAATCCAGTGAATAGGCCATCTTTAAATTATAATCAAAATTATCTGGTTGTGCTATAGTGGAAGTTTCAGCCCAGGCAATTAACAAGTCATCCAGTAGTGCTTTCTGGTCAGCATAGCTAGTCTGGCTGACGTAATTTTTGACTAAACTGGTTAAATCCGGAGACAAGCTAGCTGCTTCTCGCAAATCACGCACCAAACCAGATCCTTTCGCATTTGGCAGACTGAATGCTTCTTCTGTAAGTGAAATGCTATTAACAAACTCACGGTAAAATGGATTATTGGCAAGGTCCAGGTTACCTGTCTGCCCCTCACCATCCACAGTCAAATGTGCTGCTGAGGCCGTTTGCACATTGCCGTTGCCAAGATTGACATTTTTGCTGGTGGCTTTTAAATCAATACTAACCACACCCAGTTGTGATAATAAAAACAACTCATCGACTGTGGAAATACCATTCTGGTTCAGGTCTCGCCAAACGCGCACCTGCGCGAATTGCGCATCATCCTGGTTAATTAATTCATCTGCATTGGAATCCAGATCCGATAATGCATCAAAACCATCGATAGCCAGTTTTCCGTCAGATTTTACGGTATCGACTCCAAACAGTTCTGCCCCTGTATCAATGGTTCCATTGTCATTACGATCCAGTACCAGAAAACCATCATCTCTGCCCACCCACCCTGTACCGGTTTTAATACCATCACCATCGTGATCAAAGACAATCGAGCCATTTATACCGATGGTTTCGATACCATCATTGTCCAGATCAAGCACCAACGGGTCTGTCCGAGGCGGCACCCAGTTTTTGAATTGGAGGAAGAAATTATTAACGGTGTTTAATATACCCGCAAGATCACCTAGATCTTGCATGATAAATGTACTGAGCCGATTGATTGCCCACGAAAAATCTTCTGCAAGATTCTGAAAAAAGAGCGCCATATCGATACTTGTAATATCTCTATACAAATCTTCGAAAAGCTTCTCCCCAGCCAGCCCACCAAAGTATCCGCCAGCCAATCCAGCTACTCCCGTGATCACCATGCCGGCTCCGACACCAACATTGATACCAGGTGCTAGCAGAAGACCAGCTACAAGCGCAGCAGAGGACGTTCCAGCAGCGATCCCCCCCACTAAACTACCGGCATGCGCTGCTAAAATAGCGCCCGCCTCGTTATGATTTCCACTATTATAGGCATGCTGCGCCTGTGAGATAGCCAAAGCTGTGCCTAGAACATCTCCAACCAAACCTGCCTTGTTGAGTAAATCACCATATTTGACATACCGAGCCATATCGGTATTTGTCAAATGCATATCCTCTAATAATGCCAAACGGGTAACATCAATACCTGCAGGAATTTCCTTGGCTGGCAAGCCAAGCACTCTTCCCAAATAAGTATTCGTATCAACATATAGCTTACCTGAACTATCACGCCCCACATTCATATCCGCAAAATCTACATTGGATGTAGCGCGAATCAGATCAACTAGCTCTGTCTTTGCAGCATTCTCACCATTTAATAACTTCTCCACCTGATACCGGTCTTGCCAATCCTGGAGATCAATACCATTAACTTTCTGCCCGGGCTGGATAGTTTTGCTCAACAGGGCCGGAATTTCCGTTGCCACAGCAACACTGCCGTCGGGTGCATGTGGCATAATCAGACGAAAATCACCTGTATGGCTGTTCACAAGCCGTGCTGAGGCCTCATCCCAAAAACTGGTATTGTTGATGCGAACACCACTCTCATTGAGCCCCAGATATAAAGCATTAAAACTTACTCCTTCGCGAACAGCAGCTTTTCCTAGTGCTGCTATAAACTCATCATTTTTTAAAAATTCACCCAACTGTGTATCCACGATTGTCTTCACAGTGGAGCCATTTGATAGAGATTCTGCAAAGTCTAAAGCTTTAAATTCTCTATAACCAGTAACTGGATCTGTAATTTCTCCTACACCCCCGCTATATAGCAATATTGTTGAATCTCCTGCACTGACATCTACGGTATTTGCCAGCGCTTGGAGTTCGTTAACTGACATTGGATTATTAGCAGCATTTCGGGAAATAATTTCATTAATTGCAGATTGCGCATCCATCTTCCGAAGCTCCTATAAATTAGCGGCAAAAGTAACTGTCAAGCTTTCGACATATTCGCGAGAAGACGCAAAACCATAAGTATCCAAAGCTTCTTCAATCAGCGCATGCAATCGAGATTTGTCTTGTTTTAGATGAAGTGGGGCAATAATTCGTACAACACGCCACTCTATTTGATAGGCATGTTGTAGCTGCTTTATTCTTTGAAAAGCATCAAAATTGACATTCTCTCCGTCAATATTAAGATTAAATTCTATCGGCTCTTGTGGTCTTCCACCCCCAACTTTTTTCAGAACAAGATTCCTTTCCCGATCTATGGTCTGCCATGTACCATCTTCTCTTCTTTCATTCACAAATGCCATTTCACGATCTCCACTGCTATAAACCATCATCACAAATGAGTATTAGGACTAGGAACAAAGCTGCATATCCTTTGCGTTAACAATTTTTCTTGCTTCACTTTTAATTGGCCCTTCTATTGCTGGGCACTAAATAATTTCTACAGATGCGCTTGTATCACAGTCATTTTATTCATGAAAAAATCGGATTACAGCGTATAAAAGCTAAGAAACCAATTCAAATCGACAAACTCACCAGCAGCAAAAAACGCAATGTAATCTTTCTTTATTTCAATTTATCGAAATTATTAACGCCATAAACAATATTTACTTTAGATAATATTTATGACAATGTACTATTTAATTCAATTCAATAAAAATTAAGTTAAACAACAAAAATCTTAAAACGACTATCCTGCGGCAAACCGCAAGGTATCGCGCGTCCTTTCTTTCAGGACGATCGTTTTTATATTGATTTTTAATGCTCCACGAGGCGTGGAATTGAGTCCCAAGAATTAAAATAAAATAGAAGTAGCGCTGGTTATTTAGCCAAACTCACTATTTTGAATGACCAAAGAACCGCCTTTTTTGCTTAAAATAGCAATAAGAATCCGCAGACTAGAGGCAATTCTATTTTTTCGAGTGAAGATTGACCAGGTGAAAAAATTTGGTAGTATCCAGCCGGAAACTGTACAAAAATGTTAAAGTTAGCTTAGCTACTAACTGAAGAATTTGAGAATAAGCGGTCTGGCCGCAGTGGTGGTTCTGCCGAAAATTTTGATTAGCCACATAATCAATCTAATCTAACGGTCATTGTCAGTTTGCTACCACCCCACATAATGCAACATATTTAGTAATGCTTGCTCGCTATCTAATATTAGAGGTGCCAGAGGTGGCGCTTGGCAGAGAGAACTAAATATGGGCATTCAATTAACCAATATTCCGCATCGCAGCATTCGACCACGAGGTTTTTCTGCGGCCAAATTTCATGTTGTTTCACACTAACTTTTAACTTCACCCTGACTTCAATTTTCCAATATCAATTTCCACCGACGCTAGGAGGGCTAGTAAAAACTGTAATTCCTAGCCCTCCCAATGATGACGATAACTTATAGTAAACCGATCAGCATTCGAGAATCACTACTTTAACCTGATGCACTATCAGATCGACTTAAGATATTCAACCAAATCTGCCTTCTCTTCCTCCGTCAAACTCAGCCCAAAGTGCTTGTCATAATGATTGACCACAGCAAGCAGGTCTGCTGCACTCCCATCATGAAAATAAGGCGGATGCTTTTGCAGCCCTCGCAATGGCGTGGTTCGGTATTTCTTCGTGGTTGATTTATTAGCGTAGGTCGGGTCTGCACCCACTTCGGCCGGGTCATGCAGGAATGGTTCTTGCTGATTTGGACTACGTACCACGTCAGTAAAGTGCGGTGGCTGATGACAGGTATCGCAGCTGGCTTTGTTGCGGAACAAATGCTTGCCTCGCTGAGCGGCAGCTCGGTCAAAGCTCCCTTCTTCAGCCTTTGGCGTCTTCAGGCTCAATTGATACTCGTACAGGGCAGGCAGTTTTGGTGTAACCAGATCCGGGGTCTGCTCAATCGTGAGGCCAGTGCGTGGATCGGTGAAGGTTCCTTTACCCCCCATCTGCCCTATACCTACATAGCTGTTCCAATAGGAAATAGGCCCATCCGCGGTGTACGTCTCAAAGCCAACGCCCTTCAATCCGTAAATCGAGGGAATGACGACCGGCTTCGATGGGCTATTGAGCGGAATGATGTTGGCACCATCAAAATAATGGCGGACCGGATCGTATTTACCTGGCCCCCACGCCATGAACTCTGCTTTAGTCGCATCGTCCAGTACCGGCGACAATGCCACGATCGCACCGACATTCAAGTCGATGTTGGCCCACCCATCGAGCCGCTTGCCAATGCCCGGTGCGAGCGAATTGTCGACGGACGAATGGCACAGTGCACAGGTCACACCAATGGTAGCGAGACGACCCAGTTCATCGACGCTGCCTTTTACCCCGACGACTGCATTCAAACGTAACAGCTCAACCGTCACCTCTGGCTTTTTGAGATCAACTTGACCAGCCTGAAGCGCAGCGACAAGCTCTTTCGGTAAGGCATCGACATCAACCTTGAGACCGACCGCTAACGCAGTAGCAGGATCGACTGTCGCAATGGCCTCGTGCATCCGTAACACGTCCGTCCATAATTGCTCATTGCCAAAGGTATCAAAACGAAAAATCGCTTGCCCTTCACGCTGCCTTTGTTCTGCACTGTCAGAGTCGCTCATTTTTTCTCTATCCGCCCAACTAGCCGGAGAAAACCCAAAAATAACGCAGGTCATGAATAAGATAAAAGTAGTTGAAACTGGAGTGATTTTCATTATTTTTTTTCCTCTTCTGCAAGTTAATCAATAATCCTATCTATGCCATGGATGAAGTTCCTCTTTCTCGAGCTTTGTAATGCGCCGAAACAGCGAGACAGAAAAAAACGGTCTATTTTTATGTACACGAGTTACGGTGAAAATAGACTCATTTTTTATCAGAGTAGAATTCATAACGAATAGGCATACTGTCACTTCAGCAATAAACCATCCAAAGGTTGTTTTTGGCTAAAGTCTAGGGAACCATTTCTCGCTCTGCTCGTTTTGCCAGGACGGATCCAGAATTCAAGCAGATGATTGCTGTAGCAAATACGGCTTAAGCTGATTAATGCTCATTAATTTTCTTCTTCTACCGCATACCAATCATTTAATTTATGTTTTGGTTGCAATCCCCTCACTTGTGCTTTGTGATAAGCCGAACCAGCAGAACGGGAAAAAGAATCTTCGTCCCTATATTTGGTTCTAGCGCTACCGTTTCTAGCGCTACTGCCTATCACTGCTTTATTTTTCCTGACATCCTGGTTAAATGGTTTAGCTGGTCTCATGCTGTCTCCTCCGTTTAAGCAAAAATAATTCCAAATAATTAACAAGATGACCGTAGTGATTTATCACTACACTAGGAGTGATATTTGATAGAAAAATAGAAGAGAATTAAATACGTGCAAACACGTAAGGGATAACCCTTATATTCCACGTTATAAAGGCTATATGGGAAAATAAACTTTAAATAAATCAGTAAGTTTCAACAAAAAACCTATGATCAACCCAATCTATTTAAAGTTATTCGAGATGTGCCGAAATATTCTTTTTTTTCATTTCCGCAAATTAAAACGAGAGAAATTGCATTAAAAAGTTACTAAGTGATTGGCTCCATCGTTGTTTGTTTTCTTTCTTTGCTGAAATGAAAACATCTGAGTTCTTATTCCATTTCTAAATCAAAACTGCTTTGTCGGCTTCACCTTGCCGTATGATTGATACTGTCTACGGCTCGCCTTTGCGTCATGTTTGATTTGGAAATGGAATTAGCCATTTCATCTGATTATGGGTGAAATAAATGATGAATTCGAACCGGCTGAATCAAGACCGAATCAAGAGGCAGCCAATTGCTATACAATGAGATAATGACGAGTAGAGTGATATAGTGAAGATAGAGTATTCCATGATCGGGCATGAAGAAATCAAGAAGCATGTGAGTTTGGCACTAGCAGAAGATATTGGCGCAGGTGATCTGACTGCATTATTGGTCCCTGCAGATAAAGCTCTGACGGCTAGCGTGATCAGTAGGGAGCAAGCAGTATTGTGCGGTGCGGCCTGGTTCGAAGAATGTTTCCGGCAGCTATCTCACGCTATCAAAATAAACTGGTTGGCCCAGGAAGGCGAGAAAGTTCAAGTAGATCAAAAACTGTGTGAAATAACAGGAAACGCCAGAGCCCTGTTAACGGCAGAACGCACAGCATTGAATTTCCTGCAAATGCTTTCTGCAGTTGCCACCCAGACGCGGCGCTATGTTGATGTCATTTCAGGCACAGGTGCAGTGATTGTCGATACGCGCAAAACTTTGCCCGGATTAAGATTTGCACAAAAATATGCAGTGAAATGCGGCGGCGGGAGTAATCACCGTTTCGGATTATACGATGGCATTCTCATCAAGGAAAATCACATTCTGGCTACGGGAGGAATTCAGCTGGCTTTACGAAAAGCCAGGGAAATCACGCCCCCTGGCGTATTTATTCAAATTGAGGTTGAAACGCTGGATGAGTTGCAACAAGCACTCCATGCAGGGGCCCCCATGATCCTGCTGGACAATTTCGATCCTGAAAGATTGCGCCAAGCGGTTGCATTGAATCAACAACTCACAGGTAAACGCGCTATTCTTGAAGCCTCGGGCAATATCACTCTGGCAAATGTGCGCACGGTAGCGGAAACAGGAGTAGACAGAATTTCTATCGGCAGTCTGACTAAAGATATCAAGGCATTGGATTTATCGATGCGCTTTCTGCCGACTGTTTAGCCTATGCCAACACATTCAGAATTTTTTAATTTATATCGTCACGGCTTTGTCCGCGTCGCTGTCGGGATACCTGATCTGCGCGTGGCTGATCCAGCATTTAATGCTGCTGCCACCATCACGCTCATGAGACAGGCGGTTGAGCAACATGCCATCCTTGCTCTCTTTCCGGAGTTAGGGCTGACGGCTTACTCATGTGAAGACTTATTCCATCAACAGACCTTGCTTGCAGGCGCGATGGAGGCACTCAGCAGAGTGTTAGAAGCTTCCGAGCAACTTGAACTGATCACAGTGGTCGGCTTACCGCTGCAAGTGAACCATCTACTTTTCAACTGCGCTGCGATAGTGTATCGTGGTCGCATTCTGGGTGTCGTCCCCAAGACTTTCCTTCCCAATTATCGGGAATTCTATGAGATGCGGCAATTTGCGCCGGCTACCGCCGCTTGCTGCGACACTATTTCGCTATGCGGCCAAAGCGCCATCCCCTTTGGCGAAAAACTGGTGTTTCTGGCCAAGAACCAACCTCACTTCCGTTTCTTTACCGAAATTTGCGAGGATCTATGGGTGCCTGTCCCACCTTCATCTCATGCCGCGTTGTCCGGCGCTACCCTGCTGCTCAATCTTTCGGCCTCTAACGTCACGATTGGCAAACAGGAATATCGTCATAACCTGGTAGCCAATCAATCAGCGCACTGCCTTGCAGCATACCTTTATACCGCAGCCGGTACGGGTGAATCGACTACGGATCTTGCCTGGGACGGTCATGCCATGGTTTATGAAAATGGGATTCTCCTGGCTGAATCCAGCCGATTTCATGACGGTTCACAATTAATTTTTGCGGACGTGGATCTGGATCACTTGGTTCAGGAGCGCATGCGGCAAAACAGCTTTGGTCAGAGCGCGCAGTATTATCGAGAAGAAATTCAACAATTCCGTAAAATTTCCTTTGAGATCACCTTACCCACTAACGCCCGGCTACTTTGCCAGCGCCAGTATGATCGCTTTCCTTATGTTCCTGCCGATCCTGCCACACGCGATAGCCATTGTTTTGAAGCTTACCATATTCAAGTGCAGGGTTTAGTCAAACGGCTGAAACACACAGGTATCCACAAGATCGTGATTGGCGTCTCAGGAGGGCTGGATTCCACTCATGCGCTCATTGTGGCAGCCCGCGCGATGGATGTACTGCACTTTCCACGCACGAACATTCTCGCCTATACCATGCCCGGCTTTGCTACCAGCGAACATACCTTGACCAATGCCACAGCCCTCATGCAAGTGCTTGGCTGCGCTGCGCATCAAATCGATATCCGGCCAAGTTGCGAGCAAATGCTGCGGGATCTCGACCATCCATTCATTCATGGTGAACCGGTCTATGATGTCACCTTTGAGAATGTACAGGCAGGTGAACGTACCAATCACCTTTTTCGTCTGGCAAATTATCACCATGGCTTGGTGCTTGGTACGGGAGATTTGAGTGAATTGGCTTTGGGTTGGTGTACTTATGGCGTCGGCGACCACATGTCACACTATGCCATTAATGCGAGTGTACCCAAGACACTGATTCAATTTCTGATTCGCTGGATTGCTGATACTGATCAACTTGGTCATAAAGTCAGTCTCGTCCTGCATGCCATCCTGGACACAGAAATCAGCCCTGAACTCGTTCCAGGAAAAACAGAGAGTAATCAGCCTGCTCAACGCACGGAAGCCATCATTGGTCCTTATGAATTGCAGGATTTCAACTTGTATTACATCACCCGCTTTGGTTACCTGCCGAGCAAAATTGCTTTCCTGGCCTATTGTAGCTGGCGTGACCGTACACAAGGCCGCTGGCCTGGCATACCTGAATACAGGCGGAACCAGTATGATATTGGTGAAATCAAACAATGGCTACATGTTTTTGCCTACCGCTTTTTCCAGATCAGCCAATTCAAGCGCAGTTGCATCCCCAATGCACCCAAGGTGGGTTCAGGTGGTTCACTTTCACCGCGTGGAGATTATCGAGCACCCAGCGATAGTGAAGCAACCCTATGGCTTGATAACATTGCACAGATTCCCGATGCTGCGCCAGAAAACAATTTATCCAAGTAAGCAACCATTTGATTGCCGAGAACTCACTAGCTAAAGCTTTATGAAGAAAATCATCCTCAAGGCAGGGAAAGAAAAATCCCTGTTGCGTCGGCACCCATGGATCTATTCGGGTGCAATTAGTCGTGTAGAAGGTCATCCGAGCGATGGTGACACTGTCCAGATATATACGAGCCAGAATGTTTTCCTTGCCCATGCAGCCTATAATTCCAAAGCACCGATTGCTGCTCGCGTTTGGTCGTGGCAACAAGATGAGCGTATTGATGAAGCCTTCTTTTACCGAAAATTAACTCACGCATTGCGATTTCGCAAAGATCTGGGCTTGTCTCAGTTTAGTACGGGCTGCCGCTTGGTGCACGGTGAATCCGACGGCTTGCCTGGCTTAGTAATCGATCAATACGATCGCATACTGGTTTTCCAGATTGGCAGTGTAGGGGCAGAACGCTGGCGGGAAGTGATCCTGGATATTTTAAAGGATTTATGTCACCCCATTTGTATTTACGAACGCTCCGATACCGATGTACGTGAATTAGAAGGCTTGATTAAACATACTGGTGTGCTGTGGGGTGAATTGCCCCATGATCTGATTATTGAAGAAAATGGTCTACATTTTGCTGTGGATGTCATGGCTGGACAGAAAACAGGGTTCTATCTGGATCAGCGCGATAATCGTGCCAAAATCGGCACCTTGGCAAAAGAAAAAGATGTGCTCAACTGCTTCTGCTACAGCGGCGGTTTTTCTGTCTACGCCAAGCGAGGGGGCGCCAAGTCAGTCCTGTCAGTGGATTCATCAGAGGAGGCATTGAAACTCGCACAACGCAATTTTGCCTTGAACGGACTGGCAACGGATTCCCAAGAATGGCAATGTGCTGATGTATTTCAAATGCTGCGTAAATTGCGTGATCAGAATCGAAAATTTGATCTGATCATTCTTGATCCGCCTAAATTTGCGCCAACGGCTTCGTTTGCGGCTAAAGCAGCGCGTGGATACAAGGATATCAATCTACTCGCTTTCAAATTACTCAGACCTGGCGGCATATTGGCAACCTATTCCTGCTCAAGTGGAATCAGTAGTGATCTGTTTCAGAAAATCATCGCTGGGGCTGCTTTGGACGCCGGTATCAGTGCACATATTATTGAACAGCAGATGGCAGCGCCAGATCATCCCATCTTGCTTAGTTTTCCGGAAGGTGCCTACCTCAAGGGACTTATCTTGAAAGTATCAGATTAAATCTGAGCATGGCTGTCATTACTCGCAAATGAGCGTGCCTGCAATTATTGTCAGGATTATGTAATATAGTATTAAGATATTTCATTCCAATCTTCTATGCCATCAAACTATCCAATCGAATCACCTTTCAGAAGCTTTTTGATACCTTGCAAGCTCACCAAATATATTCATAAGCTGGAGTTTTAAAAATTGAATCCGCACGCAGCCCGATCGATTTCTCCCTTTGTATTACTTAACACGCTCAAGACCAACCGGAGTCTAATTTATAATCTGATCAAACGTGAAGTAATTGGTCGTTATCGCGGATCTATCATGGGGTTATTGTGGTCATTCTTCAATCCCGTACTCATGCTGACTGTTTATACATTTGTATTCAGTGTGGTTTTCAAGGCACGCTGGATGGGTGGTACTGAATCCAAAACAGAATTTGCCTTGGTGCTTTTTGCGGGGCTTATGCTTTTTAATTTATTTGCAGAGTGCTTAAATCGAGCACCCAGTCTGGTTCTGGGGAATGTCAATTATGTTAAAAAAGTCGTCTTTCCGCTCGAAATACTCTCTTTTGTAGCCATGGGTTCTGCTGCTTTTCACCTATTGATTAGCTTATTTGTCTGGTTGGTGTTTTACTTGATTTTTTTCGGTATTCCCCAAGCCACTATTGTACTGCTACCTGTCCTGTTGATCCCTTTCTTTTTGATGACTCTGGGATTGAGTTGGTTTTTGGCTTCGCTAGGCGTCTATCTGCGTGATGTCAGTCAAATTATTGGGGTAATGATGACTGCACTCATGTTTTTATCGCCCATTTTTTACCCTATCGCTGCTTTGCCTGAAGAATATCACTTATTTATGCAAATCAGCCCGTTAACATTCACCGTTGAACAAGCCCGGGACGTGATGATTTGGGGTAAAGGATTGGATTGGGGTGCCTGGGCGATGTACATGTTACTTGCCGCAATCATTGCTTGGTTTGGATTTGCCTGGTTCCAGAAAACACGCAAAGGATTCGCAGATGTCCTCTGAGATTGCCATCAAGGTTGAGAACTTAAGCAAGTGCTATCACATCTATGCAACCCCGCGTGATCGATTGAAGCAGTTTATCTTTCCTCGACTTCGCCGCTTTGTTGGCGAAGCAGGACAACAGTACTTCAAGGAGTTCTGGGCATTGAAAGATGTTTCATTCGAAATCAAAAAAGGTGAGAGCATGGGCATTTTGGGCCGAAATGGTTCAGGGAAATCCACCTTATTGCAGATTATTGCAGGGACATTAACGCCTACTGCCGGGACAGTGGAAACTTTTGGGAGAATAAGTGCCCTGCTTGAACTCGGCTCTGGATTTAATCCGGAATTCAGTGGAAAAGATAATATCTATTTGAGCATTGCCCTGCAGGGATTTGGTTCAGATCAGATTGATAAGAAATACGAAGATATTGCTGCTTTTGCTGATATCGGTGAATTTATTGAGCAACCAGTAAAAATCTACTCTAGCGGGATGTATGCGCGTCTAGCGTTTTCTGCAGCTATTCACGTCGAACCGGATGTGTTGATTGTGGACGAAATATTAGCGGTGGGTGATGTGCCCTTCCAACAGAAGTGCATCAAGAAACTTTATCAAATGATGGATGATGGCGTTTCCATTTTGCTGGTTTCCCATGATGCCTATCAGATTCGCTCAATTTGTCGAAAAGCCCTGTTGTTGCAGGAAGGAAGGCTGCGTATGTTTGAGTCTTCCGAAAAGGTCATGGACGAATATATCGCCTATTGCTCCGCGGCTGGTTCAAAAGCCAGGGCTGAAAAGGCTGAGTCATCAGATCCCGCTCCTCATCCTTCGAATATTGGCGGGAACGCTGCTTCCTCTGGTTTCGCTATCGTTATTAAAAACCCTACGTTGATTGCCGGTAATGTTCGGCATGCCACCGAGATTAACAGCTGTGACCCCGTCTGTATCGAGTTCGATTATGAAATACACGGCACCTATTCCGACACCATTTCGTTCGTGGTAAATTTGTATCGTGAAGACAACACTTATGTTTTTGGCACGACAACCAGAATGCAAGGCCTAGCCGAGTTTTCACCCGAAAGCGAGGCCCACGTCAGCGTATATTTTCCTTCGTTACCACTTGTTTCGGGCAAATATAAATGGCGGGTGGCTGTAAACGATGGTCGAGGTATGAGCATCCTGGCTGAAGCTGTTCCCGTCTGCCATTTTTCAGTGAATGATGACTTTAGAGCAGTGGGCATTGTCGATATCCCCCACACTTGGAGCCGAGAGGTGATTAGTTATGCGAATGTGTCGAGAACACAACGAGCTGGGAGCACGATCACCAAGACTTCGGAACGCCTCCCAGGGCAGTCAATATTGTAGCGCAACAAACTAAACATTAGCCGAATGGAACGCGCCACAATAGATTTATTTGAACGCTCAACCTTAAGAGACGAGCATTTCCATCGATATGCGCTTGCTTCTATGCTGGCTGAAGGTAAGGTGGTTGATTGTGCTTGTGGCATTGGCTATGGAAGTACCCTGCTAGGCAAAGGAAAAGCTGTTATTTCCTATCTTGGCATGGATCCTTCAGAGGAAGCCGTCCAGTATGCAACGGAAAATTATGCCAGGCCAGGTTTCACCTTTACTGTAGGTACGCTTGAGGATAATTCATGTGAAGCAGCCAGCATCGATACTTTTATTACACTTGAAACGCTTGAGCACACGCACGATCCTGAGATTTGCATTCGGAATGTTAGCCACGCCCTCAAAGCAGAGGGTCTACTGATTGGAAGCGTTCCGAGTGCTGACTATGAGGAGCTGTGCGAACGAGTATACGGGCCTAATCCCTTTCATCTGCATCGTTTTACTCACAAAGGGCTCGAGGATTTGCTCGGCCGATATTTTGATTCGGCTCGAATGTTTTCCGCTGAATTTACTGTGGGCACTCTTTTTCGTCCTCTCGATCTAAAGACATCTGACTCTTCTGCGGGGCAGATCATCTTACGTGACAACCATCTGAATAAGATCGCAGGGTCGCTGTTCTTTATTGCCGGCGGAAAGGCTCGGGTTGGGTCGGCCTTGAATAAGCTGGGTCTTATGCAAAAATTCCTCCAGAGCATACCTAAGATTGTGCTCGACCAGGAAGAAGTAGAACCCGTCAGAATATCCTTTCAGCGCGCGGAAAATATGATTCGCCAACGTGACGAAGCGATTGCCGCCCAAGCAAAGTTACTCGAGGAGCGCTGGGCTGTGATGCAATCGATGGAGGAGCAGATTTATCAACGTGACGAAGCGATTGCCGCCCAAGCGCAGATGCTCGAAGCGCGCTGGGCTGTGATGCAGTCGATGGAAGAGCAGATTCGCCGGCGTGATGAAACTGTGGCCCTGCAGGTACGAGGCATCAAAGGGTTCAAAAACGTGCTCAATGCCGTTTCTAAAAAAATAGGCCCTGAAGTTTTTTTAAAGATTCTACAAAATAAACAGCCTCCCTCCACGCCATTCCTCGACATGGCTTTCAGTCTTTACCTTTTTATAGCCAGGCTTTATCACGCGGCACTCAAAGCGAGCGCACAAGATTTATTTTTCTTCTCCCGCGAAGGGCAACCGCTTAAAGAGATGTTTGATCTCTATCAATCCTATAAAGACAATGCAGTCACTATCCGCACTCATTATCTTCAAGTGTCCAGGCGTTCTACTTTCCTGATCTCACTTGGGCCATTATCGCAAGAAAGATTTAATGTTCTTTTCAGGCAGTATCGCCGTATCGCGCTCGTTGATTTTTTGAAAAGTTTGGCACTCGAAGAACATACCCTTTCCCTGGCGAAAGCACTCGGGGTAGATGCCCGCGTTTTTGAGACTGTCAAAGAAGATCTGCCAAGTGACCCGCTCTTTCAAAATCTTCTCAAGCTAAAGATATTCCAGCAAATTTATGAAGAAGAACGCATCGCCAGAAGTACTGCTTTCGAACGCTACCTTGCTAGCCTGGCAGGCGGTTCAATACCTGAAGTGCTGCACGTGGTTGATGTCGGCTGGAAAGGCTCTATTCAGGACAATCTATTTAATTGGCTCAGCCATTTGTATGGCGAGAAAGTCAGAATTGAGGGCTATTATTTGGGGCTGGTGGCAAGCGGCGATCTTACTACCCGGAATGCCAAAACCGGCTTGCTTTTTTCCAATGTTAGTCAATTAACACCAGGCTTTTCTGTCTTTAACGAAAACCGCTCACTTTTTGAGATCATCCTTCATGCTGATCACGGCTCAGCCCAACGCTATGTATTAGATGCCAATGGGAATGCACAAATCGTGCAAGATGAATTTAAAGAAAAAAAAATGATTGAGGAAAAGGTATGGCCAGTTTCCCAACCTATTTTTGATTACTTTGGGCAGATTGCTGCGGCCTTGGCAAATACACCGCCAGCCGATAACGATTTGCTTAATCTGACGCTGAAACGGCATTCGCACATGGTTTTCCATCCATCTCAAGAGGAGATCGATTGGATATTTTCTGTTTATCATGTTGAAAACTTCGGTGTTTTCGAGGAATCCCGGTTCGATAACGCCAACCGTCGCGCTTCTCGATTAAGTCAGGTGATGTTTACTTGGCATTTGTTACATCGCCGTCGACCATCAGAACTGGGATCTTGGCCATGGCTCACTATCAAAACACGGGCGCTGCCAGGGTTAGACATGCTATATAGCTTGTTCCGGCGTTGGCAAAGACGCTGAAGGCGACCTTTGAATGGCGTAGCAATTTTTAATAGCAGGGTGCGATGAGGGTTTGATTGCTAAAATTTGATCAATATCTTCTCGAATTCTCTGTCTAAACATTGGTCTGTTGGTAAATATAATGAGTCTAATTTTTAGAATTTAACAAGAAGAGATGAAATTGTGTTTTCTTGTGGGTTCGATGGCTATCAGTGGTGGCACTTATGTCATCGTTCAGCACGCAGCTTATTTACGTGATCATGGATTCGATGTGACCCTTGCGGTACAAGAACCATTTTCCGCCTTAACGCTTGCCTGGCATGATGAGGCGCCGGCTTTGCGCTGTATTCCCATTGAAGAAGCCAAGAAAGAGTATTTCGATCTGATCATTGCGACCTGGTGGAAGACGGTTTTTGAGCTAGGTCATTTCCAGGCTAAACAATATGCTTATTTTGTTCAGTCGATCGAATCCAATTTTTATCCTGAGGAAGAAGTGCCCTTGCGAGCTTTAGTGGAAACGACATACCGCTTCCCCATCCTGTACGTGACCGAAGCGACCTGGATTCAGCAATACCTGGCGGAAAAGTTTGGTCATGCGGCCGTACTCGTCCGTAACGGTATTCGGAAGGATATCTATACGCCATCAGGAGCGGCAATTGCACCGCGCAACCTGACTCGACCGCCTCGCGTACTGGTAGAGGGACATTTCGGCGTTTCATTCAAAAACACCGCGCTAAGTATTCGCCTAGCGCGAGAATCAGGTGCAAGAGATATTTGGGTGCTAACGGGCTCCCCAGTCAGTTGGCTTCCTGGGGTAAGCAGGGTCTTTTCGCAAGTGCCCATGATAAAGACCCCCCAGATCTATCGTTCCTGCGATATTTTAGTCAAGCTGAGTACAGTGGAAGGGATGTTCGGCCCTCCTCTGGAGATATTTCATTGCGGCGGAACGGCCGTCGTGTTTGATGTTACAGGTCACGACGAGTACATCGTCGATGGCGTAAATGCGTGCGTAGTTTCTCGTGGCGATGCTGATGGAGTCGTCAGCATACTGCGTCGTTTGTTGTCAGATCGCGATACCTTGTCGCAACTGCAACAGGGGGCATTGTTAACGGCTGCTGTCTGGCCTTCTTGGGAAGAATCCTCAGCACAATTTCACCAATGGGTGGAAGACTGCCTGCAAGGATCGGCGCCAGATCGTTCGGTTCTGGTAGCTATGACCGAGAAAGCCTTTGCTGACTATTCGCACGATGAGCAATTACGGTTTGCCCAAAACCCTGCTATTATCCGTCGACACAAATTGAGTGCGCTTGCATCGCGATTTCCGCCCTCAGTGACCCGAAAGGTGAAACAGTTAGAAGCAATCGGTGAGGTGGTGTTGGGAAGGAGAACAGCATATTGAGGTATAAGCTCCGCACCATCGATGTCTGGGATACCTTGTTGAGACGAGATTGTCATCCAGAATGCATCAAGCTGGCTACGGCGCAGCATCTTCTTCTGGGGTGGCCGGATCATCTCAGGCCGGATTTCCAGGATCATTGGACGCTCTATCGAGCGCGCATCGACACTGAGCGCTTTCTCGCAGAGGCTGCCCGCTCTGAAGGGCAGGATGATGAATATGAGATTGGTACAGTCTTGCATCAGTGGTTATTGGCGATTTTTTTCAGACCTTTTGATACGGCGTTACCATTCAGGCTAGCGGAATTCGAATTGCAAGTCGAAATGGCTAGATCATTCAAGGACCCAGATATTGAGGATTTCCTGCAAGCTTATCCAGCAGAGCGTAATTATTTTCTCTCAGACTTTTATATGAATTCAAGCATGCTCGGACGCCTTTTGGAAGAAAAAGGGTTGGACGCTTTAGTTTGTGAAGGCATTGCCTCTTGCGAGATTGGTTTGAATAAGCGTTCAGGACGCCTTTTCCAGCATGTACACTCTCTTCATGGCATTTTTCCCAAGGAGCATGTCCATGTGGGAGACAATCGCTGGTCAGATATCGAAGCTGCTGAAAAGGCTGGCGTGACGGCTGTCCATTACCTGCCTGCCACCTCTCATGCTGAGCGGCTGGCTCGAGAGCAATTGTTCTCTTCTCGCGAAGCACTATTCGAATACATCAGAGGCTTGTGCGCCGACGAAGCGCTACAAATTAGCCAAGGTATGTCAGCTAAACAAGCTGCCGCTTTTCGACTTGGGGCTGATGCTGCTCCGCTTTTTATCGGTTTTGCTTTATGGATTGCTGAGCAAGCAATGGTAAAAATGCTTGATCAGATCCACTTTCTGACGCGGGAAGGTGAGTTTTTCCATCAGGTATATACTGCCCTGTTCCCTCAGCAAATATTTTTTGGGCATACCTTGCCGCCGTCAAAAATATTGGCAGTCAGCCGATTGTCAACTTTCGTCTCATCATTACGGGAAGTAACCATTGGGGAAATGTCCCGTATCTGGGACTTATTTAAGGAACAAAATATTGCAGGAATGTTTGTCACACTCGGCATCAATATTGCTGATTTCAAAGAAATCCTTGATCAGCTTGAACTAAAACCCGAGGATGTGATTGAAATTCCCCAACAAAACTCTGCTTTAAATAAACTCTTTGATGCACCAGAGTTTGTAAATGCGTTGCAAAACTCCATTGCTCGTCAGCAATCACTTTTGCGTGATTACTTGTTACAAAATGGATGGCAGTCCGATGCTAAAATTGGTGTTGTTGATATTGGCTGGCGTGGGACCATACAAGACAATCTTGCACTTGTTATGTCAGAGACAAATTTGCATGGCATGTATTTAGGTCTGCGGCGATTTGTCAATCCCCAACCTGCCAATGTTTCCAAGTCTGCTTATGGCCCCAACGAAAATATCAGCAGCGATGCTAATGATCTCTTTGAGGTTTTTGCCGCACTAGAAATGCTCTGTATGTCTGCCGGAGGAAGTGTGGTAGGTTACCGCCGAACCACTGATCAAATAATCCCCTGCCGCCAAGTCTCGGGGGATGAAAATGCTGCCTATGACCAGTTCACACATTACTTTCAACAAGGGATACTTCTGGCGGCTAATCATTGGCGGTTATACATAGAACGATACGTAGTAAGCGCGAGTGAGCTTCACGACACTGCGCTTAGAGTGTGGGCCACCCTGCGAAGCGCTCCCAGTGTGGACTTGGCGGAATTGTTCATGCAAACCCCGCAACATGATGTATTTGGGTTTGGTGACTTTTTTAACAGGAATCAAGCTCCGTCCTTAACCGCTATTTTACTGGCTCCGCTCGTCAAGGAAAGGCGACGCCAGTTGATTGAATTTATTCGACGCGTTCAATGGTCAGCAGCCATTCAGCATATCAATGGGCTTAGTCGCTTCCACCGATGGACGCTGGTTTTCACGTTTCGCTTCGCTAATCAAGTGAGGCGTCTGCGCATGAAAGTTCAGTGTTTCCGTAAGAGAGATGATGCAAAGATGTGAAGTAGTTATTCCATTTCCAAATCAAACATGACGCGAAGGCGGGCCGCGGACAGTATCAATAATACGGCAAGGTGAAGCCGACAAAGTCAGTTTTGATTTGGAAATGGAATAACCTGCGATGATGACGCTGCTCTTCAGGAATTCATGTTGAAATCTCATGCCAGTAGTCAGGCTCATCCATCATTGAGTGCGCTCCGTACTCCACCCGCAATGGTTAGCTTCCATGCCAATAGGCTTGAGAATCGCTTGCCAAGCCTTAAGTTTACCTTCAAAAGTTATTGAAGCATTAGCCGGACTGGTTGAAGGTAACCGGCTATAGCAGAGCGCATTACTCTTAATTCTTGGCATGACCAACTGCTTGAAACAGATTTCTGCTTTGGTACCATTAAAGAACAGTTGGGTGATATTGCGATGGCTATGGAAAAAATTTTCAAAATCATTGGCTATTTGCGTTTCAATTTCAATTCTTGCGTCCAGGCTACCGTTCCTTTTACAGGAATGGAGCACATCCCATAATGCAATACGCGCCGATTTCAACGCCTGAACTTTGCCAGCATAAGGTATCGCGGGATCAAAAGAGAGCAGTTCAGCCATGATGCGCCAGAAAACATTCTGTTTATGCGCATAATATTGCTCCGCAGCTAACGATGCAATTCCCGGCATGCTGCCAAGAATGAGGATTTTGGCATGCTCATCCGCGATGGGTGCAAAGCTATAAATCCTTGTCATCAACGATCTGTTCATGCTTGAAATACGTAACCCCCAAGATCGTGCTCGCGCCTGATGCATTGACCTGAGCACCTGCATGAGCCGAAATATTCAAAAAGCCACCCTCACAAAAACGGATTTCCTGTTCATGTAAGGGCTGACAGGAACGCGCTTTGTTAATGGTATTCGGCACATTCAAACAGGCCAGTTCATAAATTGCTTTTGCCCAAGCAGCTTCATTATCAGGAATAGGCCTATTTTTTTCTACCGAACTTTTGTTTCTGCCGCCACTCTCTTCGCGCAAATAAGTAATACTGCGATGCTTAGGGGTATCTTCCAGTTCTATTCGGTAAAGCGAATTCCGACCGCCAGGAAGAGGTGTTTCCTTGATGAAAGTCTTGATAAAAATCGAATTTCTTCGCTGAAAATAACCTGCTGCTTCCAGGATGACTGGAACATCTTCTGGCAGAGTACTCAATGAAATACCTTCGATTTCAAGATCAAGAAAATGCTGCAAGGGAAAGGAATCGCTGGATTCAGCACCTGCCGTTGCGAGTACAGTGGATGGTGGGAGCAGCAATAGGGTCATTAAAGAGAGAATGCTGGAACATTGACGAAAAAGAAGCATTTATTAATCCTCCAGTCAATTTTAGGAAAACCAGTGGCTGCTATCAGCCTATCACTTGGATTTTTAAGCTGCAAACATTGCTGAATTTGACTACATTGCCCATTCTAAATTCCCTCACCCGATTCCATTTTAAATCTCTGTCGATGTCGAGCAAGATAGAGTGGGGTCCAGGCGTGTGGGATACGGAAAACAAAATGATAGCGCGCAACATGGTAGCTGGGATCAAAACCGTAGAAATTAAGTTGCATCTGGTGCAATTCTTCCGCCCGATAGCTGTCCAGGGGTTTTTCACGTTCGTCCCGTTCTCGTTGCTGCTGTTTGCTTGCAAGGAGATGAGCATAATCAGTGCTTGCTGCTAGCTGTTGCGCAATCTGTTCGATTTTTTTACGGAAATCAGCATGATTTAACTCAAAATAGCCATCGATCAGACCCATTTGCTGTGCGTCCGCAGCATCGATTGGCAAACGGTTGTCAGTCAGCTCTTTGGCCTTCTTTTTACCGACCCGTTTAGGCAACAGATACGTCCAATATTCTGAACCATACAAATTACCCATACTCTTGTAGTGCGGATTCAGTATCACGCTTTTACGTGCATAAATCCTGTCGGCTGCAAGCGATAAAAATACCCCCCCTGCCCCCGCGTTACCCTGTAAAGCTGCAAGGGTAAGCTGGCGGGTATTGGTGAGGATGGCGCGCACTAGATCATTCATTGCATTGATATTGCGCCAGGATTCATCGGCGGGGCTCGCCGCATGCTCAATCAGATTAAGATGAATACCATTTGACCAGAAATCCGGCCCACCCATCAGCACGATTACGCGCACCTTGCTTTGACTAGCCATCAGATATGCTTCACGTAGCTGCTCGCATTGGCTGCTGCTCATCGCTCCGTTATAAAATACAAAATGAAGATAACCCACCTGATTGCTTTGTTCGAACCAGATATCGCGATAAGCTGCATAGCTACCCTCATTGCTGGTGGGCAACGGCTCAGGCGGTATTACGGGCACATCGATCATATGCTCGCTCAATACTACTGTGGCCGGTAATTTGAGAGTGGGTTCGGTGTCACTTTTGCGCTTCAGATGACCAATCCATACCGCTCCATCAATTGTCGCACGACAAATGGCACCCTGCCGTTGTGCTATCACTGCACCTGGCTTATCTCCATGGAGCGTCGCTTCTGCCCAGGCATCAAATAAATAGAAATGAGCACCATAAAGCGGATCGAGTACGCCTGGGAAACCATCTGCCGCAAATATTTTTTTCAGGACAGTATGCGTGTCATCCTGCTGCCATTCAATGGCACGATCAATCTGACGTATCGGCATATGTTGCTTCCCATGGTTATTGCCAAGCTGCTGACATGCCTTAGCGAGCGGTACTGGCTGATAAGTACCTGACAGAAAACGATCCACGGCAGTTAGCACAGCTTTAATAGCCGCCTCGGTTACTTCGTGCCGGTACAGACTGCTTTTGCTGGCAAAGCGCATCGAAAAGGTCTCATACGCCCAGATATCGCCTGCATCCATTTCGCTATTTGCCTGCAGTACCGTCACGCCCCACTCGCGATAGCCATGCATGATCGCCCAATCCAGCGCAGACGGACCGCGATCACCGACAATACCCGGATGCACCACAAAACAAGGTACGCTGCGCCATACTGTTTCAGGAATCGCCCGCTTGAGAAAGGGTGCAATCACGAGATCAGGGCGGTAAAGCTCGACCGCTTGCTCCGTGATTGAATCGCTGATATCGAATTCAAGCGAGATATCATGCCCGCAACGCGTCAACTCAATAAATAGGCGCTGCGCGAGGCTGTTGAAACTGTGGGTGAGAAAGAGAATGTTCATACAATTCGTTAACCCAGATGTTATTTTTTAGCTAAATATAAATATATTGCTTCATTCATTTTGGGAGCTTAATTCAAGTTATGCTCTGCCAAAGTGCGAATGGATCGCTGAATAGAGTGTAATGAAGGAATAATTCCATTTCTAAATCAAAAATGACACAAAGACGAGCCGCAGACAATCTCAATCAATAATACGACAAGGTCAAGCCGACAAAATAAGTTTTGATTAAGAAATGGAATAGCAAGAGCGCATCGAATGAGCCCCCTTATTTACCTTTGGTAATCAAACTTTCACAGCCATTTTTTGCAAGAACCTACATTCGCTATGCGTATGGAAACATGAAGGTATCTGGAACTTTACAATAAAATATATCTCATACTTTCGTCTATTGAATTCAAGTGATCAAAAAAGTGGTGCCTCTGGTTGACTCTTTTACCCTCGCATTCAATAGTCATAAATAAATCACCCTATGCATAAATTCATTAGATTAGAAAGGAGAAACAATATGGCAACTGGTATTGTAAAATGGTTCAATGACTCTAAAGGCTTTGGTTTTATCACGCCCGATAATGGTGGAGAAGATTTATTTGCACACTTCTCTGCGATCAATAGTAAAGGTTTCAAAACATTACGTGAAGCTCAACGCGTAACTTTTGAAGTAACCATGGGGCCTAAAGGTAAACAGGCAACCAATATTGTGCCTCAATAAGTATGAGCGCAACCAAATAAAAAACCCCGGTTTAGCCTAACCGAGGTTTTTTATCGCGGAAGTTTTTATCAAACTTTATTTTTTATTCTCGAGTGCGCATGCACTAAAGGCCACATACTTTTTTCGCCAATAAAATGGCATCGGCTCGATTTCTTTGTTGCGCAAGCTCACCTTGTGCAAAGCCTGTGATACGGACTGGATTTACCACACTCACGCACCATGCCTCTGCCACAAGGTTGGTTGATAGGCTTACACCGATCAGTAATAGCAAGATATGTAACTTTACTTTTATGCTGCAAGTCGAATTGCCATCCTATTCCTCAGACTTTAATTAATTTTTCTTGCCACCCAACGGCCTGCGCTATTAGCAGTCGGTAAGAAATTAGCAGTCGGTAAGAAATTAGCAGTCGGTAAGAAAAAAGTTTGGAAACGGAAATAGCCAAAGCTCTAGAACAAGCCCTAAAAACGCGCATAGTCCCTGCCATCCCGTGCACTCTGTATTAAGCGCACTTACAGGCTCCAAGATTTACCCATTTTTCCTGAACCAATCCTTCAATGCTTTCTCTAGCTCTTGCAATGCATCGTCAATTGAATCAATATTTGAATCACTTTCCCAGACCATGCCACCTGGATCAAGCGCGCGTACCACCGAATTGCTATATTCATCTCTTCCAATTTCTATCCAGCCTTGTTCTTCGGTCCAGCGGGTAATTGTTGGGTAGGAACCTGCAAACGTAGTCATTTGAAATTACTTTTATTTTGTCTCAACCGAGTTGATAACCGCGTTTTACCCAATAATGCCAATCGGCAATGGCTTCCTCAGTCCGCCCATCAATATCAACTGGCTCTAACTGTGCGAGTGGAACACCAGAACTTCGGCTTTGCCATTCCACGATAACGAACATTTCATGCATACAATCATCTTCAGGAGCCATTTTAATTACCGAAACCTTTTCACCTTTTTTGAGGGGAGAAATAAGCCTTGCTTCGATACAACAGGCTGAAAATGGGAAGGTAATTTTACCTTCCAAGTAGTAATACCACCCTAGCGCCTGCTCTTCTGGTCCATAGGCATCTACGATGACTTCATCCTCTATTCGGCATTCACGCTCTTCATCTCGTTCAATTTCTTTCATTTTAAAAATCTCTACTTTGGTTCAGAAGGGTGCGCTCACCGCCCAAACTCAGCCGCTGACTTGGAACGACGAAGGGGTCGAAGGGACATCGGCTGAAGCGCTTGGTTGGGCGGCGCCGATTCGATAGGATTCAAGATACCACTTCAATGCTGCTGACAGACGTGGAAACGAGTACAAGCCTGCTGTTCTCCACGACTCTGTGTTTATTATATTCATGTTCTGCTGCACCCACGCCAGAAGCTCGTCATGCGGAGCAAGATACCAAACACCACGATCTTGAAAGCAGATATACAAATCTTTGTTCATGTATTTTTTAGCCAGCGTACACCTACCCTTGAGCTGGACTTTCAAGAACTGTTCACCGTCGATGTGTTGCGCGATGAAATCTGCACCCTGCCAATCATCCGTTAGTCGAATGGTTGTGAACCCGTAGTCAGCAAGCACCCCCGACACCTTCTGAAAGTTGTATGACTCTTGCTGCCTCGCATTTAGCTCAGCGTAATGGACAGTTTGAAGCTTCATGACGCCGAACGTTCAAATACCTGGCCCGCGCGTCTTTTCGTGCAGATCGGTGGAATGATGGGTTGCCTTCATGGACGAAAGGCCTCGGGCCAGAGAAAGTACGGTCCATGTTTTGGACTCATCCGAAATTCACCACCTGCATCTTTTCCTTTCGTGGTGATGTAATTCTTCCCATCTCGGGCTTCGAGATAACCTGATTTGACTAGTTGCTCGATAAGTTCATTTGTTTTAACCCCGAGCTTCTGTGCCAGCTTAGAAGAAGTTAATTTGTCGCCGGACGGCTCTTCATTCTCTGAGATGATTTCCGCCTCCTTTTCGACCGTTTCGACAGAGATACGGATTTCGTCGCTGATGCGAATGATGCGCTGAGCTTCCTCATAAGCTTCTTTATATAGATCAGGATCTTCACTACGCCGGATGAGCACACCCATTTCGTTGTTGTTTATTTGGCTGAACTCGTAGAGGTTTAGGCTGGTAATAATGCACAGTTCCTCATTGAGGTAGCACTTGGCGTGGAGGTTCTTACAAAAACTTGTGCGGAGATAGGAAAGTGCAGTAAGCCAACTAATTTCACCGGCTGAAGCTCGCTCTTGCCGTAGACAATACGAACATCAATCTTCAAGCGATTCTTGTCTTCGAGAAGCTCTTTGATTCGATCATTTAGCCGAAGAAAAGGACTGATAAGAATCAGACGATCCCTGGCGCTCTTAATGAGTTCTTCGAGGAAATAATTCGTGGCGCTTGTGTTTAAGAATTTTGCCATCACAGTTACGAGGTTGATAAACGCTAAAGAGGGGGAGAACTAAATTTAGATCTCCTAAATAATACAATGTATTACGCCAAAAATGACATCTACACAACAAACTGCATGCTATCTCCTTATTTTTATAGAATTGTGTTGATTTAGCCTTCATCATCATAACAAACTTTGTCAGATCCATAAATATGATGAATGAATTACTGTTTTCCTGATCCTTTTGCTAGCTTTTGCTCTTGAATAAATACTTGAACTTTCTCTAAAAAAGCGTATCCTACTAACGTCTTTTGGATTCAAGTTGTTAAATGTGGTACTAATAGTTGACCCTTTTTCCTTGATATTCGATGGCTCTATACGGATGACCGTAATCATAAATTTATTATTAAGGAAATAGAACATGGCAACAGGTACTGTAAAATGGTTTAACGATGCTAAAGGGTTTGGTTTTATTACTCCAGACAACGGTGGAGAAGATTTATTTGCACACTTTTCTGCAATCAATGCTAATGGCTTTAAGTCATTACGCGAGGCACAGCGCGTGACCTTCGATGTTACGACCGGCCCCAAAGGTAAACAAGCATCAAATATTGTGCCTCAATAAGTTCGAGCACAAGTAAACCAGATACCCCGGATTAACCGGGGTATTTTTTTACCTGATGAAATCAAGTAATAATCACGAGCGTTTTTAACAAATACGCGGCAACTGTTCTCCACTCAACCAGTCAACCACCCGTTGGCCGCCAAAACTTGTTTCCATCTGCACAAAATGATGGGAATCTTCGATCACTTCGCCAATAATTGCTGCCTTACTACCCAGAGGATGCGCTTGCATCGCTTGCAGTAATGTCTCTGCCGCTGCAGCAGGACAGATGGCAACTAATTTACCTTCGTTGGCAATATAAAGCGGATCAAATCCTAAAAACTCACAGGCAGCTCTGACTTGCTCATGAATGGGAAGTTTATTTTCATACACCATCATGCCCACACCTGATTGGCGTGCAATCTCATTCAAGGTAGTCGCGAGCCCACCGCGTGTTGGATCGCGCAGCACATGAATCGTGGGAACAGCTTCTATCATACAGGCCACTAACTCATGCAAGGCAGCGGTATCAGACTGGATAGTAGTATGAAAAGTAAGATTTTCACGCAGTGATAGAATAGCGATACCATGATCACCGAGCGTGCCAGACACCAGAATCTTGTCGCCGGGCTGCGCGCGCTCGGCTGAAATTTGAAGATGCTCTGGCACGATCCCGACCCCGGTGGTCGTGATGAATATCCCGTCCCCTTTGCCTTGTTCGACTACTTTGGTATCGCCGGTAATAATAGATACCCCCGCATGTTGCGCCGCTTTTGCCATCGATTCAACAATACGCTTGAGATCAGCTAGCGGGAAGCCTTCTTCCAGAATAAAGCTGGCAGATAAATAGAGCGGCCTGGCGCCAGACATCGCTACATCATTGAGTGTGCCATGCACTGACAAGCTGCCGATATCACCACCCGGAAAAAACAGAGGTGACACCACGTGACTATCAGTCGACATCACCATGCGCCCTGCTGGCACTGAAAAACAAGCCTGATCATTCATCTGACGCAGAATGTTGTTATCAAAAGCGGTGAGGAATAAGGTATCGATTAACTGCATCATCATGCGTCCGCCCCCGCCGTGTGCCATCTCCACCCGACCGTTTTTGAAATCGATCGGGCGAATATAAGCCGCTTTGCTCACTTTAACAGGGTTTCCAATTGACATCATGCAATCTGGCGAAAACGGCCATAATTGTAATATGCCGCACATGCCCCTTCCGACGAAACCATGCAGGAGCCAATCGGGTTGTCAGGCGTACAAACAGTACCAAATATTTTGCAATCCTTGGGTTGCTTGATGCCGCGCAGAATGGCGCCACATTCGCATGCTTTATTATCAGCGATGGAGAGTGTGGGTATTTGAAAGCGTTTTTCTGCATCAAAATCACTAAAAGCTGACTTGATGCGAAGTGCGCTGTAAGGTACCCAACCAAGACCGCGCCATTCAAACACCCGTCGCAGCTCAAATACTTCTGCGACCAGATGCTGCGCCTTGAGATTGCCTTGATACGTTACTGCACGGGTAAACTCATTTTCCACCTCCGCCCGCCCTTCGTTGATCTGCCGGATAAGCATGAGAATCGCCTGCATAACATCCAGCGGTTCAAAGCCCGCAATGACTACAGGTTTCTGAAACTCTTCTGCGAAATACTCATAAGGTCGGCTGCCTATGACAGTGGAGACATGAGCCGGTCCGATAAAACCATCCAGCGGCACCCAGCCGAGCTGGCGCACTTCAGGAGACTGAAGGATGTGAGAAATGGCGGAAGGCGTCAGCACATGATTGCAAAATACACTGAAATTGGTCAAACCCAATGCTTGCGCTTGCTTGATCGCAATTGCGCTAGGTGGCGTGGTGGTCTCAAAACCGATGGCAAGAAACACGACCTGCCGCTGGGGATTTTGCTGTGCAATCTTGATCGCATCAGTACTAGAATAGATCATACGCACATCAGCACCTTGTGCCTTGACTTTCAGCAAACTCATACCGCGATGAGTCGGAACGCGCAGCATATCGCCATAACTGCATAAGATCACCTTCGCTTGCTGCGCCAATTGAATGGCATTTTCAATCCGTCCAACGGGCAAAACACAGACCGGACAGCCAGGTCCATGGATCATGTGAACGTTGCTCGGCAGCAGATCGGGTATGCCATAGCGTGAAATGGCATGCGTATGACCACCGCAAAATTCCATCAAATGGTAATGCCGCCGGGGATTTACTTCACGCATAATTCGGGCGGCAATTTTTTTTGCCAGCGCACCGTCACGGTATTCATCTATGTATTTCATATTGCTTACTCAGCAGAAAAGGGATCATTTTGTGCTTGCATTTCAGCAAACAGCGCCAAAGTATGTTCTGCTTCACTCGGGTCTATTTTCTGTAATGCGAAACCTACATGCACGATGACATAGTCGCCAGATTTGACATCTTCAACCAATGCTAACGAAACTTCTCGGCGCACTCCACTTAAATTGACTATTGCGCAACCTTCCGCGACAATTTCTTCTACGCAAGCAGGAATAGCGAGGCACATAATAAACTTAAATGAACTTAAATAATCAGATAATAATACATTTGAACAGGACAACTACTCCGGTTATTGCTAGATCACCTCCCAAAGAACCATAATAGCGTGATTCAGCAGCATTCACCAGACCAGAAAAATTTCTTTACCATTTTTTATATTTTTAAAATGTATAGCCGATTACTTGTATTAATTTTTTGCCTGTTCATTTCCAACCCATCCAGCGCACACAATCATGTCTGGATAATGGTAGATACCAAAACTTCTACCTTATCAGTCATGAAGGGAATGACACTAGAAGCTGTTTTTAACGATATCGCCATCGGACGCTTTGGTGCCAGCAAAGCCAGAATGATGGGTGATAACAGAACACCCCTTGGTAGCTTCAAGATCGATCGGATAAAAGAACCAAGCCGCTACTACCGTTTCTTCGGTCTGGATTTCCCGAATCGAGAAGCCGCTGATCTCGCTCTAGCGGAAAACCGGATTACTAAAGAAACGTGGCAATCGATTATCCATGCCATTGAGGCAGGAAGAACGCCTCCTCAGAATACGCCGCTGGGTGGTCATTTGGGTATTCACGGGCTCGGGCGAGGAGATCAACAGGTCCATGGGCTATACAACTGGACTAATGGTTGTATTGCACTAACCAATGCGCAGATTGATCAACTCAGCAAGTGGCTCAAACCCGGGGTGACTGTCGAAATTTGGTAACCATCTAGCAGTCTTGATTAAAAAAATGTATCGCTGAGTATTGAACTGTTTTTAGGGCGCATCTAAAAATTCAGAAGTCTAGACAAGCCAAGGCGAGAACAAAAAATGTTGACGCAGCATATAACTGATAGGTAAGGAAACATTTTTTGTGAACAACGAAGCATTGTGACGAAACGGGGTAAGCAGGCAATCCGCGAAGCGGATGCTCGCAAATATGAATTTTTAGAGGTGCCCTTTATACATTCTGTGCCCCATAGTTTCACTCCCTTTTAATTTTAAGCGTTCGATCGTAACATGGGACTTCCAGGCTTTTTTATTCCCTCTAGAAATTAAGTTTTCATCAGCCCCAGAAAGGTCACTTAAAGAAGCCAGCTCCTTCTTATTAACGTTCAGTTTGATCCGAGGAATGATAGTAATTTTGCAATGATGAATTTGCCGCCATTTTCCGCATAAAGCGGGTGCCACCTCCGCTGCTCTGTCAGGCCAACAATTGTTAGCCTAGAATTTATCGTCCCTATATCCTCTGACAACGCAAAATTCATTTATCCACATTTCTATAATAGATACTCATTCGTGTCTGGAGAATAAACTGGATAAGTCTCACTTTAATATTGCCTAGTATCAAACCTGATTTTCTTCAGTTTCACCTTCCCATATTATTTATACTGTCTGAATTCACCTTCGCGTCTATTTGATAGAAAAGATAGGAGGAGTATTGTCATGATCTTGCTCAAGCCAGCCCCTTTTTTCTTTTTCGTTCTACTTTCATCGGGTATTTGTGCACAACCAGTACCAGCAACTAAGCCTGCGGCACTGGCCACAACCCAATCTACTGAGTCACCCCCGTCAGATGAATCACTGTATGAACTGCTAGCTACCATCAAGGAAACTGAAAATGAGCGCACTGCTCTCAGCGAACAATTAAAAAACACTTCCAATCCAGCGAACGAACAACAAATCAAAGAACAATTGGAATCGCTCGATCAACGTTTATTCGATTTGAAGAACTCTTTTGAGGAGACGGTAACCGGAGGGCGAGGTCTTGCAACATTAGCCGAGAAACCGGAAGAAAAAACCCCATTCAACTGGAGGAAGGAATTAGAGGAGATTGTACGGCCATTAATGAATGATCTAAAGCAATTGACTGAACGACCGCGCAAGATGGAGCAGCTAAAAAGTGAACAAATACTGCAAGAAGATCACTTGCAGCTCGCTGACACAGCAATTGCCGAACTGGAGAAAACGCTTGCACAAAGCAAGCATTCATCAGTCAGGCACGCGCTTAAAGAACTGCTTAATCAATGGCAGGAGCAACGTAAAAATGCCGAAAGCCGTTTGCAACGAATTAATGCCCAACTGCAACGTTTAACTGCTCCTAGTGAGGGACTGGGTGAGGAATTGGTTACCAAATTGCAAAAGTTTGCTAGCGGACGTGGGCTCAATTTAGTATTGGCACTGGGCGGCTTTGTGTTGATCTATCTAGTGCTAATAGGCCTCGGGCGATTAATCAGCCGGCTGCCAAGTCGAAAGCATGAACCCGGAACACGACGACTGGCTCGGGCCATTGCCTTATTGCTCCGAACGCTGACCGTGACCCTGGCTTTATTTACCGCTATGCTTATTTTGTACGTTCGTGGCGACTGGCTGTTATTTGGACTCATGGTTTTGCTGATGATCACATTAACTTGGGGATTACAAAAGTCGTTGCCACGTTATATCCGAGAAATTCGCCTTCTGCTCAATATGGGTGGCGTCCGAGAAGGTGAACGCATCTTATACAATGGGCTACCTTGGAGAATTGCTTCACTTAACATCTTTTCAACACTGTATAATCCTTTGCTTCACGGTGGGTTACTGCGTCTACCTATCGATCGCTTGGTAGATTTGCAGTCGCGCCCGTACTCCCCGGAAGAACCCTGGTTTCCCAGCCAAGTAGGCGATATCGTCATTCTAGAGGGCGACATTTATGGCAAAGTATTGCTTCAAACCCCAGAAATAGTGCAAATGCAAATAATTGGGGCAACTACCACATTCACCGTAGCTGACTATCTTGGCAAAAAACCTCGTAACCTGTCGCGGGATGGTTTTGCTATACCGATCAACTTCAAGCTAAATTATCAGCATCACGAGATTATTCTGACCGACATTGTACCTACATTGCGCGCCTATCTGGAAGAGCAGTTGGCGCAACAACCCTTTCATCCTCATCTAACGGGCTTGCTGGTAGAATTCAATGAAGCGACAAATTCCTCATTAAATCTGCTGATCATTGGCATGTTTACGGGTGCCGGTGCTGAAGACTATTGGTCGATCCATCGTTTCTTGTACCGTACCATACTCAGTGCCTGCAATCATTACAACTGGGCGATTGCTTAACCATTTGCCATCTACGCAGCCATTACTACCTTTGGGCAATCATCCAACCTAGCACGTGTTGCTAACTATTAGTCATTCCATTTCCAAATAAACATGACGCGAAGGCGAGCCGCAGACAGTCTAAATAATACAGCAAGATGAAGCCGACAAAGTCAGGTTTGATTTGGAAATGGAATCAATCCAGGCTGGTACCCACGCTACGCTAGACAACAAAACCCAGCGGATCAAAAACGATTCCACTTTCCCTCAACTCGGCCAGCGTGATATTCGCTTGATTGAGCGGATGCTCTGCCGCGAATACACCCAATTCTCCAATGGATGTACCTGAATTCAGCAGATCAATGTATGGCTGCGCCTGTTCCGCTGTTGGCGCTGTTCCTATGAGGTTGCTCCAGAGTAACGAGGTCACTTGCGCAGGCGTATTGGCACTGGTTGCGGCGATAGCGAAAGCAGCAAGATCTTCATAACCATTATTTTTTTCTAGTTCAGAAAGGCCAATGGCCACATAATGAGCATTAGAAACACTTCCCGCGCCAAAAACAGCTCCAATCAATTTCGCAACCATCCCGGCCGAACCATCCATATCGAGCGCAAAAGCCATATCAGTAAAAATGATGCGCTCGATACCCCGAAGCGTATCGGTTCCTTCATTATTCGATCCTGCCGATTGATCAATTACGATCAACTCACCAGTTGGCGAAACTTGGTGAGTAAAATGAGAGCGGGCACTGCTGTAGAGGACATAATCGATTCCTCCCCCACCATCAATCATATCATTACCCAAACCTCCTTTAAAAATCTGTATATGTTGCTCTCCCGACATTTCGCCTATCATGCTGTCCGTGCCGCCACCGCCCAGCAGGACCTCAATGTTTTGACCTTCTTTTGCATTGACATTGTCGTTGCCATGAGTACCAGGAAAAATATTCATATCTCGGAACAAAGTGTTTGCATCCAATTGGGAAGTGATAAATTCAATGCTTTTCCGATAGTTGATTTCTGAGTCATCCAGTGGAATGAACAGTGCATGTTCTGATAATCCATCTATCCCGGAATCATCCACCCGTACATTAATAACCGAGCCACTGACTTCATATCCCCTCGCCTCTCCTGCTATCACTGCTTCATCGTCATTATGACGAATATTGACAAAGCGTTCTTCCGGTAATGCTTGAAAACGATTAGTACCGGGCGATCCAAAAGTTATCCCGATATATCTGGCATCAGCAGCACCATAGTCTTGCATGAAGAATTGTGCAGCGGCGCCTCCTAAGCTATGGCCAGTCACGAGCACCTGTTCAATACCTTGGCTATTAATATAATTGACGATCGATTGAAGGAAACTGATTTCATTATCGTTGTGCTCGTCGTTTAAAAGATCATAGTAACCCTTTATGTTGAAAACATTATTATTCCAATCTTTTCTGCCGTTTGTTGTAAAAAGATCATTAGAGCCCTCGAATGAAATGCCTAACATGCGTTTGCCGCCCAGCATAGTTAAACCAACCGTTGCCGAAGCATTGTCATTGTCATACCGCAACAAGCTCCCGCCTATCGTGCTGAATCGAGGGTCGTTTTCTGCAAAACCCAAAGCTGTGGCATCTAAAGGTACCCAGCTTTGAATACGTCCATTCACAGCATTGATGACCGGTTGGTCGTCGAGGTGGTTATCAGAATAAGCTCGTGCAGAAAGATTAAGTGCAGCAAGCATAATGTTGTCGAAATTTGTTTTAAGTTCGGGAATGGAACTGGCACTCCCTGCTGTTACTGCCATCTTTTATCCTCTTTATATCGAATCTCACTAGCGGTTACCTGGAGCCTATAACGCATCTATAAAAAAACATTGAACTCAATCATAGGTCATTCTAAAAAATGCTTTTAGGATCATATCGCCTGGAAATTTAAGAATTGCGAGTATATACCTACACTGGCTTGCGACTAACTTATATGGTAGTTAAGCTCATTCCTCCAAAACGAAGTTATCTAAGATAAGTTGGATATTGACTATCCCAGCATCTCCATCAGCTTCCTGATGCGCTTGACTCGTTCTGATACATCCGGAACTTTTACCTGGACTTTCAGGCGATCTGGACCAGCCAGACTGTATTCCCGGCCACTTTGAATGAGCGTGATAATTTTGCCTGCTTCCACAGGGGGATTGGGCGCAAAATGAATGAGAATACTGTCGGCGCTAGCATCAACCCGCATAATGCCAAGCGGTTTGGCAGCAATACGCAGACGGTGACAGTCAAGTAGCGCTCGGGCTGGGGCAGGCAACAAACCGAAGCGGTCAATCAGTTCCCGGTACATATCATCCAGTTGCCCATCATTGATGCAATTTGCCATGCGTTTATACAGCACCAGGCGTTCATGGATATCATTGCAGTAATCTTCTGGCAGTAAGGTAGGTACATGCAGGTTAATTTCTGTGGCAATGCCAAGCGGGTGCTGCATATCTGGCTCACAGCCTGCTTTGAGTGATTTAATCGCATTCTCCAGCATGGTGCTGTAGAGATTAAAACCGACTTCCTGCATTTCACCACTTTGTGATTCACTCAGCACAGCGCCGGCTCCGCGGATTTCCAGATCATGCATTGCCAAATAAAAGCCTGATCCGAGCTCTTCCATCGATTGAATCGCCTCCAATCTTTTTTTAGCCTGCGCACTGAGTGCTTCATCACCTGGCGTCAGCAGATAGGCATAGGCTTGATGGTGAGAACGCCCTACCCTGCCGCGCAACTGATGTAATTGCGCCAGACCAAATTTATCTGCACGATGGATGAGGATGGTGTTGGCAGTGGGAATATCGATACCCGTCTCAATAATAGTCGTGCAAAGCAGCAGATTGAAGCGTTGCTGGTAGAAATCGCGCATGACATGCTCCAGCTCGCTTTCACGCATCTGTCCGTGGGCGATGTGAATACGCGCTTCCGGCAGAAGTTGCGCGAGCTTGTCATACATGTGCTGAATAGTGCTCACTTCGTTATAGAGAAAATAAATTTGCCCACCGCGTTTCAGTTCCCGCAAACAAGCCTCGCGGATAATACCTTCTGAAAAAGGGTGAACGAAGGTTTTGATGGCGAGTCGTCTTTGCGGGGCAGTAGCAATAATAGAAAAATCGCGCAACCCTTCCAGTGACATGGCGAGCGTACGGGGAATGGGTGTAGCCGTCAGGGTCAACACGTCTACTTCGGCACGCATTCTTTTTAGCTGCTCTTTTTGACGAACGCCAAAGCGGTGTTCTTCATCAATGATCACCAAGCCGAGATTCTTGAATTTAATCTTCTCCTGGATCAGCTTGTGTGTGCCGATGATGATGTCTATTTGCCCGTTGGCGAGCCCTTCCAAAGCTTGCACTTGTTCTTTGGCTGAACGAAAGCGTGATAGTTCAGCGATTTTCACGGGCCATTGCTCAGCAATTAAGCCAAAGCGATCCGAGAAATTCTGAAAATGCTGCTCCGCTAATAAGGTGGTAGGAACCAGCACGGCCACCTGTTGACCATCTGCCACAGCAATAAAAGCCGCGCGCAAGGCGACTTCTGTTTTACCAAAGCCGACATCGCCGCAAATCAGTCGGTCCATCGGTTTGCCCGAGGTCAGATCGTTGATAACCGCTTCAATAGCGGCCGCTTGATCAGCGGTTTCTTCGAAGCCGAACCCTTCTGCAAACGCTTCATAATCATGCTGTTTAAATTTGAAAACATGACCTTGACGCGCTGCGCGCTGCGCATACAGATTTAGCAGTTCAGCTGCGGTATCGCGCACATGCTGCATGGCCTTGCGCTTGGCTTTTTCCCATTGTCCACTGCCAAGTTTATGCAGAGGGGCAGATTCAGGCGAAACCCCACTGTAGCGTCCAATCAAATGCAGTTGAGAAACAGGCACGTAGAGCTTGTCGCCGCCGGCATATTCCAGTGCGAGGAACTCACTGGTTTGGCCGGCTTCCCCCTCGCCTAGATCCATATTGACCAACCCGAGATAACGGCCAATGCCATGCTGCTCATGCACCACCGGATCGCCGGGCTTAATTTCCGATAAATCGCGCAGCATAACGTCAGTCGAGGTAGCCTTGCGCGCCTCGCGCTCACGTCGCCCATGCACATGAGTTGCGTAAAGCTCACTCTCGGTAATCAACGCATAGTGATCGGCATTCAGGATATAGCCGGTATGGAGTGGTGCAACGCTCAGCATGAAAGGCTCGTTGCTCGACTGAAATTCTGCATAATCTTTACAGAGTGTCGGGAACAGACCATATGCATGCAGATATTCAGCCATTAATTCGCGCCGCCCCATACTCTCAGCCAGCAGCAAGACGCGCCCACCTGATAGCGTATATTCGTCAACAAATCCAGTCAATTTCTCAAGTGGATTAGCTGCATGACGATCTACCCGCACGGCTGGCAAAGGTTGCGTAAATGATTCGGCAGCCAAGTCTTTATCAGCCTGAATTTGAATACGCGTATAAGGTTTCAGTTTGCCAAAAAAACCATCAGTGGTCAGAAACAGTTCAGTCGGCGGCAAGAGGGGGCGATCAGTATCCCCCCGCAATAATTGGTAACGCGACTGAGTATCACGCCAAAAATTTTCGACCACTGGGTAAATATCCTGATGCAGGCATAACAAGCTGTTCTGAGGTAAATAATCAAACAAGGTAGCAGTTTGCTCAAAAAAAAGTGGTAGGTAATACTCAATTCCTGCAGGCGTGCTACCTTTGCTGACTTCTTTATACATCCGGCTGCGAGAAGGGTCGCCTTCAAATTTTTCGCGAAAATTGATACGAAAGCGCGTGCGCCCCGCTTCATCCAATGGAAACTCACGCGCAGGCAACAATCTGATCTCTTTGACCGGATAAATGCTGCGTTGGGTATCGACATCGAATGTCCTGATGGTCTCGATTTCATTATCGAGCAAGTCCATACGGTAAGGCAGCGGATTGCCCATCGGGAATAAATCGATCAACCCCCCACGTATGCTATATTCGCCCGGTGACAATACCTGTGTCACATGCGTATAGCCAGCCAAAGTCATCTGACTGCGGAATGCGGCTAAATCAAGAACACTGCCCTGCTTGATAAAGAAAGTATGTGCTGCTAAAAATTCCTTAGGGAGCATGCGATACAAGGCAGTTGTTACAGGCACGACCAATACATCGCAGGTACCGTTCATAACCTGGTAAAGAGTCGCCAATCGCTCAGATATCAGATCAAAGTGTGGCGAAAAAGTATCGTAAGGCAGTGTTTCCCAATCTGGCAGCAGCTGCGCATTTAATTCAGGCGCAAAAAAAGGTAACTCTTCGAGCAATCTCTGTGCATCCAATGCATTGGCGCTAATGATGGTCAGTGGCTTGGCCCATTGCTGCCCCGAACGTGCCAGTTCGGCAAGAGCAAAGGTATCGCTCGAACCGTCAAATCCGAAATAACGCGTCAGCATCCCTGGCACGGGTAAATTAAGTTTAAATGACATGGTCTACAACTTCATTTTCCAAACAATATCAGCGCGACTCCCAAACCGATCGCAGTCATGATCATGCCTAAAGCGCTGCGCTTGGCTAGCAGCGCACTGCCGATAGCTAGTATCAATCCTAGCTTGAAGATAATATTTGAAATGACGGCCAGCGTAATGGCAGTGACTGCTTCTGTCACCTGCAGCTTACCTAGATCGAGCAAGCGCAAGCTGCTGAGCGTGATGGCATCAACATCCGTCAAACCGGAAATAATCGCCACCATATAAAGCCCGCTAGTACCCGCAATGTCCGATAACCAGGCACTTAACAGCAACACGATCGCATAGAAAGCCCCAAAGCTGATCGCAATCGTAAGCTCAACAGGGTTTTTAGTTTCGGGTATAGCGAGTTCTTCTTGCTGGGTTAAATCACGCCACCAAAAAGTAGTGGCGATCAGACCCAAAAAAAGGCCCATACCCAGGATCGGTAATATGTTTGGTAATATCACCGGCGCAACGACTGCGCTGATGACGGTGAGTCTTACCAAAACCATCAAATTAGCGACTAGAATCACCACCACCGCTAATTTGGTCAGCATCGGATTATCTTCGCTACGACGCGTAAATACCATAGTAGTGGCGGTACTGGATACGACCCCACCCAGTATTCCTAACAGGACAGCGCCATAGCGCTGACCAATAAAGCGCAATGCGATATAGCCGGAGAGGCTGATACCGGATATCAATACAATCATCAGCCAGATCTGATAAGGATTGAGCGCATCATAGGGGCCGTAATCCTGATTAGGCAAGACCGGTAAAACAATAAAAGTGAGCACGGCAAATTGCAGCATCGAAATCAGGTCGCGCCGGTCAAGCTTCTGTGTGATGCCATGCAACTCTGTTTTAAAATAGAGCAACATAGTCGTAACAATGGCGAGCATTCCCGCCAGTGTGGATTCGCCGTACCAGACAGTGGCGCCCAAACCATAGCAGACAAGGATAGCCGCAACGGTAGTCGTGCCCGGATCAGGCAATTCATCTTGCTGACGAATATAAGCAGCAATCATCATGATTCCCACCAGCAACAGTCCGCCAAATAGCAACCAGGGTGAATTTGTTTTTTGCGACAGCATGGCGCTAAGCGTACCAAATAGTGAGACCAGGGCAAATGTTCTTAATCCCGCTCTCGCTGCGGGGCTACGCTCACGTTCGAGGCCGATTAAAAGACCAATGGCAAGACTGGTAGCAAAGGGAGCCAAATACTCAAGCTCTACTCCCGGTAGGAAGGTATTATTCATAGCGTCATCGAATCAATCGGAAACCAGTGTTCAAGCAGCAATTGCAGGGTCGTATTACCCTTGTATTCATTAGCTTGTACACGAAAGACTGCATTAATCATGGGCGGCAACAACCCCACCTGAAAAAATAATATGGCATCATAGCTGCGGTGCGAATCAAATTTCTTCAATTTTAATTTTAAATGTTTCTCACCTACCACACGCTGGCTTTCCACGTAGAAATAGGCATTAAAGCTCGGCTCAGGAAAGCCTTGTCCCCAGACACAGCCAGCCAACCAGTACGCCAGATCCAAATTTAATTCAGCCTCATCCAGTTCCCCATCGGTCTCTATGATATGCACTAAATCTGCAGGCGTCAGCAGTGCTTGCGCAGTTTGCTCAAACGCATCCCGGAAACGCTCAAAATTTTGCTCATGCACAGTCAAGCCGGCTGCTGCAGCATGCCCACCAAATTTCAAAATTAATCCTGGATACCTTTTAGAAACAAGATCCAATGCATCACGCAAATGAAAGCCTGGAATGGAACGTCCCGAGCCTTTGATTTCACCTTCATTGCCCGGCGCAAAAGTAATCACCGGACGATGAAATTTTTCCTTGATACGCGAGGCGAGTAAACCAATCACACCTTGATGCCAGCTTGGATCATACAAACATAAGCTATAACCAGATCCGGTTGCGCATTCCTGAGTTTCAATGACAGTTGCCAGCTTGCTCAACGCATCATTTTGCATATCTGCTTCGATTTCACGCCGCTGGCGGTTCAACTCATCCAGTTGCGCAGCAAGCTGACTTGCTCTGGATTCATCCTCTGTGATCAGGCACTCAATCCCCAGGGTCATATCATCGAGCCGGCCGGCTGCATTCAATCTTGGCCCAATGATGAAACCCAGATCATAGTTGGAGACTTGTCGGAAATCACGTTTTACAACCTGCAGCAAGGCATTAATGCCGGCACATGCCCGTCCCTTGCGAATACGCTGCAAACCTTGCTGAACCAGAATGCGGTTATTGCTATCGAGTCTGACGACATCCGCAACTGTCCCCAACGCAACCAGATCAAGCAAACTCGCCAGATTGGGCTCTTTACCAGCAGCGAACGCATTGCGCTTGCGCAGCTCCGCGCGTAACGCAAGCATCACGTAGAAAATGACGCCTACGCCAGCCAGATGCTTGCTGGGAAAATTGCAGCCAGGCTGATTGGGATTGACGATAACTGCCGCTGCGGGTAATTGATCTCCCGGTAGATGATGATCAGTAATGAGCACTTGTATCCCCAGCTGATTAGCCGCCCGCACCCCTTCCACACTCGCAATCCCATTATCGACGGTTATGAGAATATCCGGCTGTCCAGCAGAAGAGGTAGCCGCAAGGTGCACGATTTCCGGCGTCAAGCCATAGCCATATTCAAAACGATTAGGAACGAGATAATCGACGATGGCACCAAATTTTCTGAGGGCGCGCATGGCCACCGCACAGGCAGTCGCGCCATCCGAGTCATAGTCCGCCACAATCAATAAACGTTTCCGCTCGGCAATGGCATCAGCAAGTAGTACCGCTATATGAGAAACATGGGTTAACTGCTCAAATGAAAGTAGCTGGGATAAATCTGTCTCAAGCTGCTGAGGTTGTTGAATGCCACGCGCGGCATAAATGCGTGCCAATACGGCAGGCAAACCATATTGATTAAGCGTGTCAAAAGCGTGTTGAGAAAAACTGCGGGTAGTGATGTTGGGCATTTGCCAGTTATTTTAACATCTGGCATTCTGAAACGTTAGCCCGGATAAGTATTTTGCGCTAAACGAATGAGTGGGTAGTACGCGATATTAAAAATACAGATGGAGAAATTTTAAGCGCTTGGCTCCACTTTTTCTACTTTTAGGAGATGCAAGCGGCGGCTGTCGGCTCGTAGCACGGTAAATCTGAAATTATCGATCACAATGAATTCGCCATTCTTGGGTAGCCGGCCAAATTTGCTGGTAACGAGCCCGCCAATCGTATCAAAATCCTCGTCACTGAAGGCGGCTGCTAGTACCTCATTAAAACTGGCGACTTCCGTGATCGCTTTAACGCGATAATAACCGCTGGCATCCGCTACAATGTTCGCTTCTTCTTCATCAAAGTCATACTCATCTTCAATTTCCCCCACAATCTGCTCCAGTACGTCCTCGATGGTGACCAAACCAGCTACACCGCCATATTCATCTACCACGATGGCGATATGATTGCGACTACGGCGGAAGTCCTTGAGTAAGATATTAAGGCGCTTGGACTCAGGAATAAACACGGCTGGACGGAGCATATCACGCACATCAAACGCTTCTTCTCCTGCATAATAGCGTAGCAAATCTTTTGCCAACAAAATACCAATCACATGATCTTTATTGCCATCGGTGACAGGAAAACGCGAATGTCCCTTTTCAATAACATATGGAATGAATTCATCTGGTTTTTCGCTGATATCAATGGTATCCATTTGTGAGCGCGGCACCATGATATCACGCACCTGCATTTCGGATACATGCAATACCCCTTCAATCATGGCCAGTGCATCGGCATCGAGCAGATTACGTTCATACGCAGAGTGCAATAAAGCCACCAGCTGCTCACGATCTTCCGGTTGGCGAAAAAGGAGTGAACCGAGATGTTCAAACCAACTGACTTTATGGGAGGAATTATTCATGATTAATTTCATCATTGATTGAATAGTGCTATAAAAAAACTGGATTGTGAACGAAAGCTATCGCAACCTTATTGTTCATAATAAGGATCGGCATAGCCTAGCCGGGTGACAATTTCTGTTTCAAGTTGCTCCATGATCGTCGCATCTGCTTCATGCTCGTGATCATAACCTTGCAAGTGCAATACACCATGTACTGTCAAATGAGCATAATGTGCAACCAAATTTTTTTTTTGTTGTTGTGCTTCATTGATGATAACCGGGGCACAAAGCACGATATCGCCTGACAAGGATTGCGGCTCATCGTAGATAAATGTCAAGACATTGGTGGCTTTGTCTTTACCACGAAAATGGCGATTGAGCTCTCTGCCTTCTTCTTCGTCCACAATCCGCAAGACGATCTCCGCACTTTGCATCAATGCCGCATTCACCCATTTACGGAACTGCAACCGTCTGGGTGTTCCGGGAAATTCAGCAGCATATTGCAGCACTAATTTAAACTTTTTATGATTTGTGGCAGAGGAAGGTTCGGGAACCTTACTGACGTTTTTCATGCTTCTCGTAAGCGTCGACAATACGCTGCACCAGCGGATGGCGTACGACGTCTTCAGTTTTGAAATGGGTAAAGGCTATCCCCCGTATTTTTCCCAAGGCATGCTCTGCATCGATCAAACCACTCTTCTGATTCTTGGGTAGATCAATTTGGGTAATATCGCCTGTGATGACGGCTTTGGAACCAAAACCTATTCGTGTCAGGAACATTTTCATCTGTTCTGGCGTTGTGTTCTGGGCTTCATCCAGAATAATGAACGATTGATTTAAGGTACGTCCACGCATGAATGCTAGCGGAGCAATTTCAATGGTATTGCGTTCAAACTGCTTGCCGGTTTTATCAAAGCCCATGAGATCATATAGCGCATCATAAAGTGGGCGTAAATAGGGATCGACTTTTTGCACCATATCCCCTGGCAAAAACCCCAAACGCTCCCCCGCTTCGACTGCGGGCCGCACCAGGATAATGCGTGAAACCGTTTCACGTTCCAATGCGTCGACCGCACTAGCCACCGCCAGATAGGTTTTACCGGTACCTGCCGGGCCAATGCCAAAGGTAATATCATGATCCTGGATTTGCTGCAGGTATTGCACCTGCCGTGGCGTGCGACCATGTAAATTGCTACGTCGCGTGATCAGTTTCGGTACCGCTAACTCAGCATCCGCCAATTCATCCACAGCCGGCTGCGAAGAATGGGATGCGTTAGTTATCTCGATCAAACCGAGTTGCACTTGCTCTACGCTAAGATGATGGTGTGACTGGTTGTATAAATTCTTCAGGGTTTGGGCAGCAAGCTGCGTCTGATTTGCTTGGCCGCGCAGACTAAAATGTTCACCGCGCCGTGCGATTACGACATCCAGCGCATTTTCAATTTGTTTAAGGTTTTCATCTAGCGCGCCACAGAGATTGGCTAGACGCCGGTTATCAACCGGAGAAAAAGTAATCTCGACAGGTTTTGGTTTCAAGACTTTTGTTAAATAAATGCGACGTATTGATTCTCGCAGGGGTTACGATAGATTGCAAGTGATAATAAAGCGTTTATTGGTCGCTCGATCGCTACTCATGGATAATTTCTCCACGTAATGAATGAGACAAGGCAGCTGTAATCCTGATATTGATAAAATGACCCACCAGATCAGGTGCCCCTGAAAAGTTAACTACCCGATTATTATCAGTCCTACCACAAAATTCATCAGGGTTCTTTTTGGAAGGCCCCTCTACCAATATACGTTGACTTGTTCCTACCATTCCCTGACTAATAGCTTGTGCTTGCTGAGCAATTTTTTCCTGAAGACGATACAGCCGCGCCAGTTTGGTTTCATGGGAAGTATCATCGGGCAAGTCAGCAGCAGGGGTGCCTGGTCGTGGGCTATAAATGAAACTGAATGATTCATCAAAATTCACGTCTTCAACCAGCTTCATGGTCGCTTCAAAATCGGCATCGGTCTCACCCGGAAATCCAATAATAAAATCCGAACTGATCGAAATATCAGGACGTACTGCACGTATTTTGCGGATAATCGATTTATATTCGAGCGCGCTGTAGCCACGTTTCATCGCTGCCAGAACTCTGTCTGCACCCGATTGAACAGGCAAGTGCAAATGGCTGACTACTTTCGGCAATTTCGCATAGACCTCAATCAGACGAGTAGTAAATTCCCGAGGATGCGAGGTCGTATAGCGAATACGTTCAATGCCAGGAATCTCATGGATATACTCAAGCAATAGGGCAAAATCAGCGATTTCACCCTCATCCATTTCGCCACGATAGGCATTGACATTCTGTCCAAGCAAGGTGATTTCCTTGATACCCTGCACTGCCAGTCCGACAACCTCAACCAGCACATCATTGAGCGGACGCGATACCTCTTCACCACGCGTATACGGCACCACACAAAAACTACAGTACTTGCTGCAGCCTTCCATGATGGAAACAAAAGCCGTCACTCCTTCTGTGCGAGCTGGCGGCAAATGATCGAATTTTTCAATTTCAGGAAAAGAAATATCCACTTGTGGTCGACCGGTCGCTTCACGTTCCTTGATCAATTCCGGCAAACGATGTAGTGTTTGTGGTCCAAACACCAGATCCACAAAAGGAGCACGTTTGACAATTTCTGCCCCTTCCTGACTGGCCACACAGCCTCCTACACCAATCAACAGATTCGGCTTAATTTTTTTTAGATGCCGCACCCGCCCGAGATCATGAAAAACTTTTTCTTGCGCTTTCTCACGCACAGAGCAAGTATTGAACAAAATCACATCGGCTTCATCGGGATTATCGGTTAACTCCATACCCTTTGCAGCATGAAGTACATCCGCCATTTTATCCGAGTCATACTCGTTCATCTGGCAACCAAAAGTTTTAATATATAGTTTATTACTCACGGAATATTACAAGTAGCTTAGCTGGAAATTGAATGCATTATTTTGAACAGCCTGGTAAGTATATAACGGAAGGACGGGTCATTCCATCATCGCTACTACAATAGACGGCTTGAAAATACTTCATTTTTCTCAAAACTACGAATCTATCGACCCCAGCAGAAGGAAAAAGTTCTATGATTTTCTATCATTTAGAGAGATATAATCTTTTCTCCACTACCCAGGCACTTTGTAAAATTATTCGGACTCTAAAAATACTTTCATTATCCAACCCAACTGACTAGACAGGATGATTATGTCTCACCAATTCGATTTATTCAGCAATGAAACACCTGCCACCTCTGAGCAAACTGTAAACAATTCCGCGACTGCACTGAAACTGACTACACAAGATTCCCAGTTAACGCCCAGTCAGCAACGCTTCAACCGTTTACTCGAGCGTATCGAAAAACTCAAAAAACAGCTTCTTGAATTACAAGTCATCAGCGATGCGCATCGCCCGCTATATCACCAGACGATTGCCCCCCTGCGCGAGCGTGAGCGACTGCTCACGCGGGAAATGGTGTTATGGCTGGATGAACGATTGCAGCGCAAGGGCTTAACTCCCACACAAAAACGTATCGCCACCACGATTTTATGCGGTCTCTCTGAACAGCTCGCGGCTCAGGGTGATGAAGAAATGCAAGTCCTGCATGATAAACACAGCACGGAAAGTCTCGAGCAGAAAGAGCAGGCCAGCATTAAGGAAATGCGCACGATGATGGAAGACATGCTAGGCGAATCTCTGACTGACGAAGACTCGCTAGAGACCATGCAGGATGTATTTAACGCCGGCATGGCGCGGTTACGCGAGGCTGAAGCTGAAGAAAAAGCACGCCGACATGCTCACGCGCATAAAAGAAAACCCACTGCCGCCCAGCTCAAGGCCAAGGCGGAGCAAGAGGAAGCAGAAACCACTTTACGCAAGGTATTCCGCCAGCTCGCCAGTGCCCTACACCCTGATCGCGAAAATGACCCTGATGAATGTGCCCGAAAAACGGCTTTGATGAGCGAAGCCAATGCTGCTTATGATCGCCGTGATTTAATAGCACTGCTGCAGATCCAGCTACGTACTGAACTCACTGACCCAGCCTCCATCGCTAAAATGGCAGAAGAAAAAATTACTTCGCTCACGCGGTTACTCAAGGAGCAAGCCCAAGAACTCGAAGCCGAATTGCATCATCGCCGCCACGCTGCACGTCATGAATTCGGCCTCGGTTCTTATGAAATCCCGAGTTCAACTAGTCTACGACGCAGTCTAAGGAGAGAAGAAGTATCGCTCAAAGCGGATATAGACGCTATGCAGCAGGATTTACAACTGGTACAAGATGACAAATTTTTCAAACGCTGGCTGAAAGATCAAAATCAACCATCGCATACGGTCTTACTCGATGATTGGATAATTAGTACGTTTAGGTAATAAATACATAAACGCATCAAATGATCATTTTCTCCTCGCAATGACAGGGAAAGACCTGTAAAGGCTTCCGCACAACTTCCTCCGTTAGCCAGATAAACAATTAAAATGGCTGTAAGTAAAAGACGGTTGGTGCAGAAGAAGCAGATGGGTTTTGGATCAATAGAACTGGCATAACGTCTGAAGGAAGCAAGACAGGGTACTGATGAAGATGGATGTACTGATATGCACTCCATGCACTATGTAATGGCTGACATCTTTTTAAAACTTTTTTCTTGATTCTCGACCTGTCCCTGAGGTAATCTTATGGCCATTTCTGCATCACCCAAACCCACGCAACAGTAGCATCATTGCATAGCAATGATGCTATTCTGATAATATTGAAGGTACGGATAATGTTTAGGTGCCAGCCAGCGCATCCTCATTTGCGCATTCAGTCCAAGCTGTTTTTGCACTATTTCGCTAAGCAGGGATGAAATCAATAAATTTCCTTCGTTGCTGAATGTAATCATAAACTGATCAAACAAAGCATCCAAATTAGCGCTCAGCAAAAAGCATTGAATACTTCCAATCGTTCGGCATCACTCAAACACTCTAACCAGGGTTTGGCATGACTAGCACGCAGCACCTCGGGTAAAGCAATGCCTGTAAATGCACAGGCATTGCCCCAATACTCCAGCATTGCCTGACGAAAAATCTGTTGACCTCCCCGCTGACGCACCATACGTTCTATCTCAGTGTCTTTGATTAAATTCGTAGAAAATTTATCGAGCTCATCTTTGCATTGTGACTCAAAATCAATACTCGTTTGATCCGGCAGCGCCTGTGCCAGTGCAGCGGCACGGCACAGCAAATGCGCTAGCTCGTCCAGGTTGGCAACAATAAAGGCCTCACCTACACGCAGAATCGCAGGAAACTTCGCGCAGCTCAACGGATAGTCGCTTGGTCGCATCAGAGTAAACAACAAGAGCGTAGTAACTGCCCTGAATAGTAAGCGTGGTTTCAGCCCAATGACGGACTGAGCTGAGATGAACTACGTCGTTCTCACTGGATAGCACATGCTCAAAACCCTGCTCGTACCCACTTTCTCGATCAACGCACGCTGCAGCAGATTTATTCACTTACCCAATAAAATTTAACTGATCATAATCAATCATTAATGCATGAATAATATTTGTGAAGATATATTCAGTTTTAATGCGAATTAAGAGCTGAAATAGAAGCCAGCCCATCAATAACATTAAACTATTGAGGAAGATATCACCCAACCTCAATCAATCAAAGTAAACAATGAACTGGCAAAACCGATTAATAACGATTTATCTCTATGTTTGCAAGCATTATCAGCAAAATCTTTGGGTTCATAGCCAAAGAATGAGCCATTACGCGGATTTAAGTTTTAGCGACGAAGAAGTCATTACCCTCTTCCTGTTCGGTGTAATGGACAAGCATAGAGAGATCAAAGGTATTTATGAGTATGCGGATCGTCATTTACGTGATTGATTTCCACGACTCCCGAGTTATGTAGCTTATATTCAGCGCCTGAATCAGGTGACTGATGTATTTGTGCCCTTATTGGCACTGATTCAGCAGGGACAGGAAGCCAATAACCCGGGGCAAGCTTGGCTGATAGTTCATTTCCGGTGGTAAAGGCCCAAGCAAGGCCATCGGTTTAAGGCGTGTGTAGCGAAATAGTTGGCGGATTCAGGCTACTGCTCAACCAAGAAGTTGTACTATCATGGTGTGCGGGTTCATATCATAAGACGCCGCCAACCAGGCTCATTGCCGGTCCCTGAGTATATTGGTGTGACTGGCGCGAGTGATCATGACGGCAAGATATTTGATCAGATTCGGCTACAATTGCACCACAACGAACTGTATGGTCATAAAGCTTATCAACGGCCTGACGCCGAAGAGGTAAGACAAGCTCAGAATCTGACCGTCTTGACACCCGTTAAAAAACAAAAAGGGCAACACCATCTGGAACTCCAGGATCAATGGTTGTCTACAGTGGTGTCTCGCGTTCGGCAACCGATTGAAGCATTATTTGCCTGGATTGAAGAAAAAACAGGCATTGAATGTGCCAGCAAAGTTCGTTCTTATAAGGGACTTATGGTGCATGTATTCGGAAAGCTGGCTGCGGCTCTATTTTTCTGGAATTTTTTACGAGTTAGCTCTTAATTCGCATATAAACATTACCTTGGCCGAGCATGAGCCTCCTTGAGCGCAGCTAGAAGTAATTTTTGATAGCCATATTCTTTAAGGGTGGTCGGATTTTTTAATTTCATTCTTTCTAAACTTACCTCTTCGACCAGAGATAGACTTGCTGATAATAATCCTTTGATAAATAGATTAGCTAGTGCCTTTTTTGAATGTGATTTTTGCTTCAGGATTTCCAATGCTGGCATAAGATATTGTTCGGTTTCTGTGAAATCTGTACCAAACGGAAACTTTGGTAATAAGCCTGCATCCCTGGCTGGTTGCAACACTTCCCGGATGCGATCCGGTGTATTATTGCGTTGTTCTGGTGGTATGGTCCAACATTTTTTAATTTTTCCTGCTGCTTTGGCTTGTGCCAGCAAGTCACCCTGAAATCGAGAGTCCGTTATGGCCAGCATGGCGGCAATTGCTTCCGAATCGGATTTGCCACGTAAATTCGCCACGCCATATTCTGTTATAAAAATATCTCTTAGATGCCAAGGTATCGTTTCATGGCCGTAGGACCAAGTAATATTTGATACTATTTTTCCTTTTGATTGGCGTGTAGCATTGAGGGTGATAACAGACCTCGCATTATCCAGCGCAAAAGCCTGGGCAACAAAATTATATTGTCCACCGACACCGCTTACTACTGCTCCGTTTTCCAGGGCATCAGAAATGACAGACCCACGTAACGTTGCAAGCATAGCGTTATTTATAAAACAGGCTTTAGTTCGTGCCAGCCTTTTATGCTGCTCTTCGTCATAAATTTCATTCGTAAAACTAACCGCTTTCATTTGAAAGCGAACACGTTCTTTAGCAGACATTTGGCGTAATTTTTTATAAAATTCCCTGCATTCAACAAAAAAAACGCTATGCAGTATTGCACCATCAACCTCACGTTTGAGTATGCCTCTTTCGGCTAATTTTAAGAAACTACCCACAAATATTTCGCTCATGCCATAGAGCCCTTCTTCAAATGGCATGTCATAGTAATGATCTGAGAATTGAGGGCTATTTAAACGATGAATTAATTTCTTAAACAAAGGATTTTCTTGATGACGCAAAATCAGGGCATTCGTAACAGCATCTCCGATTGATCCAATGCCGATCTGCAATGTGCCACCATCACAAACCAATCGTGCAGCATGTAGCCCGATAGCTTGATCTGCAAGGCTGACTGGTCTTTTAGGGATGCTATAAAGTTCAAAATCTGTTTCCGGACTTTCGAGAATCAAATCGATTTCCTGTTCTGCAACTTGAGAATCACCATACATAAAAGGAAGATTGTGATTGGTTTGGGTAGGGAAAATAAAATTTGCCTGGCCTTTTGTTTTCGTGCTTTTAAAAGATCTGCCGTAATATCCGGGTTACAACTTAAGCTATAGCCTTGGTCTTCACATGCAACCAGTTGCGCTACTACATTAATGCGGTTTTCCAATAGATAAATCAAGACATGTGAATAATTTGCAGGAATATAGCGTTGTTGTGCTTTTGGAAAACCCAACCACCGGCCTGCCAAAAAGAAAAATTCATTAACTACGATGTTCTGCGGTAATTTATTCTCCCGCATCAATTTCGCATATTCTAAATCTGGATAATCACCAAAAAGACGTTCTAATGCAGGTTCAAGAAATCGGCGTTTAAGTTCATTATCCAGTTCTGGGCGCTCCAGTGTCAGCGCGGTAAAAATGCGTAAATTGATGGTACTGTCTTTTACCGCACATTGCACCAGAGCATTAGCAATATGGTTGGCTTTACCCAAGCCAAGCGGCAAAGCTAAATAGATTTGTTTACCAACTTTTTCGATTATGCTGTCAGCAATTGTCTCCGGTTGTGTATAGAAAATAGGTTTTTTGATTGCCGAAAGATTATAAATTCTTCCATCCTTTATCAGGTATAAATTGATCGCTTACGCTTATTGGATTAGCAAGCTTATAAGTATATTTAGAGAAAATATCAGTCATGAAAAGGTGTCATTCATTGTATCTTGCAAAATAAATAAATTGACTAATTAGCAGTACTGTAATGAACATTAAAATATGCTGCAATTTCGAACATTTTATAATGTCCTGTCTTGTATATCGCATTCATTGCCTCTCCTTTATCAGTAATGCTAGCAACAATTTCGTCCATTGATTTCTTGGGCAATTTCTTCGATTGCTTAGTAATATGAATACGATCACTTTGTTTCAAACTAATATAATGGAATGGTATGGGCGTCCACTACCCTACATAGCATCAAAGAGCCAAAGTAATGACGCAATAACCACTAAACCACATAGGAGCGTCTAATTCCATTTCTAAATCAAAACTGACTTTGTCGGCTTCACCTTTCCGTATTATTGAAACTGTCTGCGGCTCGCCTTCGCGTCATTTTTGATTTAGAAATGGAATAACATGAAGAGTACAACAATAGGAGTTGATTTAGCAAAGGCGAATAATAAGAGACAGACCACGATTGTTTTCAGATTAATTCGCACATGAGCAAGTGTTACTCAAGTTTAGTCACAGTTAGATCATCTGCCAGCTCCTTGATAAGCGCTGAAACAACTTTCTCGCATGAGTGGATTTTTTGATAAACCGTGCGTTGACGCTGATAACTTATATTCCGTTCTGCTACGCGCTTAACAAGTTCTTCAAAATATTCAGATTCTCCTATCTCGCTGGCATAAGGCTGGATTTCAGTTTGCACTATCTGCCAAATTTCATAGATGGATTTGAATGAGCCATTTTTATCGACCACACAGTTTGCTTTCAGCCCCAAGCGCGAGGCCATATAGTAATTATCTTTTTCAATCCACCAGGGCAGTGCATGGGGCAGGTTTTCAATGTGGGTATCCTGGTGTGCTAACAAATAGGCTGACAATACTCTAATAAAACTAGCGAGTTGCATCGACTCGGTAAGAGTGGGTTGCGCGTCCATGACTCTGACCTCGACTGTCCCCCAATGCGGTCGCACTCTGATATCCCAATGGATATCATTGATGGTTTGTATCATGCCAGCATGTTGCGAGGCGTTATAAAAATCCATGAATTGCTGCCAATCATTAAAACTGGGCGGGATGCCATAACTACGGCTGGCTGCCAGAATGCGCAGGCGATAGGAGGCAAAGCCAGTGTCATAGCCACGCCATAAGGGAGAGCTGGCAGAAAGCGTAATTAAGAGCGGCAGATAAGGCTTTAATGCACGCATCAGATAAATCGCTTCAGCTGCATCCTGCACACCAATGTGTACCTGAGTCGAGAAAGTGATTTGGGTATGACCTAAATAGCCTGTCTCCTTTTCCATTTTCAGATAGCGGGGCAACGGGGTAAACAAGGCTAATTCCTTGCTAAAGGGATGGGTTCCGGCGGCACATAGCTCCATTCCCAGCATGAGACAGATCTGTTTCACTTCTTTGACAAGTTGTGCAAGGTGTTCATGGATCTCTGCAGTATTTTCCCCCACTTTAGAAATCACCTCGACAGTATTTTGGATAAACTCCGGTTTAATATAGGGTGACTCCGGGTAATGCTCGAGCAAAGGCCCAATACCATTTATCAAGTTGAGATTTTCCTTATCGAGCAATTGCAGCTCGAGTTCTACCCCGACGGTTAATGGTTTTGAGGGAACGAATTCCAAAGTGAAATCAACTCAAATAGTCTTGTACCGTCTCTCTGACGACTTCATCGAAAAAGGCAGCTCCCACTTTCAATACCTCCTCATTGATGTCAAATTCTGGACTATGTAGCGGAATATATTCATGCTCATGCCGTCTTGCGCCAAAGCGTACATAGCAGCCCGGTATCTTTTGCAGATAATAAGAAAAATCTTCTGATCCCATGCTCGGATGATCAAGGGTCATTAAGCCTGTACGCCCGACCACTTTTTCAGCCGCACGATGGGCAATCTGGCTTTCCCGCGTTGTATTGACCACCGGGGGATAACCTTGGGTGATATCAATATCAATTTTGGCATTATGCAGTTCACCGATGGCTTTAGCCATACGCCTTAATCCAGCATGAATGTGCTCACGCACTTCGGGCAAGGTACTACGAATCGATCCCTCCAGGATTGCCTCCTCTGCAATTACATTAGGTGCACTGCCTGCGTGCACTGTGCCAATTGTCACCACGGCAGGATAAACCGGGTTAATTTCCCGCGAAACCAGGGTTTGCAGAGCCGTGATTAACAAGCCCGTAATCACGATGGCGTCGGTCGCTTCATGCGGGCGCGCGCCATGCCCGCCTTTACCTTTAACATGAATTTTAAAACGGTCGGACTGGGCTGTAATTACCCCATCAGCCACCATGATTTCTCCCACACCATAGTGGTGGGTCACATGCCCGCCAAATATTGCACTGACGCTTTGCAATGCACCTGATTCCAGCACAACGCGCGCACCGCCCCCCTTTTCTTCAGCAGGTTGGAAGATAAACAATACGTGGCAAGGAGGAGGTGATGTTTTCAGCAGGGCAGCCGCACCCAATACCATAGTCATATGCGCATCATGGCCGCAGGCATGCATTTTACCTTGAATGAAGGAAGCAAAAGGCAAATTGGTGTTTTCGGTACCAGGCAGCGCATCCATATCAGCACGCAAAGCAACGACTGGCGCAGCAGCATTTTTCCCGGAAAGCTTACCAATCACTGCATGGCCCGGTCCAGCATAGTCATAAGGAATACCCAATTTGGTTAATTGCCCCATTAATACTTTGGCTGTCTCGATTTCTTCAAAAGCGAGTTCGGGGTGGCGATGCAGCTTTCGTCTAATCTCTATCATCCACTCATAAAGATGCTCGGATTTATATTTATCTATCATCAGTACAACTCCTTATGAATTGATTCTTTTTTGCTAACTGATTATCGCTCTGGCTTTGCAGGCAAAAATGCCATAGTAAGAACTATATCCAGCTTGATTTATTGGCTTAATTACATATTCCCCTTTCCTTACTAATGTTTAATTGCATTGATTTATTGCAAGCTTTCCGAGATCTATATTTATAAATAATAGTTGATGAGACAAGATAATAAAATCCAATTAAACATCGGTAGCGAGCCAATCATTATGTACAGGCTTCTTGTTCTATATCACTTTTGTCACTTTATCAAATTCGTCTTCTTCTCTTCCGCAATGCAATTCATTGTTTTTTGATTTTTCTAGAGGAGGAAAAAACAGGTTAAAAAACAAATCTAAACAAATTCTAAATAAATTTACAAGATCATCATTAATAAATAAATTCTAAATAAAGCTACAAAGTTTTCATAATACAAAAGCTACACTATTTCAAACTGAGCATACAGACATGCAAGAGCAGGCTTATTATTCATAGTTCTAGATAAGCGCTTGCCATATTTATATTGCTGAGTTTTTATTGTTCAGATTTCATAAGGTTTTATGCACTAGTTGTTAATTGCAATTTTCTTAGAATCACCCAAGTATCTAGATTACAAATACTTTTTGGATACTTGACCTTAAAGGAGGCTATAAAACAATGATGAGAAAGTGATGAGAAAGAATAGAAAAATAACCAGCATGATGATCTGTTTGGTTATTGGATTTCACGTAGGGGGAAGCATCTCTTTCGCTGCGGAAGAGCAAAAGGCAGAAGAAAAAGAAGCTAAAAACTCATTATTTTTCAATAAGAATATTATTCTTGCACAAGCACGAAATACAGAAACACAGAAAGATAAGAAATCATCAGTTATTTTCAAAAATGGTAGTGCACCCAATGGATTCGATGTAGAAGAACCGGTAGGGAGTACTCGGTTTGATTTTGATAGGCTGACCGATCTCATGGAAAACCATAAAACTCCGCTTGCTGCCATGGCGCCAGATTGGCTCAATTTGGCTATTGAGCATCGGACACGCTATGATGTGTATGATCATGGTTTTACGAGAGCTATTCCGGATGGTAATGAACAGATTCATCAACGGACCAGGTTCTTGTTCGAAGTCAAAAATATTATCGATCCTTTAAAATTTACGCTCGAGCTCAGCGATCTCCGCACACCGTTAGCAGAGCATGGACAAGAGCATAACCCGATTTTTGCTAATCATTTTGATTTTACCCAACTTCGCCTTGATCTATTGTCCAAGAATTTTTTTGGTACAGGTTATGGTGCAACATTCGAAGTCGGTCGTATAATCCTGGAATATGGGGAATCATGCCTGGTCGGTGGACACCGGTGGGAAGCTTTACGCCTACTTTTGATGGGATACGGTTTACATTAAGGAACGACAAGGAGAAATGGGGTCTCCAGGTATTTGGCACACGACCTGTGCAACGTGAAGTGTCAGAGTTAGATTGGAATACCCCAGAAAGCTATTTTTCAGGTGCACACGTTACTAACCGTGATTTACGCTGGGCTAATTTTGATGCCTATTGGTTTCAATTAAATGAAGGTAATAATCTGAGGCAACGTAATTTATCCACGCCAGGTTTCAGGTTGTTTGCCAAACCTACCAGAGGTTCAATAGACTATGAAATTGAGTCGATGTATCAATTTGGGGATACCTTTGATGAAAATATTTTTGCGCATCGACATCATGGAGAAGTAGGGTACAGCTTCGAAACACCATGGCCTCTCAGGCTTATCTACCTATTTGATTATGCATCGGGTGATCGAGATCCAAACAAGAATTTTGACATTCTGTTACAAAACGTCGGGTAGAATTTGGCCCTACTGGTATGTTTGGACCTTTTTTCCTTCCAACCTTTTTTTCACCTGCAGGTTTCCGTATGAATCTTACACCGGTTCCCAATGTCAGGCTCATGATGTCTCATCGTGCGTATTGGCTGGCTGATAAGCGTGGCGCCTTTGTAGGCTCCGGCCTGCAAGACCCAACCGGAAGAGCAGGAAGTTTCCTAGGGCATATGCTGGATGTCAGCATAGGATGGGATCCTCAGTGGAGTTTCTTAAAACGTGTCAGCTTTGATATAGGGTTTAGCCATATATTCAAAGGTAATTACTTTGATAAAGTTCCGAATAGTCCAGGAGGCAAAGATACCAATTATGGATATACGATGGCAACCATTAAGTTCTAAAATCCAGGCTCTTTAATTACAAATAATTTCCAAGCTACCTATTATCGAGAAGCAAGCATAATCTAATGCTCTGAGGGGGGATTAGATCATGAAGGGATTATGGTTTACGGATGACAATGGTCAAGGAGAGAGCCGCTAATACTCCAGAGTACGAGGAGGATACCCGTAGCGTTGTTAACAATCGGCGAGGCAAGTTTTGAGTGGGATCGTGCATGTTTTTAAAAATGATGGCAGATGGGTAGATGCTTCGGCGGTGAAAAAGAGGCCTTCTTACATGCTATTAGTCGCAGCAAAGGTGAACGGACAACTAGAATCCACCTCGTAACCGAAGGCGAGGGGTGTCCTTGCGTCATATGCTCACCCCGATCAAGTCAGCGACCACAAGGCCACCCAAGCCTATCTTATTCCATTTCTAAATCAAAGCTGACTTTGTCGGCTTCACCTTGCCGTATTAGTTAAATTACCTCCGGCAAAGCCGGAGGCTTATTTTTGTTAGCCCCTCAAAGGGGCAAGAATTGGCGCCACCTAAAGGTGGGATCACATCCCAAGCTTGAGCTGATCATAGTGTTCATCCTCCTTCTCTTGATGCCTGATATATTCTCTGACCATCTCTTCATCTAACCCTACCGTGGATACAAAATAACCGCGTGCCCAAAAACTTTCACCTGTGAAATTTCTAGATCTCCCCATAAACTTCCGCGCTATCGATATTGCACTTTTCCCTTTAATATATCCTACTACGTAAGATACCGAGTATTTCGGAGGAATACTGATGCACATGTGTACATGATCAGGCATCAGGTGCCCTTCTACTATTTGGCAGTTTTTCTGCTCCGCTAATTCGCGCAATATCTTTCCAAGGTGTTTTCGTATCATTCCGAATATCACTTTCTTCCTTCTTTTCGGAATAAATACGATATGGTACTTACAGTCCCATGTTATATGCGTCAAACTCTGATAATCTCTCATTTGATTCTCCTAGCTCTTGATCAAGCTAAAAGAATCACGGTGACCGTATCACACGGTCAAACCTTTAATAGTCCCCCGGCATAGCCAGGGGATTACCTTATTTATTTATACTGTCTGCGGCTCGCCTTCGCGTCATTTTTGATTTAGAAATGGAATTATCACCATACCGCCGTCGAAGAAGTTGCTAGTCGACAAAGGATATGACAGCAAGGCATGACGAGAATAGCTTGCGTAAAGGGGAACAACGTCTGTCATTCTATATCGCAGATACAGGAAAATCGACTCGACTACAGCTATGACAAGACCATCTATAAACAGTGAAATATCATCGAACGCCCGTTTGGCAGAATGAAAAATTTCCGCCACATTGCCATCCACTTCGATAGCAACGCAAAAAACTTCCTTACTGCTTCCTGCATTGAGGCTACCGTAGAACTAAACACCTAACTAACTTTATCAGCCTTTATTAGTTGAATAATAAGCAAATTTTATATGTACTATAAAGTAAATTGCTGATTTAGTTGTTTTCTTGCAACAATACCCAATGGTTGTTAAGGCTTTTCTATCACTAGCGGCTTTTTTAACACTTTCTTGACATTTTCTATGGTAGGCTTCGCTCTCAAAGTCTCTACTTTGTAGCATCATATTGTTTAGGAACAAATATAAATTATCAAATTAAGTTACTAAATTTATTTTTTAATGCTCAACGTAATTTATTTTTGAGTGAAATTAATTTGTAAACACAAAGAAAATTAAAAAGTTTCTACCAACGAAGGAAGGGAAAAAATATGTTTAAAAAATTTAAGATTTTTACGGCATTCGCTGCATTCAGTATGCTATCGGCTCCCGCAATAGCTGAGGATGTCGTCACTGACTTCCAAACTTGGGGCCAAATTATGGCGAATGTAAATTTAGGTAATGTAACAGGTAATGAAAATCTGAAGAACTGGAGGCTCTGGCTCGAAGGCCAAGGGCGTTTTGGTAATGATTCTTCTCAATTTACTCAATCCCTTATCCGCCCCGGGATTGGCTATGCCCTTAATGATAAAGTGTCTATCTGGGCAGGTTATGCCTGGGCACCAACGGCCGAACCGATTTCTGGGGCACAAGGCCCTTTTGATGAGCACCGGATCTGGCAACAATTAATCTATGCAGATACATTCTCCTGGGGCAAATTTCAATGGCGCAGCCGTTTTGAGCAACGCTTTTTTGATCATGATGTTCCTGATCCTGGTAAAAACGATGTAGCCTACCGGTTTCGTCAATTAATAAAATTTGCGTTTCCCATGCAATTTATTTCACCCAATCTTAGTTTTATAGTACAGGATGAAATATTTATCGCGATGAATACGCCTCAAAAAGGATGGATTACCAATGGCTTTGATCAGAACAGGGGTTTTGTTGGGCTAGGTTGGAAATTCAATCAAATGGCTAACGCGGAAATTGGCTATATGAATCAATATATCAATAGACCACATAATGCCCGTCCAGATCAAATGATGCATATTCTGGGGGTCAATTTGTTTTTGACTTTCTAGTTAGCAAGATCTCTCCCCTTATGTTTGAATTACTCAAACATAAGGGGAATCGTATAAAATAATTTTCATTCTACGATAATGTAGAGAAGCAATTTATACATTGAAGCGGAAATGGATGACATCACCATCATTAACAACATATTCTTTACCCTCTAGGCGCATTTTCCCAGCCTCTTTAGCACCTTGCTCACCGTTATAAGCAACAAAGTCATCATAAGATATGACTTCGGCACGGATAAAGCCTCTTTCAAAGTCTGTATGAATCACACCGGCTGCTTGTGGAGCAGTATTTCCCTTGTGAATTGTCCATGCTCGTACCTCCTTGACACCGGCAGTGAAATAAGTCTGAAGCCCGAGTAGCTGATAAGCAGCACGAATCAAGCGATTTAAGCCCGGTTCTTCTAAATGAATATCAGCCAAAAATACGTGCTTGTCTTCATCAGACAGATCTGCAATTTCTGCTTCGAGGGACGCACAGATTGCTACAACAGGTGCTCCTTCCCGTGCCGCATATTCATGAATGCTTTGCAATAATGGATTATTTTCAAAACCATCATCCGTAACATTTGCAACATATATAACGGGCTTTGAGGTCAACAGGCACAATGGCTTTACTAGCGGCTGTTGCTCTTTCTCTAAAGCCAGACTACGCGCGGGCCGGCCTTGGTCAAGATGGGCATGTAATTTCTCCATTAGACTCACACACCGGATACTTTCCTTGTTGCCTGATTTAGCCAGCTTGGCTTCTCGTTGCAGTGCCTTCTCCACTGTGGCCATATCAGACAATGCAAGTTCAGTTTGAATGACTTCAATATCCGAAATGGGATCTACCTTTCCTGCCACATGAACCACATTGTCATCAGCAAAACAACGCACCATATGAACAATACCATCCGTTTCACGGATATTTGCCAGAAATTTGTTGCCTAGCCCCTCACCTTTAGAGGCACCCGCTACCAGACCAGCAATATCAACAAATTCAACAATAGCAGGTTGTACTTTCTGGGGTTTAACAATTTCACTCAGCTTTTTGAGGCGCAGATCGGGAACTTCGACAACGCCAACATTAGGATCAATCGTACAAAATGGGTAATTTTCAGCAGCAATACCTGCTTTGGTGAGTGCATTAAAAAGTGTTGATTTACCCACATTCGGGAGACCAACGATACCGCACTTCAGGCTCATAATCTGATTATTATTGAAATTCTAGTAAACGGGAAAATACACAAAATAAAAAGTATAGTTTTATCATTATTTTTGTTTTGTGTGCAATTTATGCATTGCAGCGGTATAGTCACCACTTGCAATGAGCGGCCAAATAACCAGACTTCGCTGTATAGCGTCATCAATCAATAAAGCTTCTTCTTTTCGAGGTGGGTGCAATACATAATCGACTACCTCATTTTTATTCCCTGGATGGCCGACCCCAATCCGCAGCCGCCAGAAATCTTGAGTGGCCAGACGTGCCATAATATCCTTCAAACCATTATGACCTCCTGCGCCTCCACCTAATTTTAATTTGACAGTTCCGGGGGGCAAATCCAGTTCGTCATGAACGACCAATAACTGGTCAGGAGAGATCTTATAAAAACGTGATAATGCTGCCACGGCCATTCCACTTGCATTCATGTATGTCTGCGGTTTAAGCAACCAGAACTGCTCATTATCAAGCATCATATTTGCACACAGACCATGGAACTTAACTTCAGATTTGAATGTGATGCGTAATTGCTCCGCCAAGCGACACAACCAGTGAAATCCAACATTATGTCGCGTAGCAGCGTATTTTTCTCCAGGATTACCCAGTCCCACAATGAGTTTCATTGTTTACTCGGTTTGATTGAACAACTATAACTTATCATCAATCCGGATACGTTCATCTGCGACTTCTTAATTTTGAAAAGGGAAATACAGAAGAGATTAGCTTATCCTGTATTTCCGATTTATACTGATATCTATTTGACGTATTTAAGAATTAACTCGCACTACTTTCTTCAGCCGCACCTCGCTGAACAATGAGGGTAGCCACCGGTAAATTATCACCTCTGATCAATGCAGGGATTTCCACATTTTCAGGCAATTGGAGGTCGCTTAGATGCAAGGTACTACCTGCAGCCATTTCTGACAAATCTACGGTAATATATTCAGGCAAATCTTGAGGAAAGCACGATATATCTACTTCAGTGAGTACATGGCTAACCATGCCCCCTGCTAGTTTTACTCCAGGTGAAAGCTCAGCATTAATGAAATGCAGCGGGACTTTCATGTGTATCTTTTTGTCTGTATCAATACGCTGAAAATCTACATGAAGTACCTGTGGTTTGTAAGGATGCATTTGTACATCGCGCAACAATACTTGCTCCTTGACACCATCCACCTTTAGCGATAAAACAGATGCGTGAAACGCTTCCAGTTTGAGCTTATGGAATAGATTATTATGGTCTAATTCGATAGATTGCGCAGCACCCTCTCCACCATAAACGACACCAGGAACTTTACCATCTACACGCAGGCGGCGGCTCGCACCTTTGCCCTGCAATGCACGTTTATTAGCATCAATTTCAATTTGCATTTCAATTCTCCAAAATAAGATTTATCCGCGACCAGATAAATCAAAAATAAAAATATCTTTATTTACTCCATAAACAATGAGCTCAATGAACTCTCATTACTTATGCGGACCAGGGACTCACCCAGTAAACTCGCGACACTTAGCTGACAAATTCGATCACATGCTTTGGCATTATCACGTAATGGAATCGTATCAGTAACCACTAATTTATCCAGTTTAGACTCTGAAATTCGCTCCACTGCCTTTCCAGAGAGCACTGCATGCGTAGAATAGGCAACTACACTCGCAGCACCTTCCTCTTTTAAAGCTCTGGCAGCTTCGCATAGCGTATTCGCCGTATCTACCATGTCATCTATGATGACACAAGTACGCCCCTCAACTTCGCCAATGATATTCATTACTATAGATTCATTCGGTTTAGGACGGCGCTTATCAATAATCGCAAGATCGCACTCTAAGCGTTTTGCCAAATGTCTCGCTCGTACCACTCCACCCACATCAGGCGATACGACGGTCAAGTCTTGATAATTATGTTTCCAAATATCGCCTAGCAATATAGGCATTCCGTAAATGTTATCCACGGGTATATCGAAAAACCCCTGGATCTGATCTGAGTGCAAATCCATTGTCAAAAGCCGGTCTATTCCAACAGTGGTAAGCATATTGGCTACTACTTTCGCTGTAATTGGCACACGTGCCGAACGCGGCCTTCTATCTTGGCGCGCATAACCAAAATATGGAATTGCAGCGGTAATGCGGCCTGCTGAAGCACGCTTTAAAGCATCTACAATGACCAATATTTCCATCAGGCTGTCATTGGTAGGGGCACAAGTAGATTGCAATACAAACACATCCTTGCCACGCACATTCTCAAGAAGCTCTACCATGATCTCGCCATCACTGAAACGAGAAACTGTTGCTCGTCCTAAATGGATATTGAGATACTTGACCACGTCCTGGGCCAGTTGTGGATTGGCTGTGCCAGTAAACACCATCAAGCTATCATAAGACATGGCTAATAGTTTCCTGCTATGAACTGGATACTGAAAAACACAGACCCCCCTGGTAATACAAAGCTTGCCACATAATTATAAATTTATATGCTCTGATTTAAACCAGAAAACCGGTTACTTGAAATCGCTTCTGATCATTATGAGTACTGGCTGGGGAGGTAGGGATCGAACCTACGAATGCCGGAATCAAAATCCGGTGCCTTACCACTTGGCGACTCCCCAAATTCATTACTCTTCTAAAAATTTTTGCAATGGATGATAAGTCAATCCCTTTGCAACGAAACCACTCATTCCATCGGGCAATTGCTGAAAAGCATCCTTCGCTGCCCGTTCGTTTGCAAATTCAGCAAATACACAAGCGCCCGAACCACTCATTGCGACCAATGTCGTGTTATTCAATTGCTTTAGCCACTGCAAGTATCTTGCCACAACTGGATACATCTGGCAAACCACTGTTTCAAGATCATTACGTCCTTGCCAGGGGGAAAAGGGCGGTATTGTGATAGGATTTGTATTCCGTGTCAATTCTTTGCTTGAAAAAATTTGTCCTGTTGAAACATGCACCGAGGGTGTTAACACCAAATACCAAGCTGGTGGTAAAGCGATCGATGAAAGCTTCTCGCCTACCCCTTCTGCAAAGGCGTTTTCACCATAGACAAATATTGGAACATCAGCACCCAACTCTAACCCTAATTCCATCAAGCGTGCCCTTTTCCAATTTAACCCCCATAAACGATTAAGTACGAGCAAGGTCGTTGCCGCATCGGAACTGCCTCCTCCTAATCCGCCACCCATCGGAATTCGTTTTTCCAGAAAAATTTCTACTCCAAGATTTATGTAACTTCTTTGCTGCAACAATTTAGCCGCTCGAACACACAAATTATTTTCTTCTGGCACGCCCGGAGTAGGGGTACGCAATTTAATGACAGAATCATCTCTTAAGACAAAACTCAGCTGATCCGAAAAATCTATAAACCTAAAAACTGTTTGCAACAGATGATACCCGTCTTTCCGGCGTCCCACCACATGCAGAAACAAATTAAGCTTGGCAGGTGCTAGAAAGGTTTGCATATTTCCTTGAATTCCCTATAATATTTTTAAGAAGAGTATACTATCAATCTTTTATATCCCAGTTATCAATAACCAGTTTCAGTTTCAGGTCTATACGGCTAAGTTCCAATATTCGCGGAAGATTATGATAGGCAGGAATAAGTTGCGAAAAATAATCCAAATAAGTAATTTTCCAGCCGTCTTGTCTGATTGTTACCGTCCGCCCATTCCTATCTAAGTCCTTTTCAGACATTGTGAATGGAAAATGAGTACCCTGTACCCAGAATTGTAATCCAGAAAGCGGTAATCGCCATCCCAAGATATCTTCTGTCAAATTTTCCACATTACTTGCATAATAAGTTTTTGGTTCTGAGGTAATAAGGCTCACACCTTCCGGACCTTGCTCAATCTGAGCAACAGTTTGTCCTAAGGGTGAAAATAGCATTATCTGATCGCTGATCTCCGTGTGCTGCCAGCGTACACCGCCTGAAAATCCCTGCTTATCTGCTTTGACTGAAACTCTCCCAACCAGATCAAAATTAGCAATTACTTCCTTTGAAATTCCTTCGCCAGGTTGAGTAATAATAGTAGTAGTAACGACCTCGCGGCTTTCGAATAATGCACAACCTGCAAGCATCGAAACTATACAAACCAGTAGCTTCCATACAAAAAATTCAATTTTTTTTCTTATGCTATTGACCAAGGGATATCAAACCTACTCTTTTTCACGTAACCAACAATTAGTCATCCACATTTCTGCTATGATCTATTTATTAATAATTGCTTCAAGACGGACATCATTGCATGATAACCAAGCAATTGTTTATTGGGCACCTCTAAAAATTCATATTTGCGTACATCCGCTTCGCGGATTGCCTGCTTACCCCGTTTCGTCACAATACTTCGTTGTTCACAAAAATTGTTTCCTTATACATCAGTTATATGCTGCGTCAACATTTTTTGTTCTCGCCTTGTCTTGTTTAGAACTCCGAATTTTTAAAGGCGCCCTATTGTTAATTAAGAGTCATTTTTCGATACTTCATGATGAATACTCTTGCTGCTTTGGAGTTTCTGGCAATACAATATTCAGCTCGAGCGTCTCTTGATTTTCATCCTGTTCAAATTTAACTGAAATAGCGTCTTGTTCGACTTTGACATATTTACGAATGACTGCCAGTAACTCTTCTTGCAATTGCGGAAGGTAAGAAGGCTTATTACGATAATAGCGTTCGTGCGCCACAAGAATTTGTAGCCTTTCTTTAGCAACAGTAGCTGTTTTGGATTTAGATGATCTAAAATAATCCAGTAGGCTCATTATTTTCCTCCAAAAAGCTTCCTGAGAAACCCTTTTTTACTGTCAATAAAACGATGAGGTCTTTTTTCCCCAAGATAGCGCGCCACCACGTCAGCATAAGCTTGGCCTGCATCACTTTTCTCATCCAAAATCACAGGCGTACCTGAATTAGAAGCATTTAGAACTGCTTTCGACTCTGGAATAATACCCAGCAAGTGCAAAGATAATATTTCTTGCACATCTTCCAGACTCAACATTTCTCCTGCTTCAACCCGATCTGGATCATAACGAGTTAATAATAAATACTCTTTGATGGGTTCCATCCCTAACTCTGCTCTCCGTGACTTGCTTGCCATAATCCCCAGCATTCGGTCCGAATCTCTAACAGAAGATACCTCTGGATTAGTAACGACAAAAGCATCATCCGCGAAGTACATCGCCAAATGAGCACCCTTTTCAATACCAGCGGGCGAGTCACACACGATATATTTAAAATCTTTAGAGAGCTCTTCTAACACTTTTTCTACTCCCTCTAAAGTTAAAGCATCTTTATCACGTGTTTGTGAAGCAGGCAGAATAAAAAGCGAATTACAGTGCTTATCGCGAATCAATGCCTGATTAAGATTTGCCTCCCCATTAATCACATTGATGAAATCATAGACAACCCGTCGCTCACAGCCCATAATAAGATCAAGATTGCGTAAACCCACATCAAAATCAATCACGACTGTTTTATGTCCTCTTTTTGCCAATCCCATGGCAATAGCAGCACTTGTGGTGGTCTTACCTACTCCCCCTTTGCCCGACGTTACGACAATAATTCTTGCCACTTAATTCTCCTTCGCTGAAAATATCCTATACTAATTCTTTTATTATTAAAGCATGATTCTGCAAATAGATCTGCACTGGTTTTTTTTCAACCGTTTCTTTCAGATCCTCACTTGTTTTATAATCTCCAGCTATTGAAATAAGCTCAGCTTGCAAATCAAAACAGAATATCCTTGCATTCGTATTACCTTGCACTCCTGCAAGCGCTCTACCTCTTAATGTATTGTAAACATGGATATTACCTTCAGCCATGATTTCAGCGCCCGCACTGACCTGAGCCAATATAATTAAATCGCCCGATACATAAATGCGTTGACCTGAACGAACAGGCTGAGTTATTAGCGTCGCTGCATTATTCACAACCACTTCCTTAACAATTGTTTGAGAAGTTGACACAGATGTTTTGGGTATTTCAGCAGCTATACTTTGCGTGTTATCTATTGGAATAAATATCGAGTTTGCTTGCTCATTCTGAAACTCATTTCCGCCTCGTATGCCTATAGGGAATAAGCCCATCTTACGAATAAGCTCCACTAATTTCACAACATCTATTTCATCATTATTATGGTTTAATTCATGCAAATCAAAGACAATGGGTGAATTTCTGAAGAAATCCGGTGCTTGAGATATTTTTTGTAGCAATCGTTGCTCAATGACAACTAAATCATTAGTGTACAAAACCAGGACCGGCACAAAAAAAGTACTACTTTTAATTTCCAGCACTGACTGGATTTCATACGTTTTTTCTGTATCTATTGACATCTGTTAAATCAGAGGGTTAATTTAATAGTAGAAGATATCATCGATATCAATTTATTTATTGACAATAATAATGCATTATACCTTTCAATCGAAAGGAACAAATATTTTTGCTCAGCATTTGAGCAAATTCACTTCCATAACCTACTTCTATCCCTACTTCTATCCTATTGCAACTAGGAAATTAATCTACTCATAACGCAATTCATTCAGTATAAAAGTCGCCTCTTTCCCTTGACAGGCTGTTGAAAAAGCATTCTAACTGGCTACAGCAGTATTAAAAAAACAGGCTCAAAATGATCATTTACTAGAGATAAACTCCGCTTTTTTTACCTATTTTTGCCTATTATCGATTATCTTGAATACGTTTTTTTCAAGAGACTGCTAAGCTAGAATTATCTATTTAGCTAATTGTCCAAAGGTTAATACCCCTATTTTATTCCATTTCCAAATTAAAAATGATGCGAAGGCGAGCCGCAGACAGTATCAATAATACGGCAAGGTGAAGCCGACAAAGTCAGTTTTAATTTGGAAATGGAATTAGGTTTTGATGAAGGCTCCATAAGCTTAAAAGACAAGCATACTTGATAAAGGAAAAATTATGAAATCGCGTTTATCCATCATCAGTTTATTTTTTGTGCTGAATGGGTGTACTAGCTTGCCACCTGCCGCCATAAGGAATATTCCCTTTGTTGATTTGTCCTACCAGACAGTAAATCAGGATATTAATGCTTATAAGGATGTCCCCATTCGTTGGGGTGGGGTGATCATCGACGTAGAAAATGAAAAAGATTTCAGTCTGGTGCAGATTTTATTTTATCCTCTGGATAAGAAAGGCTATCCACAAACAAGCAGAAATAATGAAGGTCGTTTTGTCATTGAGAGTAGTGATTTTCTCGATCCTGCTGTTTTTGCAAAAGATACTGAGATAACAGTCGCCGGAACAATCAAAGGTGATATTGAGCGCACCATTGGCAATAAAATCATAAAAGTGCCACTTATTTCAGCAACGGCAATCTATTTGTGGCCCAAAGATTACCGATATTATTATGGTCCAGGTAGGTACGGATATTACCCACCTTATCCTTATTTTGGTTATTACGGTTATCCCTTTTTCTACAGGGGATACTATTGGCCTCATCCTTACTGGTGGTAAAGAATTCTAGGCATATTTTTCGGCTAATTGCAATTTGTGCTTATTGATATTTCTTCTTTCACTTATAACAGCACTTTATCTTACTGCTTAAAATAAAATTTTCGCACTGATAAAGCTGGAGCACATTAAATACTTTATCGGTCATCATTGCCATAAAATTTATTTAGCAGATGATAAAAACCAAACAATGTGTAACTACTCATGAAATATTGCACCAAAAACAAGGCTACTGCATTAATCTTTTCATGGTATCCAATAATGTTTCATTCCCCGGATGGGCCTCAAGTGCAGAACGCCAGACCTTCTCAGCATCCTCTTTCGCCCCCTTAACCCAGAGCACCTCGCCCAAATGAGCGGCAATTTCTGGATCAGGGCGCGTAGCAAAAGCAAGATTCAAATAATTGAGACCTTCACTAAAATTTCCCATCCGATAATACACCCATCCGAGGCTATCCATAATATAAGGATCTTCAGGCGATAACTCAACCGCTTTTTTGATTAAAGCTAATGCTTCCGGCAAGCGCAATCCTCGTTCTGCTAGACTATAGCCTAATGCATTATAGGCATGCGCATTATCTGGCCTCAACTCGATCAGTTTGCGCAAATCTTTTTCTACGATATCAAATTTGCCAATTTTGTCTGCCGCCAAAGCCCGATCGTAAAGAAGGTCAGGCTGATCCGGAAATTTTTCCAAATTTTTGTCTAATAGCTTGAAAACTTCATAATGCGCATTAACCTCTCGTAATAATTGCGCCTCTGCCAAAACTAATTGGGCACGCTGCTGCTCATTCTCCGGTGTTAATTGATGTAAATGCTGGCGTGCGTGATCAATTCCTTTTTTCTTGAGTAGCAAAACTGCAATACGAATTTGAGCTGGCAAATACCGTTCTCCTCCACTTACTTGCTGATATGCTTTAAGAGCAGCGTCAGGGCGTTGAGTAACCTCATAAATTCGCGCTAAATTGAAATAGATATTATTAGAGTCTTCATAACCTAGCTCCAAAGCTTTCTTAAAATTTGCTTCAGCACTATCGAAATCATTTAATTCAAGAGATAATAAACCCACTGCAAGCGCGATGTCGGCATTAAACGGATTCTCCGTCATCAATTTCTGGAACTGATCGCGCGCTGAAATAAAATTTTTATCTGCCATCAGCATGCGAACATAAGCAATTCGCATATCATTGGCTTTAGGATATTTTGCGAGATAATTTTCATAAAAACTCATCGCTTCAGCATTAGCAATTTTCTGCAAAATCCGGCCTTGATGAATCGCGGCAATTTCCCAATCAGGACGTAGCTCCAAAGCTTTTTTCATTTCCTTAAGGGCAAGATCAAGCTGATTAGCATTCCATGCAGCCTGGGAAATTGCAAAATGTGCTTCCGGCAAATCAGAGTAAGGAATCGCAAGCTGTTGCAATAACTTCAATGCTGCTTTATTGTCATCATGACGTGACAGTAGTCTGCTCAAGTGCATAAAAGCCTTATCAACGGTACCTTTATCAGATGATAACAGTTTCACAAGATGAGGACGTGCCTTGTCAAGCTTGCCAGTACTCATAAACAAAGCTGCAGCCGCTTGACGTGCATTGATTGAATCTGGTTCCAGCTCAATCCATAAGGCTACAGCTTTCTCTGCTTCATCAGATTGACGGGCACGAAGCGCTACCTCTGTAGCACGTTCGGCAATACGTGGATCCCGTGTCTGTCTCGCAAGCTTAGAATATCGTTCAACAGCCACCTCAAGATTATCGCGTTGCAATGCTGTTTCAGCCAGCAAAAAATCAAATAATAACTCGCTCGTCAATTCTTGATGAGGTAATTTCAATTGCCCCTGTTGGTTTTGACTAGCCAGTTCCTCTGCTTGCAAATTTTCGACTTTTGGGATTTGAGTACATCCAGCTAGACCGAGTAAAAACAATATCCAATGCATACTAAAATTCATCTGAATTGAGCCAATAAAATCATTAAGACTAAAAAAAACCAAACCAGTTCTTATACTACGGCATATTTAAGAGTTCTCACAGTATAGCTAACGATCACAATGTATAGATGGATTTTTGATACCCCACACAACACATTAATTTATGCATTTAAAATTCGCTGTCATCTAATTCCATTTCTAAATCAAAACTGGCTTTATCGGCTTTACCTTACCGTATTATTTATACTGTCAAAGCAAGTCAGAGAGAACGCAGGAAAAAAATATCTGATAATAAGCGAGTTCTAGCACTCCACCTAATGCAGTAGCTCATTTACGTTAAAACATATTCAGTGTTTTCCTTGAAAAGATCTTGGAAGATTAATTACGCTATCATTAAGGATTTGGTGTAAATGGATTAGCACTATTTGCTGGCTGGTTCGGGGAAAGAGGATTAGAACCTGCTGTAGCCTTATCGCTAGCAAAAGGATTGGTAGAAGTAGGATTTTGCACACCTGATTTAGGGGTTTTTGATCGCTGTGAGTCTGCTCCGCCAGCCGCCCCACCCGCATGAACAAATTTCCAATCCTTATAACTCTTTGCTTCTGAAAATGCGGAATAATTTTCTGGAAAATTTGCTCGCTTGAGCGGGATCTTGTCCGATTTGCTATATACACCTGTAATTCCTGACCCAGCTTGCTCAATCAACCCCCAATCATGGCTATTGGTCATAGGGTCAAGGAAAACTTTTCTGAGATGACGTTTGACTACCAATGAACTCCTATCTTCGAGCAATTGCTCTAGTGATTCTGGATACCGTTTCGCTTTCCCACTTGAATTGAGGTAATACCCTTCAATAGCACGCCTGAATTGATCGCCCACATGGAGTAGTTCTATTTCTTTTTCTCGTTGGGATTCAATTTGCCACATTGGCCCAATGCCTGTCAGCACCACACCCGCAAGCGCAACTGCAAATAACGTCCAGAGATAGATATAACCTTCTTCTGCACAGGAATAATGAACGTGGTTCTTTCTCACCATTTATCGTAAAATGTTCCATCTAATGCCTGCTTATCAGAGCTACTGCGTATATCATACACACCTTCAACCTCCTCACCAGGCGGGGGAATTTCAATCCATGTTAAAGCACTATCGGTTATTGGATCAACTGGAATAGCACGAATATAACGCTCTTCCACCAATTGCTCCAGATTAAGCGGATAAACTCCCCTATCAGCATAGAATTTATCAATCGCATCACGCACGATGCTCAGATTTTGTCGCAATACAGCTTCTCTAGCCCGATCGACTGAATTGAAATATCTCGGGGCAACAATACTGAGTAAAGTAGCAATCACTGCCATGACAACCAATAACTCAATGAGTGTAAAACCGGCACGCCGGTATAAATTAGATATTCTCATTTACCACTGATTATAAGGTATCCCGTTCAGCCCCTTTTGACTAGAGCGTGAATAGATATCAAAAACATCGTCGCCTTCTTCCGGATTATCGGGTGGGCTCGCGTAACTACGCTTTCCCCACGTATCTGCCTCAGGTACATCCATATCTGAGTCTGCAAACATAGGATCACGGGGTAAACGTCGCAAAAAATAGATCATATTTTTTTTAGGATCCTTTATATTTGGCACACCTTCCACCAGATGTTCCAACTTGCGGGGATAACCTACCTCATCTGCTTTCTTTTCCACTCGTCCTTCATCCGCAGCCTGTTTATAAGCATCGATTGCAGTACGAATTTGCCGCAAGGCAAGACGTAATTCGTGTTCCTTCTCACGCTTAATGGCAATCTCACGTAACGGCATCACTGCAGTAGCCAAAATAGCGACTATAGCAACCACCACCATCAATTCGACCAGAGTAAATCCACGATAAGCTGTTATCAATCCTGAGCTTCGTTTTAGCATACTACTAATGGATCTCGACACTTATTGGAGGAGGCAAGCTCACTTCAACCGGGTTTCCTTTGTCGTCTTGTGCTGTCAAACTTTGAACAGCAATTTCAGCGGTCCCCGGATTTGGGCTGACTGCTTTGAAACGTAAGACTGTTGTCATCCCGCTTGGTTCTTCCCTACCCAACTTGATGGTACGAACTCCAGATTTTTCACCGCCATCTAGCGCTTCCAACAGGTCCTTATCGTATGTCAGATTAAGTTCGCTCACCAGATTCGTTTTCTGGGTAACCAGTCTCACCGTTGCGGTAAATTCTCGATCCATGGGCACTGTGGTCGGGGCTAACAAGGTAAGTGATGGAGAAGCACCACCAGCTTGTTGCGCAGCCGCTGCAGCAAATGGATTAGGAGCAGATTCAGCCGTTGGTGCTGCCGGCTGTGCTCCTCCAAAAACTGAAGGAGCACTTGACACAGGCCCGGAAGGAGCCAGGGCCAGGGATTGTGGTAATGTCTTACGAATAGACGTCTGCAATCTTCCAGCAGCATTGGCCGTGCCAGAATAAAACTCACTCTCCAGTTTGGTCGGTTGCGTAACATTACGTACAATGCGCGGGGTGATTAATAATATAATCTCCGTCTTTTGACGATTCAGATTTTGGTTACCGAACAGCCTGTTCAGGATCGGCGTATCGATCAATCCCGGTATCCCTCCCAAGCTTCTTTTATCATCGTCGTTAATCAAACCTGCCAATACATGTGTTTCACCATCATTTGAGGAAAGTAAAGTCTCTGCTGTCCGCGTTCCCACGACAGGAAATCGACTACCCGCAGTGGTGCCTGCTTCGAAACCCGTTATCGAACTTACTTCAAGCATAACCTTGATTGCCACTTCGTTATTCGGAGAAATAACAGGCTCAACTTCCAGCTTTAGTCCTACATCGATAAAAGTCACAGATTGAGATACGGTAGCCGCAGTCCCCGTGACATTGGAAGTGATGATAGGTTGTCTGCTACCAATCAGAATTTTAGCTTTCTCGCGATTCTTGACACGAATACGGGGATTGGCAAGCAGGTCATTAAAGGTAAGATCTTTTCTTAAATCAATCACGACCTGGTTGCTGACCGAGAAATTCTTTAAGCCAAAAGTAACCTGATCCAGTGTTGTTGTAGCAGCTGCGGCAATGGGATTACCGCTTGCGTCAGTGCCACCCGGGTTTGCAGTGTAAGTAATACTGCCTGGAAAATTAGGCCCAAGCTTGGCTACATTATTTCGGTTAACTTCCAGGACTTCCACATCAAGCATGACCTCTGGATCAGGAAAATCATTGATGGCAACCAGTCGTTCTACCAAGCGAATTGCTTCCAATGTATCGCGCATAACAAAAAGATTGAGCTTCTCGTTAACGTAAATATCCTTAGCTTTGACCAGTCCTCGGATCATTGATACCATCTGTTTGACATCGGTATTGACTACATGGAAACTGCGCACCACAAGCTCTTGATATTCTTTTTGTTTGGCTGGAGTATCCGGATAGATCAATAACGAATTGTCGTTCAATATTTTGTAAGCAAGCTGATTAGTGACTAACAGCAATTTTAAAACATCTTCAATTCTGTTATCGCGTACAAAAATAGATGTTTTCGATTCCTGCTGAACACTTTTATCAAATATAAAATTGATTCCTGCTGTGCGTGATATCAGCTCAAAAATTGTTTTCAAACTGGCATCGCGAAATTCCATTGTGATGGGTTTATCAAAAGTTGTCATTAATGCCAGTCCAGGTTCTTCAGCCCGGCTAAGGCGTTGATTGATCTCCCTAATTAATAGGCGCGCATCTCCATTCATCGGATTTTCCTGTAACACCGCGCGCACGGCCGCTTCAGCACCTTCCACATCATTTCGAGCGAGCGACTCTCTGGCTTGATTAATAAACAATTGTTGATGCCGATCCAGATACAGTGCCTCTAAACCTGCTTTGGCACGCTCGCTATTGGGGTTAATTCCCTGCACATGGCGGTATTGCTGTTCAGCAACATCATAATTCCCCGCTGCTCGCGCATTTTCTGCCTCATTGAGTATTTGATTGGCGATTGCCTCGCGTTGTCGTGTCAGTACTGTACGAATTTCTTTGTTATCAGGCTCTTCATAAGCTGACTGCTCAAGTTTTTTCAAGCCTGCATCAAGTTGACCTTGCGCAATCAGTTGCTGACCTTCTAAAAATGCCGAATTTCTGGTAGCTAATTGCGCACAACTCATTAATAGTGTCAGCAGCAAAACAATGAAGAAAAATCTGACTGATTTCATTAAAACTTTCCAGGATTATTGTTATTAATAAGAAGTGTTTGTTTGATGCCCAATGGTAGATAAGTAAATTCGATTACGTCATCATTAATCCGATCGACTCGATAATTTTTCTCGATATGCCCCCCTACTTTTGCTACATAGTAAGTATCTCCCATGGAAAGAAATATGCTTGTCCTCTTTCCTTCCATAATTTTGCCGATATATTTAAATTGCAAAGGCGGCGCTGCGGGAGGAGGCGCACGAACAGGCGCAGGCTTGGCAGCTTGGTTGGAGCTGCCGGAACTACCAAATGGAGATTGAGAGAGATCAGCACGGGGCTGCTTCGGTTCCCAGGAAGCAGAAGCAAAGATATCATCCGCTTCAGCACTGAATTTTCGCTGCCCCAATTGATCAACTTTTAGATGACCCATGTCATTTTTTCTGCCAGCTACATTTACACTTTTGGATGCAGGCTTAGTGGGTAGAATGGGTTGAACGGTCTCTTCTATGTCAGCATCATTCTCCTCGAGCCATATCACTGCAAAGAGTGTTGCTACGAGGGCAACGCCCAGAATCAACCTGCGAATATTGGTTGTCTGTTTTTCCATTTCAGCCGTGCAGATATAGATTCATGCTAAGTCGGACATCCAGTTTGCCCGATTTAATATCTTCACGTTTGAGCGCTATATCAACCAATGCCAGTGCGGGGATGGTTTCCAGCACATCGGCAATGAAAGCGCGAATTTGCGGATAGCTGCCATGAACAGGCAGAACCATTTCATAGCGAGCCAGTTTTGAATTCTGCTCCTGCATCAACCGATAGTCACTGCGACTCAGCTCAACCTTGTGTTTTTTAGCAATCCTGTCTAATTCCTTGATCCAGTAAGGCGATGAATCGATACTCGGAAAAAAATCATAAAAAACCTGTAACGCCTGATTATCATCTAACTTTGAGCCTACGGCAGCTTCAACCTGCGTTCGTTGCTGCATTGATACGACTTGTTCCTTGAGTTTATCGATTTCCTCTTTTTGTGGCAAAACAGCTGCCCAGAAAAAGACGATCGAAAGTGTAAACAATCCCAAGCCTATTTTTCCGATTAAACTAAGTCGCGCTATTTGCCAGCGTATTTGAATCCGCAGTCTTTCTAGGGTCAATCGATCCATGTGGTGATCAGAGAAAAAGCAATTGGTCGATGGGGATTCTCTTGCTTCACTTTATAATTGATTACATATGCATTTTCAAAAACTTCTTCTCGCTCAATTGCTTCGACAAAATCCGTTAATGCCACTAAATTTCTCGCTTCACCCGCGACGCGTATCGCTCGATTGGCTACATTCGGTTGCACAGATAATAATGCAATTTCTTTATTTACTGCATATTCTAAGGAATCAAATAACGCTTCCCAAGGCAAATTGATTTGTTGCAAAACTTCCTTTGCCTGGTTAAGCTCCTTTTGTGTTTCTTGAGTAATTCGGGCAACCGCCGTTCTGGGTGTCTTTTTATGCTGTTGTTGTTGCTCAAGACGATCGATACGTGTTTCCCAATGCGCAGTTTCTTCCATGACTAATTTCAGCTGATAAAAGCATGCAATAAAAATCATGGAACCTAATCCCAGCAAAATATAATCGATATAACGCGCTTGTTGCGTTATATAAGGAAATTTCAGTTTCAGGTCATGCATACCCTGCCTCACTATCCGCTACACTAACAGAAGGAAAGTGAAGTGGTACCGGTATTTTCTCAGTGGGTAAATAGGCAAATTGCCATCCTTTATCAGTTGGTAAACTCAAATCCGGATGTTCAGGTGAAAGCAGATACACCTGCTCAATGGGTTCTCGATAGCCGGAATTAATAGCCTCTTGCTCAAGTGCAGCAATTAACTCGGTTTCAATTGAATGCACTACGCGCTGATTTCGTATTCCCTTCCACTCGCTGTTGGAAAATAAAGTCATACACAGCCGCTCTCGCTCGATGACTACAAACCAGAATCGCTTATCATTAAACGAGTTACACCATTGATCGAAAGCAGCTGTCAGATAGGGTTCTATTCGTTTTAATTTAATGCGATGACGAGAGGCCAGTGCTTCAAACTCATTGTATAAATCACGGCTGATCGCGGCGCACAGTGTCCCTTGATAGGGATCCTCATCACTTATACTCACGACCCAACCATCGACTCGTTCTCCGTAGACTTCTCGCATGCGAAAATTGGCATAAGCAAATAACTCGGACGGGCCAGTAATTTCTTGCTGAGGTGAAACCACAACATAACGTACAAAATGATTTGAAAGTGTAATGATCAGCTCAGCCCCCTTCAAATCTGATGCAATATTCTCTTTTTCAATCATTTGTTCAAGCTGTTGTAAGGATTTCTTCCACATGGCGGCATCCTGTGGAGCTCCATATACTTCTGAAATTCTAGGCGATTGTCTGGATTTTATGCCCCGGAACGTTCTCACCATATCCACACGTCCAGGCGCAAAAAAAACCTGAATCCGGTCACGCCACAATAGTGACACGATTAGCCTCCTGCAAACTCGTCTGTCCTGCTTTAACCATCTCAAGTGCAGCTTCACGCAAAAAACGGGTACCATTCTGTTTAGCTGCTTCTTTGATGCGGCGAATCGTAGCCTGCGCAATAATTAATTCACGAATCTCATCATTTAACAGCAATATCTCGGCAATCGCACTCCGTCCACGATAACCACTTCCTCGACATTGGCCACATCCTTTGCTGAACCGGAAATTATAATGTTTTACTTCTTCTAGAGGAATGCCGGATTCCGCAATCAATTGATCCGCAGGGTGCTCATCAACGATGCATTGAGGACATAACAAACGAACCAATCTTTGTGCGACAATGCCGTTCAGGGCTGAAACAAAACTATAGGGATCCACTCCCATATGGGAGAACCTTCCGATCACATCAAATACATTATTGGCGTGCACTGTGGTAAAAACAAGGTGACCGGTTAATGCAGCCTGTATCGCAATCTGGGCTGTTTCGGCATCACGGATTTCTCCTACCATAATTTTGTCTGGGTCATGCCGTAAAATTGAGCGCAATCCTCGCGCAAAGGTAAGACCTTTTTTTTCATTGACCGGAATCTGAAGAACTCCGGGCAGCTGATATTCGATGGGATCTTCAATCGTGATAATTTTGTCATCACCACGATTGACTTCCGAAATTGCGGCATAAAGTGAAGTTGTCTTGCCGCTTCCTGTAGGTCCGGTCACCAGCAGCATGCCATAAGGCTCCGAGCTCAACCGGCGAATACTCGTAATAGCTGTCTGATTGAATCCAAGCTGATTCAATGTCAAACCTTCAACATGATCCGTAAGCGCCTCTCGATCCAGGATCCGCAATACCGCGTCTTCACCAAAAATACTCGGCATAATCGATACCCGAAAATCAATCTCTCGTCCTTGAATGGAAACTTTGAAGCGACCATCCTGAGGAATTCGGCGCTCTGCAATATCGAGATCAGACATAACCTTGATACGCGAAATCACTTGCTCGGCTAAATCATGACCTTGCATCACACCAATTGTGGTCAATACACCATCAATCCGATATTTTATCGCTAATGTCCCCTGCATCGTTTCCAGATGAATATCGCTTGCCATTGATTTATGGGCATCATATAAGGTGGAGTGTACCAGCCTCACCACCTTACTCGTACCTTCATGGATCGTCTTTAACGACAAATCTTCGATACCTGCCTGCGCCATTCCCTGCTGCTCCGCTGGCAACACATTATCCATCGCCCGCATACTCTTTTCTTGCTGAGAGAAAAATGCTGATAGATCAGCTGGGTGCACTAAATACCATGTCGCACCTACCGCAATATATTCATCTGCCCAAGCATGTAAATTTGGTAAAAATGGATTGGCTACCGCAAGTAAGTACTCTTGATTTTTATGAAATAAGGCGCATTCCTGTTTGACAGCTTCTGCAAACGGTAAAATGTCAAAAGCAGGATGCAATTTGTGCAAATCTTCCATCTGGATCACTGGCATCTGCAGGAGCTGGCCCAATTCGACCATTAGCTCACTGGATGAGTAACCATATACTTCCTCTAATACCTTAATGACAGACGTTTTTTGAGCTAAAGCCTGTTGGCGCGCATGGCCAAGCTGATGCATATCGATAGATGGCTTTGTAAGAGCCTGAGAATTCGCTTCAATCAATTGATACTTCCTGCCAACTCAAAAATAGGCATATACATTAAAATAATGATACCACCAATAACTGTGCCTATTACTGCCATCAATAGCGGCTCGATCAACTTAGTTGTCCACTCGACCCAACGAGCGATTTCTTCATCATGAAAACCACCAATCCGCTCCATCATGTCCCCCATGAGCCCGGTTCGCTCACCTACTCGCAACATCCGACTTCCTACTGGTGTCGTCAGTTCTGCTATTTGCATTGCGCTGGAGATGGTTTTACCTTCACGGATATGGGTAGCTGCTGCGATGACCCTTGGTCGGAAATGAGGTTGTAAAAGATTGCTCACCATTTCCAATGCTTTTGTGATCGGAATGCCACCTCGCAATAACATCCCCAGTGTTTTATAAAACCGGGCGAGTTGATAAATCCGCATACGTTCACCGATTGCGGGAATTTTCCATAACAACTGCATTAAACGCGCTCGAAACATAGGTCGGGTGAAGCTGTAGATAGCGAGAGCCAGACTAGCGCTAAAGATCCCCGCTATCATCCAGCCACTTTCGTGCACCAAGCGTCCCCATTTGATCAGCATAACGGACAGCCAGGGCAAATCTGTACCAATATCCTCATAGATGGCACTGAATTTAGGCACGACAAAAAGCAGCAAAAAAACGGCTACCAGCAATCCAACTACCAACAGCAAAACAGGGTATATTGATGCGCCCACCAGCTTTTTACGCGCCATATCCATTTGCGTCTGATAGGTAATATACCGCGTCAAGGCTTCAGGTAAATCACCCGTCCGTTCACTCGCCCTAACCGTGGCAATATACAACGCAGGAAATATCTGAGAATAAGTCTCCAAGGCTTGCGAAAAGGTCATACCTTCATACAGGCGCGCAAGAATTTCCTGGATAATCTTGCGTACGCCAGCATCCTCTTCTTTCTCAATAAGTGTCTCGATACTTTCTACCAGACTAAGGCCTGCTGTTAAAAGAGAGAGAAGCTCCTGACTGAAGTGGGTGAGAGGAAAACGTGTTCTGGATTTAGGAAACCAACCCGCAAAGTTCCGTTGCACACTCAGCACCATCCCGCCTTGGGCCGCAATCTGCTGTCGAGCTTCCTGTTCGTTAGCAGCATCCAGTTCGAAAGATACTGTGCCTTGTTTAGCAAGAATCGCTTTTACAGTATAACGCATTGATTCTTTTTACCAATTGGCAATATCGGCAGCATCACCTGTACCGCCTGGCTGCCCATCTTTTCCTAATGAAAATAGATCAAACTCTGCACGCTCACCCGGATACATGTATTGGTATGGCTTTCCCCAAGGATCAGGCGGAGGTGCTTTACCAAGATAAGGACCTTGCCATTTTATCTCATTACCAGGTCGTGTCACGAGTGCATTTAATCCTTGCTCAGTAGTGGGATAGCTGCCCACATCCAGACGATATTGATGCAAGGCTTTTTCAAGCGAATCAATTTGTGCTTGCGCCATTTTGACTTCTGACTTCCCTACCTGTGAGAAATATTTGGGACCAACATAGGCAGCCAGCAAGCCTATGATGACCATTACTACCAGTAACTCAAGCAGTGTAAACCCACGAATACCACGTTTACGCGAACTTTTATAGTAATACTCCATTTTTAACCTCTCGACTAAAGTTACTATTTTGATTTGTTATAAAGGTAACCAGTGCAAACAAAGACAATGATATGCCATTTAGCATCAATACTGCACGAAAGACAAAGTGTATTCTAGAAATATTTAAATCAGATTTTTCATTAGAAAATGTTAGGGTAAGAAATAAATGTGAATTTAATTAAAACATCTAATCCTTTTGACCTTAACCCATCACCATTTCTCGGCTTAATATTTTTTTAGAATATATAAAGATCATTATTCATTATGTCAATTTTAGTGAATCACATCATAATGAAAAATGATTAGAGACATAAAAGAAGTATTGTCTTGCAATTTGCCGTGGTTCGTACCGGCATCTCGACAGAATGGCATAATTAACTGATCTGCAAGCATAAGATGCACAACTACTATCTGGGTTATTTAAGTAATCTGAGTGAGTGATCATCTGTTCCATTAATAACTCAAAACTTTTTAAAAATGATACCACACTGAACTCAAACTGAAGGTAGGTGTCTACTTTTACTGACAATCCTTGATCGCCAAAAAACATATTCAATACAAAGTTCGGCTCTACTAACTTCAATTTCTAAGAAGGGAAAAGAATATGAACAAGAAATATTTAGCCAACCTGTTGTATCTGACTGTATTGATCTTTTTCGTAATGCTTACGCTACCCTCGTACGCTGACAAAAAAAATAGCGATGAAAACAGTGTAGCTACCAATATGGAAGAACTGCGTGATGAGATCACTGCGAATAAAAAATTAGTCGTTACCAACAATATGAGCCTGACCGATGGAGAAGCCAAAGTATTCTGGCCTGTCTACGATGCCTACCAGAAAGATTTACATGAGATCAATTTGCGACTGGCAAGATTGATAGATGACTATGCCGTAGCCTTTAATAAAGGTGCGATCTCAAATGAAAAGGCGACTCAGCTGATTGATGAAGCCATTGCCATCGAAATGGAGGAAGCTAACCTAAAGCGGAGATACATTCCCAAACTTAGCGCCGTCCTTCCTGGTGCAAAGGTTGCACGTTACCTACAGATCGAAAACAAAATTCGTGCCATCGTACGGTATGAACTTGCAGAAGCCATTCCATTAGTTTTAGCAGAATAAAGAAAAGATGCTGGAATATTCAAGTTTCAAGTCATCTTTTGAATCAATTTTAAGTTAATCCTAGGAGGCAAGAAATATGCTCCAGAAATTTATAGCATTAACAGCAATGGGTGCATTTCTTGCCAGTACACCGGCGAGTGCACAATTAACCATTTATCCCGCAAAGGGACAATCCGTAGAACAACAGCAGATAGATGAAGGTGAGTGCTACAATTGGGCCAAGGGCCAATCAGGCTATGATCCTATGCAAGCCAGCCAGTATGCAGCGTCCGGGCAGCAGAGGCTTGGTGGCGAACGAATAGGAGGGGCTGCTCGTGGAGCAGCAGGTGGTGCTGCAATTGGCGCCATTGCTGGGGATGCTGGCAAAGGTGCTGCAATAGGCGCAGTCAGTGGAACGATGTTAGGAGGAGTAAGGCAACGCCAGAAGCGTGCGAGTAATGATCAGGCTGCGGCACAGCAACAACAGCACTTTCAGCGTGCCTATGCTGCCTGCTTTGAAGGCCGGGGTTATACGTTAAAATAAAAAATGTACTACTTCCCTTTCCAGATCAAAAATGACGTGAAGGCGAGCCGCAGACTGTATAAATAATACAGCAAGGTGAAGCCAACAAAGTCAGTTTTGGTCTAGAAATGGAATAACTTGTGACGTATATTCATAGCTATTAAATCATGCCGACAGGCTTCACCTAATGAGGAGCACCCGAACCCCAGTTACCTACATTGTAAGTTGGATATTGCTCGGTTTGCTGACAATAGCAACTGGTAGCTGGGGTGTTCTTGCTCTTGCATTTTCAGGTCCGTACAGCGATATGGTACGCAGCATCCTGGCCGTAGCCTTTGGGATTACATCGTTATCAACTTTAATCGCATTAAGCTTTCGGCACTGGCGCTGGCAAGCATTTGCCAGTTATTGTGCGTTATTCTTAATATTATTAATATGGTGGAGCAGTATTTCACCCTCCAATGAGCGCAACTGGCAAACGGATGTCGCAGTGCTGCCATACGCTACCATCGGAGGCAATCTCATTACGGTACACAACATTCGTAACTTTAATTACCGCAGCGAAACTGAGTATACCCCCGGATACTATGACAAACGTTTCGACTTAAACAAACTGGAGGCAGTGGATATCGTTGCCTCTTATTGGATGGGACCTGCCATAGCCCATATATTCTTGAGCTTCGCCTTTGCCGGAGAGAATTATCTCGCCATATCCATCGAAACACGCAAGGAGAAAAATGAAGATTATTCCTCTATCAAAGGCTTCTTCCGACAATATGAGCTTATCTACGTGGTCGCTGATGAACGCGACATTATAAGGTTACGCACCAACTATCGTGAAAATCCACCAGAAAACACTTACATTTATCGAGTAAATGGGCCCATCGAAAATGGTCGCCGCTTATTCCTTGAATATATGCGTAGAATCAACGAATTAAAAACTAAGCCTGAGTTTTACAACACGCTCACGACCAACTGTACGACCAGTATCTGGCTGAATAATCGCGTCAATCCACCGCAGCTACCTTTCAACTGGAAGATTCTGGCAAGCGGTTACCTACCGCAATTGTTATATGAACACGGTAAATTAAAAACTGACGGCCTGGCTTTTCCTGAATTACAACAGCGCTCTTATATCAATGCCCGGGCACAGGCAGGTGATGATGCTGTGGATTTTTCGCGTCTTATTCGAGCGAAGGATATAAATATTCCAACAAATCTTCCAACCACGACACCTTAAATCCCAAATGAAATGAATAGATAAGCGCTGACTGTGTGCAATTTATGACCAATGACACAACTTACCAGAACTTTACACATTGAGCGCTCCTTCTCCTTCAGTGCCTTCTGCCCCTAAACCGCCCGTAAACAAATATACACATTTAAACCTTAAACGCTTGGCATAAACAATCCAAAAATATTTTTAATTTCTTGTCATAAGGATCGTTTTTACGTGTTAGCACGTATATTTTTAACTCGCGGATTTTAATAAGCTATAGCAGTATCAGAATCGAATAAAAGGAAAAAAAGTTTATTCTCCTGTCACTTCATGCTGAAAAGGCAAGCGGTATGTTTTTTTCAGGTGCTTACTGCTGAGATTGACTTTTTTTTATTCAAAGAACTAGGAGTAAGTAGCTTGCCATTATGCGGCATGAGCGAAGCCGAATGGCCTTAATCAAGTGTCCATTTTTGTTCAATTACAACTAATCATACAATCATGATGACAAGTGCTTATTATCTGAGCAAAAAAAATAGAGGGTTAATTTTCTTTCTCTCAATCACCTTTTTCTTATCGGGTTGTGTCAGCAGCATCAGCAAAGGTGTGACACAAGCTCTTCTAGAAAAAGCTGAAGCTGAAGATACTCGCATCTGCATAGTTGAGGGCATGCCTTTTGAAGGGATTAAACCACACCTCATCAACTCTCAGGGAGAGACCAAAGTCGCGATGGTGCATGGTGTAGGGGATCATATACCAGGCTATTCCACCGAATTCTTGAATAAACTAGCCAAAGAATTAAATTTAAACAGTCGTGTGGGCGATTCCAAGAATATCACTTTGGTTTCACCCTTATATCCTGACAAAACTTTGGGTAATTTGCGCGCAACCCAACTGCTGAATGAAGCTACCGGTGAGAAGCTGACGTTTTATGAACTTGCCTGGTCGAGGCTTTCTCTTCCAGAGAAAGCGCTGCTGAGATTTGACACCTCAGGAGAAATTGATTTTCGCAGAGCCACAATCAATCGTAGGCTAAAGGAATTCACTAATGATACCACGCCCGATCCTATTATCTATTTAGGAAGCATCAGGGAACATATTCTGGCAGCATTCGCACAATCATTCTGTTGGATGGCAATACATTATTGGCAAGATCTTCCGAAGGAAGGAGAACATGTCTGCCGAGGCTTGGGCGATGCACATGTCGACAAAATAGAGCGCGATGATTATGTCGTGATTTCACATAGTCTCGGTAGCCGTATCACCATTGATGGTTTCCAGCGTATTGCCGATATGCTGGAACATCCGGAAAAGTATGCTAGTTTAGGATCAGACGAAGAGTTTAAATCAATGGTTGTTTCAGCAGCAACCTCCAAAGCAATAGCAGCACTCCGTGAAAAACATATCCCCGTCTTCATGCTATCCAATCAGCTTCCACTCCTGCAATTAGGCAGAGAACTTCCTGAGGTGGTGGGACAGAAAGCAGCCTATTGTAAACCTGAAGGTGCGCATTACTTGCAGCGTATGCTCACTGACACATCCATTATTGCTTTCAGTGATCCCAATGATTTATTAAGTTATGGCATACCCAATCAGTTCAGCGAAAAATATCTGGATTCGCGATTGTGCCCAAGCATTACCAACGTCACAATCAACGTGGCCAAAATTATTGATGCCTTTGACATCAAAGGCTTTGCTAATCCACTTGAAGCCCATGTGGGATATTTCATTGATGATCGAGTGGTCGCACTGATTGCCAATGGCATCGGCAATCCGCATACCTCGCCGCTTATTAAAGAAAGATGTGAATTTACCAAAATAGGCGATAAGTGAATGAATTATTTAACCCATGAAGGAAAATATTATGCATCTTACTATTTGTCAAAAATGCCTTATCGCACTTATTATTGCAGGCTGCCTGGCAATACAGGCTCAGGCTGCCACAAAAGATAATTTTCTGGCAAGGAATGCGGAGGATATCATCGAGTTATGTACGGCATCGCCATCAGATTCTCTTTACAAAGAAGCTATCCACTTCTGCCATGGCTACCTGGTGGGTGTTTATCAGTATCAGCAAGATTTTTACAGTAACCCTGGACTTAGCCCTTTGGTTTGCCCGCCTGATCCTAAGCCTTCACGCAACCAAGCCATAGCAAATTATGTCGAATGGATGAAAGCCCATCCAGAATACCTGAAGGAGCGGGCTGTTGATACCGTAATGAAATACTTGATAGAAAAATTTCCATGTGCATAGTAGCGGTTACTGCTCATTTCAATCGATACTTTTCCAGGAGCGATACCATGAAAAAAATTTTTTGTTTAATCATTGCAGCAGTCGTCGCAATGGGTATAACTGGATGTGCAGGCATGACTCAGTCAGAACAGAGAATGATGACTGGAACAGCCGGAGGCGCAGCAACCGGCGCTGTAATTGGCGCAATAGCAGGTAATGCAGGAATGGGGGCTGCCATTGGCGCAGGCGCGGGCTTGTTAGGGGGTTACGTTTACGATAAACACAAACAATCTGAGGAACGTGCCTACCAAAGAGGTTATCAGCAAGGGCAGCAGCAAAGGAGGTAGCGTTCTAGTATATTCCTTTGTTGACCATGACGAGCCGGTCACCCTGGACAGCAAAGTGCTTTATAACGGTGAGCGTCGGGCAGCACATCGGCTCTTGTGGACCATGTGTCGTCATCACAACCGTAATGTGATCGCGCTCAATTGCTAATGAATGCACCTTTACCCGATCGCCCAGAAGAACAGTGTCAGTATTCGTCCAACCTTGCACACTTTCAACACTTTCAATTAACAGTGCAAGTTCGTAGAACGTACCCGATCCACCCAAAGTTGTGGTTGCTACGACTGCGCCCACCATTTTGCCGTTCACTACTCCGAATACCCGCTTATCGGTAAGTTTCACAACTACTTCAGACACAGTATCTGGTGCAGCTGATGCACGAAATTCGCCCTGAGTAAGGGTCACGGGTCCAATCTGATATACCTTCGATTTGAAGGTAATCGATTCGAGGTTTGCAGCAGACACATCGACCTGTTTGGCATTAAAGCGGTCAAGCACATTTTCATCCTTGATTTGATGGCACTCCACACCCTCTAGGCCAGTTGACAGATAAGATGCTTGACCTAGAAGTACGATGGAAAATATCGCAACCCAGCCCAATGTAGATTTTGGAATTTTTTAGGGAGTCGCATGTAATCTCCTCAATCGTTGTTTTATATTTCCACATTTATTGAGTGTCACCGGATTATGCGTCAGTCTAAACAAAAAACGCACAAAAAATGCGTAAAAAGATATACAAATGAATACGCCGTCCCCGTGTCGAGAGGATAATAGCTCCTAACTACATTCTTACCTTACTCATCTCGCTTGTTTTTCTCTTGGATCAAACTGTCAAGAAAATGATTCAGACGACTATATTCCGATGACGTTTTTTTAGTCAGCAAGTCTGCTAACATACCACCGAATGCGGCTCGAGCAGCGTCTTTGATAAACATGGGCTCCAGGCTCGCCGTTTCGTCTACCACGACAGATTCGGCTGCGGAGGACCATACAGGTTCACCGCTGATGGTGTCCCATAGTTGCAGGGAAAGTCTCATGACAGCAGAACGGGTCTGCAAGATCACGAATGGAGTAACCGGCGCATCCAAACGGTCTGTCATAGTTTGTGAAATGTATGCCAATCTGGGCTGAAGTACGTACCGTGCCTCTATACTCTTCCCGATTTTTTGAAGTAATTCCCGATTCAGGATATGACTTTGATCAATGCCCTGGCGCAAGCGGGTATACTCTTCTGTCAGGCCGTGACGATTAATCAGGGCGATTGTTTGCTGTTCATCCATTATCTTCTAAGTTGGAGCGATTTTTTTAATGGATTCGGCAAGATATAGGCTCAATACGGCTTCATCGCCCCGAGAGGATGTCGACGCTAAGGGTGTGAACAGTGCCACCACTTCCCCTTCCAAGCCTGTTGGATTCGAGGAGGAAGAAAATAGCGTCGATGTGGTGCGTACTACCCATCTAGGCTGGACGCTTCCACACCCTGCCATAAAAAGTATGAGAAGGATCAGCCCTGCTACCCTAATCTTTGTCTGGAAACTAAAGATGTGAGCCATATCATCAATGCCTCCACCGCGGATGAATGCTGATCGTTGTAGACCATAGTGAACTTTATTCATCCATTATCTTCAATAGATCAAGTCTGCAAAAGATTAATTTTGCACTTATTTTGCACTTATCCAGTTTGCCCAACAACCCATTCAGATTGTGACACCGCTTCGCTCATAAAATCTAGCTAAATTCATTAGCTCGGTTGACCTTGACCTATTTTTTCTTTACGAGCAAAGTAAAAATAAGCGCCCACCACAAAGAAATTAGTGATCACCGCGATAATATTCCAAAGGATGACAGGTCATGAAAGGATCAACAACCCGTAGTAAACCCATAAAATTGGAAAGTACCCATAATGGCGGCCATCCTCGGATTCATGCCTTTGCTTGACCTTCGTTTAAGCATCCCGATCAAATCCGGCAAAGCGGCAAAAGTTGTTCCTAATCCTGCTAGAAAACCGACAACTTCTGATCTGTAAAAACCCGGGAATAACAAGCTATCCACATCACGTATGGCAAATTCTCCGCAGCCCGTAAGAATGATCACGCTGAAAAAGAAACAAAGCAAATGGCCTCTGTTGGGAGAAGTCCTATCCACCTCCGCTTTAGAGGACACTGAATCTTGCCACAAACCCGATTTATGCTTTTCCATTCATTCCTCCGTCGTTATATCCGCTGTCTCCCGAATTCAACTCGACCAATTACGCTCACAGTGGAAAAGGTGATAACCCCATGGTGCTAATTCTACGTACAAATCTGATACTAGAAGTTCATCACCCGACCGATCAAATACCCTTGTCTGCAACGGCTCGCTCAACTGCCAGGGATGTCCGACGAGATCCGTCCACGGTAATCTCACCCTCGCCTTAGAATGGTTTGCTGAGAGATTAACGACAATCAGGTGGCGATCAGTATTTTTTTGCCAGCACCAGGCGACCACATTCAAATAGCTATCATTGTCCGGCCAGCCCATTCTCTCACACAGTCTCCACTCTCCCTCGTGGAAATCTTTACTACGAAGGGCTTCAAGCAATGAATAGTAGAATTGCTGAAGATTCTGATCCGGGGTCTCATCGGGACGGCGGCGCAGAAACACGGGTAGTCTTACACAGCGTCCCTCGAATTGTCCTTCATGAAACAGCCTGGCACCAGGCAATGTCGCAAACGTTACCGCAGCAACCCGTGCTTGCTGATCAGTGAATGTCGCAGCAGCACGCAGTTCGTCGTTGTTCTCAATAAAGCGAACGAGTTTTTCCTGATAGGGCAGATCGGCACAGAGATGCAGGTACACGCTCTCGGCAGTACCATGCTCAATGCGATCGTAAAGACGTTTGTCGTAGCAATAGTTGAAACCTTGCTGCTGCAGCATCCATTCCCTATCCCAGTAAGCCTCGGCAATAAACACGAACTGTGGATGCTTCTTTTTGACAGCTGGAATCACTTGCAGCCAATAATCAACTTCCGGAACTCGACCCGCGCGATCACCCCATGTTCGGTGGAAAATAGTATTCATCAGCAACATGGCCATGTCGCAGCGCACGCCATCGCATTGATCTGCAATATCACACATTGTTGCAATGACAACATCGCGCAGGCCAGCTTCGAACGCATTCAGTTGAAGCACATCTTTCCAGGCGGAAAAGTATGGGTCACGCCCACAAGCATACACATGGCTGTTGACGGGCACAAATGAGTGAGGATCACGTATCAGATCTTCCTGAGTTCCTTGAATGAAGTATTCAGGGTGCATAAGTGCCCATAAGTGATCATGAGCAACATGATTCGGCACAAAGTCGAGAATTAAACGTATTCCTCGCTCAGCGAGTTTGCTTCTGGCAATCATTAATCCTTCCGGCCCTCCCAAGTGTTGATCCACCCAATAGCGCCGCACGCAATAAGGTGATCCAACGTTGTCCTCCGGCACAAAATCAGGGAGCGCCCGGCGAAAATCTGCAAGTAGACCCTCGTTCCGCATCGAAATGGCAATGCCAGCAGGACTTCGTTCCCACACGCCCATCAGCCAGACCGCATCGAATCCGAATGAAGCCATCTGATCCCACTCGCTATCAGGAACTGACGCGAGTGTATACTGTCGTGCCGACTTACAGGCCAACTCACCTAGCCACACCCAAGTGTTGATTTCATAGATCAACGGGTACTTCGGCCAGGCATTCATACATCGCTTTGCTTGAACAAAGCCTGCCTACCCGATTCCAGGAACCGTTCAGCGTCAAGCAGCCCGAACAACTGGATAGTCTTCGCTACCAGCCCGGTCCAGCCGGTCTGGTGGCTCGCGCCCAATCCCGCACCATTATCACCATGAAAATACTCGTAGAACAGAATGTAATCACGCCAGTGCGGATCCGTCTGAAATTTTTCGGTACTCCCATACACCGGACGATTGCCTTGTTCATTCCTGAGGAAGATACAGGCGAGTCGATCGGCGATCTCTTTGCTCACCTCAAACAGATTCATCAGCTTGTCAGAGCCAGTGGGGCATTCGATTTTGAAGTTGTCACCGTAGTATATAGGTAGAAGTTCAGCAGCGCGCGGATGATGAGCACATTCACCGGCATCCAGACCGGCCCCCGCCAGTTGGAGTTGCCACCGAACATACCGGTGTTTGACTCAGCCGGCAGGTATTCTACCCGATACTCCTGGCCATTCACGTGGAACACATACGGGTGCTGCTCATGGAACTTGGAGAGTGAACGGATGCCATAGGGACTTAGAAACTCATTCTCGTCAAGCATCTTAGTTAGGATCCGGCGCAGCCGCTCCGGACTGAGCAGCGCGAGCAGTCCCCGCTCAGCCACGCCAAAGTGCCCCGGACCTGTAGGATGAATAGTCTCCAGAAGCTCGGGCATCCGGCGAAAGCGTTCCAGCAAGCTAGCAAACGCCCGCGGAATACGCTCCCGTTGCCACTTCTCGACCACCGTGGTAGCGCACAGAGGCAGGAGCCCCACCATCGAGCGCACCTTGAGCCGCGTGGCACTGCCGTCTGGTAGCCGCAGCAGGTCGTAGTAGAAGCCATCCTTCTCGTCCCACATCCCCTCTTGACCGGGTCGGTTCATGGCGGCGCCGATATAGTAAAAGTGCTCTGCGAACTTGGGGACCATTTCCTCGTAAGCTGGGTCGTAGGCGGCGAGCTCAATCGCTAGCTCAGCCATGTTCTGGCTGAATAGTGCCATCCACGCCGTGCCGTCCGCCTGCTCCAAGTGACCGCCCGTGGGCAGCGGTGCACTGCGGTCGAAGATACCGATGTTGTCGAGACCGAGAAAACCGCCTTCGAACACGTTCTTACCAAAACGATCCTTGCGTTTCATCCACCAGGTAAAGTTCAGCAGCAGCTTATTGAACGCCGATTTGAGAAAATCCACGTCTGTCTGGCCGCCGTGCAGGGCCTGCTCAGTGCGATGCAAGAACAGCTTTGCAAAGGCGTGGACTGGAGGATTCACATCACTGAAGTTCCACTCGTACGCGGGCACCTGGCCGCTGGGGTGCAAGTAGACGCCTTTGAGCATCAGCTTCATTTGCTCCTTGGCGAAATCCGGGTCTACGATCGAGAGCGGGAGCGTGTGGAAGGCCAGATCCCAGGCCGCATACCAGGGATATTCCCACTTGTCCGGCATGGAGATGACGTCTTCGTTCAACATGTGGAACCACTCGGAGTTCCGGGCGTTTCGATATCCAGTATGTAGGGGATTGGAGTTGTGTTCGTCCAGCCAATTGTCGCCATCAAAGAAGAAAAATTGCTTACTCCACAGCATGCCGGCAATAGCCTGGCGCATCATGTTGGCAGCATCCTTACTCACTGAAGGCGGTGTCACAGACTGATAAAATTTATCCGCTTCTTTAAGCCTCTCAGCAAAGACTGCATCAAAATCCTTACCAAAGGGTGGTTGCTTTGTTCCTGAGCAATTTTAGACAGCTGCAGGCGGATCACTACGGTCTGACCAGCACCCACATTAAAGTAATAGTGCGCTGCGACCTTAGTACCTTGCTTCGCGGGATTGACCGCCTCTTGCTGGCCTTGCACCACGTAGTTGTTGATGCCATCTTTTACGTATGGACTCTCGTTTTGATATCCAGGGAAGAGTCGTTTATTGTTCGTGGTATTATCGGTGAATAGTAGCGGCACCTCGCCTTCACAAGAAAAGATGAATTCCCCCAACAACGGATGCCTCGCTTCGACCGCGCTCACACCCAAAGCCACCTTGTTTTGCTTAATATTTGGTTTCTCAGGAGATCGGTTAGATGGCGCAATCCACGACGCCCAATCGTTGCGGAACCACAGTGTCGGCAGAAGGTGCAGTTCGGACGCATCGGGTCCCCGGTTGACTGCAGTGATCTTCACCAGGATATCTTCTGCACCGGCCTTGGCATACTCTACAAAAACATCGAAGTAGCGGTCGTCATTGAAAATACCTGAGTCGATCAATTCGTACTCGAACTCGCTCCGAGAACGGTGACAATTCGTCTCTACCAGATCAGCGTAGGGATAGGCCGCCTGGGGATATTTGTAGAGATATTTCATGTACGAGTGCGTCGGCGTGCTGTCGAGATAAAAGTAGTACTCTTTCACATCCTCACCATGGTTGCCCTCGCTGTTGGTGAGACCGAACAAGCGTTCCTTCAGGATAGGATCCTTTCCATTCCAGAGAGCCAGACTGAAGCAAAGCCGCTGTTTGTCATCAGAAATTCCTGCAATACCATCCTCTCCCCAGCGGTAGGCGCGTGAGCGAGCATGATCATGAGTAAAGAAATTCCAGGCGTCCCCTCCTTCACTATAGTCCTCGCGCACAGTACCCCATTGACGATCCGAAAGATATGGACCCCACTTTTTCCATGGTATGCCTTCAGACCCTTCCGTTTGGCCATATCGTCCGGATTCATCCAATCGCCTCTTTTCAGGATTATTTTTCTGCATTGACATCTGATTCTCCGCTTTATCAAGCTATACCGATAACTTAGCCAGGTTACTCAAGCCACGAGTATTGCCTATGCTATTATTCCAACTTCGGAGAAAACTTACAGCGCTGGTAGCCTACCTTTGTCGAAACAGATATCGCCTTCTTCCAATAGGGCAGCAAGCGATAGGTCACATAATCTTTTTTTGTGTCGAGCCAGGAACTCAAATCCCGGTTGATTAGACTGGACAGAAGCTGAATGTCACCTTGCAGCGATTTGCGCACGATAGCAGCCATACGAGGAGACAGCTGCGCCGGCGATTCCTTGATTATATTCCAAGCAGTTAATCGACTGATCAGGCCGCGACGCTTTGAATTATCCTGATTGTAATGGTACAGGCGACGCTGCAGGGTATCGATTACTTTTCCATGACGCATCACTGGCAGATAAAGTAACCGCTGCAGCCAGCGATACCGATACATACGGCTTTGGTATTTCCGCTCAAAGCGGGTCTGTCCGTCGTAATCGACGTGAAGGAACTCCAGGGCACGCTGGTAGACGCCAAGCGGGTCAGCCACGAGATCATCGAAAACGATCACATGCGTTCGTTCGCGTTCTGTGATGGCGTAGAGTTGCTGCATTTGTGCACCAAATTTTGCGATTTCACTATATGCCAGCAACCGAGCATCAAGACATAGCTTGGGGACAAGCTCCCCACGTGCTCGCGTCGACTGAAGCGCCCACGCTTTCTCAAAATCTGGTTCATCCTCTTGCAGCAGATATCGCAATCGCTGATGATACGATGGTAGCATCGCAAGCGGATTGCGCACTAAAACGATAAACCGTGCATTAGGGTTGAATTGCTGAATCCGTTTGATAGCTTCGGGCTGATAGAGGTACGTCACGGTACCCTCACCCACGGCGCGACAACCAGCAGTAAAATGAGCGAAATAGCGATCTAGATAATTCCGCTGCAATTCTTTCTCGGATAAATCATTATCAAGTTGATTAAAGAAATAAGTTTCTTTTGGCTGCGAAAAGCATATCTGCGGGTTTCGTGCGAGATATCGGCACAATGATGTCGTACCGCAGCGTGGTGCACCTACAACGAAGAAATCAGGAAAGCGTGAATGTTGGGTCTTCTGCCGATAAGTTTGCATCACTGCGCCCCTCTTTACTGAAAAATGATATGTGATTAGATTATTCAAATATGCTGATTGAGAGAATACGTATGAACACGTAGGAATAATCTATATAAAGAGTCCCAAAATTATTTTGGTCCAAATCACATACTTTAGTTTTCTTATGAAAACAGTATTAGCGATCCCATTCCACACAATAATTTCTAAATTTTCTATGGATATACTTCTTTGCATCCAGAATCAATACAGTATTGCCAGCGCTGAGTTCAAATATGTTTTTGATGCTTAGTATTGCGTCACTTATCCTTGGCAGATAGCTGCAGTGTAAGGCTTTCAAGGAAGTTCCCCATAAATCATGACTCTCCGACGTCTCAATGAATATTCCCACCAAAACGGTATTGCCAGTTAATTCCAACTGCGTTGAAATCGCTGCCTGTACGAACTGCGACGCCCGTATTGAAAAAAAGTTTGACCGAGTTATGCCGACTCACAGGCAGCGAAAGCGTCACACCCGCGCGTGAGTTTTCTAGCTTGCCACCACTTTTCACCCCATCCACAATAGTCTGCCCACCAGTGAAAAAGGTACCGTCCACCGCAAACCAGATACCATTACCAAAACTGTAGATAATGTGTCCCTGCAGGGAATAAACAGGCTCCTGTTCACGCACTCTGCTACCAAGAAAATCATTGTTTGCTGTATAAAACTGGATGCTTCCGGCAAGTTCCAATATAAAAGGCCCCAAACTCTTCGAAATGCCAATTTCCGGTCTGATCGACCAGCGGTTGTTGCCGATATTAAGAAGCTTGTCTTCATTGTACTGCCCGCTGGGCGCGGTTACTTCTACGCTGGCGCCAATAACCGTATCTTGCCGATAATTTGCAAAATCTTTCATAGAAAGTGCCGGTGCGCCAAAGAAATTGACTGCAAAGCGGAATCTTGTATCAGCTGGCCCAAATACTTCCCGATCGCGAAATTGCTCCTTAACTGTGGCACTGCCCGATGCCCAAGAGAGCGGCTGCACCACATCGAATTTTGCTGATTTACCAAAGAAATCCAAGGAGCGAGCATAAGCAAAAAACGTAGAATGGATTTCAACCTTGGTATTCTCAATTGGCAGGGTTGGATCGGTACCTACACCGCCTCCGATAAAGTTATAACCAGTAACCAGAAAATTCAGTCCTACTGGCGCGTTGGTATAAGTGCGCGGCTCGATGACCTGCCCTTTAGCACCTAAAGCCATCAGAGCAAGCATCGCCGCCACAAATCGAGTTAACCTCAGACTTTCAAACCTATAAAGCCTACTCATCCGAGTCTTTACCAATATATTGAAAACAGCGCGACCAGAGGTCTTCAAGGCAATGGACTGCGCCAGTTTTTAATTTAATTACCCCAAAGACCGGGGCAATACCCCGTCCCAGTAAAGATGTGATCTTCCAATATATTTAATCTACTTAATTAAAGCAGCAGCCTCTTCCACCCATTGTTTAATAAGGTGCTGCTACAGGCACATACGAAACGCCACTTCCCCCATAAGCCTGCGTGTACCAGGTTGAACCACATTGATAGTAGGTCACTCCCTGTACCACAGTCGTATAAGGAGAACAGGGTAAACTAGCGTAACCCGACGAAGGAGGGGCACTGTAAACGACAGTGGAAGATGGCGTGGTTGTTGACTGCCCCGCTGCATACCCGACCACCCCGCCCACCACTGCAGCACCAATCGCCAAAGCTGCGACTTCTCCATCATCCCAGTCGTCATCATCATAGTGGTCATGGTAGTGATCATCATAATAGCGCCCCGCATAACTCTCCCTTGTGTCCGCTCTGGCTTGAGTTCGTTCCGTCCGTTCCCCCGCTCGTTCAGTCCGTTCACCCGCCCGCGCAGTTCGTTCCTGCTGGCGGATATCAGTACGTTCTGTATAGCCTTCCTGGCGTCCTTCCCGGGTCTCTGCCCGGCCCGTCGCCCTTGTCTGCGCAGCTTGCGATCGGCTGGCTGTTCTCGATGCAGAGGCTGCTGGAGCGCCAGATCTTGCTGCTGCACCTCGGGATGAGCTGTACGAGAAGCTGCCGCTTGCGGCAGCACCACTGCGGGAAAAACCACCACCGGCTGCCCTCGCGCCGCCACCGCCCGCCCTTGCACCACTGGCAGACGCTCTTCCACCTCCCCCGCCTAAACGGGCGGAGGCCTCATGCACGGTGCCGATAAAAAAAATGAATGCGACCGTGATAATTGGAATAAACAAGTAAGGTTTGGTATTCATTTTTGTTCTCCTGTTTCTGCTGGGCTAGCTGACCCTTCAAACACAGTTTTAGGCAATTGAGCGACAAAGGCAATCTTCCGTACCTCCTTAGGTGGGGTAAATGCAAAGAGGGCATTTTTGACTTTAGGATTCAGATTCCAATCGGAGAATTTCGCCCGGTAATAGGGTTGACCTTCTACATTCTTGTAAGTCAACACGATCTGAAGTGGCAACGGGTTAGCCCCTTCGGTAATCCACACTTGATAATCGACCGTTTCAGTGCGCCCTGCTACATGATGAACGGGTTTCCCATCCATAACCGTCTCTTCAACATAGTCGAGTGTTTGAGTGCGGCGATCAAGTTCTTCCGGGAGCCGTGTCGTCAAGAGCAGAGCGAGTGGCAATCTCATGCCGAGATCTCTAAGGAAATACATAACTGCTTCATCAATTCCGCCGATTTTGGTTGCCTGGGCATAAACATTCTCTGACGGAGTAAACACAGTGATGTGCCTGCCGTCATACAGGACAAGATGTTTCTCTCCATCACTATGCTCCGCTTCTATGTGCAACCCGTTAGGGCGGCTCACGATGACTTTCCGGTTCTCACCAAATTCAATCTTTTGACCGGATTCTTGTTGCACTTCATAGCTGGATTTGATGTTAACGCTGAATTTCTGTGCCTTTGCCAGAAATTCAGCCATGCGAGTAAGCGCATCCTTGGCTGTTGCTTGCTCCTTGACTATTTGTGAGCTTGTGGATGACATCCTTGAAAATTCTGATTCCTCCGATGATTGCTTCTGTGCCCAAGCCACTGGCGCAATCAGGATCATCAAATACAACAATGACAATGCTGTCCCTATTCTCATTTGTCTTTTGTTCTGCATGATTCTTCTCCATTAGTCAACATCAAGCTGCTCAAGGTGTAATCCTGCTGATTTTTGACCCCTGCAAACCCAAGCCGGCCATTAAACCTTGCTGCCCATAGATGAATGCATAGACATCATCTTTAAGCGTCGTAGTCGTTAATGTTCTGGCCAATCCAGCATCTACGATGACAACACTCGGACCTATGCCGACCTCAAATCCCGCGCTATTTTCGAGATAATTAAGCGCCTCATTATTCATGAAAAACATTGCATAACTAAATGACTGCACTCCTGCTTGTAACCCGTATGAGGCGGCAACAATATTATAGTAACCAGCTGTCGTTCTTCCTTTACGCATGGCGCCTTTCCCATACTGAGCCCCTGCGATAAACCCTGCCTTGAGAATATGCGGAAATACCAGAATTCCTTTCGCGCGCGCCGCTAGATCTCTCGCCTCAGGCGTCGTTTGAAAAAGCTGCGCCAAAGCAATATCGACTTCACGATCTATTTCAGCTGCAACACTAGATTGCTGACTGTCCATTCTAGCTTGCTTACCACCAGTAGATTCACACCCTACTAACATTAATACTGAAACTGTGATCAAAATTAAGTAAATCGTTAAGTTAACTCTCATGGTGATTCTCCTGTCGATTTTGATTTGGCTTTCTTGTTGACTTTTTTGATTTGACTATCTTTCTCCATGTCGCAGTCCTGATCAGACTCTCGGTAATAACTCAGGCAAAAACTCCTGTGAGTTAGACATGCTGCGTATAAGCTCGACTTCGGCTACAAACTTGACGTTAAAATTAAATAAATGCCTTGATATATAGAAAAGACCCAAAAAGCTTGTTATTACACACTATATTTTAAAAGATTACCCAAATTTAATAATTAAAAGAATACGTATAAATACGTAGGAAACTTCATTGCCAAATAATCAAAAAAAGATTCATGTATTTTTAAAAGGAGAATGAATCTACAAAGTAATTCTATTTCTCAATCAGAACTTACTTTGTCGGCTTCACCTTGCCGTATTATTTATACTGTTTGCTGCTCGCCTTAGCGTCATTTTTAACTCGGAAATAGAATTACCTGCTACCGATACATACTATCTGTTGATTTGATTGGCTTTGCGCCTGCGCTGTGATAACAAATAACCATCTGTAGCCTTGGGCAATTCTTATGGCATGCATTGCTATTCAAATTTATTCCATACTTTTTCTTAGGTCTACCAGTACCCGATCCACCGAATCTACCCGGATCAGTCCTAAGCGAGGGTATTCGATATCGAGGATCACATAGACCGTGATCGCGACGATTGCGGCGAATACCACCATATGAGTTAAGCTATGCTTCGCGATGCCTGCTGTTGTATAGCCAGCCAATCCCGCGCTGATCAATGCCAAGCTAAATAGCATCACGTAGATAATTGTCGGGGAGTGCATCTCTAACGCCACAGCAGTACGTTGCATAGCGATATCGAACATTTCATTCAACGCTGTTAACAACAGATTGGTCGTTGGCACAGAACCTGTTGCTTCGCAGGCTTTTACAGCTGCAGACCAAATTTCGCCTTGCAGCATATTCGCGCGAACCAAAGCTGCTTCCGAGGCCTTCAGATCGGGTAATTTCTGATAAATCTCCATGCGGGCATCCAGGTATTGCCGGAACAAAGCGCGCAGTGCCGGCTGCGTCTCAACTCTCAATAGATCAAGGCGGAGATAAGCTGTCCCGATGGCATTTGCCTCAGTGATTACCATCTCTTTCCGGTAATCAAACCGTGAAATGGCTCCGGAAAAGGTAAAAGCAATAAGTAATCCTAACAATCCAAAAATGGCACCGTCGAGTAGCCCCGCGGAAGTATGTTCACTCTCCGTTGCCAGAAGCCATCGAACACCTATATATCGACCAATCCCAAAAACAAGCAGCAGGCCAATGAATAACCCTAGTGCAGAGAAACCAGAAACATGAGCAATGTCAGTAGCAAAATGAACGAAATCCATCTCTTAATGTACCCGACATAATATAATTTTCAATCCCCATTTCCCGTAAATATAGTCGTATAAGGCAAAACCTATAAACCAAAGCATATCGTCATACACCGTTGTGGATCATATGGTTACAAGATAACCTCTCAGGATTTTGGCTTGTCAACCAGCACTTTCGCAATTTTCCTCTCTTTGTTATAGAGGAGCATGGCTGAAACCTCCATCTGCTCAATGGCTGCAATCATGCCGACATCTGCCGCAAAAAATCTATACTGTGTATCATCAAGTGATGCAGGGCCTATTTTTCCTTTGAAAGTCCACTTAATTAGAACGCCCTCGAAACTGCCTGCCGGTACTGTGACTTTATAGGCTCCGACATAGCGATAACCGATGTTCAGTATTCCTGTATGGATTTGTTTGTCCGGGTTACTCAATTTGAAAATCTTCATTCCAACTTGCATGTTGCGCTCTTCGCCCGGAGCCAGCCCTTGCAGTATAAAAGGTTCGGCAGGCGAATATTGTGTAAAAACGCCTTCATCATTATCGGTAACACCCGTGACAACGTAATCGCCATCCGCCTGTTCAAGGATATTAAAAATGAATCTGGCTCCTGTATCATATCGCCAGGCACTCTTGCTGGAGTCCTGTTTCAGCAAGGTAGGTCGATGGTGCTCGATGTTACCTGTATCCGGCCCGCTCACGAGGCGGTAGTGTCGAATACCAGTGTTCAGATTCAGATACCGGCTAGTATCAACAAGTGTCGGTGCGAGAATAGCTTGCCCGACAACGCCCTTTCCCAGATATTTCTCAATTGCAAGACGATCCTGCTTTTCCAAAGGAATGAGTGAGTCATCCTCCGCGGATTGAGCGAAATCGCCCAGAAGCGTAAGAATCATAAATACAAACAAAGAAGACCACTGTATAGTTGTTTTCATTGGTTTAACTCCTGGTTGAAAGGCCAAAAAATCCCTAGTGATTAATTCGATCATTCTTTACCATTCGCTGATTAAAATTCACACATACCTTTTTTTCACAGCTGCTTTAAATTAAATGAACACTGAATAACCCTAGTGCAGAAAAACTACAAACATGAGCAATGTCAGTAGCAAAGTGAATGAAATCCATTTCTTAAAATAACCTTCTTAGGATTTTGGCTTATCAATCAGCACTTTCGCAACTTTCCTCTGTTTATTATAGAGGAGAGTAGCTGAAACCTTCATTTTCTCAATTGCTGCAACCATACCAACATCTGCCGCAAAAAATCTATACTGAGTATCATTAAGTGAGGCAGGACCCACTTTTCCATTGAAAGTCCATTTAATTAGAACGGCATCGAAACTGCCTGCCGGTACTGTGACTTTATACGCACCGACGTAGCGGTAGCCGATATCCAGTATACCCGTATGAATTTGTTTGTCTGGGTTGCTTAATTCGAAAACCTTCATTTCGGTTTGTATATTGCGCTCCTCGCCCGGAGTCAGCCCTTGCAGCATAAAAGGTTTGTTAGGCGAGTATTGTATAAAAACACCTTCCTCGTTATCGGTAACTCCAGTGACAACGTAATCTCCATCCTCCTTGCCAAGAATATAATAGATGAATCTAGCTCCTGTATCATATCGCCAGGTAGTCTTACTGGCGTTCTGTTTCAGCAATGCAGGTCGATGATGCTCGATGTTACCTGTATCCCGCCCACTCACGAGTCGGTAGTTTCGATTGCCAGCGCTCAGATTCAGATACCGGCTAGTATCAACCAGTGCCAAGGCAGGGATAGCTTGCCCGACAACTTCCTTTCCCAGATATTTCTCAATCGCAAGACGATCCTGCTCTCCCAATGGAATGAGCAAACTATTCTCCGCTGAGTGAGCAAAATTTCCCAGAAGCATAAGGATCATAAATACAAACAGAGAAGACCACTGTATCGTTGCTTTCATTGATTTAACTCCTGGTTGATAGGCCAAAAATGCCTGGTGATGAATTCGATCATCGTTTGCCCTTCGCTGATTACAATTCACAAACACTTCTTTTTTACGGTTTCGTCAAACCAATTGAAGCTAGGTAGGGGGTGATGATTTTTCCTCATTGAGGAGCGCCCGCTCAGTAATCTCTTTATAAAGATGCACCGCCTGTGCGTATACTTCTTGATATTCCGCATGCCGCTCAACGAGAGGTTTAATCTCTTCAGCTCGCTCAGTCAAAGTTAGTTGGAGAAAGTCGATATCCCTCTGTGACAATTGCTCTCCGCGGTCAACCCTTTCCTTGATTTCAAGTGCTCTTGGTAGTGTCTGCGTGGTAAATCTCTCCAAAAGCGCCATCGCGACGCCAAGGTCTTTCTCATTCTCGCTCATGTTCTCCTCCTGATAATGCATTTAAAAATATCACTTTAGTGTCCTAGCAGGAAAAACCGTTGTGCCCAAATCATATGAAACGTTGCTCCGACCAATACCTCAGTTAAAGGTGCAACGTTCTCCCTTCATTTTTTACAGCCAAAACGCGCACACCGATATGGACAGTTTTACAACATGCAACCAACGTCACCCTTAAAGGTAGCGCTTCGCTTCTTGCCAGATATTCGCTGGCTCAGGTATATCTCTTCGTGCAATATGTCCCAACAGGACAATTCTTCGTTCTCCCGTCCCTGAAAAAATCTCAGTTAAAACAATTTCTTTGGATGGTGCTGTTGAGTAATCTTGAATCTTGATACCCATGGAATCAAGGTGCAACCTGATCTCACGAGATGCAAGCCATGCTGCAGGATGGCTCAAAGTATCGACAACGCTTGCCAGACTCTCTTCCAAACCAAGATGATCGGTATGGAATTGTCCAAGCTCCCGCTCAATTGCCTCAATCTCCGCTTCCAAGGTGGCTAAATCAGAATGCTGCTGTTCGTGATCTGTCAACATCAGATCGAGTCCCCAATTTCCTGCTTTCATGGTATTAAGCTTTTGTTGCAAGAGATGCCATTGATGATCCAATTCCCTCCGTTTGCTCCGCTCGCGCGCAATACGCTCCAGCGCCTTTTCGATCAGGAAATCGAAGGCGCGTTTCTTAAGCTCCCGGCGGGTATCCATCTCATTGCTGGTGGGTCCAAGATAACGATGATGGGAAAAATTAACGGTCACTTGCATCACATCACGGCGCAGGCTGTCACCCACAAGTTCCACCCCGAATCCCTTGCGCTCCTCCATATCCATACTCAGTAGCCCAAAAATCTGCTCGGGAAGAGGGTCAGTCAAATCTGTCAGGTAGTTCCGTAGCGTCTTGAAACTTCCCAAAACTTCGCGCAGATGATCTGTCGAAACAAAGAATGTACGCAAAAGCGGATCAACACCAAATGCCCGTGGACTGATTTCTATTGGCGCAGGCAAGGTATCTACGAGCGCGATCACGTGAGCAACAGTGGATTCAACGGGCTGACGAAGGCGTTTTCGATACTGCCCAATGGCACGGATACGCTGATCCGTACCTTCTACTGCGCGCTCGATGGCTTGCTCAATCAACTCTTCAGACAAACCTTTCTGCTGCCCGGATATGCCTGTGAAAAGCGAACTCAGAAAACGCAACATAGGCCGCCTGCTTATAAAGTTGTCGCTGTTGATAGAAAAATTAAATACTCATTTTTAACCACTCATGCTTCATACATAGATTATTAGAATACGCAAGTTAAAAAAATACGTGCTAACACGTAAGAATAAAAACGATCCTCCACCCACCCAAATATTTCACCAGGCAAGCTTGTACATAATGCAAGAGATAATGAGCGGGCGTTTCCAGACAGATTGATGCAAATTCAATTGGTACCGTTAGCCTTCGGGGGCACTGATAGGAGATTTGCGACGTCTTTCTGCCTTACTTCGCATTTATAGTTGCGGATATTGGGTTAGTGCGAAATACGTAAATCTACTCGTAACGCTCCTCACCATCACCCCGCGTCTTAGCAAAATATTCAAGTCAAATGGAATACTTTATTCGATTAGTAAACGTATTCATATTACTTAACGTGAGTTCAATATAAGGAGCCCGCCACCGCAGCTTAAACCCTTTACAAAAATCGTCAATTGCATAAAAAATCGCCGTATCCATTGGAATCTGACTCCTCTAGTGATGAAATTCTTTTCCAAAATCGCTTTATCATAAGGAATTTAGATTCCTTTTACACCTTTTTAATGTCGAACTCATATTACTTATTTGACTTAGAGGGAGAAGTTATGCAGAAGTGCTTATATAGATTACTCAGCAACGGCCGGATACCTGAGTATGAGTGTCTATTACATCAGGATTGACCGTGCTGGTTATAATCAGATTGCTTTATCTACGCAAGCTGTATAGGATTATCTGGTGTCGTGGAAGATGGGCCCTTATTCTAAGTTTTTTAGGAGACTGCGATCATGATCATACAACGAGCAATATTGATTGGAGTATGCGCGGCAATGCTTACGGCATGTGCCACTACTGAACAGGCAGGAGGATTTGGAAAGGCTGAACCATCCGGATTTTTGAATGATTATTCAATGCTCCGTCCTGCAGCAAATGAAACCGAGGCGTCGCTGGTTTATTTTACGCCGGATAAAACCAAATTCAAATCTTACACAAAAATCTTGTTGGAGCCAGTACAAGTCTGGCGTGGAGAAAAATCGAGCGCCAAAAATATCGATATGGAAGATGCAAACCATTTGTCGCAATTTCTCTGGTCGCGTGTCGATGAAGAATTGCGCAAGGATTATACCATGGTTCAGCAAGCCGGCCCCGGAGTGTTGAGGATTCGCATCAGCATCACGGAAGCTGGAAAAGGAATCCCGGTACTAGACAACCTCACAGCAATGCATCCAGGCTCACTTATTGTGTCCAAAGGAAAGAAAACGCTCAGTGGAACGGAAAGCTTAGTCGGCAAATCTTCCATCGAAATGGAGGCAACAGATAGCCAAACTGGCGAATTGCTGGGTGCTGGCGTTGATCGCCGTGGAGGAGGTAAATACGCCTGGAAATCATTGAACCGGTGGGAAGATGTCGAGCAAGCTTTTACTTATTGGGCGAAGAAAATCCGATGGCGTGCTTGCACAATGCGTGGCGATGCTATATGTGAAAAGCCCGAGGATTAATCCTTTAGGGTTGAAATTCAGGCATTAAAGTGCTTGTGAAGGGAGTTCTTATCACTTACTTATGGGTAAATCATAACAACCGGTTCAAAAAAATATATGAAACGCGAGAAGCTCTGCCGGACTGTCGTCAGCCGGTGGGGCTTTTATTTTGCTACCGTGCAGCCGCATGCCATGGCATAGTCGATACGCAGAGGAAAAACCCAGGCACTCATTCTGCTAAAAACGATATACAAGTATATATTGCTTACTATAATGTCTATCGCATTCATACAGCCATTGGGAATATGTCACCAATAGAATTTGAGGAAAATCTTATTCCATTCCCAAATCAAAAATGACGCGAAGGCGAACCGCAGACAGTATAAATAATACGGCAAGATGAAGCCGACAAAGTCAGTTTTGATTTAGAAATGGAATTAGTAAAGTATCCGGTTTTATTTGACCACTACATCATAAGAAATTCAGGTTCCTTTTTTACTTTCTTATATCGAACTCACGTTAGTTTTTTTACTTTAATATTCCAGCCCTTGCGACCAAATTCATGCGGAGATTCCTTTGGAGTTTCGATAGCGACGAATCAGTTGGTTGGTTGAACTGTCATGCCCGAGTGCAGGTTCTACCTTACTTTCAAGTTCCGGGATAATACGCTGAGCTAGTACCTTGCCCAATTCCACCCCCCACTGGTCGAATGGATTGATTCTCCAAATTGCACCCTGGGTAAAGACTGAGTGTTCGTAGAGCGCAACAAGCTTGCCGAGCACCTCCGGTGTGAGTCGCTGGGCAAGAATAGTATTGGACGGACGATTACCCTCGAAAATCCGATGCGGTATTAGCCAATCAGGTGTGCCTTCGGCCTTGACTTGTTCAATAGTCTTGCCGAAAGCCAAGGCTTCTGACTGGGCAAAGACATTCGACAGCAGTATATCGTGATGCCTTCCAAGCGGGTTGAGTGTTTCAATGAAGGCGATGAAATCACAAGGGATAAGGCTGGTTCCTTGGTGAAGCAATTGGTAGAACGAATGCTGACCGTTGGTACCCGGTTCGCCCCAATAGATTGGGCTCGTGTTATAGCTAACACGGGATCCATTCAGCGTAGTCTGCTTGCCATTGCTTTCCATCGTCAATTGCTGCAGATAGGCAGGAAACCGTTTCAAATACTGCTCATAAGGCAATACGGCAACCGCCTGAGTACCGAAGAAATCAGTGTACCACACGGTGAGTAAGCCCATCAGTACCGGCAAATTGCTTTCAAACGGGGCTGTTCGAAAATGCTCGTCCATTTGATGAAAACCCCTGAGCATGATTCGAAAGTTAACTTGCCCGATAGCCAACATCGTCGACAGACCGATAGCTGAAGTCATGGAATAACGCCCTCCAACCCAATCCCAAAACTCGAACATCTGCGCCGTATCAATGCCGAATTTGGCCACTTCCGCAGCATTCGTGGAAACGGCGACAAAATGCTTGGCGATTGACTGGGTGTCCCCACCGAAAGCAGCGAGCAGCCACTCTCGAGCCGTATGTGCGTTGGTCATGGTCTCTAATGTGGTAAACGTCTTGGAAGAAACAATGAAAAGCGTTTCCGTTGGATCGAGATCGTGCACTGCTTCCGTAAAATCGGTGCTGTCGATATTCGATACGAAGCGAAATGTCATAGCCCGTTCGCTGTAATACTTCAAGGCCTCATAAGCCATCACGGGCCCTAAATCAGAACCGCCGATACCAATGTTAACCACGTTACGAATACGTTTGCCGGTATGCCCCTTCCATTCACCGCTCCGCACGCGATCAGAAAAATCGGCCATCTTGTCGAGTACGGCATGTACCAGGGGAACTACATTCACACCGTCTACGATGACAGAAGCTTCCCTCGGAGCGCGTAGCGCGACGTGCAGCACAGCCCGATTCTCCGTGATGTTGATCTTCTCACCGCAGAACATTGCGTCAATCCGCTGGCGAAGTCCGCATTCCTTGGCCAATTGCAGTAGCAGCTTGAGCGTTTCATCGGTAATGAGATTCTTTGAATAATCAAGGTAAAGACCCACCGCCTCAGCTGTCATGCGTTCACCACGTTGAGGGTCATCTGCAAAGAGCGTTCGTAGATGGAGGCGACGAACCTGTTCGTAATGAACTGCCAAGGCTTTCCATGCATTACGTTCATTGAGGGGTAGTATGTTTTCTGTCCTATTTGTCATTATGATAGTTCCTTTAATTTGCCTTTTAAATAACAACGCAAATCAAAGTGATCGCGTTTATTCGCTCATTCAGGATATAACGGACTTCATTTCTTCTCCCATGAATTAGCAACTCAAACATCAAATTCGTGGTGTGCACAAGCAGCAAGAAACTTGAAATGTATCAAGCAGCCTTGCTCGTATTCCATTTCTAAATCTAAACTGACTTTGCCGGCTTCACCTTGCCGTATTATTTATACTGTCTGCGGCTCGCCTTCGCGTCATTTTTGATTTGGAATTGAAATTATGTACTAGATTTTAAAGGATGCTCAGCCAGAACATGCTGCATCAAAAAATTTCTATGCAATACTTACTGCATCGCTCACGATTTTTTGAGCTTCTAGCAGGATTGCCTTTAAATGATTTTCGTCCTTAAAGCTTTCTGCATAGATTTTGTAAATGTTCTCGGTACCAGAGGGACGAGCTGCAAACCAACCGTTGTCAGTCATGACCTTGAGACCACCGATAGGAGCGTTATTACCCGGTGCAGTCGTCAGCTTCATTCTGATGAGATCGCCGGCAAGCTTTGGCGCTGCAACCGCATCAGGTGACAGTTTTGCTAGCTTTGTCTTTTGCTCGGGCGTCGCAGGAGCGTCGATACGCGTATAGTACAGTTGGCCGAATTCGGCCTGTAGTTCCTCATAATGCTCGCCCGGGTCCTTGCTCGTGCGTGCGGTCATCTCAGCCGCCAGCAAATCCATGATCAGACCATCCTTGTCAGTGGTCCACACCGTGCCGTCATGCCGCAGAAAACTCGCTCCGGCACTTTCTTCACCTCCGAAACAGAGCGAACCGCTGAGTAACCCAGGAACAAACCATTTAAAACCCACCGGCGTCTCGTATAGCTCATAACCCAGCTTATTAACCACTCGATCAATCATACTGCTGCTGACCAGCGTCTTGCCCACAGCTACCTGGTCAGACCATTTTCTATGTGTCAATAAGTAGCGAATCGCTACTGCCTGGTAGTGGTTGGCATTCATCAATCCCGTGGACGGAACCACCACACCATGCCGATCAGCATCTGGGTCGTTTGCAAAGGCGATGCGATATCGATCTTTGAGGTCCACGAGCCGTGCCATAGCGTATGAGCTGGAAGGATCCATCCGAATCTTGCCATCGTGATCGACCGTCATAAAAGAAAACGTTGGATCAATCGTTGGATTGACCACATCAATGTCCAAGTGATAAACGGCATTGATGGGTTCCCAGTAAGGTTCAGCGGCGCCTCCGAGCGGATCGGCAGCCAACTTAAGGCCAGCAGCACGGATAGCCTCCATATCGACAACATTGCGCAGATCTTCGACATAAGGCATCACAAAGTCATCCTGATACGTTGTACTCGCCTGCATAGCGGATGCATAAGTTATCCGTTTCACACCGACATTGCCTTGACGCAATAGCGTATTAGCCCTCTGCTCGATCCATTTTGTTACTTCAACGTCAGCGGGACCACCATTGGGTGGGTTGTACTTGATACCACCATCTTCTGGCGGATTGTGCGAGGGGGTAATACCAATGCCATCAGCGAGATGTTCTTTATGGTCCCGGTTATATACAAGAATCGCCCGCGAGATCACCGGAGTCGGGGTAACCCCATCGTTTTTCTGGATTATCGTTGTTACGCCGTTGGCTGCCAGTACCTCCAGTGCGGTACGCTGAGCTGGACCCGACAAGGCATGCGTATCCTTCCCCATGTAGAGCGGGCCGTCGATACCTTGACCTTGCCGGTAGTCACAAATAGCCTGCGTGATAGCCACAACGTGCGCTTCAGTAAATGATCCATGCAGTGATGAACCGCGATGTCCGCTTGTACCAAAACTGACTAACTGGGTGCTATCCACCAGATCAGGCCGGCGCTCATAGTACTCACGCTCAAGTCTTGTTAAATCGATGAGCATCTCTTTTGTAGCCGGTTTACCTGCAGCTGGTGAAATCGTCATGACTCCTCTCCTTTGGTAATGTTCTATCTAAAAACTGTATACAAATCATCTTTTTCATGTTGATCGCATATTCCGTTATCGTATAGTAACTGGAAAATTCACAATATAGAGAAAAATAAATAGCCTTTTTCATCAGAAATATAACCGCTTGGTACTAAAATTGGTTGTCATAGGTACTAATAAACCAAAATTCTATGATTTATTTGGTATAAGATGAGTCAGTCTCCTCTCAATTCCAGAATTTCAATCACAGAATGTTATTAAATCTCTCCTCTAGGGGGCCAATAAATTTCCTTCTAGTACCGGTTGCACTCCCTTTAGCCGGGGTTTCGGCGCGAACTGCTCAGCTTCATCGACCCAACCACCGCCTGTTGCCTTGTAGACATTCACGAGCTCGGTGTAACGATCAGCCTTCGAGCGCACTGCAGCAAGTTCTACATCGAAAAGCAGATTCTCCGCGAAGAGTACCTCAAGATAACTCGCATAACCATTGTCGAATTTGGCCCAAGAAAGGCGAGCATATTCTTTAAGCGCCATGACGCGTTTTGCCTGAGCCTCTGCTTCCTCCCGTTTCTTCACTGCACCGATGAGTGCATCATTCGTCTCGCGAAAAGCGTTGAGAATGGTTGCCTGATAAAAAGCAATCGCTTCGCGCTGGACGGCTTCAGCGGTTCTCACCTGCCCCGTAATGGCACCAAAAGTAAAGAGAGGTCCTACGAGCCCGGCAGCGACCGACCAAGTGCTGGCCGGTCCCGTGAGAAAATTACCGAATGCGGTGCTTGCTGAGCCAAGCATGCCCGTGAGTGAGATGGTCGGATAATATAACGACTTTGCCACTCCGACATTTGCGTTGGTGGCGACGAGATTTTGTTCCGCCTCCAGAATATCGGGTCGACGTTCGAGCAATGTTGAAGGCAAATCAGGTGGAACTGTCGGAGCAATGAGTTCATCGATGGTGTTGCCGCGCGGGATAGCTTCAGGGTTACGGCCAAGCAAGATTGAGATAAGATTCTCCTGCGCAACAATCTGTTGCTCGATGCCCGGAATTGTGGCAAGTGCAAGCTGGTATTGCGATTGTATCTGGGAGAGTTCCGTCTGTGACACCACACCCCATTGGTAGCGGAGTTCAAAGATCCGCATCGTCTCAGCGTAGTTCGCTGCGCTGGCGCGGGCAATCTCAAGCTGTCGGTCAAGCGCACGCAGGCCGATGTAACTTGCGGCCACACTTGTCACAACTGAAAGAATCACCCCCCTGCGACCTTGCTCGCTTGCGAATATTTGTGCCTGGGCTGCCTCACTCTGGCGTCGAATGCGTCCGAACAGATCGGTCTGCCAGGACGCATTAAGGGCCCCTCGATAAAGCGTAAAATAAGGGTCGTTACCGGGTGGAAGAACGGCCAACTTTTCCGTAGCACGATTTTGGCTAATGCTTGCGCTGTAGCCAATCTGTGGAAAAAACTGCGCGCGGGTAGTATTCAACACACCGATAAACTGATCTACCCGAGCAGCCGCTGCCTGGATATCGCGGTTTTCATTCAACGCCGTTTCGATCAGTGCATTCAGGGCAGGATCGCCAAATTGGGTCCACCATCCGAAATTCGTAACTTCCGCTGCTTGCGGATAATCAACCCGCCATTTTTCTGGCGTCTCAATGACTGGGCGCCGATAGTCGGGTCCCACCACACATGCGCTGAGGAGTGCAACTGCAAACAAGGGGAGAATGATGTTGTGCATTTTACTTATCCTCCCGTTTTGCAGATGATCTTTCTTCGGAAACATGAGCAGGAGCAGGAACTGGCACGAGCACATTCTCATCCTTGTCATCCTGTCCATCGCTAATCTCTTTCTTGCTGGCAAACTTTGCGCTCATCGATTCCAGCAACCAGAAAAACAGCGGCACGAAGAAAATTGCAATCAATGTAGAAGCGAGCATTCCTCCAATCACCCCGGTGCCGATTGCACGTAGACTGTTTGCGCCGGGTCCGGTCGCGATCGCAAGCGGAACACAGCCGAGAATAAAAGCAAAGGATGTCATTACAATCGCACGCAATCGAAGCCCAGCAGCCTCAATAGCGGCCTCTCGTGCTGGCATACCGTGCCGGACGCGTTCGATGGCAAACTCACAGATCAGAATCGCATTTTTTGCAGACAAGCCGACCAGCGTTACCAGACCGACCTGGAAATAAACGTCGTTCTCGAGTCCTAGCAGCCAAGTCAGCAGCAGTGCGCCCAGTACCGCGAAAGGAACTGTGAGCACCACTGCAATAGGAAGCGTCCACTTCTCAAACTGTGCAGCGAGTAGCAAAAACACTACGATGAGGCCAAAGATGAAAGCCGATGAGGAAGTGCCACCCGCGCCTTTCTCCTGTAATGCTTGCCCTGCCCAGGAATAAGCAAAGTCACCAGGCAGTGTTTCGTGCGCCACTTCTTCCATTACCCGGATCGCGTCTCCTGAGCTATAACCTGGAGCTTGGCTACCGGTAATCTTTACTGCTGGGAAAGCATTGAAGCGTGTCATCAGCTTCGGTGAAACCACATAGCGGGTCGTAATCAACGCCGACAGCGGCACATTAGCACCACTCGATGAGCGCACGAACACTTTGCTGAAATCCTCCGGCTTCGCCCGGTAATCCGCGTCCGCCTGGATAATAACAAACCACACGCGGCTGAACAGCGAGAACTGCCCAGCCACCTGGGAACCGAAATAAGCCTGCATCGTATTGAAGACATCGGCTACGTGCACACCCAGTACTTCGGCCTTGTTACGATCGAGATCGACGAAGAGCTGTTGGCTGTTTGCGCTAAACGTCGTGTTCACTGTCTGCAATTCTTTGCGCTCACGCGCTTTTGCAAGAAATGCTTTGAGCGCAGCGTCCGTCGCGCGCGGATCACCTGATCCGCGGTTTAGGATATAGAACTCGAAGCCCCCAGTCGTACCCAGGCCAGGAATGGAGGGCGGATTTACCGCAAAGGCTTTACCATCCTTGAGTACCGCGAATTGTGCATTAAGCCGTTTTAATGTATCGAACGACAGTAGACTTGCATCCTTGCGTTCCTCAAAAGGTTTCAACAGACCAAACATGAGTATAGCGCTGTTGTTCTGCTGACTGTCAACAAAGCTGAAGCCGTTTATCGTACCGACATCCTGTACTGCAGGATCCTGGAGTACAATCTGCTCCAGTTCCTGACTGAAGCGACTCGTGACATTCAAACTCGCTGCATCGGAAACCTGAGCGAGCACGAAGAAATAACCCTGGTCCTCATCCGGCACAAAGCTTGCCGGCAAAATACGAAACATCGCCAGAATGCCGATCACCACAGCACCAAACATGATGAGTGAAACTGGCCATAGTTGTATGACGCGGGCAACTCTACCTAGAAATCCCTTCTGGAGAGACCCAAAGGCATTTTCAAATCCCTGAAAAAACCGGTTTTTCTTGCCGTGATGTGCCTTGATAATAATTGCGGCTAACGCTGGTGACAAGGTCAGCGCCATGATGCCCGAGATCACCATCGAGATTGCAATAGTAATCGCGAACTGCTTGTACAGCAGACCAGTCACTCCACCGAGAAATGCAACTGGCAGAAAAACTGCAAGCAAAACCAGCACGATCGAGATCAGTGCCCCCGCAATCTCCGTCATTGCCTCCTTTGCAGCTGCCAATGGCGCAAGCCCTTTCTTCGTAATGTTTACCTCGACATTCTCGACCACCACGATGGCATCATCCACTACCAGACCGATTGCCAGGATCATACCAAACATAGTGAGCATGTTGATCGAAAATCCGAACAGGTACATACCGACAAAGGTACCCACGATCGACACCGGTACTGCCAGGATGGGTATCACAGTCGCCCGTAGCGATTGCAGGAAGACAAATACTACCAACACCACCAACACTACCGCTTCGAAGAAGGTATGCACCACCTTGTCGATCGAGTAAAGCGTGAACTGGCTCGTATCCAGTACAATCTTGTAATCCAGGCCAGTGGGAAATTTTGCTTTCAGTTCCTCCATCTTCTCGCGCACACCTTTTGCAGTTTCAACTGCGTTCGCACCTGGCTGCTGATAGACGCCGATAGTTGTTGCCGTTTTGCCGTTCATACGACTCGGCATAGAATAATCCCGTTGGGAGAGTTCTACTCGCCCAATATCCTTGATACGTACGATAGCGGCGCCTTCTTTTGCAGTCCGCACGATGATGTTCTCGAATTCTTCAGGCTTAGTGAGCAGCCCCTGTGCTGTTACGACATACTGCTGCTCCACTGAAGGCGGCATCGGTGAGGCACCGAGCTGACCAATACCAAAGGTCTGGTTTTGACTCTGGATCGCGTTGCTCACCTCGCTCACCGTAATGCCAAGTTGAGCCATGCGGTCAGGACGTAGCCACACGCGCATCGCGATATCGGGCAGGCCGAATGTCTTCGCACGATTCGCCCCGGGCACGCGCTTCAATTCGTCGAGCACATAAAGATTGGTATAGTTGGCGATATAGGCAGCATCGTAGCGTTCATCCGGCGAATAAACTGAGACCACCATCATGATGCTAGGCGATTTCTTGTCTACCGTGATTCCCTGCTCGACCACCACTTGCGGCAGCTGGGGCATCGCCTGGCTCAGGCGGTTCTGCACGTTGACCTGATTGATATCCGGATCGCTGCCCTGATTGAACACGACGACAATCTGGACGTTACCGCTGGAGGAACTGGTTGAATAAAAATAGAGTAAATTGTCCAATCCGTTCAACTGCGCCTCAATGGGCGCTGCCACGTTGTTCGCGATCACCTCGGCGGTGGCGCCAGGGTAGCGCGCGTCGATCGTTACCTGTGGAGGCGCCATGTCAGGATACTGCTCGATGGGTGAAACAGACATTGCCACCGCGCCCGCAAGCACAATCAGGATCGAAATAACTGCTGAGAGAATCGGCCGATCGATAAAAAAGTGAGTAAACATGAAATCACCCGCCTAATTCTGTGCGGCCATATCAGGCTTGGCTGCTGCTGCTTTATCATTATCGACTGCTGGCTCCACGATCTTGACCGGCTGACCGGGCACCACCTTGAGCATGCCTTCTACCACAAGCTGGTCGCCGGCCTGCAGTCCGCTCAGGATCACAATGTCTTTTTCGCCCTCATAGTCACCCACGACTACTGGCCGCACTTCTGCTGTACCGTCCGGCTTAATCACGTATACGATGTGACCATTCGACCCTTGCTGCACCGAAAGCTGTGGTATCACGACTGCATCTGGTCGCAGCCCACCCTTCACGTATGCTGTTACAAACATGCCTGGACGGAGTTCCCTATTAGGATTTGGCAGCACTGCGCGCACCATGAAAGAACCGGTATCCTGACTGAACGATGGATCGGCAAAGTTAATCCTTCCTCTTTCCGCAAATGGTTTCCCATCAGGAAGAACAAGCTCCACCTCGTAATCTTGGCTCTTGGGCTGAATAATCGATCCTTTTTGACTTTCCTCGCGAATGCGAGCCATCTGATTCTGCGAAACACTGAACGTGACCCACATCGGATCAATCGCAGCGACATAGGTGAGTTTAGCAGTCTCCGCCATCGCATTCACATACGTACCTTCACGCTGGAGTGAACGGCTTGCCAGACCCGTCACTGGAGCACGGATGGTGGTATAGCCAAGGTTGAGTTCAGCCTCCTTTACTTTCGCGCTTGCAGCGAACACAGCCGCCTTCGCTGCATCAAATTCTCCCTGTGCTCGATCCAGATCAGCCTGCGAAAGCGCGTTCTGTTCAGTAAGCGGCTTTACACGCTTAAGATTGGCACCAGCTGTCTTAAACCTCGCCTGCTGCGCTTGCAGTACTCCGCGAGCAGCTTCTAACTCAGCTTTAAATGGCTTTTGGTCGAGTTGAAACAGCAATTGCCCCTCTTTCACCAAATCACCTTCCTGATAAGCAATGCGGTCGAGAAAACCCGAAATACGGGCAACGATATCTACCTGGCGCGAACTTTCGGTCTGCGCGACGAAGCTAGGGGTATAGGGAATATCCCGCGGGGTCACAGTTACCACGGTCACTTCAGGTGCCGGCCGCTGCTGTGGGGCGGATGCTTCTTTGGAGCAGCCGCTTTGTATGAGGAAAGCAGCGAGAACAAAAAAAACAATCAGAACGCGTATGTACATAAGAAAGCTCCTTGAGATCGTCGTTTGACGCACCGAGAATTCAAAATGATGTACAGAAACCGGATGCTCTCTTTTAATCATTTATGATGTTTAAATAGATTATTAAAATATGCTAATTAAAAGAATACGTATAAACACGTAGCTCTCAGTAAATCTCCTGAATCCAGCGACGATTCGCCATAGTTGCTTCATCGTCATAGGCGTCCTTTGTAATGCGTTTAGGCAATTTAACTTTCTTATGAGCTATGGGTTCGTAAGGGATTTGTTTCAGTAGATGTGCAATTAAATTCAGGCGCGCACACTTTTTGTCGTCAGAACGCACGATGTGCCAAGGTGCAAAATCCGTATCAGTGGCTGCCAGCATCTGATCACGCGCACGTGAATAGTCATACCAGCGCTCACGTGAAGGCAAATCCATCGGTGACAGTTTCCACTGACGCACGGGATCATCTATGCGTGCGTGAAAGCGACGCTCCTGTTCTTCATCACCAACCTCCAGCCAGTACTTGAGCAGATAGATGCCATTATCCACAATTTGCTTCTCGATGAATGGGCACAGTTCCAGAAAACGGCGATGCTGGGCTTCGGTACAAAAACCCATCACATGTTCGACACCGGCACGGTTATACCAACTGCGATCAAAAATGACAATCTCACCTGCTGCTGGAAAATGCGCCATATAGCGCTGGATATACATCTGCGATTTTTCGCGGTCGGAAGGAGCTGGCAAAGCGACCACCCTGAATACGCGCGGACTCACACGTTCTGTAATCGCCTTGATGGTGCCTCCTTTGCCTGCCGCATCGCGCCCCTCAAACACGAGAATGATGCGTTGTCCTGTAGCGATTACCCAATCCTGCACAGAACATAATTCCGCCTGCAATTTGAGCAGAATCTTTTCATAATCCTTGCGTTTGATCTTGTTCTTGTTAGGTTTCTTGCCAGGTATGTCCGTACGCTGTTCTGGAGATTCATGAGTATGTGCTTTTTTCATGCTTAATCATTCCTTTCAGTGATGGTTAACTGTTATCGGTCATTTTGAACACCGTGAACACAGTTATGCGCTTGCGCTTCTCTTGCCAGAAGAGTTTCAACTGCAGAGTGGACGGAATAGAAAATATTTTCTGCACCAATTTTCTTACCCAGCCCCATTGGTTGCCCGTACTTACGCATATACAGCTTCGGTCGCGCAACGGCTAGACGCACACCACGGTTCTGTAGCTCGATAATCAGATCATCGATAGCCTGTGCCCCGGTAATGTCAAGTTGGCTAATGGATTCAGCGTTGAGCACGAACCAGCGTGGTTTGGGTTCAGCACTGTCTACCAATGACAGTACCCGCGCCTTGAAGTAATCGGCATTAAAAAATAGCAACGGTGCATCGAAGCGGTAGATCATCATTCCAGGCACCGGCCGAGCATCTTCCGACAGACTGATGTCATTGTAGCCAACCACGCCTGGGACAATACCCAGCAGCGTATCTGCCGGTCGATAAATCTTGATGAGTACATTGAGCAGCGCCAGCGTGATCGCAAGCACTACACCCGGTAGCACACCAATGGCGAGCACTCCAACTGTCGTCAGCAGGGACAAACTGAACTCGAAGTGGTCGATCACGCGTAAGCGGCGTATACCAGCAATATCCAGCAGGCCCCAAGCAGAGAAAATCAGCACAGCAGCTAGAGCAGGAATAGGCAGATGTCCCAGCGGTTGCGTTAAGAATAGCACGATCCCGGCTGTAGCCAATGCAGCGACCACCGATACCAGTTGAGTCTTGCCGCCGCTTGCATCATTGACTGCCGTACGTGAGTCAGCGCCGGTGACCGCAAATCCGCCGCAGAGACCCGATGCCATGTTAGCAAAGCCGATCGCGCGCATCTCCTGATCGGCATTGATACCATAACCATTGCGCGCAGCAAAGCTCCTCGCAGTAAGCATGCCACTAGTAAAGCAGACGATAACCAGACCGACTGCGCTTATAAAAATGCCCTGTACACCTTCATAACCCAGTCCCGGAAGCGAGAATGACGGCAAGCCGGATGGAACCTCACCGACCAGTTTGACCGAGCCCATATCTGACCCCAACAGAAATACGGTCAGGCCAGCAACCAGCAGCGCGATCAGTGCTGCTGGCGCACGGGGGAGATAGTGTTGGATCAGAATCAGCAGCACCAACGTAGCACACCCTACACCCAAACTGTAGCCATCCATTTCGCCGAGGCGTCCAGCCAGTTCCATCAGCGAGGGTCCAAAATCCAGGTTTGCCACCGCAATGCCGAGCAACTTGCCCAGTTGTCCGGCAATAATGCTGAGCGCAATACCGTTGAGAAAACCGATCAAAATCGGGCGCGAGAAGAAATTCACGATAAAACCCATATGGGTCATGCCACCAAAGACCATCAGTAGGCCTGCCGTGAGCGCCATGCCAGCCGAGAGCTTCAGGTAATAATCCAGATCGCCGCCCGCTATCGGCAGCAGCAATGCAGCAATCATCGCACAAGTGGCCGCATCTGGCCCGATCATGAGTTGTCGCGACGAACCAAACAAAGCATAGATCAGCACGGGCAGTATGCTCGCATAAAGACCAACCTCAGGCGGAAAACCTGCCAAATTGGCATAGGCGATCGCTGTAGGCACTTGTACTGCAGTGACCGAGAGTCCAGCGACCACATCATGCGTCAACCATTCTTTGCGATATTGGCGTAGATCGCGCAGCAGAGGTATCCAGTCACTCAACATATTCACCCTTTCTACTGTTTATCAGCCCCAGTGTATGGCGTGCGATCATCAATTCTTCATTAGTAGGTATCGCCCAGACTGAAACCCTGCTGTCCGCCGACGAGATGCACGGGCCACCGCGCTCATTGGCGGCGGTATCGACCGACACACCCAACCAGGCACAAGCTTGCAGAATGCGCGCACGGATCACCGGTGAATGCTCGCCAATCCCGGCTGTGAACACTATACCATCCACTCCTCCGAGCACCGCGGTGAGCGCACCGATCTGTTTGGCGGTGTAATACACGAAATACTCAACTGCCAATTGCGCGCGTGAATCGTGACTTTCTAGCAAGATGCGCATATCGCTGCTGATGCCAGACAATCCAAGCAATCCCGACTCTTTGTACAGCAGCTTTTCCATTTCGACACCTGATAAGCCACACTGATTGGCGAGATGCAGCAATACGCCTGGATCAAGCGCACCCGGCCGCGTCCCCATCGGTACGCCATCGAGTGGTGAAAAACCCATAGTCGAATCGATACTTTTGCCGGCTTGCAGGGCACACAAGCTTGCCCCACTGCCAAGATGGGCCACGATCACCCGTCCTTTAGAAATCTCGGGGGCAATCTTCGGCAATATGAGCGCGATATACTCGTATGACAGGCCGTGGAAACCATAGCGTCTCACTCCGGATTCATAGTATTTCCAGGGCAATGCATAAAGATCAGCAACCTGCGGATGGGTGCGGTGAAATGCCGTATCGAAACACGCAACCTGCGGTACCTGCGGTTGCCTTTCGCGTATCGCACGGATCGCTGCCAGATTGTGGGGCTGATGCAAAGGAGCGAGCGGAATCAACTGTTCCAACGTCGTGAATACCTCGGAATTAACCAACACAGGATGGGAAAATTGGGTGCCGCCATGGACCACCCGATGCCCCACGGCGAATAGCAACTCATGTTGCAAGTGCTCACGCAGCCAGGTGCCGACGAGCGTGATGGCGTCTGCCACTGTAGCAGCTTCCGAAGTTGTAAAATCGGATTCAACCAGCAGCGCTCCTGTGCCATCTTTTGCCTTCAGACACGGACGAGTACCGATACCATCCATCTGCCCGCGTACTACCGCTTGCAAATTTCCAGCGCCATTCACACGAAACACCGAAAATTTCAGACTGGATGAACCTGCATTGATCACCAGAATGATACTGTTGCTCATGCACGTGCCTCGAGCACGACCACACTATGCGGACCGACTGGATAGAGTTCCGCACCCACCGGCATCTGATTCTCGCGAACAAAGATATCCGCAGGCGCTGATTGGGCTGTGTCGATTGCCAGATGCCAGCATCGGGAACGCAAGGATGGCAAAGGTGCACCCAATGGCTGATCCGACATATTCAGTACTACGTGCAGGTCCTCTTCGTCCTCACGCTGACCGGCGATGGTGAAAGCCAGAATACGCGCTTGCGAATCATGCCAGAGTGGCTCATGGAGCCTTCTTCCGTGCCAAGTAATATCAGCCCTATCGCGGCCAGGCACGAGTGAGCCAGTAAAGAAGCGATTGCTAGTCAGGCTGGGATGCCGCCGGCGCAGCGCAATCAATTCGCGTGTGTAACGCAGCATATCGGCATTGTGCTCCGTAAGTCGCCAATCAAACCAGCTGAGATCATTATCCTGACAATAAGCATTATTGTTACCATGCTGGGTGCGCAGCACTTCGTCGCCGGCTAGCAGCATAGGTACACCACGTGATAGCATGAGAATGGCCAGTAAATTTTTCGCCTGCTGCAAGCGTAGCTTGAGTACTGCTGGATCGACGCTCTCGCCCTCAACCCCGCAGTTCCAGCTTAAATTGTCGTTGCTGCCATCACGATTATCCTCCCCATTAGCTTCATTATGTTTGCTGTTATAGCTCACCAAATCATAAAGGGTAAATCCATCGTGGCAGGTAATAAAATTGATGCTGTTGGTCGGCTTACGCTCGTCGCGAGCGTAGAGATCGGCACTACCAGAAATGCGTGTCGCCACTTCACCCACGAGCCCGGGATCACCGCGTACAAAGCGCCGCATCACATCCCTGTATTGACCGTTCCATTCAGACCAGGCCATGCCGGGAAAAGCACCCACGTGATATAAACCGGCTGCATCCCAAGCCTCGGCGATCAACGGAACCTGGGAGAGTATGCGCGAGGACTCGATCGCCCAGGGCAAGGGTGGGTTAGCTAGCGGTAAACCATTGTCACCGCGTGCAAAAACACTGGCAAGATCAAAACGGAATCCATCCACCCCCAGTATTTCCACCCAATATTCCAGACAGTGCACGATAAATGCCGTTACCATCGGATGATTACAATTCACGGTGTTGCCGCAGCCAGTAAAATCGAGGTAGCGACGCCGGTCACTGACATCGAGATGGTAAAAAATGTCATTGGCAAGCCCCCGGAAATGAATCACAGGTCCAGTTTCTCCATCCTCTGCCGTGTGGTTGAACACCACATCCAATAGCACACGGATATTAGCTGCATGCAATGCATCGACCAAGTCGCGAAACTCTCGCGTGACACGTACTGGATCGATACAATAACCAGGATGTGGCGCCCAGAAACTGTGCGTGCTGTAACCCCAATAATTGCGCAGCCCACGAGCTGCAACGCCAGGCTGAACATCCTGCGTGTCGAACGCCATCACTGGCAGAAGCTCGACGTGAGTGACCCCAAGTGCCTGCAGATAGGGAATCTTTTCCTTGAGTGCAGCAAAAGTGCCAGGGTAAGCTACTGCGGCGGAAGGATGACGAGTGAAACCACCCACGTGCAGCTCATAAATTATCGCCCCTTCCAAGTCGGGCTCCTTCCAGCGCGGCATTGCACCAGTTGAGATTCCTGGGAGTGGCTCGACAACAATCCCCCGCAAGCTTCTCGCCTCACTGTCCTGCTCACTGCAGACAGGTTTGCGGTTCCATAGCGTATCACTCACCGCCTTTGCCCAAGGATCGAGCAATTCTTTATTGGGGTAGAAACGCCGTCCAGTCGCAGCGGTATCGCTGGGACCGTCCATACGCCAAGTGTAATACGTCTCGGCTGGCAAATCCTCGACGAACACATGCCAGAAAAAGAAACTGCGATTAAGTTCTGGATCGAGAAGAATCACCTGAAATGGCATTGAACTATCCGCAGCTGCATACAACAGCAGCTCCGCCCGTTTTGCATGTCGACTGAAGATACAGAAATTCACACCTTCCGCACTGACAGTCGCACCGGGCGGAAATCGGCTTCCTGGTCTAACCGTAAATGGTGGGGAAATCTTGACGTGAATTGGTGAGACCAAATTGGTTTCGCCTGCGTTGCTCTTCCCTTGTGTGCTTCCTTTACCTTGTGGCAACATAACGACCAGCCTTATAATTTCACCGTCGCTGGCTGTACATTCCAGATTTCATCACAGTATTCACGGATTGCGCGATCGGAGGAGAATTTGCCACTGCGTGCGGTATTGAGAATAGACATGCGTGTCCAGTTTTCCTTATCCTGCCATGCAGCACTTACTCGCTCCTGGCACGCGACATAGGCGGCATAATCAGCCAGCACCAGGAACGGATCGGAATAGGTCAGGTTGTTGACTACAGAACGGAATACTTCGGCATCACCGCGGGAAAAATATCCGCTGTTGATAAGTTCCAGCACTGTACGCAATTCAGAATTGCTGGCAATGCAGTCAGTTGGGTGATACCCTTCGCGCTTAATATGCTCCACCTCCTCGGTAGTCAGGCCAAACAGGAAAAAATTCTCTGCACCGACCTCCTCGCGTATTTCCACGTTGGCACCATCGAGAGTACCAATGGTGAGCGCGCCGTTGAGCATGAATTTCATGTTGCCGGTGCCGGAAGCTTCTTTACCGGCAGTGGAAATCTGTTCTGACAGATCGGCAGCCGGATAAATGAGCTGAGCGTTCTGGACGTTAAAATTAGGCACAAAAGCTACCTTCATGCGTGTATTCACATCCGGATCAGCATTAATTGTCTCGGCCACACCATTGATGAGCTTGATAATACGCTTGGCCATGAAATAGCCGGGTGCGGCTTTACCGCCAAAAATAAAAGCGCGCGGGGAAATGTTGAGCCCTGGATTCTCTTTTAGGCGACGGTAAAGCGTGACGATATGCAACACGTTTAAATGCTGTCTCTTGTACTCATGAATGCGCTTGACCTGAATGTCAAACAGCCAAGTGGGATCAAGCTCGATGTCGGTATGTGCTAGGATGTAGTCAGCTAAGCGCTTCTTATTAGCCTCTTTGATTGCACGCCACTTGCGCCGGAAAGCGGCATCATCGGCCTTGGCTTCCAGTTGGTGCAGCTGCTCCATATTCACTGGCCATTGCTCGCCAAGTGCCTCATTGAGCAAGGCGCGTAATCCCGGGTTAGCGAGTGCCAGGAAACGGCGTGGTGTAACACCATTCGTTTTATTGCTGAAGCGTTCAGGCCACATCTCGTAGAAATCCTTTAACACACTGGCCTTGAGCAAATCAGAGTGCAGTGCAGCGACACCGTTAATGGCATGGCTGCCGACAGCGGCGAGATGTGCCATGCGAACGCACTTCTCGCCCTCTTCGCCGATCAAGGACATCCTTGCCACACGCGCTTCATCCCCTGAAAAACGCGCACGCACCTCATCGAGAAAACGACGGTTAATTTCGTAGATGATTTCCAGATGACGCGGCAGCAACGCCTGGAACATCGGCAATGGCCATGTTTCCAATGCCTCGGGTAACAGCGTGTGGTTCGTGTAACCAAAAGTCTGAACGGTGATAGCCCAGGCCTTATCCCAGTCCAGCCGCCGTTCATCCACCAGCAAGCGCATTAGTTCAACCACCCCGATGGAGGGATGCGTGTCATTGAGTTGCACAGCATAACGTTCTGCAAAATTCTCCACGGGTACGCCTGAGAGAGACAAGATATGAAGCATATTCTGCAGCGAACAGGAAACGAAGAAATATTGTTGACCCAAGCGTAGGTGCTTGCCGATCTGCGGCTCGTCGTTAGGATAAAGTACCTTGGTTACTGTTTCGGAAATTATCTTGTCCTCTACCGCCTGGTAGTAATCACCCGTATTGAAAGCCTGAAAGTCGAAAGATTCTACTGCTTCGGCACTCCACAACCGCAAGGTGTTGCAGTTGTTAACACCATAGCCTTGAGTTGGCGTGTCGTAGGCAGTGCCCTTTACCACTCGATATGGCATCCAGCGCACGCGATCGTTTCCCGCTTCATCGCGATAATATTCGGTGTGGCCACCCCAATTGACATAGTGAGCAACTTCTGGCTTTGCGATCTCCCACGGGTTGCCATAGCGCAACCATTTATCTGTTATCTCCGCCTGCCAGCCATCATGAATCTCCTGGTCAAAGATGCCGAATTCATAGCGAATACCATAGCCAACAGCCGGACGTTGCAAAGTTGCCAGCGAATCGAGATAACAAGCGGCGAGTCTTCCCAGACCGCCATTGCCCAATCCCGGCTCCTCCTCACACTCAAGGACGATGTCGAGGTCCTGGCCGAGTTCAGCCAGTGCAGCGCGGGCCTCTTGCTCAATGCCGAGATTTAATAGGTTATTGCCTAGATGCGGCCCCATGAGAAATTCCGCTGAGAGATAACAGACGATTTTGCGTTTGAGATCGAAATTAGTTTGTAGGGTGTTCAGCCAGCGGTGCTGCATGCGATCACGTACTGCCAGCGCGAGCGCATAATAATAATCATGTAATGTCGTGGCCACCGGTGGGTGACCGATGGAATAGCGCAGATGATCGGTCACGGCTTGTTTGAGCGCAGCGACCTGCATACCAGAGCGAACATCCACGTCTGTAAGACCCGTGGTGGTAACTGGGGGGGCAATTTTTATTTGTTTCGGGGGTGGTTTGCTGTCCATGATGGTGGATTCCTTTTATAGTCATTTTGATTCCATTTCTACATCAAAACTGATTTTGTCAGCTTCACCTTGCCGTATTATTGATATTGCCCGCTGCTGCCTGCGCGTCATTTTTGATTTGGAAATGGAATGAGATTTGCTCGCTTCCGGCCATTCTTATTCCGTTACAAAATTCTTCTCAATAAGCATGTATCCATTCGACTACTTCAGTGTTCAATTTTTAGCAGTCTTACTTTCAGCGTACTCGGCTAGCCAGCGTGCATGGTGTTCTCGGATGATGGTAATTGCCTCATCAGCGGTATCCACGCAGCACGGTATCTTCATGTCTTCGGCGTTAGCCAATTCGAATCCCTGGCGCAACATCATCTTCGTCGCCCAGTCGACCAGTCCTCGCCACATCGGACCGGTAAAAATCAGCGGCGTATCATGCAGATGCCTCACCTGCAACAGTTGCCAAATCATTGTCGACTCAAGCACCGTGCCAATACCACCCGGTGCGACAATATAAGCATCGGACAGCAGGACGAAGTGTTGCAAGCGGGTAAAAAATGTCTGATGCTCGAAAGCCTCCGCAACGAATGGATTGACCTCTTGCTCAAACGGCAGCTTCACACGAATGCCAATGTTATGTACTCGCTCCGGCGCTTTGGCTGCTTCCGCACCTTCGTTGGCCGCCTGCATCAAACCTGGCCCCCCACCTGTCACAATATCGCAGCCCATGGCTGCCAGTGCCTCTGCCATGCGCTTAACCTCTTTATATACCCAGTGACCAGGTTGAGTGCGGGCCGAACCAAAAATCGTGACGCGATAGCGCTCGCGCCTGGAAGGTCGTAAACGCGTGAGATTGTTTACCGCTGCCCATAGCCCAAAAATCGTCTCAACAAGGATGCGCTTCACCGCCTCCTCGTCAGCCAGGCTGACAGTTGTCGCATTTGTAATGGATGAAGAAGATTGCTTACTCATGTTACTTGGCCTCAATGAGGCCATACCCAGTTGGTGAACTCATCCTTGTCAGTACCATGCTCATGCGCATAGGCCAGATTGAGGATGATCTGATTTTTCATCTGCTCCTTTAGATGCGCCGCCTTGGCAGCAAGCCCAGGAACCCGATCGATGACATCGATCACCAGCGTAAAACGGTCGGCCTGATTCAAAATCGCAAGTTCTAGCGGGGTATTGATGTTGCCACGCTCTTTATAGCCGCGCACATGCAGGTTTTCGTGATTCTTAAAGCGATAAGCGAGTTTGTGAATCAACCAAGGATAACCGTGGAAATTAAAAATCACTGGTTTGTTGGTCGTGAAAAGGCTGTCAAACTCGCGATCGGTTGAGCCGCATGGGTGTTCCGTTATCGGTTGCATTTTGTAGAGATCCACCACGTTGACAAAGCGTACTTTCAGATCAGGAAGATGTTCACGCAACAAAGCCGTTGCGGCAAGCGCCTCCTGAGTAGCTACGTCTCCGCAGGATGCCATCACCACATCCGGCTCCACCCCTTCATCGTTGCTGGCACGACCCCAAATCCCAACACCCTTGGCGCAATGCACAATCGCCTCCTCAATGGTGGTGAATTGCAAATGCTTCTGCTTGTCGGCAACAATCACATTGATGCAATCGGTTGAGCGCAAGCACTGATCCGCAATTACCAGCAGGGTATTCGCATCGGGCGGTAAATAAATACGCGTGACGCTTGGGCTCTTGTTGGTCACCAGATCGATAAAACCGGGATCCTGATGCGAAAAGCCGTTATGATCCTGACGCCAGACGGTGGAGGATAGTAGAATATTCTGTGACGCCACCGGTGCGCGCCATGGGACATGGTTCTTCGAAATATCCAGCCATTTAGCGTGCTGATTAAACATGGAATCGATGACATGAGCGAAAGCTTCGTAGGTATGGAAAAAACCATGCCGGCCGGAAAGAAGATAACCTTCCAACCAGCCAATCAGCGTGTGTTCGGAAAGCATTTCCATCACCCGTCCATCGCGGGACAATTCACCACCATCTGCATCCTCTGGCAACAATTCCTCCATCCAAACCTTCTTGCTCACCTCGTAGATCGACTGCAGGCGGTTGGATGCTGTCTCATCGGGGCCAAATACACGGAAATTAGTCATGTTATTGCGCATCACATCGCGCAAAAACTCTCCAAGTGGTTTGGTGTTCTCATACAGTACTTTACCAGCCTCCTTGACTTCGACTGCATAGTTACGGAAATCCGGCAGTTTAAGATCTTTGCGCAACAGACCACCGTTGGCATGGAGGTTGGCGCTCATGCGCCTATGTCCCTGTGGAGCGAGCGCACGCAGCTCTGGTATGAGCCGGCCGTTTGCGTCGAATAGTTCTTCAGATTTATAACTCTTCAACCAGTCTTCCAGCAGCTTTAAATGCGCGGGATTGGTGCGCACATCCGAGAAAGGCACCTGATGCGAGCGCCACGATCCTTCAGCCTTGTGACCATTGATCTCTTTGGGCCCAGTCCAGCCCTTGGGTGTACGCAAAACGATCATAGGCCAGCTCGGCAGCTCAGCCTTACCACTCTCGCGCGCTGACTTCTGGATAGCGCGAATCTCGGCGATAACCGTATCGAGCGTCTGCGCCATTATCTGGTGCATGGAATCAGGATCATCGCCTTCAACAAAATAGGGGGTATATCCATAGCCGTGAAAAAGTGCTGCCAGCCGGTCAGGACTGATGCGTGCAAGAATGGTCGGATTAGCAATTTTATAGCCATTGAGATTCAGAATCGGCAGTACGGCACCGTCGCGGATCGGGTTAATAAACTTGTTTGAATGCCAAGCGGTAGCAAGTGGGCCTGTCTCAGCCTCGCCATCACCCACTACGCAGGCAACGATGAGGTCGGGATTATCCAGGCATGCACCATAAGCATGGGATAGGCTATAACCCAATTCGCCACCTTCGTGAATGGAACCGGGGGTTTCCGGAGTCACGTGCGAACCGATTTTCCCAGGAAAGGAGAATTGTTTCAAGAACTTGCGTAACCCCTCTGCGTCTTCACTCTTATCGGGATAAACCTCGGAATAAGTACCTTCTAGATAGGTAGGCCCGATAACGCCCGGCGCCCCATGTCCAGGCCCGGCCATAAAAATCATGTCGAGATCGTCGCGCTTGATGACTCGATTAAGGTGCAACCAGACAAACGATAGCGCCGGGCTCGCACCCCAATGTCCGAGCAGTCGATGCTTGACATGATCGATCTTGAGCGGTTCCTTGAGTAGTGGATTGTCTCGCAGATAAATCATGCCTACTGAGAGATAGTTGCAGGCGCGCCACCAAGCATTCATCGCGCGCAACTCTTCTGTACTGAGTGGATTGCTGGCAGTTGTAGGCTTTTGTGCGGTGTAGTTCATCATCAGCACTCCTTTTTAATAAAGCGAAGGGATATTATGAAAATCCTATCTAAATATCCTTGCAAAAAAAATACGTGTGAACACGTAGGAATAACTGAAGTCCCCAAGTTTACTGGAGACTCCGCTCCTCAAGAGAATGGAGCTATGAATCAATCAATAAGATACTCACCTAAGGTTGGCGAACAAGCTGTCCCATGATTATGAGATAGTTGTTTTTTTATTCAGGCTGCTGCTATTTATTTGGCTTACGAGTTAATTTTATTAACGGAGAGGCAGAGGAGAAACTAGATCTGTGCTTTTATGAGTGAATACAAACAATGCGGTGTATGCATTGAAGAAAGTGTCAGCAATAAACGGTGAAGATGACGCAACAAATCGATTAGATGGCAACTCAAAAATATCAAAATAGAAATTTGCGTATCCAGTCTGGTATTCAGCTTTATAGATCGCTAATTCAGGCAGTGAAATAGGTATTAAAGAAGCTTGAATTGGAGGGATTCCAACGAAAGTATTTCCCAATTCAGTTCCCAGCGAATTTATCACTATATTAATACGATAGGTAGCATTTTCTGCACTTCCTTGAACCATGTAGCCATGTTGTCCCAACCACCCAGCAACCACGCCTAGTATAAAATCTTTATCCAGACTTATTCCGGAAATATCAAGCTTGACATTTGCACCCTGCGGAATAGGCAAAGCCGATTCGGGTCGCTTGGAAAGACTGCGCATCACTGCTTCACTGATTAGTAACTGCTCGGTCGCCGTCCTAAGAGAATTTGTCATTTTCTGGGTAGTTGAACAGGCTGAAAGCAAATAAACTAATGCCGCGACTAAACAAATTACTTTAACCATTTTCTTCATCATGGCGCTTCGTTCCTTATTATTCGTTGATCCTTGATCTTCAGCTGATCCATTGTATCAATGAGATCATAATCATATCATTAGGGTAATCTTGAGTGTTTTAGGCAGGTTAAATGAATGTTAAACTCAATACTTTCCTACTTATCTATTAATAAGATATCGAAAAAACGAAAGTAAACAAATACATGCAAGTACGTAAATATAATCTTTATTAAAAAGCGATCAGCAAATTCTTTTCTAACTTAATCTATACTTCAAATCAGTAATCAGTAGATTATGTACTTAATGTGATGACCCATTGCATCATGCCTCTAATTTTGAAATCAGCAGGAATTTTTGCGGATCTGATTAATGATGAAGACTCTACCAGTTTAACTTTACAGCAGTAAAGTAGCGCATTGTCCAGATTCCGTAGATGGAGTCCGGTATTTATGATCACGCTGCTAATTAGAGTACAGGCCTTGCTTATCCACTCGATTTAAAAAGAGCATAAAAAATGAAAAGAGGAATACTGATGGGTGCTTTTTTAATTTCATTTCTTGAGTCTGCCTATGCACTTGAAGTGCAAGGGCACCGAGGTGCTCGTTGGATGCGACCAGAAAATACTCTCCCAGCCTTTGAGTATGCGCTGCAAGTGGGTGTAGACACCTTGGAGTTAGATACCCTCATAACTAAAGATGACCAAGTAGTCGTTCATCATGATCCGGCATTAAACCCCAATATTTGCCTGGATCCTAGAGGAAAGAAACTTACAGCCCAAATTCTCATTCGTTCACTGACATTAAAGGAGTTAAAAGGGTATGACTGCGGTTCATTGGTCAACCCCAGCTTTCCTCAGCAAATAGCTCAACCAAAAACACCTATTCCAACCCTCGATGAGGTATTTGAAATGGTTGAGAAATCAAAGCTTCACACCGCAAAAAAAGTGCATTTCAATATTGAAATAAAAAGTGAAGAGACTCACCCTGAATATTCGCCGTCACCCGACAAATTTGTAAAGCTTGTGTTGGCGGTTGTAAAAAAACACAACCTCATGAATCGAGTGATTTTGCAATCGTTTGATTTACGCACGTTAAAAATCGCACGTCAATTAGAACCTAAGCTACCTCTCTCTATTTTAATTGAAGATAGGCCCGCAGAAGCAGGCGCTCTAGTAAAGTTAATGAAAGCCTATCAGGCACAAATTCTTTCGCCAAATTATGAGTGGCTGACGGCTCAAGATGTGGCAGAGATCCACGAAATGGAAGCCCGCGTGATTCCCTGGACTCCCAACACAAAGGAAGATTGGCAATCTATAATTAAAAAAGGGGTGGATGGTATTATCACTGACAATCCCAAAAAACTTCTTGATTTTCTTAAACGATGAATGTGTCAATATAACCTTTTACTCCTTCAAACTTATAACATAAGTGTTTGCACGTATTTTTTTAACTAGCCTTTTTCGATAAGCTTCTAAAGTGTCAAAGTTTAATAAAAGTATACTTTTTCTAAAACTATACGGATAGATCGAATGAATACTTAGAGATATCCTGATGAGTGTACGGTCGAATATAGCTGGTATTAATGGTTTATCTGGACAGCTAGCGTGATGTTTATCTCATATCAAGGAGCAGGAATATGAATCGAAAAACTGGTTTTCAGCTTGTTGCATTGAGTTTGTCAATTACATCAGCAATATTGATAGTACCGATAACAAGTTACGCAACCGAACAAGGCGAGCAACGTCGGCAAGCAAGAGAGATAAGACAGGAAGGACGTCAGCAAGCAAGAGAAACCAAGGCGGAATGCCGTGCAGGAGATGAGAAGAGTCGACCAGAATGTCGGCAGGATAAGCGAGAAACCAAGCAGGATGCGCGTGAGAAAGGACGGGAAATCAAGTACTAACAGTAGAAAATACTTGATCAATTAATCTATAAAAGCAAAGCGGAGGCTGGCTTTATCCGGGATAAACTCAACATAGTACAAAAATAATAAGTAGTACTATGTTGGTCTTCCAAAATTAGCGTTACTTGTTTAGCCACCAGTGGGTCTCTGCTTCGACTATTTGAATTACCCAAGTTTTATTACACGATGAATTTGCCGAGCAATAGATTAAAAAGCGCTTAACGCCCAGAATTATAATTCTCAGTGTGCATTGGACAGAGAAAAAACGCAACCCTGTATTGTTTTGCACTAGCTAAAACCTACTCTGACCGTCCATCTGCGAAGGTCAGTTATTGCAATATGCTTCCTAGAGTTAAATCATGGAGCAAGAAAAAACCCTCACTGATAATCGTTTGAAGACCCCACGCGCAGCCGCCGTTGCGGGTATTTTGTTTTCCATGCTGTATATTACTAGCCTCGTTCTCTTTCGAGTTTCGGTGCCAGCAGATCCGCATGATGCTGGAGCATGGCTGGCAGGGGGCTGGAAGGCCGTCAATCTGGCATTGTATCTGCTGCCATTCGCAGGCATTGCCTTTTTATGGTTCATCGGCGTGCTGCGGGATCGAATTGGAATCTATGAAGACCGCTTTTTCTCGACTGTATTCTTCGGCAGCGGCTTGCTGTTTCTAGCCATGCTATTTGCTTCTGGAGCAGTTGCGGCAGGCATCCTGATCAGCTACAGCATAACACCCGACAAATTCGTTGAATCGGGCATTTACACATTTGGACGCACCGTGGTATATCAGATCGTCAACGTTTATGCCGTGAAAATGGCGGGGGTGTTTATGATCTCAATCTGTACAGTCGCTGTCCGTACCAAGATTTTCCCACAGTGGATTGCGCTTCTCGGCTATGCAATGGCGCTACTACTGCTACTGAGCACTGGGTATTTTTACTGGACACCGCTGGCATTTCCCTTATGGGTGCTGCTGGTCAGCACATATATTTTGTTCACAAACCTGAGGAACAAACCGGACACGACTTCCCCATCGCTTAAGTCATAATGGCCTGCAAGAAGAGATTGCGAGATTGCGCTGCTTTGCTGTACAGGTCTAGTGAGACATTGATTTCATGTTCAACCAGACCTGAAACAACTTATAACCCAACGCAAGGACGATAGCGCCGACGAACAATCCGACAATACCAGACATCAGCAGGCCGCCGATAGCCCCCAAAAAGATCACTGCCATAGGCACACCGACACCACGTCCCAGCAGTAACGGTTTTAACACATTATCCAACAGCATAATCATCGCATTCCAAATTAGGAATATCACCGCGGTAAGCGTATCACCGGTTGCAAAAACGTAGATGATAGCTGGAACAACAATAATCCCTACCCCGATCTGTACTACGGCCAAAATCAGGCACAATAACGCCCATATTCCAGCAGCGGGCACGCCGGCAAAGATAAAACCAAGGCCTGCCAACAATGCTTGAATAACAGCAACACCCAATACGCCGCGAGCAACACTACGAATCGTAGCTTCGGCTAGATTGGCGAAGTCATCGCCGCGCTCCCCTACTAATCGCCTGGATATGCTATGGGCGAGCTGATAACTGCTCTCGGAATAAGCCAATAAGATACCAGCAATCACAAACGCAGCAATAAATATGATTATTCCCATACCCGCGCTAGCAGCAGCATTGATCAACCAGACACCGGCTGCTCTGAGTTGAGGTTGCACCAGCTTCAAGGCTTCAATCAAATTCGTTGAGGCAAGATCCCACATTTTCGCGATGGGCTCACCAATAAGAGGCCAATTCCTGATAGCTTCCGGTGTCGGTGGAATAATGACTTCCCCATGGAGAAATTGCTCTGCCAGCGTTACCACGTTTTGCACCAGCAGTTTTGTCAACATGACAGTAGGCACCATTAATAGCACCAACAACGCAGTGATAAGCAGCGTTGCTGCGATTACGCGTCGATTGCCAAGTAAATTGCGCAACATGAGAAAAAGAGGATGAATCGCCACTGCAATAATGATTCCCCACACCAATGGGATAATAAACGGCTGCAATATTTGAAAACACCATACCAGCACAATCGCCAGTACTCCGAGCCGTATGACTATTTCCGCCACTTTACTGGACAAATCAGTTTCCGCTACTTTACTGGGCAAATTATCGTGTGGGGGTGGTACGAAATTTGAAGTCATTATGAGTTTCCTCCTGGGGTGTTTTAATCAGTTAAAAACACCTTCTGGTAAACTATCGGCCAAATATTGTAAATATTTTCGATGGGGTTTCAAACCTTCAGAAGTGATCTGCTCAAAAAGCGCTAATACAGCACGGTTTAATGGACAGGGGAAAGTCTCCCCCGCCAGTCGGATCAGATAACCGTTATAGGCCTCTATTTCCGTGCGACAGCAATGGGCTGAAATATCTGGAGCCATTGAACAATAGGTACCACGTAGTGATGGTCGGAAAAACATGGCCATAAATCTACTTAAAGCGGTAATGCGTAGAATGAGGGAAACGGTATCAGGATGAAATGGTCCAATGCGAGCAAGTTCAATGTGTGCATGCTTGAGAATGGCATAATTTTCGTGCAGCATACCAAAAAAGAGCTTTTTAGCTAACTGATCAGTCAATAATGATCCATTATCGATGCCAGCCACAGCCGCAAGCGGAGAAATGGCGGCATTGTACATAAGCTTGGTCGCTTTGTAAGGTCGAATATCTTTAACCAATTCAACAGGAAATAATTTAGCTTTTCCCAGTGCTTTAGCCAATGATACTATTTCATCCCATTCCCTAGCAGTGACAGATCGACGTGCCCCAATGTAGAGGCTACCCGGTCTTGTAATTCGAGTTTCGGAACGATCGCGCAGACATTCGGATACAAAAGAGGCAATCCCTTCGCAAGCATGATTGCGCCGCTCTAGACCCACATCAAAGCCATTTTGAATCGGTACCAGAAAAGCATCGTCAGGCAGACGTGCGAGTACTTCTGGATTATTATAGGTTTTAGTGCAGAGCAAAATAAAACCTTCCTTTGGCACAACCCAATCATCAAAAGCCATAAAAGGTACAGCTTGTGTTCCTATTCCAACTACCGTTACACCATTCTTTTTACCTTCAGCTACTTTGTTAGGATGGCTATCAACCAATATTACGGCATACCCCTCCCGTGACAAGGCCCAACCAACCGCTGCGCCAATACCTCCAATCCCTAAGATGTGAATGGGTTTATTAAGTAAATTCATCAACTCTATTGTAAATATAAATCCGAAAAATAATATTCAAGGTAAATAGTACACAAGCTAAACACAATAATTCCAACTAAAATCCACTAGTTTTTATTCCATCTCTAGATCACAACTGACTTTGTCGGCTTCATCTTGCCGTATTATTTATCCTGTCTGCGGTACGCCTTCGCGTCAATTTGATTTGGAAATGGAATTAAACACTTTCTCATGATTGCGAGAGCTCAAATTAATAAAGCCGATGAAATCCAGATGATATATGGAATAGAGAATCGCCAATGAAATACTTCACTAACGGTAAAGTTGATTTTGCAATTACAAGAGAGTACTTATGTTTTCTAAGAATCAATATTTTTGAGGCTATTAAAACCCTTTACGAAGATTAGCTGGGGGAATTTGCATTGATTCACGGTATTTTGCAACAGTGCGGCGTGCAACAATAATCCCCTGCTCAGCCAGAATCTCGGAAATCCGATTATCAGTAAGCGGCTTTTTCTGATCCTCACCTTGTATCAATTGTTTGATTAAGGTACGAATTGCAATAGCAGAGCAGGCCCCGCCGCTATCGGTTGCGACATGGCTTCCAAAGAAATACTTGAGTTCAAATATGCCTTGTGGTGTATGCATAAATTTTTGTGTGGTAACACGTGACACGGTAGATTCATGCAAATTTAGAGCTTCTGCAATTTCCCGCATGACAAGCGGACGCATTGCAACTGCGCCATGCTCAAAAAAAGCTTGCTGGTGCTCTACTATGATAGTGGATACTCGAAAAATCGTTTCAGAACGTTGTTGAATATTCTTAAGTATCCATTTGGCTTCATTAAGCTGACTCATTAACATTTGAGTCGAATCATTTCGATCACGCTTTAATATATCAGCATAAAATTGATTAATACTAAGACGAGGAATTGATTCAGGGTTGAGTTTGGCTATCCATGTTCCCTTAAGCTTAGTCACAATTACGTCAGGTATGACATAACGCGAGACAGTTGAATTGAACGTACTACCAGGTTTGGGATTTAATTGAGTAATAAGTTGCTGCACGGAACGCAGGCATTCATCATCACAATGCAACAATTTCTTAATCTGTTTAAAATCTTTTGAAGCAAGTGTCTCAAGATCGTGCTCCACAAGCAAAAGCGCCTCTTGACGACAAGGAGTTTCTTCAGGAAGTGTTTGTAGCTGCAAAAGTAGACACTCTCGCAAATTGCGTGCACCTAAACCGGGTGGATCCAATTGCTGCAAATATTTAAGCGCTGTCTGCAAGTCAGCCAGATGAATGTCCAACTCCGCTGGCAACATCTCAAATAAATCTTGCAGGTCCTGCGCAAGGTAACCATCATCATCCAGACTTTCGATTAACATCCTCACGATTTGACGGTCACGCTCGTTGATCTGGCTCAAGCTGATCTGCATAATGAGATGTTCACGCAAAGTGGGAGGATTGATCATCTGTTGGGTAAAATCCCATTCATCTTCCTCGCTTTCTCGATGACTGGAAAAGATTTCATAATCACCAAGCCAATAGGTCTCTTCATTTGAAGATAAAATCAATTCATCATCCTTCTCTTGATGTTGCGCGCCATTCAACTCAATGGACGAAGTCCTATCTAAGGGTAACGAGAGCGAGAAATCTTCTGCAAGAACCTGTTCATAATCAGTCTTATCGCTTAATTCCAGCAGAGGATTATTCTGCAACATACGCTCTATTTCCTGATTTAACTCAATGGTAGAAAGTTGCAGCAATTTAATTGACTGTTGCAACTGTGGCGTAAGCTTAAGACTGGAAGTTAATTTAAGATGAAGAGTAGGTTTCATAGTTCTGAGAAAGCAGCGGTCTCCTATCTGGCTTCATGAATCGAATATTCATAATTAAAGTCGGAAGTGCTCTCCCAAATAAACTTCCCTTACCCGCTCATTATCTATGATTTCGCTAGGTTTACCGCTGGCAAGTACGGTCCCTTCGCTGATAATATAGGCGCGATCACAAATTCCTAATGTTTCTCTCACATTATGATCAGTGATCAACACGCCAATCCCACGTTCTTTGAGAAAGCCAATCACTCTCTGGATATCCATGACTGCGATTGGATCTACACCTGCAAAGGGTTCATCCAAAAGAATAAAACTTGGTTTTGTGGCCAAAGCACGCGCAATCTCTACACGCCGCCTCTCACCACCCGATAGGCTAATTCCCAGATTCTCCCGCAGATGAGTAATATGCAAATCTTGCAACAAATGATCTAGTCGTTGCCGAGTCTCAGCAGCATTAAAATTCTGCAACTCCAGTACTGCCAGGATATTATCTTCAACCGAGAGGCGTCGAAAAATGGAAGCTTCCTGAGGCAAATAACTCAAGCCCAGGCGCGCACGCTGATGAATCGGCATATTGCTCAAGTCACGGTCATCCAAATGAATTTCACCATTGCCTATTGGTATCAGCCCCACTACCATATAAAAACAAGTGGTTTTGCCCGCTCCATTAGGACCAAGCAAACCAACAACTTCGCCACTACCGATAGAAAAGGATACATCCCGGACTACTGTACGAGATTTATAGCTCTTCATCAAATGATCGGCTCTAAGTACGCTCATAGTATTTTCCGAGATATCTATGCCGGTAGCACAAAAAACTATTCTCCAGTATCTGTTGTTTGGGGAGACTTTGTTTTAGGCTGAATAATCACCCTCACTCTGTTTTCTGATTTTTCTTGAGCTTTTTTCTCCTTGCGGCTTATAACTTCGAAGAAATCCCGCATAATATCATAAGAAATATAGTCACCATGCACTTCATCCTCCCCCCGCTTTAACTGCGCCTTGCCAAATAACTCGATTTTATTGGTTTTTTCATCATATTCTACGCGTTGACTCCAACCCTCAATATATTCGTCAACACTATCACGTCTCTCCCGGAAACTGACAAGATCTCCGTAACCGGTCACATAATGGAAGCTTTTGAGATCCTCTTTTATGATCACCTTATCTGCTCGAATGATACGCGTTCCCTGAGTGAAAATAACGTTACCTATAAACGTGCTTATGCGAAAGTTATCCTTACGTTTATAGTCTTCGACTGTAGCACTATCTGATTCTATCTGAATCGGTTTATTACGATCAGCACGTTCTGCCAGAATGTGTTCCGAGAACAGTGTGCTAATAATCAAAAAGACGAAAAAAAATACATTCATTTTTTACGATGGTTCAGTTGGGTCAGCGGCTTTTTATTCGAAGATCGATCAGTACTCTGATGTATTTTGTTCACTTGCACTTTCACCCTTGATTTCAGATCGATTTGTTCTGTTCGATCATTCAGCTCCATCCCTACCGCATTTACGATCATATTCATCTTTACCAGCGTTACAGGCTGATCTGTTTTTGCAATTTCAGCATCAGGGATCAGATGCAGAAATTCGGTACGCATTGTCACCCTATCTAAGTCTTTTTCTCTAATAATGAATACGTTTTCCTTGAGATAGATATCTTTACCGTCATCAAACTCAGCATAATCAGCACTTATACGTACCAACGGTTTATCCGGTTGCAAACGGGCAAAATCAACCTGTTCATAATAAGACATATCTCCTGCCGGATAATGAGTCATCACATCTGCGGAAAAAAAAAGCTGAAGTGCTTTATCATAAGCTACTTGGACACCCGAAAGATTTTCAATAATAAAGTCAGGTTGATGATTTGAATCGTCATCTTCACGGGTTCTAGGATATTGAATCGCTTGATCCAGCCATAATGTTAACAATGCAAGTATCCCCAAAAGAGCAATAGGGCCTGGAAGTAGACGATGGATCATCTCACGATACCACTTTTTTTTCCATGACAATCTCCTTTGCCTATTACTGAAACAGTAATGAACAAAATAACGAGAAAATTGTCTGGAAATAATAATTTATATTCGTTAGCCACAAAAAGCTTAACCGTTTTATGCAGAACACTTTTAGTTTTATCCAGCAAAGGGGTCATCCAAGCGCTTAAAATTAATTTGGCTGGATAATTATATCAAAGTCACACTCTAATCAACCAAACAGTCAAAAATGCTGTTTTTTATTGTTGGTAAGTGTTCTTTAGATAGAAAAAAGCATCAAGGATACTATTTGAGATTTTTATGCTTTATGCTCTTTAAACTTGAATCCCTGCCACAATATGATTATGTTAATACATTTCCTAATCAAATTTTGAAATAACCATGCCCGCAAACGCTATCGACTTTGAAAACTTCGAACTATTGCAGGATGAAACCTGTGCTCAACGTATTACTGCTGCCAAAGAAAAATTAGGGAAACATGCTGTTATCCTGGCGCATCATTATCAACGAGCAGATGTCTATCGGCATGCAGATCTGACGGGAGATTCTTTAAAACTGTCTTATCTCGCGGCAAAAACGGATGCTGATTATCTGGTTTTTTGTGGCGTGCATTTTATGGCAGAAGTTGCAGACATCCTCTCAAGCGCGGAGCAGATTGCTATTCTGCCTGATCTCGCAGCGGGTTGTTCAATGGCTGATATGGCTAATCTCTCCAAAGTAGAAAGAGCTTGGCGTGAATTAGCTGAAATACTTGATCCAGATGAAGTCATCACACCTGTAACCTACATCAATTCGAGTGCTGATTTAAAAGCTTTTTGTGGAGAGCATGGCGGCATTGTCTGTACCTCCAGTAATGCCACTAAAATTCTGCAATGGTCGTTTGCCCAGCGGGAAAAAGTATTATTTTTTCCTGATCAGCATCTAGGACGCTGGAGTGGCTACAAATTGGACCTCCCTCTCGAACAAATGCCTGTTTGGGATTTTGATGAGCCCATGGGTGGATTGACCGAAGAGCAAATCAAAAAAGCCAAGATCTTGCTATGGAAAGGGCATTGCTCAGTGCATCAGATGTTCCAGCCACAACATATCCTGCGATTTCGCAATCAATATCCTGAAGGTTTAGTCATTTCGCACCCAGAATGCAGTTTTGAAGTTTGCAAAGCTTCAGATTATGTCGGCTCCACTGAATTCATTATTAATACCATTCGTGAAGCCAAAGCAGGAACACGCTGGTTGGTGGGTACCGAATTGAATCTGGTTGGACGTATTGCTGAAGAATTCAAATCTCAGGAAAAAATTATTCAGTTCATGTCACCCATGGTGTGCATGTGTTCAACCATGGCACGAATTGATCCTCAGCATTTGGCATGGTCATTGGAAAATCTGGTAGCAGGTAATGTAGTCAACCAAATCAAGGTACCGGTTCATGAAGCAAAACTTGCCAGATTGACACTTGAAAGGATGCTCGCTGTTTCAAAGTAGTAAGATACGATATATTGAATGCGTCAGGGTTATAACTTTGTGATTTGCAATTTCTTATAGTTGTCTATGATCGATAAACTGCATATTGCCACCTACAATATCCACAAGGGCTTCTCCTATTTCAATCATCGCTTGGTATTGCACGAACTGCGCGATCAGTTGCGCGCGCTCGGCACTGACATCATCTTTTTACAAGAAGTGGTCGGGGAACACAGCAAGCATGCATCCCGCTTTGTAAGCTGGCCAAATATCTCCCAGCATGAGTTTTTGGCAGATTCAGTATGGCAGGATTTTGCTTACGGCAAGAATGCGGTATACGACGAAGGTCATCATGGCAATGCCATTCTCAGCCGTTTTCCTATTGTAAGCTGGGAGAACGAAGACATTTCGTCTCATCGTTTTGAGAACCGTGGCTTACTCCACTGTGAACTCAGTATTCCTGGTTGGCAGGAAACACTGCACTGTATTTGTGTTCATCTGGGATTATTCAGGCGCGGCCAGCGCAGGCAGCTCGAAGCAATGGAGAAGCGTATCAAGCAACTCGTACCACCTCATGCTCCACTAGTAATTGCCGGAGATTTCAATGACTGGCACGGAACAGCCAGCCGCATCCTGATGAAGCACTTGGAACTTACCGAGGTTTTTGAACAGACGCACGGTAAAACAGCCCGCAGCTTCCCCTCCATCTTTCCGTTATTACGTCTTGATCGTATCTATGTTCGTGGCTTTCAGGTAAAAAATGTCTGTATCCATCAAAGCCATCCTTGGACGAAAATTTCCGATCATGCAGCCTTGTCAGCCAATATTGTGCGTGTATGAAGTTACCCAAGTTTATCAAAGGTAACCGGCTAACACTCTTACATAATGGAGCAGAATATTTCCCAGAACTGGAAAGCGCAATTGATGAGGCTAATAAAGAAATACATCTCCAGACTTATATTTTCAAATACGACCTGACAGGCATCAGCATTGCCAACGCACTCAAGCGTGCTGCCCAGCGTGGTGTTGCCGTTCACCTGTTGATAGATGGTTTTGGCTCACTCAAGTTTCCCCAAAAAGCAATAGAGAACTTAATTGCTGCAGGTGTTCAAGTGATGCATTACCGAAAAGAAGTTTTTTCTTTCCGGTTCAGGCGTCATCGATTACGCCGTATGCATCGCAAGCTAGTCGTCATCGATGCCCGCATCGCTTTTGTGGGAGGAATCAACATCATCAATGACCATCAAAAACCTGGCCAAGCTGTACCCCGTTTTGACTATGCAGTAAAAATAGAAGGCCCCTTACTCACTACCATTCATTCTAGCGCCAAACGTTTATGGATGCTGGTCGCCTGGGCGCACTTCAAAAAACGCTGGATTACTCATCTCGAATTGCAACCTATTACGAAACCAGTTGGTAACGAACGTGCAGCATTTGTCATCCGCGACAATTTTCGCCATCGCCGTGACATTGAGCGCTCTTATCTCAAAGCGATCGCTAATGCTTACAATGAGATCATTATCGCCAATGCATACTTTCTTCCTGGCAGAAATTTTCGGCAAGCCCTTATCCATGCAGCCCGTCGGGGTGTATCGGTTATTCTGCTGCTGCAAGGAAAAATCGAGTATCGCATACAGTATCATGCATCACGCGCTTTATACGATAATTTGCTGGATGCCGGCATCAAGATTTATGAATATCAAAAAAGCTTCTTACATGCCAAGGTAGCCGTCATTGATCAGTACTGGTCAACGATCGGTTCTTCCAACATCGATCCTTTGAGTCTTTTAATGGCGCAAGAAGCGAATGTCATGGTCCTCGATCAGGCATTTGCCATGGAACTGAGAACCACGCTGCAATTAGCGATGGAAGATTCCAAGCCTGTATCAAAAATCTATTGGGGGAAGCAATCCTGGATTAACCGATCCTTGAATTGGATAAGCTATTACATTGTGCGAATTTTGCAAGGAGTGCTAGGCTACAGCCAGGAAAGGACACGTGTCTGAGACTTGTACGCCAGCACTTGTTATTCCATTTCCAAACCAAAAATGAAGCGAAGGTGAGCTGCATACAGTATAAATAATACGGCAAGGTTAAGCCGACAAAGTCAGTTTTGATTTAGAAATGGAATGATGCTGACGTCATGAGTAGTGCAAGTATAATTCAGAGGTACCTTCACCGGCTACACAAGACTATTCTAATTGCTGAGCAGAAACAGCGAGTCTGTCTTGTTCGCTCAGCTCTATCCGTCCAATGAGTGGTAACTTAATCGCAATCGGACTGTGAGAGAAACCAAATGTCAGCCCAAGTAAATTGACTTCAAACCCTTCAACTTGACTGACGATGACCCCCAATAACCCAAATAAAGACCATTGCCAACCGCCACCACTGGGGGCAACCGCAGTCATGCTACTTCCAAGATAATCTTTGCCAATAGCCGTGGGAGGTAAGTCTAGCGCCAGCTCTGGTACAGCGCGCGCGATCCAGGCAGTAAAGGTATTTGAATTTGGGCCTGGCCACATGGTGTACTCGCGCGCGTAGGGATAGCTCAATGCTGCTTCTTCAATACGGTTAATTAATGCATCCACGCCATCTCCTCGCTTCTCAGCCAGCAGGATGGGCATATTTCCAAACCAGCGTCTGTCTGGTCGTTGCTGATGAATTGATACTGATGAACCACCTCGGCGCAAATACCAGCCAATGACTTCATAGACTGTATAAGTTCGGGCTAACGATGGTTTTACCGCAATCCAGGTATGAATACCAAAATAACCTCGCCAACCATAAGCACGCGCACCATAAACTTGTATGATCGCTTCCGCAGTTTGTTCAGGATCGGGCGCCAGCCCTACAGGTTCGCGGCTCGCAGTTTGCCAGCCTGCATTAACATGCTCTGTGACAAAATGAATTCCTAAAGTCGTTGTAAGAACAACAAGCAGAAAAAGCCTGACGACAGTCGCTAATTTCATTTTCATTCTAAAAATAAAAGAAAATATTGAGATAATTTAATCAGTCTCAACACAAATAAACGATACCGTTACTCATGTTCAGCTACGGTATCAGATTATTAAAACAGCATAGAGTTCTGACAGCACAGATTTTTCTTTTTCACATAATGGATGGTTTCCTGATATTAAATGGTTGCAGTTATTTTCATTGATCTCTTCTTCAGTAGCTCACCCCTATCCGTTATTGATCATCTTCAATATATTGGGTCTTTTCGCTTGGCCAGACACTAAATGGAAAAGGTAATTGCTCACTATTAAAGGTAAGAAAAGTAATGATCTGATAGACATAGGCTGCCAGATTCTGGCTGAATTTGAGTAACTGCACATTAGTATGGCCTGACAGGACAATGGAAATAAACTGAAACAGCATCACCAGAATAATGACAAATTCCATTAAGCCATAGACGAAAATGAACAACAGCATATAAAGCCCGCGCATCCATGTCTCAGTTTTTTGCAATCGTTGTTTAATTTCTTCTTTCATACATCCTCCTCGCAATAGCATTCAATTTAGGGTGAATCCTACTTCTTTTTATATATGAATTATAAATGGTTCTATCATCGCATTGATTATGCTCCCAAACCAAGTATTTATGCAGCTAGCAACCCATTACAAAGACAGACAAGCTTATTTGATAAGTTTTTGCAGCCAATCTCCGGAGCTCAACTGATACGCTGTATAGCAACATGGAAACAACCGACTATAATGATGCCACTCTTCGTAATCCGCCCTAAAATGCGATGATTTGCTCATTCAACTGCTCAATAAACCTTTTATCAGTAAATTTATTGCTGAAAGCATGTAGCACAAGGCTTTATCTTATGTTAAACGATACCTGCTTCAGGCTGTAAAACCATCACAAAATATGTCCAACCCCTTTTTTGATCAGCCCATCCTAAATTCTCCCTACGAGTATCCTTGTCGACATTGGGAGCTGGATTCCTCGGGCCAGCCAACGCAACGCATCGTTGAAAACCGTCGACCTGCGGAATTCATTACGCCCATCCCCAAATCCAAAAAGCAGAAGACGGCACCGGTGCAACAAGATCTCATCTTCGATGAAGGGAAAGGGCTTTCTTCCGAGAAACAGCAGCAGTATGATCCCACTTCCATCATCAACGAAATCCGCAAACTTGTGGATACCTGGCATTCCTTGCCCTCAAGTCAATGGCAAGTTACTCTGGAAACCATGCGACTTCTTCAACATTGGCGGCGCTATGACTTTAGTTGGATTCGACCGTTTTTCTGCCAGATAGAAGCCGTCGAGACCACGATCTGGCTAACTGAGGTCGCTTCGCTTTCCGTTGCTGGCAAACGCATCCTCGAGCACCTGATGAGCGCCAATCGGAATACCAACCCGGAATTCAGCGGCTTGCATTGAAGTTAGCTACCGTCGCAGGTAAAACCACTGTCATAGCCATGCTCATCGCCTGGCAGACAATCAATGCGATGCGTCGCCCTGCAAATAAACGCTTTACACGTGGTTTCCTCATTGTAGCGCCCGGGCTCACCATCAAGGACCGTCTGCGCGTGTTACTGCCCAATGACCCGGATAGTTACTACGCGAGCCGGGAGCTGGTGCATCATGATTTTCTGGAGGATATTAAACGGCCAAGATCGTCATCACCAACTATCATGCTTTCAAGCTGCGTGAGCGTGTGGCACTTTCCAAAGGCAACTGCGCCCTGCTGCAAGGCCGCACTGGCAGCGATCTCCAGACCACTGAAAACGAAGGCCAGATGATCCAGCGCGTCATGCCTGAACTCATGAGCATGAAAAACATCCTCATTCTCAATGATGAAGCGCATCACTGATCGAAGATTTGCTCAAAGAAACCAAAGCGCACGAGCATGTAACACAGCCCGAACAATTCGACTTGTTTTCCGACTTCAACGGCATCCCTGACGGCGCCGATAAGACCGAATTCTACCAGCACGAACAAAACTGGACTAACCGCATGATTCTCGGTGATTCACTGCAAGTAATGGCAAGCCTCGCGGAGCGCGAAGGACTGCGCGGAAAGTTGCAGTGCATCTATTTCGACCCGCCCTACGGCATCAAATTCAACAGCAACTTCCAGTGGAGCACCACGAGTCGCGACGTGAAAGACGGTAATGCTGCACACATCACGCGCAAACCCGAACAGGTCAAGGCATTTCGCGATACCTGGCGCGATGGTATTCATTCCTATCTGACTTATCTGTGCGATCGGCTCACTGTGGCACACGATTTGTTGACTGATTCAGGCTCGATCTTTGTACAGATTGGCGATGAGAATGTGCATCGGGTACGAATGATGATGGATGAGGTGTTTGAGGAAGATAATTTCATCGGCCTTATAACTTTCAAGAAACGCATTATCAAGAAAGCGATTACACAGCCAATATCGCTGATTATTTGTTGCTGTATGCAAAGAAAAAATCGGACATAAAATTTAGAAAGTCCTAGAAGCCTGCAAGCCTTCTGGAAGTCGATTACTCAAAATACACAAAAGCATGGAATGCCGCTGGTAAAGTTGAAACGATCCCGAAAGAATGGCGTGCTTCACCGGACAAAATTCCTCAGGATTGGCGTCCTTTTAGGGATGACATCACGCTTACTCAGGATAGTGGAGGTGAAGCAGAGAACAAAGCATGGCATGTATATGGTACAGACTTCTTTCCAGGCCTTGGCCGACATTGGCGCACGCATCATCCAGTGGGTCTTCAACGATTGTATTTTGCTGGCCATGTAAAACCAGGCGACAAGAGACCATTTTATATCGAAGGCTATGACGACTCTCCTTCTGTTAATACTCAAAACATTTGGACAGAGGGATTACGGGAGCTCAATATAAAGTTTACGTAGTGCAGACAAACGTACGCGTGCTTCAGGCATGCCTCTTAATGGCTAGTGATCCCGGCGATCTGGTGCTTGACCCGACCTGCGGTTCCGGCACCACCGCTTATATGGCCGAACAATGGGGTCGCCGCTGGACCACGATCGACACTTCGCGCGTTGCTTTGGCACTGGCGCGTGCACGCATCATGGGTGCGCGTTAATCCTATTATCTGTTAACCGATAGCCCAGAGGGACAGTTGAAAGAAACAGAAATCACGCGCACCTTACCTTCTAGCAAACCCACCTACGGCAGCATTCGCCACGGCTTCATTTATCAGCGCGTGACGCATATCACGCTGAAATCCATTGCCAACAATGCCGAAATTGACATCATTTGGGACAAATACCAGGAAAAACTGGAACCGCTGCGTGCGCAGTTGAATAAGGTGTTGGGCACAACACGAGAAGAATGGTAAATTCCACGCGACCTCTCCAAAGTCGTTCCAGCAAAGCCTGTCCCGGAGTGCCTTCATCCGGGGGCCGGAATCCAGCAAGCCGACAAAGACTGGGCCCCGGCCTCCGCCGGGGCGACGGAAGAAGCGGAAGCCTTACATGTCCAGTGGTGGCAAACGCGCATCGCCCGGCAGAGGGAAATCGATGCTTCTATTGCTGCCAAGACTGAGTATGAATATCTCTACGACAAGCCATACGAGGGCAAAAAGAAGGTGCGCGTGGCCGGTCCATTTACCGTAGAAAGTCTGAGTCCCACTGCGTGCTGGGGGTGGATGAGAAGATGAGCTGATCGATCCGTACAAAATGGCACAACCGGATGCCGACTATGCGACTGGCTATAGCTTCGAGCAGATGATCCTGGAAAACCTCAAACCGCAGGCGGCAGCAAGCGTACAAGGAAGACCGCATTACTTTCACTACCATTATCGGCTGGCCGGGCAACTATATTTGCGCCGAAGGTAATACATGGAAGGTGTGGCAGGTGAATTGCGCAAAAAGCGTGCGGTTATTTTCATCGGCCCCGAGTTCGGTACCGTTTCCCGCCCTGATCTGGTCGATGCTGCGCACGAAGCAGGTGATGCCGGCTTTGATGTGCTCATTGCCTGCGCCTTCAACTACGAGGCGCAGGCCAGCGAGTTCCACAAGCTGGGCCGCATCCCGATATCCTTAAGGCGCGCATGAATGCTGATCTGCACATGGCCGGCGAACTCAAGGCCACCGGCAAGGGCAATCTGTTCGTCATTTTCGGCGAGCCCGACATCGAAATCCTCAGTGAAGAAAATGGTACTATCCGCGTGAAAGTAAACGGAGTAGATGTGTTTGACCCTAGTACGGGTGAATCCGCAGTGATGGCGCCGAAGGCATTGCCTGCTGGTTTATTGATACCGACTATAACGGCGAAAGCTTTTTCGTTCGCCATGCTGACTTCCTAGGCCAGAACGATCCGTACAAAGCGCTCAAGACCACCTTGAAAGCCGAGATCAACGAAGAATTGTGGACTACCCCCAATAGCGACCGCTCGCGGCCTTTTTCCAAGCCTCAGTCAGGCCGTATTGCAGTGAAGGTGATCAACCACTTGGACGATGAAGTGATGAAGGTGTTCAAGGTAGGATGAAGTGGGACCGGCTTGAACCGTTCAAGTATTTCGTTGAGCAGCAGCCAGGTGAGGCGACTGGTTATATTCACAAGGGTTCACAAAGATGATAGCGCCCCAATGGTGTCTCGATAGCGCCCTTGTAAAACTTTGATACGATCCCTCTCCAGCCGATCCGCGCAAAAGGGCTACCTCCCCTAAAATACACGCTCCAACCCATCTACAGCCTCCAACCGTATGCAAAATATTGTCATAACATTCTTATATCCGTTTGGCTGCCTGACTTAACCGCTATTTCTCAGTCCTGCTGCGACGCCATTTATCGTAAGATGAATGGAGCGATGTACCTGATCCACATCATCACCCGCACGATAACGACGCAGCAACTCAATTTGTAAATGGTTAAGCGGATCGATATAAGGCGTACGAATACGAATGCTGCGCGCTAAGGTAGGATTCTCCTGCAGCAATTCTGTATGCCCTGTTATTGCAAATAACCATTTTACGCTACGTTCCCATTCTGCTTGGATGCGCCCAAAGATATGGTTACGCAATGGGGCATCCGTGACTAACTCAGCGTAGCGTGATGCAATCCCCATATCGGTTTTTGCCAACACCATGTCCATATTGGATAACAAGGTTTGCAAAAATGGCCATTTTTCATGCATTTCTTGTAATAATTTTAATCCTGCCTCCTCCCCTTGCGCTTGTTGAACGAATGCTTCAACCGCTGAACCAAAACCATACCACCCTGGCAGCATGGTACGATTAAGACTCCAGCTGAATACCCAGGGAATAGCTCGTAAATCTTCAATTCGATCAGAAGGTTTGCGGGAAGAAGGCCGGCTACCAATGTGCAACCCAGCAATTTCCCGAATCGGGGTGGATTCCTGAAAAAATTGTTTGAAACCTGGCGTTTCATATACCAGATTTCGATAGACTGCAAATGCAGTGGATGAGAGCGTTTCCATTACCTGGTAATAGCGCGCAGCATTTTCCTGGATGGCATCATGACTTAGCAATGTCGCCTCAATCGTTGCGGCCACCAATGTTTCAAGATTGCGGCGTCCTATTTCAGGATCCGTATATTTGCTCGCCACAACCTCTCCCTGTTCGGTTAATCGTATCTGCCCATTCACACTTTTCGGTGGTTGAGCCATAATTCCTTGATAGCTGGGGCCCCCACCCCGTCCAACCGTCCCTCCGCGTCCGTGAAACAAGCGTAGTTCCACCTTATGCTTGGCAAAAATTTTCGCCAATTCAATTTCAGCTTTGTATATTTCCCAGTTGGAAGTAAGAAATCCCCCATCTTTATTACTATCCGAATAACCGAGCATGACTTCCTGTACATTGCCACGAGAATCCAGCAATTTACGATAGTATGGCAATGAAAGTAATTCATCCATGATGGTGCTGCAACTGCGTAAATCCTCAATGGTTTCAAATAAAGGAATAATATTCAGACCCAACTGCGGATTCTCGCCAGCCTGGAGCAAACCAGCCTCTTTCAATAATAGCGCGACCTCCAGGATATTGATGACACCTGTTGTCATGGAAATAATGTAATTTGGCAGCGCAGCATGACCAAAGCGGCGCTGGATTTCTGCTGCCATTTGCAAAATTCGCAATTCACTTTGTGTTGGTTCGGAGTAGCTCAAATAGGGGGAATGAAGGAGTCGCAAACTACTGATTTCTGCCAATAGCCATTTCATACGCTCACTCGCCGACAGCTCGAGATAATTATCCCGACGAGTACCGCGCGCAAATAACTCCGCAACAACCTGCTCATGCACTTTACTGTGCTGCCGCATATCGAGTGAGGCCAAGTGGAATCCAAATACATCCACTGCTCGCCGTAAATTGCGCAATGCTCCGCGCGCGAGCCAATCTGATCTGTGCTGCTTGAGTGAATTGATCACGATATCAAGATCATGAACAAACTCTGCGCTGTCGGCATAAGGTTCGGTTGGATTGACCTGCTCTCGTTGCATCACGGCAAGACCCCGTTGCCGACTGGTGGCAGCCAAACGCGCATAAATGCCGAGAAAGGCTCGTCGATATGGCTCATCAATGCGGCTCGCAGGAATATCTGGCGAAGCAGCCGCTAATTGCTCAAGTTCCTCACTGACATGGATCAGGCGCTCAGCCAGACTCATGGTTCGCCCAATCTTACTGACTTCGTCCATATAAAAATCAAATACGAGCGTGGCTTGACGCTCTGCCGCATGCAGCATGACCTGATGCGTCACAAAAGGATTGCCATCCCGGTCACCGCCTATCCAACTACCAATACGCAAAAAAGAGGCTACCTGGGGAGCCTCTTTACCCTTATGGCGCTCCAGCAAATCCTCGATCTTGGCATAGATATAAGGCACTTGGCTCAGGAAAGTATAAGTATAATAAATAAGGCCATTCTCAATTTCATCATGAACGGTAAGACGTACCGACCGCAGCATACGGGTTTGCCATAAAATCTGAATGGCAGCACGCAACGCTTCTTCATTGTGACGCAATTCGTTAGGAGTGAGCTGGATACGGTCGCGTTCCTGCAATAAGCGCTGAATAGTCAATTGACAATCAAGTATGCTCCTACGCTGAACTTCGGTAGGATGAGCCGTCAATACCGGCGAGATCATCGCTTTAGCAAAAAAATCATCCAAGCTCGCGTTATCTATGCCACTTGCCAGCACACGTTCCAGTGCGAGCGTAACACTGCCGGGCTGAGGTGAAGATCCTTGACGCAGATGAGCTCGTCGCCGACGGTTATGATGCAGATCCTCCGCAATATTGGAAAGCAGTGAAAAATAACTAAAGGCACGCACGACGGCGATCGTCGCCTTATTGCTTAATCGATTCAAGATTGCGTCAAGCTCTTGCCGCGCTTTGGGATCTTGTTCACGACGAAAGCGAACTGCCGTTTGACGAATGGTTTCGACTAATTCAAACGTTGCATCTCCTTCCTGCTCTCGCAAAGTATCCCCCAGCATGCGCCCAAGCATACGAATGTCCTCACGCAAAGGCTTATCCTTTTCCTCGCTCATATTGTTGTCAGAATAAACGCTTACACCAGCGTCAGAACTCATCTCAATGTATCTCCCATCTAATAAAATTCTAGTAATTCACGTATGCTATAGTCCATACCATGATCGATCATGCTACAATAATTCGTTTCTGAAAGTTTCGTAATCTTTTCATATTATAATTAATGTCAAATTCATTTACTTCCCCTTCTAAAATTACCATTGCCTCTCGTGAAAGCCTCCTTGCCATGTGGCAAGCAAATTTTATTCGGGATAAATTACGTGAATTATACCCGCAAACCGAAATCAACATACTTGGCATGACCACACAAGGCGATCAAATTCTTGATATTTCTCTTTCAAAAATTGGCGGTAAGGGATTATTTATCAAGGAACTCGAGCAAGCACTGGAAGATGGTCGTGCAGATATTGCCGTTCACTCGATGAAAGATGTACCGATGAATATGCCACCAGGATTCATGCTGGCTGCTATCACTGAACGTGAAGATCCTCGTGATGCGTTTGTTTCAAACAAATATACTCATCTTGATGAATTGCCAGCAGGCAGCATCATCGGAACTTCCAGTCTGAGACGCGAATCCCAGTTACGCGCGCGATATCCCTATTTTCAAGTCCAACCCTTGCGTGGAAATGTTCAAACCCGCTTGCGAAAGCTGGATGAGGGTCAATTTGCTGCCATCATTTTAGCAGCAGCCGGACTGAAGCGCCTGGAACTGGCTTATCGCATTAGTTCACTAATCGAACCTGAAATAAGCTTACCTGCAGTTGGGCAAGGTGCACTTGGCATAGAATGCCGCAATGATCAAGCTGATTTGGCATTATTGATGCAACCTTTACATCACGCTGAAACAGCCTATTGTGTTGAAGCAGAGCGAGCGATGAGCCGAGTATTGGGAGGAAGTTGCCAAGTACCCCTGGGAGGTTTTGCAGAAATCGCGGATGATGTACTTACCTTACGTGGTTTTGTAGCCAATCCTGATGGAACGAACATGGTAAATGATGAATTAAGCGGCAAGCCAGAAGATGGCGTTTCGCTTGGTCAACGATTAGCAGAGAGCCTCAGGAAACAAGGTGCTGATGAAATTTTAGCAACCTTAGTGCAATCCCATGATTGAAGGTGTAACTTGCCAGAAACGCAGCCACTAGCAGGGCTATACGTTTTAGTCACACGCCCGGCACATCAGGCCGCCCATCTGATCAATGAAATCAAGAAGAGGGGAGGCAATCCGGTATTATTTCCTGTTCTGGAGATATCTGCCACAAATAATCCTCAGCCTCTTCTTAAGGTTATTGATCATCTCGATGAATTTGATTTGGCCATTTTCGTTAGCCCAAATGCGGTTGATAAAGCAATCCCCTTGATCCAGGCTCGCAGAACATTCCCACCCAACCTGAAAATTGCTGTAGTGGGGGAAGGAAGCGCTAATAAGCTCAGACAGTACGGAATAAATGACGTCATCGTGCCCTCCAGCCGCTATGACAGCGAAGCCTTGCTCGAAGTACCGGAATTACAGCAAGTGTTAAATAAAAATATTGTTATTTTCCGCGGGAATGATGGACGAAAATTATTGGGTGAGACCTTGATTCAACGAGGCGCTCATTTAGAATATATTGAATGCTATCGCCGTGACAAGCCTAAAATAAACGTATCGCCACTGTTGGACAGTTGGTCAAATGATGCATTACATGCCGTTACAGTAACAAGCAGTGAAGGACTGCATAATTTATTTGACATGATAGGTAAAGTTGGCCAACAATTACTTAAAAAAACCCCTTTGTTCACTGCGCATGAACGCATTGCCTATGTTGCAAAAGAACTTGGCCTTACCAATATACACGTTACTGCTGCTGGAGATGATGGATTAGTACAAGGATTGCTGGAATATTTTCTATCAATTAAAAATCAAGCATAGCTTCTCGACAATCATGAATAGAGAGATTAAAACTGCTCCACCCAAATCATCACATCTGAGTATTTTAGTTCTATTTTTTATTATTTTTGTAATCATTGCTTTTTTGGCATGGCAATGGGCAGATAGGCGAGGTCAGATTACTGATATTCAACGATCCATAGCTGAATATTTAACTAATGTTGATTTTTTGGGCAAGAAACCACGCCAGCTTATCTCTAAAGTGCAAATTGCTCAACAAGAAACTCAACAACAGCTTAATGAACTACGTGCAACAGCGATTACTTCTCCCGAGCAACGAGAAGCACTGGAAAAACTCTCCAATTTGCTCGAGAAGATTGATGCATTACCTTTAGCGATGGATGCTCATTTAATTAAAGTTGATCTTCCATTTAAACGATTCGCATCAGAAGATAATCATTGCTATAAATTCATTAATGATATTCAGCGAGATCTTCAGCAATTAATAGTTATTCAGAAGGTTGATAGTCCGGAAATTGTTTTGCTATCCCCTTCTCAACGCGAACTTCTACAAGAAAAGATAAAGCTACAATTGTTATTGGCGCAAGTTTCCCTGCTTTCTCACGATCAAACAAATTTCCAAACAAGCCTAGAAACTGCAAAAGAATTGATCAATCGCCACTATGACAAACAAACAGAATCTGTTACTGATCTACTTAATCAATTAGATCAAATACATAATTATACAATTGATAAGGCCCTATCAAATGTTTCACAACGTCATGATATTGTGCATATTTATCAGATTAAACGTGATGAGGAGAGTAAATGAAACTGGTGCTCTGGATATTAGCTCTATTTGCTGCGGCAGTGGCTGTTGTGATTGCCGCTCAATATAACAACGGCTCTGTATTAATGATCGTGCCACCTTACAGGATCGAGCTTACGATTAATATTTTTATCATTTCATTGATTGCTGCTTTCTTTATTTTCTATCTGTTAGTCAGATTGATAGCAAGAATATTGGGATTGAATAGACACTTACATCATAAAAAAATTAGGGAATCGATGCTTGCTGCTGTGAAAACATTTTTGGAGGAGCAATATGATAAAGCAGAGAAAGCGGCAGCAGCAGTATTAAAGCTAAAAAGCCCTCCTGTTATTAGCGCGATTAATGCTGCTATTGCAGCGCGCGCAGCTCATCGCCAAGGAAACTATTCACAACGTGACCATTATCTAAATATTGCGGAACAAAAAGCTCCTCAAGAAAAAGCGTTAAGGCTGGTCACCCAAGCAGAATTATTACTTGAAGAGGGACGTCATGAAGAAGCGTTAAATGCCTTACAATCCCTTTACTCAATGGGTGGGCTACAAAGCACAGCTGTGCTTCAATTGGAATTAAAAGCGCAGCAGATGGCCCACAATTGGGATAAAGTTTTAGAGTTGACGGATATTCTTGAAAAACGCTATCCCGTTGACAGGGCATTAATCGAACAAATCAAGCATCATGCTCATGTAGAGAATATTAAGAAATATGGTTCGGATTTAGAATTACTTAATAAATACTGGAACAAATTATATCCAGGAGAAAAACTTGATAGCAGACTGGCTGCAGTAGCAGCTCGTGCTTATATGGCATTGAATGAGGTATCAACCGCTCAAAAAATTATTGAACAAAGCATTGATACCAAGTTAGATCCAGAATTGATTACACTTTATGCTAATTGCATGGATGGCAGTGTGAGCTGGCAAATCCAGCGAGCGGAAGGTTGGCTAAGAAAGCATCCTAACAATGCTGAATTATTACTCACACTAGGAAAATTATGTACTTACTGTGAACTATGGGGTAAAGCGCAAAATTATCTCGAGGCAAGCTTGTCAATTGAACCAAGCCGTGCCGCTCATCTTGCTTTAGCGCAATTATTCGAAAAACTGGATAAACCTGAGCTGGCTGCAGATCATTACCATAAAGGATTAGGGTTTACATTAAAGAAATTGAATACTTAAATTTATTCGACAGGATTGCTTGTCGAAGGAGAAAATATATCAGAGAAGAAATTTTCGGCTCGCATATTTTTAAATTGTGTAAAATCTTGATAAGCAGCTTTAATCATAAGCGGTGAGCCACAAGCATAAACTTGGTAGTCTGCCAAGCTCTCAAAATCCTCAAGAACTGCTCTATGCACCAATCCAGATCTGCCAGTCCAGTTATCTGTCGGTAGTGCATCTGACAGTACTGGGATAAAAGTAAAATTTTTATGCTGCTGCTCCCATTCCTTTGCTAATTTTTCTAGATAAAGATCTGCCTTCGTACGCACCCCCCAGTAAAGTATCATTTTTCTGTTGTGCTTGTGAATGTTCTCAGTATAAAAAATATGCTCGAGTATGCTTTTTACAGGAGCAAAGCCAGTACCACTAGCAAGAAAAATAATGGGATTATTAACAGAATTATTGCGCAGAACAAAAGAGCCCAAGGGGCCTTCGAAACGAAGAATATCTCTCTCTTTCATATGCGAGAAAACGTGTTCCGAAAATACGCCCCCAGGATATTTACGTGCATGAATCTGCAAAAATTCATCATCATGGGGCGCATTTGCCAACGAAAAACTTCGACGCTTTCCATCTTTCAAGAGAATATCGATATATTGACCTGGAAGAAATTGCAATCGTTCGTTCGTGGGTAATTTCAAGTATATGATCATAACATCAGGTGCAACGCGTTCTAGTCTATGCACGCGACTTGGCATTATCCTGATTTTAATATCCTTAATAGCATCTACTTCACGGCATTCGATAATCAAATCAGATAAAGGCTTAGCACAGCAAAACAACGCCACACCATGCTGCTTCTCAGTATCTGTAAGCGTTTCTTGATTATATCTTCCGTAATCAACTCTACCTTGCATGATTTTTCCCTTGCATGCCCCACATGAACCGTTACGACAACCGTAAGGAAGTGAGCATCCTTGTCGCAATGCAGCTTCAAGTATCGTTTCGTGAGGTTCTACAGTAAAAATATGATCACTCGGCTTAATAATGATTTGATACGACATTTTCTCGTGAATAAATGAAAAAACTATTGATAAAATAAGTAATAATGAAAAAAACGCTTTTGATTATAGGATGTGGCGACATCGCCTTACGGGTAGCGCCGCTGCTGCGTAAACGTTACCGACTTCTAGGTTTGTGTCGAAAACCGGAAAATTCCTGTAAATTACGTACCCACAACATCATACCCATAGATGGTGACCTTGATCAGCCAGACAGTCTCGATAGACTTGCGGGAATGGCACACGCGATACTCCATTTAGCTCCACCGCCCGGTTATGGTTTAAAAGATTCACGCACCACCCATCTGTTAGCAACTCTGCATCGGCGAACATTAGCAAAAAGAAGAATACTACCACAACGGCTAATCTATATCAGTACCAGTGGAGTCTATGGCGATTGCAAAGGTGAATGGGTAAGCGAAAACCATCCACTCCATCCTATTAATGAGCGCGCATGGCGACGCGTTGATGCAGAAAGACAAATTAGAAATTGGGGGGTACGCAATGACGTGCAAGTTTCCATTATTCGCGTACCTGGAATTTATGCGGCTGATCGCTTGCCTCTTGCACGTCTACGGCAAGGTACACCCGCACTTTTAGCAGATGAAGACAGCTATACCAACCATATTCATGCAGATGATCTTGCACGTATCATTGTCGCAACCCTTCATTATGGAAAACCAGGCAGAATTTATCATGCAAGTGATGATTCACATTTAAAAATGGGCGATTATTTTGATCTGGTGGCCGATCATTTTAGTTTGCCACACCCACCAAGAATTCCTCGCTTCCAAGCAAATAAATATATATCGCCTAGCCTGATGTCATTCATGAATGAATCGCGCCGCTTAACAAACACCCGCCTTAAACAAGAACTACATATCAAACTACTTTATCCTACTATTAGTAGCGGTATTGCCAAGGCATATTTACAACGTGAATCTGACGAATATTTACAGGGTTAAAAACCATTTTCTCCACGATTAGAATCTAAATTAATCATTCATAATTGCTGTTAAATTCCAAAATTTGACCTGTTTTTGATGAAATCAGTCAACTCAGCAATCCTAAATTTTTATGGAATTACCCTAAAAAAACTGCTTCTTTTAAGATAATTAATAATATCGAGATAACAAGGAGGTTAGTATGTCGGCTGTGATAGGACGTCCAGATAAGAAAATCAAAGAAATTAGCTTCTCATGGGAAGGTAAAGACAGATCTGGCAAAGTAGTGAAAGGGGAAATGCGCGCAGCAGGGACTATCGTTATCACATCAACTCTACGCCGCCAAGGCATCCGGGTCACAAAAGTTACTAAAACCAAAACGAAGGGAACAATTAGGGATAAAGACATTACTTTGTTTACGCGTCAACTTGCCACCATGATGAAATCCGGCGTTCCCTTGTTACAAGCCTTCGATATCGTAGGCAAGGGGCATAGCAACCGGGCGGTTGCTAAATTGTTGATGGATATAAAAATGGATATTGAAACCGGGAGTAGTCTGGCAAATGCTTTTCGAAAATATCCGCTCTACTTTGATGCCTTGTTTTGTAATCTTGTGGCAGCAGGAGAAGCCGCGGGTATCCTTGATGATTTGTTGGATCGCTTAGCAACTTATAAGGAAAAAATTCAAGCGATTAAAGGAAAAATTAAATCCGCACTATTTTACCCCATATCCATTATAGTAGTTGCCTTTATCATCACAGCAGTCATTATGATTTTTGTCATTCCTGCCTTCAAAGAATTATTCCAGAATTTTGGCGCGGATCTCCCAGCGCCGACGTTAATGATTATGGCCATTTCGGATTTCTTTGTCGATTATTGGTGGGCAATATTTGGCGGAATAGGATTGGGTCTTTATACTTTCTTTTATGTATGGAAACGTTCAACTGCTATGCAACGTCTTATGGACCGGCTTGTATTGAAGTTACCTATTTTTGGAGATGTTATCAGGAAAGCGACTGTGGCACGCTGGTCTCGCACGCTTTCCACCATGTTTGCTGCAGGCGTTCCACTTGTTGAAGCAATGGACTCAGTTGCAGGCGCTGCAGGGAATCACATTTATTTTGATGCGACTAAAAAAATTCAGATAGAAGTAAGTACAGGGAGTAGCTTAGTAGATGCGATGACGCAGACCAATGTATTTTCTAACATGGTTCTACAAATGGTAGCCATTGGAGAAGAATCTGGTTCTCTGGATTCCATGTTAAGTAAAATCGCAGATTTTTTTGAAGCAGAGGTAGATAATGCGGTGGAAGCACTCTCAAGCCTGATGGAACCCGTGATCATGGTAGTCCTTGGCACCCTCATCGGGGGCATGGTAGTCGCTATGTACTTACCTATCTTCAAAATGGGCCAAGTCGTTGGCTAATTCCTGCTTATAACCAATCTGATAAACAATACATGACATTAATCGAGTCTCTTCAGCATACATCGGCAATTTTTATCGCTTTTACCACCCTCATTGGAATAATGGTGGGTAGTTTTTTGAATGTAGTCATTCACCGACTTCCCAGAATGATGGAGCGAGCATGGCATCAACAATGTGCTGAATTACGGGGAGAGAATATTCATAATTTACCGGTTTTCAATCTTGTCATCCCTCGCTCTACTTGCCCTCGGTGTGAGCATAGAATTACCGCACTCGAAAATATTCCCATCATCAGTTATTTATTCCTGAAAGGATATTGTTCACAATGCAATACGCGTATTTCCCTGCGCTACCCCATTATCGAAGGGTTGACAGGTATTATGAGCGGTTTTACGGCATGGCATTTTGGATTTGGCTTGACTGCTATCGCCGCCTTGTTATTTATTTGGGCAATGATTGCACTTACCTTCATAGATTTTGACAGTCAATTATTACCCGATGCGATTACATTACCTTTACTCTGGATGGGGCTTTTATTTAATTTGGATAACGGTTTTATTGAAATTCGATCAGCTATCATAGGCACAGTTGCCGGTTACCTTGTTCTATGGACTATTTATTGGGGATTCAAACTGACTACTGGCAAAGAAGGAATGGGTTACGGTGATTTCAAGTTACTTGCCGCAATTGGTGCGTGGCTAGGCTGGCAAATGTTACCATTAGTTATTCTATTTTCCTCATTTGTAGGAGGAGCCATCAGTATCATATTAATCATTACAAAGAAATTTCAGAGAAATACTACCATTCCATTTGGCCCCTATCTTGCCGGAGGAGGTTTGATTGCCTTATTCTGGGGGAATAAGATTAATCACGCTTATCTTGGTTTATTCTAGTGCATGCCTTTGATCATCGGTTTAACCGGAGGAATTGGTTGTGGTAAATCTACGGCTACAAAATATTTTGCTGCCCATGGTATTGACATCATTGATACGGACGAAATCGCACATGAATTAACATTACCTGGAGGCAAAGCAATGAGCCTCATCAAGAAAACATTTGGCACAATCTTTATTAGCAAAGATGGGTCTCTAGACCGGGGTAAAATGCGTGAGCTGGTGTTCTCAAATCCAATTTTCAAGAATAAACTGGAAGCTATCCTGCATCCGCTTATCTACCAGGAAGTAGTACGTCGTATTCGTTTAGCGACTTCTGCTTATATTCTCATTATTGTGCCATTACTGTTGGAGGCAAAGGCTTTTCATGAACTAGTCCATCGAATTCTGGTCATTGATTGTACGGAACAATTGCAAATTTCACGTACCATTGCTCGCAGCAAGTTGGACGAACAAGAAATACACGCTATTATGGCAACACAAGTTTCACGAAAAGAACGTCTAACACAAGCGGATGACATCATTATCAATGATCAAGATCTTGATCATCTGCATAAACAAATTGAAATACTCCACCTAAAATACCTTGCATTATCAAGGAATAAATTGAATAAACCTGTTTAATTAATCTTATTGGTAATGGCTTAAGAATCAAACTTTCTACAGAAATGATGATCGATAGCGTATGATTCTATTATGCTATTATTACTCTCAGTAACATAATTACCGTGATTTGCTACGAACACCCACTTAATGAACGTATTCGCACTTTGTTGCGACTTGAAGATTTATTTAACAAAGTTGATTTCTTTTTAGCACGCGCCACACCCATTGAACATCATGCGGCGCTTGTCGCGTTATTTGAAATTCTGGATGTAACCGGGCGTGCCGATATTAAATCGGATTTGCTGCAAGAGCTAGAACGACAAAGAGGCTTGTTGGAAGGTTTACGCAAGAATCCGGAAATCTCTGAAGAAGCATTAAATCGTATCCTCAATGACATTACGGTTGCATTCCGAGATTTACTTAATGTCTCAGGCCGAATAGGTGGGCATCTACGTGATAATGAATGGTTAATGAACATCAAACAACGTATGAGTTTCCCAGGCGGAGCATGTGAATTTGATTTACCATCTTATCATTACTGGCTAAGTATAGCGCCTGAAGTGCGTCATCATGATTTTAGCGAATGGATCACTCCTTTATTGCCTATACGCAGTAGTTCTAACATCATATTAAAGCTATTGAGAAATAGCGGAAGAATTTTTCGTTATACCGCTTACCAAGGCTTATTTCAACAGACTGATTCGGGTCACTTAGCGCAGCTACTGCGCCTGAAAATTGAGAAAGAAATTCCGTGTGTACCTGAAATTAGTGCTAATAAATATGCACTTAATATTCGTTTTATCCCGTTTGGACCAGATCAGAAAATGAATGTCTACGAGGAAGATATTGATTTTGAGTTAGCTTATTGTAATTTGTAATTCTCTAAAGTAATGAAACAAACGATTGTTAATTGCCCTCAATGTGGCAAATCAGTAACCTGGAGCACAACAAACCGTTACCGCCCTTTCTGCTCTGAGCGTTGCAAAATGCACGATCTAGCGCAATGGGCAACAGAATCTTATCGTGTATCAGAGGCTAAGCAGGAAGAAGAAGACGGGGTTTTTAACAAGAAATCTGATACTTTTAGTTAATTCTGCAATTTTATAGTCGCGAATAAACTCAAATTATGACGTTCATTTACTTAGCCAAGGATCTCGTAGCATGGCGATACCATGACCCCCCTGTTGCAGGGCAATAGCCAAATCCGTCTGCACTAAGCCACCCAGCGCATAAACAGGTAAAGAACAATCGCGTATCAATGAAGAGAATTTTTGCCAGCCTAACGCAGTTAATCCTGGGTGGCTTACAGTGGGCAAGACGGGTCCTAACACCACAAAATCCACACCGATGCGCTCTGCCTGATAAAGTTCCTCAGCATTATGGCAAGAAGCTCCACACCAATTTACATCAGGTCGGCTAGTGAGCGACATTAACTGTGCAGAAGTTAAATGCACACCATCCGCACCTAATTCCTGAGATAGCAAGATATCGCTATTGATGACCACCTTAGCCTCGAAAGTACGCGCGCGTTGAATAATTTCGCTTGCTAACCAGCAAAACCGATCTCTTGTCAGTGTCTTTTCACGAATCTGAAGAAACTTCAAGCCTTGCTGCAAAGCCTGCTCAAGCTTGTGTAGCATAGCTTCTTCACCCAACTCTGATGCATTGGTGATCGCATAGATAGATGGTAAAGCAAGTCCACGAACCACCGGAAAGTTAGCCGGCAACAAAGGGGTGACTGACAAATTATCGACCATTTGCCAAGATAACAACTGATTCTCGCACCCAAATGGTTCCCCAGACCAATCAACCACCCGGTAAAAATGCAAACGAACCGTGGCATGCGCATAAGTAAATACTCGTTTAATCCAAGGATAAGCTTGCTTAATCTGGATGCCGAGCTCTTCTTGCAACTCCCGGTCAAGTGCTTGCAAGGCAGATTCCCCCGCTTCGATTTTCCCACCGGGAAATTCCCAATAACCAGCATAAGGCTTTCCTTCCGGTCTGCTTGTTAGCAGAAAATGATCATCTGATCGAATGATGACTGCCGCAGCCACTTCAACTAATGGAGTAGAATGAGCCATGAAATTGCTTACCTACAAATTACATTGAGTTATTTTGGGAAAGCTGATGAAGCTTACGTTTGCCAGCCCAATCTCGTGCGAATTGCCAAGCTACTCGACCGCTTCGTGAACCACGCGTAAGAGCCCATTGCAACGCTTCTTCTCTTGCTGATGCAGCCATTTTTCTGATACCGTAAAAAGCAAGCCAGTAACGAACAATCTCCAAATATTGTGCTTGATCGAAAGGATAAAATGAAAGCCATATGCCAAAACGCTCTGATAATGAAATCTTTTCCTCAATCGTCTCATTGGGATGAATATCTCCATCCACATGGCGCGTCTCAAGATTATCCCGCATAGCTTCAGGCATCAAGTGTCGACGATTGGAAGTCGCATAAATAAGTACATTATCAGATGCCATCTCAATTGAACCATCCAAAACAACTTTTAGTGCCTTATAACCTGGTTCATCGCTTTCAAATGACAAATCATCGCAGTACAAAATAAAACGCTCTGGTCGCTGAAAAACTTGCTCAACAATATCATGCAAATCGATAAGATCGTGTTTTTCTACTTCGATGAGCCGCAACCCCTTGTTTGCGTATTTGTTCAATAACGCTTTCACCAAAGAAGATTTTCCGGTACCACGCGCGCCAGTCAATAAAACATTATTAGCGGGATAGCCCAAGACAAACTGATACGTATTTTGATCGATCAACTGCTTTTGTTGATCAATGCCATATAATGCATCAAGTACAATGTTATGCGGGTGGGTAACTGGTTGGAGGTACCCAGTATTTGCTTGCTTGCGCCATCGGAATGCTACCGCAGAATCAAGATCGGTATTGGGCCGCTTAGCGGGAAGCACGGCTTCGATACGGTTAAGCAGCTCATCCAAGCGATCGTAGAATAAATCAAGCTTATTCATAACAAATCAGCTGCGATAATCTGCGTTGATTTTCACATAGTCGTAAGAAAAATCACACGTCCATATACTAGTTGCCACCACACCACGATTTAATATCACTCGCACTGTAATCTCAGCTTGTTTCATGACGCGCTGCCCCTCCTCCTCACAGTAGTTTTTTGCTCTACCACCCTGTTCTGCGACTAAAACTTCATTCAAGTAAAGCTGAATATTGTTAACATCGAGATCATCTATACCGGCATACCCAATCGCAGCAAGTATTCTCCCTAAATTAGGGTCAGATGCAAAGAAAGCTGTCTTGACTAATGGCGAATGAGCAATTGCATAAGCGACCTGTGAACATTCTTCCAGTGTGTTACCTTTTTCTACCTGCACTGTAATAAATTTAGTTGCACCTTCACCATCTCGTACAATCATCTGAGCCAACTTCACAGCTACTTCCGTCATGGCATTTTGCAGCAAGCCAAACTCCGGGCTTTCCCGATCAATACTCTGCGAGTGATTGGCCTTGCCAGTTGCTATCAATAGCAAAGCATCATTGGTGGAGGTATCACCATCCACCGTAATACGGTTAAAAGAATGATCCGCAACATGGCGCACCATCTCCTGTAATAACGATTGAGATATCTTGGCATCCGTGGCGATATATCCCAGCATGGTTGCCATATTCGGGTGAATCATGCCCGAACCCTTGGCTATACCCGTTATCGTAATAGTGGTGCCATTGATTTGAATCTGACTGGAAACACCTTTAGGAACAATATCGGTCGTCATAATCGCTTGTGCGGCAGCAAACCAGTTATCACATTTAAGTTCGCTCATGGCTCGAGGCAAACCCTCAATAATTCTGTCAACAGGTAATGGTTCCATGATGACGCCTGTGGAAAACGGTAATATTTGCTGGGGCTCGCAGCTAAGTAGCTTAGCCAGTGCAGTACAAGTCGCTCGTGCATGGGCGATACCTTCTTCTCCCGTACCAGCATTAGCGTTACCAGTATTAATAACCAATGCACGAATTGAGCTGGCCGCAGAGAGATGTGCCTTCGCCACTACGACTGGTGCAGCACAAAAGCGATTCTTGGTAAAAACACCCGCTACTTTTACATTTTCATCAAGCGCAATCACCAAGAGATCTTTCCGATCAGGTCGTTTAATTCCTGCTTCAGTCATACCCAGAGATATGCCCTGAATCGGTAACAATTGTTGAGGTAACAAGGGAGGAATATTAACTGGCATATAATAAGATGATTAAGAAATGCGTTATCGTAACTTATCTTGAGCTGGAGGTTCCAACAATCTGAAATCAGGTTATTTCATTTCCAAATCAAAAATGGCGCAAAGACGAGACGCAGACAGTATAAATAATAGGCAAGGTGAAGCCGACAAAGTCAGTTTTAATTTAGAAATGGAATTACTTGGTACCTTATGTCATGGCCGGTAAAATTAAGTAAAAGTCTTATAAAAAAGGAGAAGTATGAATTTTGACAAGGAACTTGATGTACGCGGATTAGTCTGTCCATTACCCATACTACGCACCAAAAAATCTTTGACAGATATGACTCGCGGACAAATACTAAAAATCGTCGCTACCGATCCTGCTTCTCTCATTGATTTTCAAGTCTTTGCCGAACAAACGGGTAACCAGCTATTGTCCTCAGCTGAAACGAGCGGTGAATTTTTATTTTACTTAAAAAAGAAATAACCATTTCAATCGGGGCATTAAAAATAAGGTTGAAAATTCAACGCTCATCAATTTTTAGTGATCTTCCATATTCCATTTGGCTCAAAAACCACAATTGGAGAGTGTAGCGTATGATAGTCCAGGCGCGAGACTTAGCGCAATGAGGCCGCAGCATCGTTCCCTGCGCGGGAAGCAACGCCACATTCATGCCTAGAGCGACATAGGGTATGCTTGATATGCTTCGACGCGGCTTCACCATTCTGGTAGACAAGAAAATTTCAAAAATACCTCTATATGCCATGGGCTTAACTACTCAAACAAGAAGTCAACTGATTGTTAGGTTTAATGCCCTGCAACTGTCATACGCTCTATCAGCAGCGACCCACATTGCTTAGAGCCACGAACAATCCTATCGCACCCCACCCCTACTATTCCACGCAGCATTTCCTTTAAATTGCCAGCAATAGTAATTTCCTCAACTGGGTAACATAGCTCTCCGTTTTCCACCCAGAAACCGGTAGCACCTCGTGAATAATCTCCTGTTACCCCATTCACACCCTGACCGAGTAATTCTGTTACTAACAATCCTCTGTTCATTTTCTTGAGTAAATCAGGAAACGACAGCGGTGTGGCGTTTTCTACTATCAGATTATGATTGCCTCCTGCATTGCCAGTCGTATGCAAGCCGAGCTTACGTGCCGAATAGCTACCGAGAAAATAACCTTGCACAATTCCGTTCTCAACCACGTTTCGTTCCTGCGTTGCGACGCCTTCATCATCAAACGCACAGCTCGCTAGTCCTTTCTTAATATGCGGCATTTCACGTATTCGAATATCTGGCGAGAATACCTGCTTCCCAAGGCTATCCAGCAAAAAGGATGATTTACGATAAAGGCTGGCTCCGCTAACAGCTTGAGTAAAATGTCCAATCAGACTCGAGGCAACTGGCGCTTCAAACAATACAGGGACTTCACAGGTCGCAATTTTTTTCGCTCCCAAACGAGCGACAGTGCGCTTTCCCGCTTTTTTACCCACATCATTGATAGATTCTAGATCAGCTGCATCACGCGCCACGGTGTACCAATAATCACGCTGCATTGCATCATGCTCTGTTGCAATGACCGCACAACTAATACTATGCCGGGAAATAGGATACCCCGCTGTAAACCCATGGCTATTCGCGTATACGAACTGTGATGTATTCATGGATACAGTCGCTCCTTCCGAGTTGCTAATGCGCTTATCGATTGAATACGCCGCTGCTTCGCAGCCTTGCGCAAGCTCAATCGCTTGTTCGACTGACAATCCCCACGGATGATATAAATCAAGATCAGGAAATGAAGTGGCCAGCAACTTCGCGTCAGCCAGTCCTGCGCAATCATCTGCAGCCGTATGTCGTGCAATAGAAAGTGCAGCTGTTACTGTATCACCGATGGCTTGTGGAGAAAAATCTGAGGTACTTGCATGACCACGTTTTTGGCCAATGTAGACTGTCACAGACAATCCTTTGTCTCGAGTGTGCTCAATAGTTTCCACAGTACCCTGTCGAACTGTGACATTCAAACCACAACCATCAGATACATTGGCTTCACATGCGCTGGCACCCCCTTTCCGGGCATGATCCAAAATATCACGTGCAATCTGCTGAAGCGTTCCAAAAGGATAAGAGAAATGTTGAGATGACGAGATATCATTATTCATATAAATTAGCTTGATAAAAATCAACTCACAACGAAGTCAATATAATTGTTTTAAAGTAAATTTAATAAAATTAGCGCTCAAAGAGCGATATGATAACAGCTTCTCGTTATTGCATTACATAGCTAGCCATGCAAAATAACATAAAACATGATGCTGACCAGGAATCTTCGCTCAGTAAAACACGGCGCAAACGTGCCATGCATGCGTTGCAGGATATCGGTGAGCAGTTGGTTGCGCTTGATCTCCAACAAATAGCTGAACTTGGTTTACCAGAAATACTCCAGGACGCCATCTTTGAGGCTAAACGTATCACCAAGCATGAAGCGCATCGTCGCCAGCTCCAATATATTGGCAAGCTGATGCGAAAAATTGACGTAGCCCCTATTCAGGAGAAAATTAATTCTGGACGAAGTTCAAGCATACACCATACTGCATGGTTACATCTTTTGGAACGATGGCGCGAGCGTCTGCTAGCAGATGAGACAGCTTTTACTGAATTTGGACAGCAATATCCGAACGCTGATTTACAACGTTTACGAATACTCGTTCGCAATACCACCAAAGAAAAACTTGCAGGAAAACCTCCTAAAAACTTCCGGGCCCTATTTCAGGAATTACGCAGCATCATTTCTGAAAAAACACCTTCAAATTGATGCCAAAAGATAAACGGAAATAATCGCACATCAGTGATTTCACTCCATCCTTAATCCCTTAATCGACAGATTCACCCAGCAGGTAAGCTAGAAATTTCTGACGTGTTTCTTTGGAAGTGTCCCGGAATAATTGATACAGTGCATGTTGATCAGGATCTTGTAGATTCATTTCTATCCCCCATAACGGTGCAATGGTCGTAGGTAAATTTGAGTAACGCACGTCAATCAGAAGATCAGGACGATCAGGCTGAATAGCAACAAAACCAGCAGAAAAAATGGTAAAACGCGAAATATCCTTCGCCAAGGTTGATTCCTTAGGCAGATGATTCAGAAACTGATCAATCTTAAATTTTTTGATTGATTCTCCTGGATAGATGCGAGGTTGCGCAAATAGGCCAACCCGAATCGCATCGACATAGAACTCTCCTTCGGTTTCATAAATCGAACGCCACAATACCAAATTGGCTAAAGTCGGTTTAACCAGCAATTGCTCTGCAACATGACCCCTGGAAGCAGCCAAGGCTGCAGCAGCTGCTTCTGCGCGTTGGAGCTGCACCCAACCAAGCACAAGATAAAAAGTTGCGATAATTAAGCCAATTTTCGCAACCATGACTGCTTTCTTCTTGTAGGTAAAAATGACTGCGACTAGTAGTATCAAAGTAAAAACGGGATCAATGACAGAAACAATATTAAGCGCAACTCGTTCCTCATTCACTGGCCAAAATAAATGAGTACCGTAGCTGGTTAACGCATCTAGCACGCCACTTAAGCTATAACCCAAAAAGCAGAACAAGTATAAGCGTGAAAAAGATAACTGCTTCCGGAGAAATGGCCACAGAATAAGTGCTGCAATCAGGCCACCGAATGGAACAAAGAAGATGGAATGTGTAAAATGGCGATGAAATTCCACAGTTAATAAGGGATCATTCGCTGACTGAATCAGAATATCCGCATCTGCAAGTAGCCCAGCGAAAAATCCAATGCCTGTAGCTAAACGCGCTTCATTTTGTCGCGTACCTGACTGAGCAAGACTGGCACCCAACAATCCTTGAGTAAGTAGATCCATATTTAACAAATATTTACAAAAAAACGGTTGGCTAGTTTATCTCATTTGATTGATCAACGACCGTTGAACTGAAAATTACACAGCCCCTACTATTCTTTAAAAAGAATTTATCAATAAAATATATCCACACATTCCCTGCTCTTAATGGCAATGACTCGCAATGTAATTCCATTTCCAAATCAAAAATAACACGAAGGTGAGCCGCAGACAGTATAAATAATACGGCAAAGTGAAGCCAAAAAAGTCAGTTTTGATTTAGAAATGGAATAAAAGCTGAGGAACAAGCGCTCCGGAGATAGATTTACGCAAAACCAATCGTATCGCCCGCCTTCACAGGTATTAGCAAAATATCCGTGTTAAAAGGGTATTAAGCAGGGTTTTACTGAAACGAGCGCAGTCACGGATAAGTTTAGGGTATTATTTTGAGGAACAGTATGCATAGTAAACTCTTTGCAAGCCATTTCTCTACATTTTCAGGTCGTTTGATTGTCAGAGAATAGAATAATAGATTATACGAGTCAAAAATCCTATCACAATCTGATAAAAAAATATTTAATTAATAATCAATTGCCTACACACCATTCCCTCTGTGAAAATTACAGATTAAAAAGAATCTGAATTAAGTGTATCGATTCCCGCTTGCGCAATTTGTGCATCTTGATGAGATCTTACGCCACTCACACCGATCGCACCCACAAATTGACTACTGAGTACAATAGGCAGTCCGCCTTCTATGGGTACTGCCCCAGGTAAATTTAAATAACGCACATGCCCTTGATTGACTTGCTCCTCCAGTATTTTAGTTGATCTTCGAAAAGCAATGGCTGATCTGGCTTTTTGTATAGCAACTTCAATACTGCCATATTGCGTATTATCCAACCGCACCAAGTAAAGTAAATGCCCTCCTTCATCAACAATAGAAATAACTACTGGCCAATTATTGCGCTTGGCCTCCGCTTCTGCTGCTGCAGCGATCTCTTTGGCGTCTTCAAGTGTCAAAAAAAGTTTGCTATTTGCCATTTCCATCTCTCAAATATAATCCTATATCCCCGCCCCACCTTCGAATGTTTCATGACGCATCTGTGCTTGGGTAATATGGCTGCCAGCTGGCACGCTGCGTGTCAGCCAAACATTCCCACCAATTATTGAGCCACGCCCGATAATGATACGTCCCAAGATAGTAGCCCCCGCATAAATCACAACATCATCCTCGACGATGGGATGCCGTGGTATGCCTTTCACCAACGCTCCGTGCTCATCTACCGGAAATCGTTTTGCACCTAAAGTAACAGCCTGATACAACCGCACATTACGGCCTATAATGGCAGTCTCTCCAATGACTACCCCTGTGCCATGATCAATAAAAAAACTGCCACCAATCTGAGCACCTGGATGTATTTCTACCCCAGTCATTGAGTGTGCTATTTCTGAAATCATGCGCGCAATCAGTGGCACACCGAGTCGGCACAACTCATGCGCTAGCCGATAGTAGGTAATGGCCATAATGCCCGGATAACATACCAATACTTCATCAACGCTGTGCGCTGCCGGATCACCTTCGTAGGCTGCAACAATGTCGCTTTCCAGTAAACTGCGAATCGCAGGTAAACGCTTGGCAAATGCTTGCGTGATATCTATTGCCCGTTCACGATCTTCGTCACTCAGGTTTTCCAAACCTGAGCTAAAATGTAATTCATGCTGTATTTGTACCAGTAACGTGCGCAGAGTAGTATTCAGTGTGTGTCCCACATAATGATCAACTCCCTCATCCGCAAGATCGGCCGGACCCAAACGATTCGGAAACATCGCCGCACTCAAGCCCTCTGCAACACCTACCAGAATTTTGCGTAAAGGAAGCTTCGGAGGCCTCCGATGCCTTTGTCGGTTTTCCAGCGATGCCAATCGCAGAGTACGTAATTCTCCAACGATTGGATCAATCTCAAGATAGGTACTTCTTAACTGGAGATCGCTGACTCTATTGACGTTAGTCACTCTATATTTAACCCCTGTTCATTAAACATACCTTCAAAAAGTATACTGCTTAGATAACGTTCACCAGAATCTGGCAAAATGACAACGATCGTTTTGCCTACATTTTCTGGGCGCTTGGCATGTCGTACAGCTGCTGCAACGGCAGCACCACAGGAAATCCCAGAAAGTATTCCTTCTTCCCGAGCGAGTCGACGAGCATACAGGACAGCATCCTCGTTACTAATCTGTTCGACTTCATCCACCAAGGAAAGATCAAGGTTATCCGGAACAAATCCAGCGCCAATTCCTTGAATCTTGTGTGGCCCAGGCGTTAAAGGCTGACCTGACCGCTGCTGAGTAATGACAGGACTTGCGGCCGGTTCGACTGCAACTGACGTAATTACCTTCCCTTTGACTTGTTTTATATAGCGGGAAACACCTGTCATCGTGCCACCCGTTCCTATTCCTGCAACAAAAATATCGATTGCACCCTCAGTATCCTGCCAGATCTCAGGGCCTGTCGTTTGTTCGTGTATTGCTGGATTGGCCGGATTCTTAAATTGTTGTAATAAAACAAAACGATCAGGATCTGCAGCAACAATTTCATTAGCCTTTGCAATAGCACCGCCCATACCACGCTGGCCTTCTGTCAGAACCAGCTTGGCGCCAAAAGCGACAAGTAATTTTCGGCGTTCGATACTCATGGTTTCCGGCATTGTCAAGGTCAATGGAATACCTCGTGCAGCCGCAACAAATGCCAAAGCAATGCCCGTATTACCACTTGTTGGTTCAACTAATTCTTTACCAGGGCCGAGTAATCCTCGTCGCTCGGCATCATCGACCATTGCAACTCCAATACGGCATTTGACTGAATATGCCGGATTACGTCCCTCTATCTTGGCCAGTACTGTTGCTGCTGCACCATCAATAATATGATTAAGTCGAACTAACGGTGTTCTTCCAATCGATTTTGAATTGTCTTGGTACCAATTTGACATGAGACATTCCTTTCTTTATCGCCATACTGGCGGATCATCGTTGATTATTTTAAGAAAAATTAAAGAATTAACAATTATTTATCACTCTACTATTTTAACCGGCATTGCTCATTTTATTACAGCACATCTATGATTAATCAAAGGATTTATATGACATATAATCAAGCTCAAATAATATAATCAAACTTCAATCAATTAGTATTGAATATAAAGGATGGCATGTTCATGGCAAGCAGTAAAGGAATACAAGCAAGGGCTAAAGCAATCTGCATAACAATATGTCACCAGCTGATGGAACTATTTAGCGCATATATAAAAAGTAGTTCTCAATCTACCTCACAAATATCTGATGATTACCCTACTCCTAATCGCAGTTAAATTTAGGATGAAACTGCACTTACTAAGCTCTTCTAAGTCTTCATGATACGAATTATAGCGCTAACGACAGCTTATTTTATAGCCGGAAAGCTGGGACTAAGCATGTCCTTCATTGGTTCTAACATTACCTTGTTCTAGCCACCCACCGGCATTGCACTAGCAGCCGTCTTGATATGGGGACCTTCATGCTGGTTTGGCATTTTTCTCGGTGCGTTCTTAATTAACTTAACTACGGGCGAACCCGCCTTTTCCACTGCATTAGAGATCGCAATAGGCAATACTCTTGCTCCGGCATTCGGGGCGCTGATGCTTAAAAGAACCATAGGATCTCAAAACTTTTTTAGACGAGGTCCCTATGTGTCAGGATACCTTTCGCCTTAATTGAAGCCTAGAAACTTGAAGGGCGAAGTGAGAGGAGAAGATGCAAAAGAGTTATTCGAAAGAATTTAAGGAATCAGTAATCAAGAAGATGATGCCACCGAATGCGGTATCTGTTCCACAATTGTGTAAAGAAACAGGCGTATCTGATGTTACGCTGTGCAAATGGAGAAAAGAATACAGGAACAGAGGAATCGCAGTGCCGGGAGATAACAGTAAAGCAGATGACTGGATAGCAGAAGATAAGCTGGCGGTTGTCATAGAAACAGCTGGTTTTAATAGCGCACAACTGAGTGAGTATTGCCGCAGTAGGGGGCTGTACCCAGAACAGATTGATCAATGGAAAACGGCAGCACTGTTAGGGTATCAACGCCATGCCCAGGCTGAGAAAGAAAAGAATCGCTATCGTCAGGAAGAGCGGAAGCAGATAAAGCATCTGGAATCTGAACTCAGACGCAAAGAAAAAGCACTGGCAGAAACAGCCGCGCTGCTGGTGCTGTCAAAAAAGTGCGAAGCCATCTGGGGGGTGAGCGAGGAAGATTGATATCCGCGCAGGATCGTCAGATGGCCATAAAATTAATAACAGAAGCAGTAAATCAAGGTGTACGGCAACGATTGTCCTGTGAGGTAATCGGCATCAACAGTCGCACGCTACAATACTGGCATAGCATTGGCCTGACAGATCGTCGGCAAACAGTCAAGAAAACCCCTACCAACAAACTCAGTGCGCAGGAAAGAAAGCATATTCGATGTTTGTAACAGTAAAGCATTCTGCAGCCAGACACCCAAACAGATTATACCTGCCTTAGCAGACAAAGCTATTTATCTGGCGTCAGAAAGCAGTTTCTATCGTATTTTACGTGCTGCTGGTCAATTACATCACCGAGGTCGTACAGCCAATCCAGCCACGACAAAGAAACCGACAGCTTATATTGCAGATGGGCCCAATCAAGTGTGGTCATGGGATATTACCTATCTGGCCAGCACGCTTAAAGGCGTATTCTTTTACCTCTATCTGTTCATGGATATCTATAGCCGTAAAATTGTAGGCTGGGAAGTCTATGAGAATGAATCATCGGAACAAGCTGCTGATGTCTTGCGAAAGACCCGGCTGACTGAGGCGTTACCTGTGAAACATAAGGTCGTATTACAGCAAGACTAATGGCAGACCGATGAAAGGAGCCACCATGCTGGCAACAATGCAGAAGCTAGGTGTTGTCGCATCATTCAGCCGCCCGTCGGTGAGTAACGATAATCCGTATTCAGAGGCATTGTTCAAAACTTTGAAATATACACCGGCTTATCCATCCAAATCCTTTGAAAGTCTTGACGAGGCACGCCAGTGGGTGCTGCATTCTGTTGACTGGTATAACTACTGTCATCGTCATAGCGACATAAAATATGTGACGCCAGCACAGCGCCATCATGGTAATGATGTGACTATTCTTGAACAGCGAAAACGCCTCTATGAGGAAGCAAAAAAGAAACATCCGGAACGTTGGTCGGGTGAAACCAGAAACTGGTCACACGAATCAACAGTCAGTCTTAATCCCGGTAATGCGCAACCAGAAACTAAGATGAAAAGAGTGGCCTAAATAATGCATTCAGGCGAAAATTATGTTGACACCTACCGAGCCAAGAATCAAGGTAAAAATACCTGGATCATCTATGATCCTATATATGATAATTCTGAAGCCACGTTAAGCCGAATAACTTGGCATAACCGGATAAAACAAGCTCTTGATCAAAATTTGTTCGAAATTCATTTCCAAGGTGTATATGAAACCAACCGGAATACCCTGACGCATTTAGAATCACTCATCAGGATGCGGAACTCAAATGGTTCCGATAATTTGATAATGCCGGGTCAATTCATACCAGTTGCAGAGAAAAATGGACAAATAGTCCACATAGACCAATGGGTAATAAAACGCAGTATCGAGTTACTTAGCCAAAATCCAACTATGCCACCGGTAGCAATTAATATTTCAGGCCGCACGTTTAGTGATCCAGCTATCCCAAACTATATCCATAATTTGCTGAACAAATTTAATGTGGATCCCCGACGCCTCCTTATAGAACTGACCGAAACTGTAGCGGTATCAGACATCCAGGATGCCCAACGCTTTATTGAAGCAATTCAACACACTGGTTGCTGGGTTTGTCTGGACGATTTTGGGAGTGGTTTTTCCACTTTTGGCTATCTGAAATATCTGGACGTAGAAATAATAAAAATAGATGGCTTATTTATTCGCGATCTTCCTAAAAACCGGGATAATCAGATTATCGTTAAAGCTATGGTAGAAGTAGCACACGGACTCGGAAAGATGACAGTAGCAGAATTTGTTGAAGATGCTGCTACACTGAGCATGATCAAAAGTATGGGCATTGATCTTGCACAGGGATATTACTTTGGGCGCCCGACAGTACAAATTCCCAACAAATAACAAAATTGACAGTCTTCTTATCGTGCAAACTTACGCACCACAGCCATAAGCTCATCAATAGCAGCATCACCGTTGCCTGATTGAATGGCCGACTGCATACAACCCCGCGTATGGTTTTCAAGTAATTGCATTGCCACAGCATCCAGCGCAGACTGTAGCGCTGAAACCTGATTCAGGATATCGACGCAATAGCGGTCCTCCACGATCATTTTCGCTACACCGCGTACCTGACCTTCAATGCGGTTAAGACGCTTTATTAACGCTTCCTTATTAGGCTGTATCACGTGATCAGGCACGTGGCATAACTCTCTTTTATTATTAGATAAAGGCTTCAAAACCTGCTTCCTCGATGGCTTGTTTAAACTGATCGATTCCGGTAATAGTTGCATCATACTGAATGGTAACCTGTGCATCCTCCAGTGAAACTTCCGTACTCATCACGCCAGGAATCTGTTCCAGCACATTTTTAATACTTTTAACACAACCCATACAGGTCATACCTTTGATGTGGATGATGGTGGTTTGCATCTAATGGCTCCTCTTTGTTATTAGTTAATCTAGGTACCTGGCTGCCATCGCTTAAGCAGCAGTGAATTACTAACAACCGATACCGAACTCATCGCCATGGCGGCTCCTGCGATAATCGGGTTGAGCATGCCGATGGCGGCCAAGGGAATGCCTAGCACATTATAGATAAAGGCGAAGAACAAATTCTGGCGGATTTTGCCCAAAGTCGCACGGGAAAGCGCAATTGCATCGGCCACGCTCATCAAATCATTATGCATCAACGTAATGTCCGCTGCTTCAATCGCCACATCAGAGCCTGCACCAATGGCAAAACTCACGTCAGCCGCAGCCAGCGCAGGGGCATCGTTAATGCCGTCCCCCACCATACCGGTAAATTGTCCGCGTGCTTTTATTCTGGCCACTTCGGCTGCTTTGTCTTGGGGCAACACTTCGGCGCGATAATGGGTAATGCCTGCTTGTTTGGCAATGGCAGCAGCGGTTTCAGCATTATCACCAGTCAACATGATAACTTCAATACCCATTGCCTGTAATCGCCTAACCGCCTGCGCTGACGTACTCCGTAACCGATCGGCAATCGCGAGATAACCAAGCATTCGATATACTCCTTCGAACTGAGCAGCCATTCCAATCACGGTCTTGCTTTCAGCCTGAAGCACTGTCAAGTGAGATGGTTCAATGGTTACGCCATGCGCTTGCAGAAATTTTGGCGAGCCCAATAAATATTCAACACCACCAATCTGAGCCTTGACGCCACTTCCAGTCACTGATGTAAAATTACTCATCGTATGAGGCCGTATAGCCCTGCTGGCTGTATACTCGAGCACGGCTTTTGCGAGCGGATGCTCTGACCCTTGTTCCAGGGTAGCAGCGATCTGTAACAATGCTTGTTCAGTGACCGAACCTACCGGAATGACGTCGGTCACAACAGGTTTCCCTTCCGTGAGAGTGCCTGTCTTGTCTACGATTAAAACCTGAATTTTCTCCGCATGCTCGAGTGCGGCAGCATTTTTCACAAGAACACCCATTTGAGCACCACGCCCGGTGCCTACCATAATGGCTGTAGGTGTTGCTAATCCCAATGCGCATGGGCATGCAATGACTAGCACTGCCACTGCATTGATCAGCGACAATACGAAATTTTCTGTCAACCACCACGTTAATACTAGGGTCAAGAGGCTGATGACCACAACCACCGGCACAAATATCCCTGAAATGGCATCGGCCATACGCTGGATCGGGGCCTTAGAGCCCTGTGCTTCCTCTACTAAACGAATAATGGCAGCAAGCTGCGTATGCGCTCCCACACTAGTCGCACGGCATCTCAATAATCCTTGTTGATTCTGCGTGGCTGCAAATACTTTGGCACCAGCCTGCTTAGTTACCGGCAGACTTTCTCCCGTCAGCATTGCTTCGTTCACACTGGATATACCTTCAATCACGACACCATCTACAGGCAAATTCTCGCCGGGTCGCACAATAAAAACGTCACCTACTTTAAGAGTATCGACGTCGACTTCGACAATTTCACCCTCACGCTCAATCCGTGCGATTTTAGGTTGGAGCTTAATCAATTCTTCAATAGCGGCAGAAGTTTTGCTTTTTGCGCGAGCCTCCATCAGCTTACCTAATAGCACCAGAGTAATGATGGCAGCACTTGCCTCGAAATAAACATGCTGATCCAATGCGAAAAGAATAACAATTGTACTGAAAAAATAAGCCATGCTGGTGCCCAATACGATCAACACATCCATATTTGCTCCACCACCCCGTAAGGCATGCCAGGCGCCAATGTAAAAACGTCTTCCCATCCAGAATTGAACAGGTGTTGCCAATACCCACTGCAACCAGCGTGGCAGCAGATCAGCATGATCTTCTGTCAACATAACACCCATTTGCAGCATAAATGGTAAGGTCAGTGCAGCAGACAACCAGAAGGTACGAAGTTCTGCCTGATAAGCTGCCAGTCGCCTGGCTTTCTCTTCATTGCGACTTGCTTCGCTGATCTGACTCGCACCATAGCCTGCCTTGACAACAGCTGCAATCAAATTATCCACCGTTGTCACAGCTGGGTTAAAGCTGACATGAGCAATTTCTGTCGCCAGATTAACAGTGGCTGTAACACCAGGGATTTTATTCAACGCTTGTTCGATGCGCCCACTGCATGCCGCGCACGTCATCCCACTGATTCGCAGTTGCACAGTCGGAGGAATAACATGAAAACCAGCTTCCTCAATCGAGTGAATCAGATCCTCAGCATGCGTTGCGGCATCATTAAACTCTACCACCGCTTTCTCACTGGCATAATTTACTGCCGCATGTACACCTGGTAATTTGTTGAGATTCCTTTCAATTCGAGCCGCACATGCCGCACAAGTCATCCCTTCTATCGGCAACTCAATGTGTTTATGCGTAAGTATACTCACCTTGATCCTCCTCACTTTTATTGCAAAATTAAGCTCATCGTATACCCCACATGGGTATGTGTCAATATACTTAGAGACCAGCAACAAAAGAAATGAATGCGGAATGAACTGCCAAACGGTTTATTTCTGCCTTTTTTATCTCTGTTTTTCTTGGCAGTTGATTTTTTGTTCAATAAGATCATTTTCCATGATTCAACAATTTTTTAAAGCAAACTTTAACTTAATCATAAGATTAAATATGAAATGAAATACTAAAGAATAAAAAGGTATCTATACAAAAGATTGATTTATTAATAAGTTACTAGAAAGCAAATAGACGCAAGCTTGACCTTCTCACAGTATTTCCTTTGAACCTATTTGGGTATTCCCACACTTATTACTTATATCCCGTACGGCTGCATGAAGTAGAATGTTACTGCCGACCTGGCTGGACATTGTTCATGCTTTCTTATACCAGTCTATCAGTCATTTTAAGTATGAGCATTTCCGCACTACGCTTGACTAGCGATTAGTTCTGATGATATGTGGCGCAACTTTTATCGCTATCGGTTCATTCGCTATAAAAATTAATTACCGGATTTCTGCATTAAATCAATCGAACAAACAAAAATATCTATACCTTATCAATTAATTGATTGATTGATTGTATAGTAGGTAATCTTAATAATCGGATACGATATGTGAATGCCTCAATTCGATTGATAAAGTAACTTCCAGAAGCAGCTTCAGAATGGTAGATTTGTTATAAGGAGTTAACATGGAGCTTAATTCAAAACTTACCAAGTTGAAGGTTGATCCAAACACACAGGTAAACTTAATCAATTGGCCAACCAACATTAGACCACTCTATTCATCCAAAAAGAAACACCAAGAACTTTTAAATGAATCACATGAAGAATTAGGTGCGCTTCAGGATATGCTTTATGCGCACAATCGCTATGCCATATTACTCATTCTTCAAGGCATTGATTCAGCAGGTAAGGGAAGCATTATCAAGCACGTCATGTCTGGCATCAATCCACAAGGATGCCAGGTATACAGCTTTCAACAACCTACCGCTGAGGATCTTGATCATGATTTTCTATGGCGAAGCAACAATCGCCTTCCTGAAAGAGGACGTATCGGTATTTTCGATCGGTCTTATTACGAAGAAGTAACTTCAGTTCGTGTGATACCGGGGTTATTGGAGCAGCAACATTTACCCATGGAGCTTCTCGACCCAACAAAATTCTGGCAGGAACGTTTCCAGGATATTGTTAACCTAGAAAGCTACTTGCATCGCAATGGAATCCGCATTATCAAAATTTTCCTTCATATATCAAAAGAAGAACAACGACAACGTTTGCTTGCCCGCATTGATGAGCCAACAAAGAACTGGAAAATCAGCCATGCTGATATGGAAGCCCGCCAACATTGGGAAGCTTTTCAAACAGCCTATGCTGAATGCCTGAGTGCTACCAGTACAGAACATTCACCTTGGTATATCGTGCCGGCAGATGATAAACGCAATGCCCAATTGCTTGTATCTAAAATTGTAAGGGAAATAATGAAAGCGCTCCAGATGAGCTATCCCATTGCTACTGAAGCTCATCGGAAAGAATTAGCGGAAATGAGGGATACTTTGGAAAAGGAATAATTTATTAATTGATTAAGTAGAGAACCGCACAAAACCGTTGATCTCCTGCATAAAGCAAGTGTTCATCCTTACCTGACCAGCTTATTCCATTTCCCAATCAAAAATGACACGAAGGCGAGCCGCAGACAGTATAAATAATACGACAAAATGAAGCCCACAAAGTCAGTTTTGATTTAGAAATGAAATTACTCTCAGACAAACTGAATAAGGACATAAGAGCAATCAATTTCTTCTTTGCTAATTGTTACAATAGAATCAATAAGAACTTTATTCCCAGCAATTCTCTGACAAAGTATTTAGCAGAGAATTGCTACTAATAGTATGCAAAAATGTAGCTTGAATAAAAACTTAGCTTACCGGTTTCTCATTTTTACGTTTAGCCCTACGCGCGATTTCCACCTTAAGTTCCTCAAGGAAGTTCATATTGATTTTGCGCTGTTTTTCACTTTTGTACCAGCTGTAGCAAGTGATCACACCGAGTATGATCAAGATAATACTCATCGCGCTAATACCATCAAAGAAAATAAATACTACCCCTGTTGAAATTGCTATAGCTCCGAGTACAGCAGTTAATAGCCACATGCGGTTTCCCCAGCTTGGGGTAGCATGCTCAAGGCACCAAGCATCAAGCTTATCGCGTGTTGAAGAAAGCTCCTCATCAGTCCATTTATTAATATTCATGATTTTCCGAATATCCTTTCATTTATCTATATCAAGAAGATTTTTATCTTACAGTTAATATTTAACTTTATGTAACAGTAAGTATTATTAGAATCAATAATCAAGTTATAACGCTTTAACCTACTATTGTAGGGGTAATGATTTACTTTCACTCTTTATAGCTTCTCATTAAGCTCAAAATATATCAGTCATTTTTTAGTAATTTTGGCCTATTTATGGTAAAAAGTAAGGTTAATATAAATTGGTATAAGTCATTTTAGCGTTATTTCATGAGCAGTCTATTAAGAAGATAAAAGGAGTTTTTTCTATTTCCACATTAAAGATATCCCTACCAACTAAAATTCTAGCGCTTCAAGCAGTCTTCTTTATTATTGGAATATTTTGCTTACTCCCCGCAATTGCCAAAAATCCCCCTTCAATTAATGCTGAAGCATTGCAAAATCAGCTCGATAATCTGTCTACGGTATCAAATGAGATTGATATAGCTATTTTAAAATATTTTTATGCGATGCGCGATTATCAACCCGCCTGGATACAAAATGACAAATTATCACCTGAACTCGATATAGCAATAGCATTTATTGGAACTGCCGAACAGGAAGGTTTAGATAACGAAGATTATCAGCTTGAACAACTATTGCACTTACGCAAACAAAGCAGCGAGCATTCTATTCTACTTGAACTCGAATTGCGCACTACTCAATCAATTTTGCTGCTTGCTCGAGATTTACGCAGGGGTCGCCTGATAGCATCGGAAGTTGACCCAGATTGGCATATTCAACAGCAAACATTCGATGCCGCAGCTTATTTGCAAAAGTCCATTAGTTCAGGGAATTTAAAATCATCTCTGGCAGATTTACCTCCTAAAACCCAGGAGTATCAGCTGATGAAGCAAGCTTTAGCCAAATACCGTGAATTATTGAGACGCGGCGTTAATTGGACCATTATTCCGGAAGGCCCCTTAATTCGGCCCAACATGAATCACGCGGTTACTCCGCTTCTCCGTTCGCGAATTGCGCAAATTTTTGCCATGCACGACAATTCTGGCTATGATATCGTTCCGAGTAAAAGTAAAAGCGAAAAGTATGATAATGAATTAGTAAACGCGATTAAGGTATTTCAGGAACAGCATGGACTGAATGCTGATGGGGTGATCGGACCAAATACACGCGCGGCATTAAATAAAACACCCGAGCAGAAAATCAGGCAATTACGTATCAATATGGAACGCTGGCGATGGATGCCAAGAGAATTAGGCGATCGCTATTTGTTGGTCAATATTGCCGGATTTCGATTGACTGCTATTGAATATGGGAAGCATGTTTTAAATATGCGCATTATCGTAGGACGTGATTATCGCTCAACACCCAGCTTCAATAGCCGCATTTCTCACCTTATCCTGAATCCATACTGGAATGTTCCAAACAGTATTGCGCAGCAGGATCTACTACCTAAACAACAACATAATTCTAATTTTTTTACTTCACAAAAAATTAGAGTTTATGTAAACAACGCCGGTCATTACGAGGAAATTAATTCAGATTTGATTAACTGGCATGCGGTTGGCAAGAATTTTCCTTATATGTTAAGGCAGGAGCCAGGAGAGAAAAATGCGTTAGGCACTATAAAATTTATGTTTCCGAACCCCTTCAGTATATATTTGCATGATACACCTTCTAAACAATTATTTCAGAAAGATATTCGAATGTTTAGTTCGGGTTGTATCCGGTTGGAGAAACCATTTCAATTAGCTGGGTTTGTTTTGAATGAACCCAATGCAGTGACTGATATCGTTGACAAGATAGAGAGCGGTAAAACAATTACGGTTAATTTATCTAAACACTTACCCATTTATTTAATCTATCTCACGACATGGGTTGACGATTCAAATAATATTTATTTCACGTCAGATACTTATGGACGTGACAAGCGAATTCTAGAGCATGCTCGCTGGTAAGCGATAATATCTTTTCTAGTTTAAATATAATCTTGATATCTTATGGGAGGACTCAAAGTGTTGTTACAACGAGTTAATAATCATAATCATCAACTAACAAAACTAGGTGCTAGTCGGCGCTTTTTTATTAAAACAGGGTTAAGCGCCTGCACACTGCTAGCGTTACCAGCAGCCTATGCCCGCAAGCCAAAAACACCAGTTAAACAATTGGCGTTGCTTAATTTGCATACAGGTGAAAGAGTAAAATCTGTTTACTGGGAAAAAGGCCGTTATATCCCTGGCGTACTCAGAGATATCGAAAAAATACTACGCGATCATCGTACCGGGAAAACCCATGCTATTGATCTCCGATTGCTTGACATATTGCAACTTCTGTATAGTCGAATGGGGGCGAGGAAAGAAATTCAAGTCATTTCCGGCTATCGCTCGCCTGAGACCAATAAAATGCTCGCCTTGCATAATAATAGCGTCGCTAAACAGAGCCTGCATATGCAAGGCAAGGCAATTGACATTCGATTACCTGAATTCTCCCTGGCTGAATTGAGAAAAGCAGCTTTATCGTTAAAAGTCGGTGGCGTTGGATATTATCCCGACTCCAACTTTATTCACCTTGATACAGGGCATGTGCGCTATTGGTAAAACTATATATACTCTGCTGCATAAATGAATTGATCTTTACAGTAAGCTAAGCGAAAAAATAATGAGCAGGTCATGAAGGAAATACAGCAAGCCCAATTTATGCTGGAAGCCATTAGTCTTTCAGCTTACGGAATAATCCATAATGAGGGTGGGCCGTTTGGTTGTGTCATCGTCAAAAATAACTCTATAATTGGAAGAGGTAGCAATCAAGTAATCTCGTCGAATGATCCTACTGCTCATGCTGAAATTGTCGCGATACGAAATGCTTGTCGGCATTTAGGCACTTTTCAGCTTGATGGGTGCCAAATCTTTACTTCCTGCGAACCTTGCCCGATGTGTCTAGGCGCTATTTACTGGGCGCGTCCAGAAAAAGTATTTTTTGCATGCACCAGGGCCGACGCCACCGAAATTGGATTCGACGATCAATTTATTTATGAAGAAATCATGTCTGATTTGCCACATCGTAAGATTCCAATGGAACAAATACTCAGACCAAGAGCGCTGAAAGTCTTCTCAGAGTGGTCAGCAAAATCAGACAAAATAATTTACTAAAAAAGGATAATGCACGAACAGAGCCATTTGGAGCAGCGAAAGCTCATTATTCTCAAATTGATTTCCTTACTTTCCGGCATACTACGGTACTGATTGACCTACATAAACAATTTCCAGTATCACATCATGATCGCTGCTATTCGCATCCTGCATTCAGATGCTTATTCCATTTCTAAATCAAAAAATAACACGAAGGCAAGCCGCAGACAGTATAAATAATACACGGCAAGGTGAAGCCGACAAAGTCAGTTTTGATTTAGAAATGGAATTATAAACAAGAAATTGCGGAGACAATGCATCATCGATGCCGGTCTCAATTCAACCCAGATGTCCCATTAGGAAGATTTTCTAATGGAACATCTGGGATAAACATCAGAATTTGGCCTGGCTCTATGTGTTTTGTAACTTAGTTTCATCTGATATCGCCTTTTCTATTAGATCGCCATAAATTTCCTCAACTAGCTCATTCATGTGTATAGCTAATTTTAGTTGCATCATTGAGATAAAATGCGTGCGTAGCCCATAATTGTTGAGAATTAAGTATTCCGAAAAGCCTTGGAGGTCTACATCATTCTCGTACTTCAAACTTAAAGAATCTAACACTTGCTTAAGCAAAGCAAGTGTTTTTTCTTTTCTTTCCATCGTTGCAAATCCGGGTAAAATTTATAATAACTCCTTGCCTTTTTTGAAGAGGAGTAGATTTATCTTTCATAATACCCAAATAGGCTATATCTGCAAATTCAGCATACTGCCAGATTGGGTAAAATACGCTAAGATGGATATCAAATATCAACTTTGCTCTGATCGATAGATTTATAAATTTGCTTTAATTAAACTTTTTATGCCTATTAAATCCCGTATTCGCACCATTCCTCATTACCCTCATGAAGGCATCATGTTTCGCGACGTTACCACATTGCTGAAAGATGCTGTTGGCTTACGTACCACCATCCAGGAAATTGTCAATCGCTACCGAACGAGCAATATCGACAAAGTTGTCGGCATTGAGTCGCGCGGCTTCATTATTGGTGCTCCCGTTGCGTATGCGTTGGGTGTTGGTTTTGTGCCGGTACGCAAACCAGGCAAATTGCCAGCTGAAACCATGGGCTGCGACTATCAATTGGAGTACGGCAGTGATCGGATTGAAATTCATACCGATGCGATCCGAAAAGGAGAACGGATATTGCTAGTGGACGATCTTATTGCTACAGGCGGTACCATGGAGGCAGCTGTCAAGCTTATCCAGGAGATGGGCGGAGAAATCATCGAATGCTGTTTTGTGGTCGATCTGCCTGAAGTTGGCGGCAGAGCTCGTCTAGAAAAGCAAGGGCAAAAGGTATTCGCATTATGCCAATTTGAGGGAAGTTGAGCGAACACACTTACTTCGTATATTTACTTGATTGAACCGACCATTATCAATTTGACAGAATTGTCAAATTCCAAGTGACTCAAATTGATCGATCCATTATGGTGAAGTATCAGCGCTGTTCGGCTGAACCAGTCCAAGCCAGCTCAAATTTTTATCGATTCAGTGTGAACAGACTTTATTCCATTTCTAAATCAAAACTGACTTTGTCGACTTCAGCTTGCCGTATTATTGATACTGTGTGCGGCTCGTCTTCACGTCATCTTTGATTTGGAAATGGAATTAAACCTCAAACATAAGAAATATTGTAATTACAGACATTAATCTGTCCGGTCAGTTAAGATGAGCCACTTCTTTTGGAGTAATACATGTTAGACATTCAACAATTACGCACCGATCCAGAAAATATCGCTTCACGACTAGCCAAACGTGGCTACACCTTCCCAGTTGCACAATTCCAATGGCTGGAAACGCAACGCAAATCGATCCAAACTCAAACACAGGAATTACAGGCAAAACGCAATACCACTTCTAAGCAAATTGGCATTGCCAAACAAAAAGGCGAGGATGTGACTACGATCATGGCAGAGATTGCTCATCTAGGAGATGAACTTAAACAGACCGAAAGCCAGCTCGAGCGCATTCAAGCCGAGCTGCAGCAGCTATTACTAACTATCCCTAACTTAGCGCATAGCAGTGTTCCAGAGGGAAAAAGTGAAACGGACAACCTTGAAATACGGCGTTGGGGAACGCCCAGATCATTCGATTTTGCCATTAAGGACCATGTCAGCATAGGTGAAGAATTGGGTTTACTCGATTTTGAAACTGCAGCCAAACTGAGTGGCGCACGATTCAACGTGATGAAAGGTGGCATTGCTCACCTACATCGTGCGCTGGCACAGTTTATGCTGGATACGCATACTCAGGAGCATGGTTATACTGAAATTTATGTCCCCTATCTGGTCAATGCAGATTGCTTGCAAGGCACAGGACAATTGCCGAAATTTGAGGAAGATTTGTTTGCCGTGCATGCGGGAGCTAGCGATCATATGAGTGCAGCCATATCAATTGATCATGATTCGTTCAAATTATACTTGATCCCCACTGCTGAGGTACCCTTAACCAATATGGTGCGTGATGAAATTATTCCGCTTGAACAGCTTCCGCTGAAATTTGTTGCTCATACTCCTTGCTTCCGTTCTGAAGCAGGCAGCTATGGCAAGGATACGCGTGGCCTGATTCGCCAGCATCAATTCGATAAAGTTGAACTTGTGCATATCGTACATCCACAAAAATCCTATGAAGCATTGGAACAGCTCGTCAGCCATGCAGAAAAAATTTTGCAAAAATTGGAATTGCCTTATCGAGTGATGACATTATGTACTAGTGATATGGGTTTTTCGGCTGCAAAAACGTATGATATTGAAATATGGTTACCTGCACAAAAAGCTTATCGGGAGATATCTTCATGCAGCAATTGCGAAGCTTTTCAGGCACGACGCATGCAGGCACGTTTTCGCAATGAGAAAGGAAAACCGGAATTGCTCCACACGCTAAATGGCTCTGGTCTGGCGATTGGACGAACGTTAGTGGCTATTCTTGAAAATTACCAAAATAGGGATGGCAGCATAACTATTCCATCTGTTTTACAGTTTTATATGGGTGGCCTTGACCGACTTACCATTGAAGACGGAAAATGAATCTGCAATATGACATATTTATTTAAATCCGGAGGTATCTAAAATGCAAAATGAAAGCAATAGAACGATGCATGACCAGGATGATATGGCGCAACTCGAAGCCGATGTACGCGAAGCAATTATACATGGCGGTGACGTCAAGGAAGCTGTACGGCGATTAACGCTCAAGTCAATGCAAGCACATCGTTTAGACATTCAATCGTTGGGTCGGATTGCTACCGCTGTGATGCAAGGTGTGCACGACGGTGCGCAGCAGAAATTGGAACAGACCTCGGAACAATCCCATACTGCTCAGAGCCAAATATCCCATGCAGTTTCAGGGTTGGACACCGCCTTCGCACAATTTGCCGAGGCTTCAAAATTGGTAGTAGAGGAAGCGGCCGGGAAAGCCCAGCAATTTTCCCGTGAAGAGCTCACAAAGACGCGCGCTGATTTAGCAACTCTGGAAGAGTTATTTATGGATATATTGCAACAATCAGCATCTGTTGCAAAAGGTGTAATCGCTGAAACGTTAAATGATTTATTCACTCATGCACAACGCAACGGAACCACGATCGGTGCTCAACTCCAGGAAACACTCGCCACCTTTACCCATCAGATATCTTCGGTCGGGCAAGCTCAGTTTGAAGCTGGATTGCAGCTTTCTCAAGCAACAGCCGATCTGTTGCATAAAATTGCTGCTGGCGTTTTATCAGGAATTTCAGAACAAGCCAAGCACGAGAAAAACAAATAATTAGGAACTGCTAGGCTAGCTACCTGCTTGCAAGCCCCACTCAGCCACGCCACTTCTTGGCGTCGGCTGAATAATTTGCTACATAAAGCAGCTGTTTTATCCAAGTTTAACCTGAAAACTGCTCGATGACTGAAAATCATCACAAAATATATAGCTGATCCCATATAAAATTTAAATCATTTTATATGGGATCAGCTATATCAAAAAGGGTTATTAAGACAAGACCTTGGTTTTATTGATATTTGAGGTTCTAATGGAAAATCTGGGATAAAATAAGAACAGGAAATTTTATAAATCGATGAATGATCCAATTCAGTAGCACTGCAATCTACTGATCCGGAAACATTGAAAAACGATTGGAAAAGTTTCGGTGATTCCAGCCTGGACAGGCTAATGAATCGGACTTTGTCAACTGATCTCAATTTCAAAATAATCCTGGATTACATCAATCAGGCTCGTTAGAGCGTCTTGCATCGCACTTGTCACCCTATGCTCCACTCGGTCAACTGAAGATTCCAAGATAATTATTCCATTTCTAAATCAAAACTGATTTTGTCGGCTTCACCTTGCCGTATTATTTTTTATACTGTCTGCGGCTCACCTTCGCGTCATTTTTGATTTGGAAATGGAATTACTACGTGTTTACACGTATTTAATTGTCTTCTATTTTTCGATAAATTATTAGGATTGTTAAATCACGTTGTTAGCATAGTGATGTAACACCAAGATTATATTTGTCTATTATCTCACTAATTGTGGTTGCTTTATTAAAGAAGAGGCAAACGTCACTCACAGGCAGCGAATCTCTTTTCATTTCCAAATCAAACATGACACGAAGGCAAGCTGCAGACAGTATGAATAGTACGGCGAAGTGAAGTCGACAAAGTCAGTTTTGATTTAGAAATGGAATAACAGTATGCAACTGAAGGAAGATCATTACTCTCGTAGTGCTGTTTCAATTTATCACAAGACGCAGGCTAGAGGATCTGAACCAGGACATGAACTGGGTGATTGGTTGGCTACAGAAACGGAGGAGAAACAATGAGTACCAGTAACATGAAACCAAGAAATAATTTTGATATTAAAACTGAAAATATCGAAAACGAGCAAGCAGTTTTGCTACTTTCTGATGATGGTTTGATTCGCGATTGCAACGAAGCTGGCGCAAAGTTATTGGGTTATTCGCCCAAGAATTTTCCGAAGCTCCATATCTCCAAGCTATTGCCAAAGCTGGCAAAAATCGAGCTATTAAAAGGAGAACGGACTAACCCCTATTTGCGCTTTCTTTCACGCATAGGGCATCATTTTGAAGTAGTGAGTATGAATGGAGTACATTTTGCCGGAAAATTATTTTTCAGCGATGTAAAAAGTCGCGGTTTACACCGCCTGATTGTTATGATCTCTCCAATCTATCAAGAAAATACTTTGCATTAAAAAACTAGACGGGTTAGTACCATTGGATTAACGGTTCTCACCCGCTTAGTATTCCAACTGTAGCATAAAGCATTCATTACCGCTTGTTTCTCCTGTGTGCGTTGTCGCCACGGGCGGACTATGAACTTCTCTGAGATTGTGAAAATGCAAAAGCATGCTATCGGTAAAGGAAAGAGCGCAAAAAAAAGCTCATGAAGATGCCTCGCTTGGTGATGCATTACTTGCAGGATTTGCCCGCTGAGCTGTTGCCACTACTTGAACAGATTACAGACTTGGCTACAGACCTGCGCTGGACCTGGAGCCATGCTGGCGATGAGGTATGGAAAACAATGGACCCACAATTATGGGAACAGAGTGAAAATCCATTTGTAGTATTGCAAAACTTGTCGCGCGAACGACTAGATGAATTAAATCGAAGCACGCAATTTAAGCAACACCTTGATAGTTTAACCAAGGCGCGCAATGGCTACTGTGATTGCTGTGGTTGGTTTGGAGAAGTACATGCTGAAGCCAAACTTAAAGGGGTCGCCTATTTCAGTATGGAATTTGGTTTGGGTAAGGCCTTGCCATTATATGCAGGCGGGCTGGGTATTCTAGCGGGGGATTATCTCAAAGCTGCCAGTGATCTGGCCGTGCCTGTAACCGCGATCGGCCTTCTCTATCAGGAAGGTTATTTTCGACAAATATTGGACGGGAATGGATGGCAGCAGGAAATTTATTCTTATAATGATTCTAGCAGTCTACCATTACGTCCAGTATTGGCTCATAACGGTGCTTGGTTACACATCCCCATCGAATTGCCTGGCCGAACGGTACGCTTGCAGGTTTGGGAAGCAAGAGTAGGACGGGTTAGCTTGTATTTACTCGATAGCAACAATCTGCTAAATAGTGCGCCTGATCGTGGTATTACCAGCAAACTCTATGGTGGCGGAAAGGAAATCCGGCTGGTGCAGGAGATCATTCTGGGAATAGGTGGCTGGCGGTTAATTGAAGCATTAGAACTGGAAATTGATATCTGCCATCTGAATGAAGGTCACGCCGCTTTCGTGGCACTGGAACGTGCCCGCTGTTTTCAGGAGAAACGGCAAGTGGATTTTTGGGAAGCGCTTTGGGCGACGCGTCCTGGCAACATATTCACTACGCACACCCCAGTGGCAGCAGGATTCGATACCTTCCCACGTGAATTGCTCGCAAAATATGGCTTGATTTATGCCAAGAAACTAGGCGTAGCGCCTGAGGAATTAGTGAAACTAGGCCGCCGGAATGGGCAAGATGATAATGAGCCCTTCAATATGGCCTACCTGGCGGCACGATCTTGTGGCCGGATAAATGGGGTTAGCCATCTGCATAGTAAAGTCAGCCAAAGTATCTTCCAGGATCTCTACCCCCATTGGCCTGAATGTGAAGTACCCATAAGTTATATCACCAACGGCGTGCATGTACCATCGTGGGATTCTCCCTGGGCGGATGAGATTTGGACACAATCTTGCGGCAAAAACCGCTGGCTCGGCACAGAAGAAATGCTTACTGCCGCAATTAACAAATTGGATGACGCCAAGCTTTGGACTTTGTGCGGCCAAGAACGTACCGATTTGGTGCGTCAAGCGCGACAACGGCTTCGCTTGCAATTGAGTCAACGAGGTGCAGAGAAAGAAATTATTGATGAGGCCGACCAGATTCTTGATCCCAATGTGTTAACAATCGGATTTGCAAGACGTTTCACTGCTTACAAGCGTCCTAACCTGTTGCTGCATGATCCTAACCGTCTGATCCGAATACTTACTGATACGCAACGACCAGTACAAATCGTTGTCGCTGGCAAGGCTCACCCTGCCGATATTGAAGGAAAACGCCTCGTTCAGCAGTGGGCTCAATTTGCCGCTCAACCGATTGTTCGTAAACGAGTTGTCTTTCTCGAAGATTACGACATTGCCTTAGCCCAGGAATTGGTGCAAGGTGTGGATGTATGGATCAACACCCCACGTCGACCGTGGGAAGCGAGTGGCACCAGCGGTATGAAAGTATTGGTAAACGGTGGTTTGAATCTTTCGGAATTGGATGGATGGTGGGCCGAAGCTTACACACCGGAAGTTGGCTGGGCGTTAGGTGATGGCAAAGAGCACACTGAAGCCAGCTGGGATGACGTGGAAGCTGAACAACTCTACCAGCTTCTGGAACAAGAAATTGTACCGATGTTCTATGATCGCGACGCAACGGGTATTCCCAGAAGCTGGGTTGCCCGCATGCGCGCCAGCATGGCTCATCTCGCTCCGCGGTTCAGTAACAATCGCATGGTACGTGAATATGTGGAAAAATTGTATCTTCCCGTTGCTATCAATTTTCAACAACGAACAGCCCAAGGAAGCGTCATTGCTAAAAAACTTCGCCTGTGGGATGAACAGTTAAGACGAAATTGGCATCAAATACATTGGGGCAATCTGACGATATCGGAAGAAAAAGATGGCTGGGCCTTTGAAGTACAGATTTATCTAGGGGAAGTTTTACCCGATTCTATCCAGATCCAGCTATATGCAGACCCGCTGGATAGCGAAACGCCTATTTGCGAGACAATGCGACACTACGCCAGCATCCCGGGTGCTTTAAATGGCTATCTTTATAGAGGTAATTTACCTACCACGCGTCCCTATACTGATTTTACGCCTCGCTGTGTGGCCTATCACCCAGATGCTTGTACTCCAATTGAGAACAACCTGATTCATTGGTGGTCAGGTACGGCAATGTTGCATGGAAATTCACCATAATAGTGTTTAACCAGTGATTGAGCAGGCATTACGCATTGAGCTCAGCAATGGCAATGGCAACGGCTACCACAATCCCAGGAACCTGACATTAATGCCATGAACTAAAATTAGGAGGTAGGTTATGAATGTTAATCCATTACTTCAGATCAAAGCACTCGGCCAGAGCATCTGGCTCGACTATATTCAGCGTAATATGCTAAAAAATGGTGAAGTTGCTAGAATGATAAAGGAAGACGGCTTGGCAGGGATAACGTCCAACCCGGCCATTTTTGAAAAGGCAATTAACGAACACCATGACTACGATGAAGCTATTACATTGCTTACGCACCGTGATACGCCGCCCAAAGAAATTTATGAAACACTCGCCTTGGAAGATGTCGCTCGGGCTGCCGAGCTGTTTCGACCACTCTACGATGAATCAAACGGCCGCGATGGTTTTGTCAGCCTGGAAGTTTCACCCCATGTTGCTTATGATACGCAACAAACCATCAACGAGGCTGAGCGGTTATGGGCAGCACTTAACCGGCCTAATGTCCTGATCAAGGTGCCGGCAACCCAGGCAGGATTACCTGCCATCACGCATCTGCTTGCCGCGGGTATCAACGTTAATGTAACGATCTTGTTCAGTCTGGAACGTTATCGGCAGGTAGTCGATGCATTTTTGGCAGGATTGGAAACCCGTGTAGCTCAGCATAAGCCTGTTGATCATATTACTTCCGTTGCCAGTTTTTTCTTGAGTCGCATTGATGTATTGGTGGATAAACGTCTGGATGAGCTTATCCAAATTACTGGCGACAAATCGGTGAGTGCTTTACGAGGTAGAGCCGCCATCGCTTGTGCACGTCTTGCCTACCAGCACTATCTGCAATGGATTAAAGATAATCGCTGGCAATCCTTATCGAGCCATGGTGCCCGCGCCCAGCGGCTGCTATGGGCGAGTACCGGAACTAAAGATCCTGCTTACAGCGATACTAAATACGTCGAACCTTTAATTGCTAAGGATACGATTAATACGATGCCACTCCAAACACTGATCGCTTATCGTAATCATGGTCAACCAGCAGTGCGTATCGAGCAGGAATTAGATGAAGCTCGTAGCCTGCTAGAAAAACTACATCAAGTTGGCATTGACTTGGAAGCAGTCGGCGAACAATTGGAAGCGGAAGGCGTACAAAAATTTGCTGTCCCTTTCGATAAATTGCTGGAACGAATCAAGCAGTGGTGATCTCTGTTTTAGCTGGCAAGTGGGTAAGGGTATTCGCGATGTCTTTTTCGTTAATTTATTTACTTATTTACGAACAAGAACATAATGACAAACCAATTTGTTCAGTTTCCAAAGGTCATTGCAATGACCTGTTCTTTATTCCTTGTCATACATGCTTCGGGCTGCGTCAGCTTCGGCAAAGGAGTCGCTGAGGCAGTCCTGAGTGTACAAGGCAAGAAAGAGGATACCCGAAAGTGCTATATACGGGGTCGTGCGTTCGAAGGGCTAGAAGCAAAGTTAAAGTGGCAAGAGCAGCTGTCTCAAGCAGGCAAAAATGACCGTCCTGTGATCAAAGTGCTCGTAGTGCATGGGATTGGTTCTCATCAGCCAGGTTACTCTACCCGTTTGGCCGAGAACTTGGCGCAGGCCCTCTCTCTCAATCGTGTCCAGGAAACGATCAAGGAGATTACTATCACTCATCCTAAGTATCCAACCCAGGAACTGGGATTGCTTCGCTTGATACGTTACATGAATGCTGATGAAAGCAGGGAAATTATTTTCGCAGAACTTACTTGGGATTCGATTATAGCGAAGGAGAAACAAGCCATACTCTTTGATAACTCCGGTGAGTATTCCTTCCGACGTGCACCCTTTAACAATATCATGAAGGTATTTGTCAATGACACCATTCCTGATGTGATGATGTTCAATGGTACCTCACGGCAAAAAATCCATATTTCCGTGGGTCAGTCACTGTGCTGGCTCATGAGTAATAGCTGGAATTCACTTAAGACCAAGACCACCCAATTTTGCGATGGGACTGCTCCTACCAGCCTTGACAGGCTGGATGATGAGTTTGTTTTTATAACGCACAGTCTTGGTAGTCGAATTACTGTGGATGCTTTGCAATGGATAGCCAGTATCGTTAGTGACACCACTCAGCTGGAAGCCGCTCTTGCAGAGAATTTGCAGTTTTCCCAAAGTACCACCGCAATCTCTCTTCAAACAAATATAATGAAGAATTTCCTGGAAAAAAAGCGCCTGTTACAACAAAAGGAATTTACGGTTTTTATGCTTTCCAACCAACTACCCCTCTTGCAAATGGGGCAGCTCAAACCGGGAGTTACGGGTCGAATTGCCGATATCTGTAGCCCGAACGCTACTCATGCTGCGGAAAAACTTTTCAGTAAAACTCATCTCATCGCCTTCAGCGATCCTAACGATTTATTCAGCTACGCGCTTCCTCCCAGTTTTATCGATGAGTATGTGGATTCACGCCTTTGCCCAACCCTGACTAATACCATTCTGAACGTGATCAGTATTACAGATATTTTTGTAGGACAGTTTGCTAATCCCTTTACTGCTCATACCGAGTATGACAACGATCCGAGAGTGATCGGTCTTATTGCTAAAGGAATTGGTCATAGGGAGATCGATCCAGAAGTAGCTGAGCGTTGCACTTGGCTTGAATCTGTACCAGATGGTCAGTAATTGCATTTCTAAATCAAACCTGATTTTGTCAGCGTTTCCTTGTCGTATTATTGATATTGTCTGCGGCTCGCCTTCCAACCTGCATGATTTTGAAATAGAATAATGAGGCTTCAGCTCATATATCTTCCTCGCACTTCAAGATTTGGTACGACAAGACCTTCTTTCAATGGAAGAAGGCAGATGAGGACTAGGAACAACCAAATTTTGACGTGGGAAAAGTATAGCTGCAGCAAAAAATAAACATCATGGAAAAGCTTATCAGGCTGCATACCCTCATTATGATGTTCTGAGTCACTCTGGCTGGTTCCCCATGTAGCGTAACATTCATCATCCTGGTCCGGATAATTGATAGAAGTTAAGGTATGATTTATTGTTTGGAGGAACTCCCTATGCACAAGATTGTTTTATTTATCTTATTATCAGGAACCCTGTCAACTTTGAGCTGGGCGGAGGACATTATGCGGCCGGGATTATGGGAGGTAACGACTAAGTCTGATTTGTTGGCGTTGGTGCCCCATATTCCCTCGGAGCAAATGCAGCAGTTGACTAACTTGGCCAGACAGTATGGATTAGAGATACCGCAAATCCGCAATGGTGCGGCTACTTCCAATGTCTGCATTACACCGGAAATGGCAAAGCAAGAGGTGCCCACTTATTTGTATGAAAACCAATCTGGCTGTACGGTCACAAATGCCAACCGAACAGGCAATCGCTATCAGATGGAACTGATGTGTGATAACCCGCAATTTAAAGGTAATGGCTACGCGGAAGGAATTTTTATGTCCCTTGAAAGTTTCAGCGGGCGAACAGAATTCGACAGCGTTGTGCGAGGCGCGCCGCTCTATGCTAAAGCCGATACCCAGGGCCGCTGGATCGGCGAGCGATGCGAAGTAGCAAAGCCTCTGCGATAAAGTATCGAAAATGGCAATAGTAATCGCATTATTCCATTTCTAAATCAAAACTGTCTTTGTCGGCTTCACCTTGCCGTATTATTGATACTGTCTGCGGCTCGCCTTCGCGTCATTTTTGATTTAGAAATGGAATTACATAGAGTCAGCCAATTAATTGCTTTTTTCTTTTTCATCCTATTATCCGAAATCGTTAAGTAGTGACAGCACACAAAAGCTATGGAATGACCTGGTGGGGAACGCAGTGGCTTAACTCACTCTCGCAAATCGATTATGACAACCGTCTGCCACGCGGACGTAGTTATGCCAACAAAGGGGCAGTAACAAAAATCGAGATTCAGCATGGAAATATTCATGCCAAAGTAAAGGGCTCCCGTCCACGCCCTTATGACGTCACAATTAAAGTACCTCCTATGCCTTCGCAGCAGACCAAGGCTTTGCTTGACGCAGTGGCGCTCGATCCGGTCATTATCTCGAAAATGCTCAATCGCAAGCTTGACCCCGCGGTGCTGGAGCATGCCAAAACGCTCAAAGTGGCTATTTTCCCAACACGCTGGACAGATCTTTCCATGTCCTGCTCCTGTCCGGATTGGGCAGTGCCCTGTAAACACCTGGCTGCAGTCATTTATCTGATCAGCCGGGAAATCGATGGTAATCCCTTTATAGTATTTTCTTTAAAGGGAGTTGATCTCACTCAGGAACTGGCAGCGCGTCATATTTCAATCGAACGCGAAGCCAAGGCGACTTTGCCGACGGTAGAGGATCTGCTGGATCAGCCGCATCATCACGAATCCTTGGTGCAGAATATGTCTGACTTGGATGACTATAGCGCACTTGATTATTCCCTTTTGCCCGATCTCGCTGCTTCCCTGGTGAGTGTATTGCCTGCGAATCCAACTTTTTTTCAACCGGGCGATTTTCGTATTACTTACGAAAAAGTGATGAAGCGAGTAATCAAGCAGGCCCGCCTTGCACTTAAAACCGCTACCACAAGCAATAATAGCACTGACATTCGCTCGGCAGTCATCACCCCCGCAGACAAACCCCATGTGATGCTTGATCAGCTGTATCAACCCACTCTTGCGGGATTAACGCTGCAAGCCCACTGGATGGACTGGGTAGCCGCTCTGCAGCAGCTTACCGAAGCTGATTTACCTGATCTCCAGCCGGAAGTAGCAGCTATGTATCATGCTCGTATGGCTTGTCTGCATCTGCTGGCGCAAGGCTCGGTCCTACCCCAAGTGTTCCAGGCAGGCAAATTGGAGGTAGGCCTGCGCTGGCTACCAGCGATACTGGATGGAACGATGAACGCTTTGGTCAATCAACTGGCAACACTACTGCCAGCAGGATTGCTGGCTTACTGCAACGGCAAGAAAGTAACCAATCTCTCTGACGAAGTGCAAGCCATCGCATTATGCAGCTTATTTCTGGGTGAGTTCATACGTTATTGGAGCGATGTTCGCCATGAGAAACCGTATGGCAACAAACTGCTTGGCCTGTTTTTCGGCCACGGCAGCGCTCGGTTTAATGGTCCCGGTGAAGGGGAAATCAGTGCCGGGGTGCAGTTGTGGTTGTCGCGCTTTCATATTGGCCAGCAAACTTATACGCCGGTGTTGCAGCTCGAAGATGGCGGTGTCGGATTCAGCTTGTCGCTCGGCGTCGTGGCACGGAATGCTTCATTGCAGGAGCCTGTACCATTTGCACGCTTGCTAACGGATAAAGCATGGCAGGCAAATCTATACAGTGTATTGCAAACAGTCTCATTACTGGCAGAATTTTTTCCACCCCTCAATCACTATATCAGTGCTGGTGCTACCACCCCGATCGCACTGAATCCTGAAGCCCTACCTGCTTTTCTGTTCGATACGCTGCCGATTATTCGGCTGCTTGGAATACGCGCATTATTGCCCAAAGCGCTCGATCACATCCTGCGTCCACGCTTATCAATGAAGTTATCTGGTAAAAACACAGGCAGCACAGGTTTTCTCAATGTAGGCGATATTTTAGGTTTTGACTGGATGGTGGCGATTGGCAATAACCAGCTCACCCGGGCCGAATTTGATGAATTGGTCAAGAATGCCCAAGGCATCGTGCGCTTCAAGGGTGAGTATGTCTATCTTGATCCTGCCGATATTGAACAGTTACGCTTGCAACTGGAAAAACCACCCTCCACTACCCCGGCAGAACGCTTGCGTATTGCCTTGAGCGAGGAATATCTCGGCACGCCCATCATCCTGGATGCAAAAGCACGAGACATCATTCGCGAGTTGATTGAAGTGGGTAATGTACCGCTACCCACTACGCTCAATGCCACCCTGCGACCGTATCAGGAACGCGGCTATGCTTGGTTATATCGCAATATTCGTGCAGGGTTTGGCAGCGTCATCGCTGATGACATGGGCTTGGGCAAGACGCTGCAGATGATCACCACTTTGCTGAAACTCAAAGAAGAAGGAAGTCTGCATGAGGCAAAAGCGCTGGTAATTGTGCCGACTAGCCTGCTTACCAACTGGACCAAAGAAATCGCACGTTTTGCTCCGACCCTGACAGTAGCCATTTTCCATGGCGCAGAGCGCGCATTGACAAACGAACGGGCAGATGTACTACTTACCACCTACGGCATGGCGCGCTCTGACCAAACCAAACTCAAGAAACTCTCCTGGCGCATCGTCATCATCGATGAAGCTCAAAACATCAAAAATGCGGCTGCCGCACAAACCAAAGCTGTTAAATCCATTCCAGCTGCTACCTTTGTTGCCTTGACTGGGACCCCGGTGGAAAACCGGCTGGCCGAATACTGGAGCATCATGGATTTTGCCAATCGCGGCTTTCTGGGTAATCTCACCCATTTCACCAAAGAGTTTGCCGTCCCGATCCAGAGTCATCATGATCATCAGGTAGCACAGCGTTTCAAGCGCGTCACCAGCCCCTTTTTGCTGCGACGGCTTAAATCGGATAAAAGCATTATCAGCGACTTGCCAGACAAGATCGAACAGAATCAATACTGTGAGCTGACCAAGAAACAGGCGGCATTGTATGAAACCGTAGTGCGTGAAGCCTTGCAGGTGATCAATGGCGAATCTGACACGTTCAAACGTGAGGGATTGATTCTGCAGATGATCCTGGCTTTGAAGCAAATCTGCAATCACCCAGCACAATATCTTAAAACGGGAGATAGCGAGGCAAGTTTATCTGGTAAAGCAGAACTGTTTCTCGATCTGCTCGAATCTATTTATGCCGCTCATGAAAAAGTACTGGTATTTACGCAATTTCGCGAAGCAGGAGAATTGCTGACGGTATGGATCAAAGCTCGCTTCGGGCGCGAGCCCCAATTCCTGCACGGCGGCGTTACGCGAAAAACGCGTGATAGCATGGTCGAGCGCTTCCAGCATGACCGCACCGAACGCGTTTTTCTGCTATCGTTAAAGGCAGGCGGTACTGGCCTCAACCTGACAGCAGCTGCCAGTGTCATTCACTTTGATCTCTGGTGGAATCCCGCGGTTGAGGCGCAGGCAACCGATCGAGCCTACCGTATCGGCCAGCTTCAGAATGTGCAAGTACATCGCCTCATCACCCGCGCCACCTTCGAAGAACGCATCAACGACATGATCCAATCTAAACGCAATCTGGCTGACTTGACTGTGGGTATCGGAGAGAAATGGATTGGCAATCTAAGCAATGCAGAGCTTAAGGATGTATTCAGTTTGGGGTAAAAGTTATCCTGTTTTTACGGTTTTAAAATCGTTTGATAAGATGACATGTGGATTCAAATTCGAAGTGCAACTTCCGAAGGCTGATGTGGCTTATAGGTTCCTAGATGAGAAGTTTGCTGATGGAAAGGAAATCCATAACATCCTGCTTAAAAAAGTGACCAAGGAAAAAACTTTCCGAAAACGAAGTTGTAGAACTCATTAAAAATAAGGGTTTCAAGAAATTTAACTAAACAGCCCATCAGAATTTTTGGAAGGAACGCTAGCCTACAGCAGCGGCAAGAAACTCTCATTCAAATGCTAAAAATTATGGTGAGCTAATAATAAATAACGTGAGTTCGACATAAGGATTACGCTACCACAACTGAAAGAGTTTGAGGGAGTCTGATATTAAGTGAGGGTTTCTTCTCCCGAAAAGTATAAGCCACCAGCCCGGCTATCAGATTAACAAAGAAATTAACTGGGCTGCGATGACGGGAATGCTCGATTTGCGAGATATTCTTCAATTGATCATTGACGGTCTCAATAACGTTTGAGATTGTGGACGCTTCATCCATCGTATCTGGACGCACGTCGGCTGGTCGCGCTGTGGCGCGAAGCGCTACTTGCTCAAGCAGTGCTCAGCCGTACAACGGGAGGATATCAGCATCATCCGCAGCTGGCCCGCTTCAAGGCTTGTACCGAACCCAACGACAGCCATTGCGGTGTATCTTCAGGAGGTCTATGCGGAAGCCACCCAGCGGAGCTACCGCTTCAACGCCAAACTCATTGGCCATTTCGGCCCAGTAGAACAGATTCCCATGACCGAAGGCCAACTCGATGTCGAGTGGCTGCACCTCAAGGAGAAACTTGAAGCCCGCGATCAAGCCTGGCTGAAGCAGTTTCTGAACGTTCTCAGGCCCGATCCACATCCACTCTTCGTGATCGTGCCGGGTGAGAAAGAATGGTGGGAGCGTGCAAGCCCAGGCAAGCAGGGGTAGCCGCTCCTCTGCGCCACCCCTTTTACTCCTGCTCACTCACGGAACATTCCGCAAGCATTGACAAAAACTCACCGTCTGACCCATGTAAAAAATACTAAGCCAAAACGACAGAAGTCAGTCAGCATCTTTGCGCTATTTTTTGTCTGTAAGGTTCTTCGGCCGAGAAGCCCCGTCCAGGATGATCAGCGACGGATTCACGAGCAACCTGGGGTCCGGACCCCGGGTTGAGCCCGGCACGACATAATCCCGCTGGACGAGCTTGAGTTCACCGTCTTGGGGAATCATGTCCTTGGTAATTTCATGGCAATTCGGCAGATCCGTACAGTCACGCGCGAAGTAGTGGACGTAGAATTTTTCGGTGTTGTTGACCATTTCAGCAAAGGCTGATGCACTTCCCTCAAGATCGACATCCGACACGTCCAAGACGCCCTCGAGAGGGGGTATCCAATTGGGCGACAGGCTCACGTAGGTGGCATTGCCAGTGACAGTGCCGAGGGTACCCACCACGGCAAGGATTTCGCCCGAGTCAAGGCGCGCCGTCGGACTGATCTGGTAGTCGGCGTCTGAGTTGTCACCGATGCAGTTCATGGGACGGGGAAGGCAGTGCTCGCCGAGGAGATCCACCTTAAGCAGCAGGCTCTCGAACTCTCCCACCTTGGAATTGGGCTGTCCCCAACGCTGCTTGACCGCATCGACCAGATCTTTGGCATCGCCTTCCAGCTCCAACTCGGATTGAGCAATTCGCTCCTCCCGGACAGGGAACGGGAAGGGCTCGGTTGCGCGCGCTGTGTCGGGATCCCTCACCCGGAACACAGCGAGCGGAAGTTGCTGACGCCATTGGTCACCGGCCACCTCGTCCTCCGGATGCGTATAACGGGCAATAATCATCAGGTCGTCCGCTTCAGCGCCAAGCCCCAACCGGGCGACATCAGGCGAGACGGGCTCGGTGAACACCTGGTTGCGATCCGGGACACCCGCGCGCAACAGCGCCTGAGTTAGCTTGCGCTTCATTACTTTATCCGGCGTGATGATGAAGAAACGCTGCTGATCAAAGGCCGCTCCGGACTGCTGTTCAATGACGACGTTGTTATTGTTGTCGCCCACACTCGCGAACGTCAGCAAGCGGGACGGATTGGGTGACTTCTTGAAGAGGATACTCTGCATGAAGGGATCAGCTTGCACGGACTGATAGATCTCATCGTTAGTATTTATTTTTCCTTCGCGCGTAAAGACATAGGTCTCTAATGAAAAATACTTTCCGGGCGGTGGTAGCTGTGCCAGCACTACCAGCGCTTCACGCTCGTCGAGGCGATATGTCCACCAGGTGTCCCCCTGGGTCGGCCCGAGCAGGTCTTTCATCTTATCGTCCACGAATTCATCCGGCCAAAGCGGAAGAGTGGGGATGACGTAGGGAGCTGCAGGATTGTTCCCCATACAGATTCCGATCGTCTCGATTGGGAACTTGCAATCTTCGATCGTAAACAAATTCCAGTTTCCCTGGGCGACTTGATATCCTCTTGCCTCAAGATCGGTGCGAAAGTTCTTGACCTTCTGCTCAAGTGACTTTGGAAGCTTATTGTCGTTATTTGAGTGATTGTTCGAGCCGCTCAACGCGGGCGATGATGCAAGCATCGCAGTGAATAGAAAGCAAAAAGTGTGGAATTTCATGATGTCTCCTCCTTATCAACAACGACCATCGCGGTCATAGCAATAACAAAAAGCGCAAAACGCTCTGTGATAGAACATGGATTCGAGTAGATATGATGAGGTTTGGCATAGGAATATTTTTATGCCTGCATAAATTTATTCGATTACAAAATCTGGTTTTTTGTTCCACCTTGGTTCCGCTTGTGTAGTCAGAGTAAGATACCATCTAGTGCGCTGAATGAAAAATAGCTGGTGCAATGCGTTTCGCTTATTGCACCCTACACTACCGATGCTGCCCAACAAACCTAATTCCATTTCCAAATCAAAAATGACGCTAAGGCGAGCCGCAGACAGTATAAATAATACGGCAAGGTGAAGCCGACAAAATCAGTTTTGATTTAGAAATGGAATTAGATGCATATCTCAGCGTGGAGGAATTGCCACAAGGTTAATTACAGCGAAAACAGTGCGTAGCATGCCTATCAATGTCAGCGACCAGATTAGCAATGCAAACCAGCCCCAGTATTGCGAGATCATCGCCAAAGAGCCAAAGCTTGTTACTTTTGCCAGAGAAAGGGTGCTGGCCGTATACATCCCCATGGGGAAAACTCTGCTCCAGCAAGGAGGATCGTAAGCATGAGATTGCCTGCCAAATGCGAGTCTGACCCATGGAAAAGTTTTTAACCATAGCGGTGCTGAATCTGCGATGTTCACACGAGTGAATTTCAGGATATCCATGACCAAGAGATAAGGAATCCACATCGTTCCAATCATCCAGGCAAACACCGTTATCCACAAGGTAGCCAACCAGATGCCATGCCAAGCTAATAAGCCTGGCATGCGCAAGACAAACTCGGCGCCTCCCAGAGTAATGATGGCCGTTGCTCCCATGCAAATCCAGTAAGGGGCATCCCATTCGGCAGGTTGAAACCGTTGGAAAAACAGCCGGTAAATTAACAACGTTACAATCATCAAATAAAAGACAAAAGCCAGTGCCCAGAAACTCCCTGCTATAAAATAAGCATAGCCCGCATGGCTACCTGTTGCCTCCAGAAGACGGACGCCTAGCAGGGATATCGATACTGTGCTGACGACAATCAGTAAGGTAGCGCCATTTACGATTTCATGTAGGGGTTTTCCCTGCATAAGGATAAAACCGAGAAGAATGAAATAGAGGCATACAACCCAACCAATCAATGCGACAAACCATAATAAAATGGCTAATTCTGTCGCTTGATGAAAAGTAACAAGTTGCATACCGATGGTATTGGTGCCCACCACAAACGTCAAAAAAGGCACGGCACGCCGTAAAACCCTGAGGTCTGCCATCACATCTGGCAGAAAAAACGCTATGCGTATGGTCAGAATGGTGCACAAAACCAGATAAAAAACCAGATTCAGTGCAAACAGTGTGCTCGCAATGCCAGTAAAAGCCATCGCTTCAAATGCAATCGACACGATACCAGTCGCCATCACCATGGCAAAATAAGCCGGGTGAAAATTTCTTATGCCGTCGAGGATGATAGAACTGCGCTGTTTCATGAATGCGCCAACCTAATCTAATTGCGATCTACTTGACAGTGACAAGACCTCAAATCTTACTGACTCGATTTCTTACTCTTCTCTTTAGTAATCGGATTTTGTAAAGTATAACCATTCTCTTTCATTTTATATCCCCCGTAAGCACCCGCGCCCGCCGCGACCAAAGTCCAGCAACCGGATAATAACGGCAGTATCAACAGTAAAACAACCATGCTCAATATCTGCTTTTTCTTCATTATGAATTCCTGCACAGAATTAGATTCTAATGATTAGACTCTATTTGATGAAAATATTTTCATGGGCATATGGTATAAATCATTATTCACTTTTAAATCAAACATGACGCGAAGGCGAGCCGCAGATAGTACAAAAATAATACGGCAGAGTGAAGCCGACAAAGTGACTTTTGATTTAAAAATGGAATAATAATAGAAAAAATGGTGATAACTCCATTATTCCTAGCTCACATTGCATGACTTCCCTTACGTCGCTAATTAATGAAGCGCATGCCTGTACTCTTTGCGCCGAGCACTTGCCACTCGGTCCACGTCCGATTTTCCAAATACATGAGTCGGCCCGCATTCTGATGGCAAGCCAAGCGCCAGGCAGGAGAGTTTATGAAACGGGTATCCCGTTCAATGATCCAAGCGGTGATAGATTACGCGCTTGGTTGGGTATCTCGCGCGAGATATTTTATGATGCCAAGCAGGTAGCCATCCTGCCTATGGGCTTCTGCTTTCCTGGCACAGGTAAATCAGGCGATTTGCCTCCCCGGCCCGAATGTGCGCTAAAGTGGCGAGCAGCATTGCTGTCACACTTGAAAAACCTCAAACTGACGCTGGTATTAGGACAATATGCACAGGCCTATCACCTTCCGCATACAGGTACATCGTTAACCGAGACCGTTCGCGCATGGCGAAAAAACTGGCCTTATATTGTTCCCCTGCCTCATCCAAGTCCACGCAACAATCTGTGGCTCAAGCGCAATCCGTGGTTCGAGCAGGAACTTATTCCTGTTCTTCAAGTCCGGGTAGCAGAGGTACTCAAACATGACGGTTAACTCTTTCATTAAGAAAACTGCCAGCGGCTTCGTTATAGCTTATTCCATTTCTAAATCAGACATGACGCGAAGGCGAGCCGCAGACAGTATCAATAATACGGCAAGGTGAAGCTGACAAATTCAGGTTTGATTTATAAATGGAATTACCCCGCTGAACGGTTGCTTAACCGAAACGCCTTCGGGCGCTTTTGTGCACCCGTTTTGGAATCGGTTTCAATTGGCTAGTGGTTAGCAACATGCTTAATTCGCAGCTTTGCGGTTGAGAAAGCGTTTTGTTGGAATAACTAATTTAGAGATGATCTGGTCAGATCTGATGAAGGCAAAATTAATTAGCTACCCCAAAAGCAGACGCTACACGGTAAACGGATTGGAAATGTGCATAGATTTTACTTCGTTACTGCCTGACGTCCGAAGCGGGATGCGCTGAGCTCCACATCGGCACGTGCCCAAGCCTTCTTGAAACGCGCTTCAATCAACACTGCCTGATCGTCTTTCTTCTGTGCGCGCAGTGCCTGCATCAATCCGTAAAGCGCCCAGCCATTGTTACGATTTTTCTTCAGGTCATCCCAATACACTGTTTCCGCTTCGTCCGGACGCCCTGACTCCAGCAGAATAGCCCCCAGAGCTAGCCGCGGCGGAAAATGAAATTCCAATGGCTCCGTATACACCAGGGCATCTTCAAAGCGTACCGCTCGTTCAAGGTGCGTGATGGCCTGATCGAATTGACCTCGCGCAGCCGCGATTTCACCGGCGAGCACTTCGGGTGCCGCGCGTAAGACGGTTCGTGGAGTATTCTTCGATAGCAGCGAGCCATCCAGTGATGGATCATGCATAGTCTCACGCAGCGTTTCCAGTTCTTGCCCGGCTTGTTGCAATTGCCCTGTGGCGACAAATGCGAGACCGCGTACATAATGCCAGGTTCCTTTCAAAAATGCGCTAGTGGGTGGCGGCGCAGGCTCGGCAAGAATCTCCTGCCAGCGTCCGAATCTTGCCAGTGCCCAGTATGGCTGCATACGGAATAGTGCGGTCAGTGTCAAATCTTTTAGTATGGTATCGTCTATTCTGCTGGCTGCTTCCCGGGCCGATTCGATCGCGATCCTGCTTTGCCCATCCATCGTTGCAGCAAACGACAGGAAATGGATGTTATGTGGATAATAGACCATCGGATAAATTCCCTGCGCGTGGCTCTGCGTGATGTAACTCTCATCCGCAGCGATGGCCAGTTGATTGCTTTTCATCGCGTCGGCATAGCGGCCCACGCGTAGATAGATATGCGAAGGCATATGTATCATGTGTCCCGCGGTAGGTATCAGCGTCAGCAGCGTGTCGGCCGCCTTTTCTGCCCGTTCCGGCGTACTCGTCGGCTCGACGAGGTGGATATACATATGCAACGCGCCCGGATGCTGCGGATTGCGCCATATTACTTCCTCAGTGAGCGCGACGATTTCAGTCGTCCTTTTTTGTGCATAACCATCACGCATCCAATAATCCCAAGGATGGATATTCATCATTGATTCGATATAAAGCGTTGCAATATCATCATCGTCCGGAAAACGCTGATGTACCTCCCGCATCGCATCCGCATAGGCTTTGTCATTTGCCGCCCGTTGCTCAGGCTTTCCTGTATAACGTTTTTCAAGCGCATTGATAAGCGCCTGCTCCCGCACTGATGCTGCTGCCTTGCTTGCTACAGCCTTCTGGATGAGTTCCAGCGCCGGTGCTTCATCCTTTGGATTCATCGGCGCATTGATATTGGGACCCAGCACCAGTGCCTGGCCCCAATAAGCCATGGCGAGCGCGGGATCGAGCCGCGCCGCTTCCTGGAAGGCGCGATGTGCTTCCGCATGGTTGAATCCATAGGCAAGATTAAGTCCCTGGTCAATGTACTGTTGCGCTAATTTGTTGCGGGTACTGACCGGAAATGTGTGAGAACCCAGATTCAGCAAGTTTGGCGCACACTGATCATCCGGACCTAACTTAGCCATTATGCCGGATTGCACATCATGCTTGTGGCCCGCGTTAGATTTTATGGCAGCTGCACGATTTTTGGCCGAAACCGCTTCGCCAGCCTCTGCGAATGCACCAGAGACACCGACAGCAGCTAAGGTCAGACCCATTATTATTAGATTGATGGCATGGCGTTGCATGAACATGATCTCCTCCTTAATAAGTTTTCTGTGCTCTTTGGAATTAATTCTCGGCAGTGGTCGGATCAATCACGGCTTTGATTCGAGAAATACGGTTCGCGGGAAACTCACCCTGATCAGCATGCGCCCTGATGGTCGCTTCGTCGGGCGCGATGTAGATGCAATAGACTTTATCGTCCGTTACGTAGCTTTCCAGCCATTGAATTTGTGGGCCCATCTTGTTCAGAATGCTGCAGGATTTCTGAGAAATAGCCTGAAGTTCCTGTGGCGTAAGAGCGCCAGCGCCAGAAATGTCACGTTCGATAATATACTTCGGCATTTTTTATCCCCTATAAAATAAATTTTTAATATATGACCGGTCGTCTTATTTTGTCACAAAAAATTTAAGGTTTGAAAAAACCTTCCAACAGATCTTTGCAGCATTGCTTAACTGGAGCAGATGATTTTTCTATTTTCATCCTCAGTAAAGCTCCCTGCCAAGTATTTATAAGTAAATCCGCCATCTCTTCAGCCGATTTGTCTGATCTTACCGTGCCCTGCTGCTGCGCTTTAGCCAGTCCAGATTGCAATAAATCCCGATAACGTCCAACGGCAGACTGAAGAGATTTCCGGCAAATTTCACTGGTATCGCCTATTTCCCCCATCAAATTACCCAGTAGACAGCCGCCTTTAAACTCATTTTTTTCAAGTTCTATGATGAGTTCATCAAAATAATGCTGTATCGCGCTCAACGCGTCAATCTCGGATTGTTGTAAATGTGCCGCTAATTGCGCAATAAAGGGCTCAACATAGTGCTGAATGACTTCCGCACCAAAATTTTCTTTACTGCCAAAGTAATTATAAAAAGAACCTTTAGGAATATTTGCCGCATCAAGGATTTCCTGTAACCCCGTGCCATGATAGCCATGCCCCATGAGCATGGCTACCCCCTGATTCAACAAGTTTTCTCGCTTGAGCTCTTTTTTCGTCACTTTAGGCATGTATTTATAATATGACCGGTCGTATTAATATGTCAAGAGAAAATGAGGTTTGCTTGCACTTAATGGGTTTGTCGTAAAATTCAAAGAAATTGATATAAATAAAGAATCCAGCAATATCAGCCAAGGAAATCGCAAAATTAGCGGAAGCTTTACGAGACAGATGGTGTAAAATTGGGAAGTATTTACGATAGCTTCATTTCTGAATTCAATCTTCTGGAGGCCGAAATTGTAATAGCGCCACCGGAAATGATGTGAATAACGCGGAAGCAAATAGCTCGGGTAGGTCATTTGTTTGAGCCACTGTCACGATTTCACCTGTCAATACATTCACACCCTGCGCTCCTGCGGTAAGAATGGGCACTTCAATTGTTGTTGCACTCCACATGGTATTGCTCAGAGGGACCTGTTCAGATGCTGTAGGCATGAGTCGAGAAAACCAGCGCGGGGCAACCACTATCAGCATAATGTCATCTGCATGACGAGCAAAAGCGCACAGATGATCCTTGCGCGACCCTGCTGTCGTGAGGGGTACATATGCACCATTCTGGAAAACGTGTGGCCATTGCTTGCGGCTATGCAGCAATCGCCAGGTTAAAAACAACTTGGCACGCCCATCCGACATGTGATCAAGCAACTTTCGAACTTGCTTTGCTAGCGCATCTTGGGGAACAGTCATATAGGTTTCTTCCAGTTCCTTTAGCAGATGTTGACGCTGGACATAGTCCACAGGACGGCGATTGTCTGGATCCACCAGGCTAAAATCCCAGAGCTCATTACCCTGATAAATGTCTGGCACCCCTGGTGAAGTCAATTTGAGCAGGGTCTGCGAGAGCGAATTAAACATCCCCCAGTAAGTCACACGCTGCTGGAAAGGAAGAAAATCAGCCAGAAAGGTATTTTTTTTAGACAGATCCATTACTTTCCTAATAAAAGCTAATAGACCCTCTTCATAAGGTATATTGGGATTGATCCAACTAGTATGTTGTTTTGCTTCACGCACTGCCTTGAGCATATAAGCCTCAATGCGCGCCAGCAAAGTTTCATGCTCAGCTTCAGTCAGCTCTCCAAATGGCCAGATACCAACTAATGTTTGGTAAAGCAAGTATTCATCATTAGCACTCGGGATTTCCTCACGATCGACCAGCAGCTTTTTGCTTTTATTGAGATGCTGCCATCGCCGCACTTGCTCCAGCCATTGACTAGGTATTTCTGATAATACATTGATGCGGGCACGCACATCTTCGCTGCGTTTGTTGTCATGGGTGGAAGTAGTGAGCATAGAATAAGGCCAGCGTTCCAGCCTTTTGGCATTCTCAGCATGAAAGGCCTTGACCGAAAAGCCGAAAATACGTGGATCACCGCCTACCTCATTGAGCGAAATCAGGCGATGGTACAGATAGAACGCAGTATCTTCATATCCTTTGGCCATCACTGGGCTGGAAAGCTGCTGAAACTTCATGGCAAATGCAGTAATGGCAGCGACATAAGATGGGTCTTTGTCAGTCGCTGCATCCAGCAGGAGAACAGAGCTGAGAAAATCAAAGATACTGGTATCCAGCACCTGTGTGAATTTCTTCGCTTGCGCCACCGCCCATTCCACATAGCGTCGGTCCAACATTGTAGCCTGCCCGTCGCGCACATACGTGCGATAGACCGGAAGTCGGGCAATCACTTCAGCAAGCGCGTTGCGCAAGCTGTTAGTAGTAAAATCACGTGTATGTGGGCGCAATTCACAAATACGGCTCAATTGTCCAGCCATGACGTTCAATTCACTGGCCATGGCATGTGTCATGATCTTGTGCTTGCTGCGGTAGACAAGTTCTTCGAAGTTAGGCCATGTATGAGTAAACAGACGATAAGCGCGTTCCAGCATTGTTTTAGCTCGAAGATCGATGAACAGCCTGTTGACCAGATTGCAAAAGTCATAGCCGGTAGTACCATGGATAGCCCAGTCTTCACGCAATGATTCATGATCAGCCAGAATTTTTTCTACCACGATGTAGATGGCTTTTTCTCCTTCCATCGGTAAGGACCGCACAGCGACGTGGTCCTGCAGTCGCTGAAAATACTGCAGTGGATCATATAATCCATCTGGATGATCAATGCGCAAGCCATCCACTTTGCCCTCGGCAATTAATTCCAGCGCTAACTGATGAGTTGCATCAAAAACATAACTGTCTTCCATACGTAAGCCAGCGAGATCATTAATGTCAAAAAAACGGCGATAGTTGATTTCATCGGAAGCAACACGCCAGTTGGCAATACGCCATGGCTGTGCTTCAAGCAATCCATGCAAGAGAGTAAATGATTCAAAATCGCCCAAATTACCATTGTAGTCGTTGACCGTATCCAGTACCATTTGCTTGATGGGCGTGGAGACGCTGACCAATGCTGCCAGGCGACGTTTGAACAACTCCTGGTCGCGGTGTCGTTCCAGGATCTTATCGGATGTAGTGACCTCCTGCGATGGTAAATTGTCGAAAGCCGTAATCAGGCTGGCGATTTCCTGCAAATCCGGGCTATCTGGCCGCAATTGCGCTTCCAGCAAGGACAAGCGATGCCGCAACAGCCGGGGATATTCACGCGGAGCGATGGGCAGGCGGTGCTGGTAATACCACACGCTGAAGCTACCACATTCCTCGTCAAAGCTGAGTTTTATTTCACCACTTTCTAATGTATCGCCATATGAACGTCCCAGAATAGGCAATAGCACCTTACCGCGTAGTTCTTCTTTGAGGGGTTGCCAGTCGATATCAAAAAAAGGAGCGTAGAACGAGGCCGGACCACTTTCCAGCACATCCAGCCACCATTGGTTGTCTGACCCCATTATTCCCATGTGATTGGGCACCAGATCCAGGATTTGCCCCATGCCATGCGTATGCAATGCAGCACAAAAAGCTTCAAATTCTTCCTTTGTACCAATTTCCGGATTCAATGCGTTGTGATCCACGATATCGTAGCCATGGCTACTGCCGGGACGTGCTTTCAGATAGGGAGAACAATAGACATGACTGATGCCAAGCATCGCTAGATAGGGCACCAGTTGCGCCGCTTGGGAAAAAGTGAAATTCCGGTTGAGCTGAAGGCGGTAAGTAGCAAGTGGGATACGTAAGCGCCGTTTCGGCATAGGTGCAGAACGGATATGAGGACGTTCCTGCCGCATTGCTGCAGCCAGCGCGAGCACTCTGCGGTCAGCCCCCCAGGCTTCGAGTTGAAGAGGTAATTTACGTCGCCAATTGGGATGCTGAGTGGTAGTAGAAGGAATATTGATTTGATCCAGTACTTCCAGGATATCTTCGAGCTGTATCATCATTATCCTGGCTGGACTTTGGGCTAGATAGGTATAGACTGCCTGGATAAATTCCGGTGTCGCAATAGATAATGACAATGAATTAACCGTCGCGTCTTCCGGTAATAATCCAGCTTCTTCCAGCATCAGTAAAAGATAAGCACGTTCCTGGGCGCGCGCAATCACTTGACTGCGACGAGCCTCATCGGAACTGAACAATTGCAATTGCGTGCGTTGGATGATATCCCGTCCTTGCCAAAAGCCCGGCAGGGTGGGTAAATCATGCGTGGAAACCGCGGCAAGTGCTTGCGCGGGATAATTCATGGGTGCCACGAAATTACCATCAGCTTCTTTTTCCAGTAGCAGCAATCGGTAGGAGAGAACATTCATAGGGGATAAGGCAGTACGCACTTCTTCCGGAACAGTTCCCAGATCTTCACCGACTACTAAACATTGGTTACGCTGACTTTCCAGCGCCAGGATGCCGAGCAAATCGGCGAAAGGATACCGCACATACGCACCTTCGGTAGGGGGAACCCCAGCAGGTACCCAGTATTGGCGCATTAATCCCATGACATGATCGAGGCGCAAAGCGCCTGCATGCCGCATGTTATGCCGCAACGTCGCAATGAAAGGCGCATAAGCTGCCTCACGCAAGCGGTCTGGCACAAAGGGCGGCAGCCCCCAGTTCTGGCCGAGTTGATTGTGGAGTTCCGGTGGCGCGCCAACCCCTACACCAATGGCATAAAGTGCTTGATTGGACCAAGCTTCTGCTCCACCATTGTCCACGGAGATCGCAAGATCAAGATAGAGACCTACTCCAAGTTCCAATTCGAGCGAGCGCCATCCTACGGCACCAAGTTGTAAATCAGCTTGCCACTGGAGATAGGTGAAAAACTCGATGCGCTCCCGATTTTGACTTTCAAATTCACGCACCTCTGCCGATTCAGCATGGCGATAGGGTTCCGGCCATACAGGCCAACCCCATATAGTGGGATCTTGGTTATGGAAATACTCTTGCAATGCCTCGAACAGGGTATGGCGGTATAGTCTATCTCCCTCACGCGCTTGGAAGGCTCGAAACGCGGTGGCACGCTCACTACCTTTCGCTAAATGCTGCTCACAGAAATAGTGATACAACATTTCCAGCATGGGAAGCTTGAGCGCAGCGACACCTGTGTAATCGACTATATCGCTTGCCCGTAATCCTTCCAGCCGTATCTGAAACTCAGGAGTACGAAGTATGGCGCGCGCTGCATCGCATTCGTGAAAATCAACAATAGCCTCTACATCAAGATAAAGAATATTGAGAAATAAACGACTTGAAGGGCTGTATGGACTGGCATGTTCTGGATTATGTGGAAACAAGGCGTGCAGCGGATTAATGCCGATCACATCCGCACCTTGTGCGGCCCATTGCTCCAGCAGTAACCGTAGATCCGTAAAGTCACCCATTCCCCAGTTACGCTCGGATCGTACTGTGTACAATTGTACCGCTGGCCCCCAGATGCGGCCAGAATTGGCAACTGCCTCAGGCTGATAACACGTAGCAGGAGGCACAATCAGTAATTGTTCTCCCAATTGCTTCTCTGCGCATAATAGTCTCAAGCGGTGATAACCTGGAGGAAGATGTTCAGGTAACACTAACCGCCAGGCAGTATGGGCAATCCCTTCAATATTTTTGGTTTCAATTTTTGCTAGCGCTTGGGGGCGGAACTGACCCTGCTGATTACGACCATCCTCGCGCTCCAGGCGCCACCCCCACTCTACTCCAGCACAGGTATCTTGCACGACCAAACGCACCCACGGCGGTTGGTCTCGTACCACCGATACGGGTTCAAGTGCGCGCCGCCAAGGACGTAATTCACGCTCTTCAATAGCTGCAATAATTTTTTCCGGCGTGGAGACATCGAACCCCATGGCAGTCAGCAACATACGCTGAGTTGCAGGAGAAGTGATATGGCGTTTCTGCCAATTATCGGTATAGGCTGGCAAGATTCCCGCTAGCTCGCTTAAATGGGCCAGTAATTCAGATTCTTTTTCAAGTTCATCCATAATCTTCCCTATAGCCCTCCTTTAAATACCAGCCTACGGTGAATGCAGGCAGAATGCCAGACGACAGCTGGCAATCAAGATCTGCCTTGCTACCGTAAAATAATTTGCCTTGTGGCGAGGCAGTCAAACTAGCAGGGGTTGCTCCCAAATTGGCATAAACTACTATCCCCGTCTCATCGCCAAGCTGCCAACTGGCATGCAGCGCGTGTGACGTCAACACCTCAAACCCACCTCCACGCAAGAGACATAAGCGCGGAACAATGACGCGTTGCCGCAAAGTCAGCAGATCTTGATATAAGGTAAGCCATTCACGGTGCAGTGGATGATGCTGTGCCTGCCAATTCAGTTTTGCCCGCTCAAAGGTAGATGCTGCGCACGGATCGGGGATCGCTTCACACGCAACCAGATCGTGGAAGCGTTCAAAGCGGGTAAATTCCTTGCGCCGTCCAATGGTCACTGCTTGAGCCAGTTCGCCGCTGAACCCACAAAAAAAGAGAAAAGATTCTCGTGCACCCCATTCCTCCCCCATGAACAACAAGGGTACCGAAGGTGACAACAGGAATAGGATCGTAGCAGCACGTAATGCTTCAGGCGCAGCCAGTGTAGTAAGGCGTTCACCGAACGCACGATTGCCAATCTGATCATGATTTTGTAGAAAGGTAACAAAGGCCGAGGGGGGCAGATGTGCACTGGGCTCACCCCGTGATTCACCATGACGATACGCAGAAATTTCACCTTGATAAGCAAAACCTTCTGTCAGGCAGCGGCCCAAATGATGGATAGGTGCGTCCGCATAATCTGCATAATAACCATCGTACTCATGAGTCAATAGCACATGGCAGGCATGATGCACATCGTCATTCCACTGCGCATCGTAGTGGATGGCTTGTCCATTCGGTCTACGTGTAAGGTAATGAGCGGCATTATGATCATTTTCCAAAATGAGATGGATATGACGTTTCGCACCGAATGTTGTGCGTACCGTCTGTGCTAGCTCTTCCAGAATATCGGGTTGACTGTCATCTAACATCGTGTGTACTGCATCAAGGCGCAGACCATCAAAATGATATTCTTCCAACCAATAAAGCGCATTGTGAATGTAGAAATCGCGCACAATACGACAGCCTTCACTATCATAGTTAATGGCGGCCCCCCAAGGCGTATGATGCCGTTCGGTGAAAAATTGGGGCGCATACACATGTAAGTAATTGCCTTCCGGCCCGAAATGGTTGTAAACGACATCGAGCAGTACCATCAAGTGGCGGCGATGAGCGCTCTGGATCAGACGTTTGAGATCGTCGGGCGTACCATATACCTTGTCCGGTGCGAACAGTAAGGTGCCGTCATAACCCCAATTGCGTTGACCAGGAAAATCAGCAACAGGCATCAATTCGATAGCGGTCACGCCCAGATCCGCCAGATAGTCGAGTTTTTGCTCGAGCGCAGCAAAAGTACCCTGTGGCGTGAAGGTACCGACATGAATTTCATAAATCACGGCCTCTTGCCAAGGTCGACCGGACCACATCTCATCTTGCCACTCGAAAGCAGCAGGATCAATTACCTGGCTTGCTCCATGTACATCATCAGGGTTATAGCGTGACGCGGGATCGGGTACACGCAATCCATTATCAATTTGATAACAATAACGACTGCCCGCATGCGCATGCTCGCTTATCCACTCATGCCATCCATTTCCTTGTGCTTGCAAAGACACCGGGACTCTATCATCAATAAACAGCATGATCTGACGCGCTGCTGGTGCCCATAGGCGAAACCGTACCTTACCTTCTCGCGTAATTTCAGCACCGAAAGGCATGCAGTGTCGTCGTTTCACGTTTTCACCTTACAGGTAACGGCCGATAGAGCGGTCGTACTTTCCTTTCGGCACGACCACAATTCCTGAGTCAGTAACGGTGAAATACTTCGCATCTTCTTGTCGATCATAGCCGATTCGACTATCTGCTCCAATCAGATTATAACGATCTATAATGGCTCGTTTAATGCGTGATCCGCGGCGTATAATGGCATAATCCATGATGATGCACTCATCGATCTCAGCCCCCTCTTCTATTAATACCTCACGGCGTATGATCGAATTGCGAATCTTCGCGCCCTTTATAAAGCTGCCATCATCGATGATGCTGTTCTCGATTTCGGCACGCATGAACTTTGCTGTAGGCCCTTGATATTCACTGGAAGCAACCCGCCACTGCGGATTAAACAGATTGAATTTTGGCTCAAGTCCCAGCAAATCCTGATGGGCAAGAAAATAGGCATCAATTGTGCCGACATCTCTCCAATAGGACTGCTCCTCGTAATCGCGTACGCCAGGTATGCGATTATCGGCGAAATTATAAGCAAATACACGATGACTCTGGCACAAGCGCGGCAACAGGTGTTTACCGAAATCCTTTTCGCCACGACGTTTGCCTTCCTCCAATGCGGCATACAATACCTCAGTACTGAACAGGTAATTACCCATAGAAGCATAAGCGCGGGCAGGGTTTCTCGGCATGGTAGGGGGATGTTTTGGCTTTTCATGGAACTGATGAATACGTCCATCCTCACAACACTCAATTACGCCAAAAGAACTGGCTTGCGTGATATGCACTGGCAGCGCTGCTACGGTTACATCAGCATTATTTTCCAGGTGAAACTTTGCCATCTGCTGCACATCCATGCGGTAAATGTGATCAGCTCCAAATACTGCCACAAGCTCCGGCGCATGCTGTCGAATCAGGTTAAGGTTCTGATACACCGCATCTGCTGTCCCCTGAAACCACTCTGGCCCTTCGCGCATTTGTGGCGGCACCACAGTAACGAACTGCTCCGGGAAAATAGGTGCTAACCCCCAAGAACGGCGGATGTGCTCAATTAGCGACTGCGATTTGTACTGTACAAGCAAATAGATCGCAAAAATATGGGAATTCACCAAGTTAGACAAAACAAAATCAACAATACGGTAGCGCCCTCCAAAAGGAACCGAAGGTTTGGAACGTTCGCAGGTAAGCGGATAAAGGCGTTTACCTTCACCACCGGCCATCACCATCGCAAGTATTTTCTGATTAGGCATACTTATTCTCCCCAGCAAATAGTGCTGTTTGTTCAATTAAGTCGAGCAAAAGCAACATGACAGATTCCAACCCGCTGGACCGTTCATCTAGAGCCAAACTCAGTTCATCCAGAATTTTTTCCAGCAGGAACAATTCGAGTAGTTTTTGCGCTTCAACCAGATCGGTCGGGTAAGCGCAGCAGCCGGCAATGGATGACTGGTACCCAGACATGAATGCATTAATGGCAAGACGTTCCCACTGACGTGCATAGCTTTCCAACAAATCCCGATGATTCTCGCGTTCCGCACGATGCCGCTTCAACGCCAGGCGCGCCTTAACTTTAATCGAATAGCATATGCCAACAACATCCTTGAGTGGTGATTGCTTGGCGCGTCGTATTTCTAAAGGCTGGTTAGGATCACCCTCGAAATCGATAATAATAAAATCATTATGGCTGATTAAAACCTGATCAAGGTGATAATTCCCATGTATGCGGATTTTGTGCAAAGCAAATTCATCAGACAGTGAATATACAATACGGTTAAGCATTTGCGAGCGCAAGCTGAGCAAGCGCTCACAAATCCTGTATGACTGCTCAGATAGCTGCACTAATGCTTGTTCCAGTTTGTTGAAAACGGAGATAAAATTCTCCTGTAACTGGGCTACCAGCGCCGCAATTTCACTAGCAGTCTGGCGCTCTGGATCGAATGCAGCATTGCCTGTAGTCTTCGCCAGTGCCTGATGTAATTCAGCTGTGCGCTGACCAATGATGTTTATTTGTACCATTTGGACTGCATGCACATCAGGTTCTTGGGCGCGGTCAGGTTCATCTACACATAATTTAAAGTAGCGGCCTAAATAGTCTTGCGTGTGGTTCCCAAAGGTACCCCGGTTCGTCACATAGCGGTGCAGTACTGCAATAGCAGTAACGGAATCTCCACTTTGATATTTTAGGCTGCCTGCCAGCGGTGCTACGCTTGCGCATGGCGAAATTTCGGTCAGAAATTGCCCCATTTCCAGCTCTGGGTTGATACCTTCTTGTACACGCCGATAAACCTTGAGTATGGCTTGATCGCCATAAATGATGGAAGTATTGCTCTGTTCCTCTGCCAGATGAATCACATCAATGCTTTCAGGCAATTCCGGAAAAGCTGATGTTCTGGAACAAACCATCTCACCCGAGGCAAAAGGCAGGTGCATCTCTGCCATGATAGCATCCAGCAAGAAGCGGCAAAAAATATCTTCACCTAGAGCATCGTATAGCATACCCTCTTGCGCATGTTGTCTGGCCTTGGCGAGCATCCAGGGTGACAAGTCGTGGTATTGCTGATCCGCAGCTTTTCCGAGCAGTAGACCCAGCGGAAGAAAATAGGTCTGTGATCTATCTCCATCGAATTGCAGCTTGATTAAAAGTGGTAACCATTCTTTACCATCACTGACTTTCCAGACTTGATTCAAGTGTAATTCCAGTTGAGTAATCGGTTGCCCCGGTCCGGTGAACCAGCGCTGAGCAGCAAGAAATGGTGGTAACACTTGTGTTTCCAATTGAGCGCGCGTTTTGCGGGCAAGCACATCACTTACTTTTCCTTCAGGCTTTAGCATCAACGCACTCAACAACCCTTCAGGCAAAACCAGTACTGGCAGTAATTCACGAGGTAACTTATCAACGTGCCAGACAGGCGCTTCTACATTGCCGGACAAACGGAACCAATAAAAACTGTAACTGGGTAAGCTCAATAAATAAGGCAGTTCACCAATGGCAGGAAAAGCAGTACGCCCCATTAACTCTACTGGCACACGACCCTTGTACGCCGCGAGATTCAGTTCTACTGGCTGAGCGCTATTGGCAAGATTAGCCACACATAAAATACTTTCGTCTTGATATTCGCGCAGGTAGGCAAGTATCTTGCGATTACCCGGATGTAAAAATTTAATAATGCCACGGCCAAAGGATTTGACTGATTTACGCGTGGCAATTAAATGTCTCATCCAGTTGAGTAACGAATAGGTATTGCGGCTTTGCGCTTCCACGTTGATTGCTTCATAACCATAAAGCGGATCCATGATGGGTGGTAGATAAAGTCGCTGCGGGTCGGCGCGGGAAAATCCTGCATTGCGATCGGGGCTCCATTGCATCGGAGTACGCACTCCATTACGATCGCCCAGATAAATATTATCGCCCATGCCGATTTCATCACCATAATAGATAATCGGGGAGCCCGGCAGGGACATTAGCAGGCTATATAACAGTTCGATCTTATGGCGGCTACTTTCCATCAGCGGTGCCAAGCGCCGCCGGATACCTAAATTAAGCCGCGCGAGCGGATCGGAAGCATAAGTGAGGTACATATAATCACGTTCACGGTCGGTGACCATTTCCAGAGTCAATTCATCGTGGTTACGCAGAAATACTGCCCATTGGCAATTCTCTGGTATTTCGGGTGTTTGTCCCAGTATTTCGATGATAGGGTGGCGATCTTCCTGGGCTACTGACATGAAAATACGTGGCATCAAGGGAAAATGAAAAGCCATGTGACATTCATCTCCATCGCCAAAATATTCACGCACATCTTCCGGCCATTGATTAGCCTCTGCAAGGAAGATGCGATTAGCATAGTGCTGGTCCAGCTCAGCACGTAAATATTTGATGATGGCGTGAGTTTCAGGAAGATTTTCATTAATGGTGCCATCGCGCTCACACAGATAGGGTATGGCGTCCAGCCGCATACCATCCACTCCCAAATCGAACCAAAAGCGCATAGCACGCAGTACTGCTTTGGCTACACGCGGATTATCAAAATTGAGATCCGGCTGATGTGAAAAGAAACGATGCCAATAATAGGCTTTTGCCACTTCATCCCATGCCCAGTTTGATTTTTCTGTATCGGTGAAAATGATACGTGTTCTTTCGTATTTTTTGGGGGTGTCGCTCCAAACATAATAATTACGCTTGGCAGAACCGGGTTGGGCTACGCGCGCTGCCTGGAACCAGGGATGCTGATCAGAAGTATGATTGATAACCAATTCGATAATGACTCTGAGATCGCGTTTGTGCGCTTCTTGCAGGAAAGTACGAAAGTCAGCCAATGTACCGTAATTGGGATGAATACCGCGGTAGTCCGAAATATCGTAACCATCATCGCGCAGGGGAGAGGGATAAAATGGCAGCAACCACAGCGTATTGACCCCCAGTTCCTTCAAGTAATCCAGCTTGGAAGTCAATCCGGCGAAATCACCAATGCCATCGCCATTACTATCACTGAAAGCGCGCACATGTAATTGATAAATGATGGCATCTTTGTACCAAAAAGCATCCTCTTCACTAGGCATACATCCTTCCTATTATCTGTCAATTGGCGCATGGGGCCCGCAGCCCCTCTACTCGTGATCATGTTTGCAATTAGCTGGCTAAAATACCTATCTTTTGCCCAATTTATTACCGCCTGCCATTAGCCCATTAGCTTGGGCGCTGATTGAAATTTTTTGCACACGCATACTGCGTGTTTTTATTTAGAGCCTTTTTTTATTAGATCTTACCTATATCAGACGCTAATTCCATTTCTAAATAAAAACTGACTTTGTCGGCTTCACCTTGCCGTATTATTGATACTGTCTGCGGCTCGCCTTCGCGTCATTTTTGATTTGAAATTGGAATAAAACCCATAATTGCTTATTATCCAGAGAGGTTGCTGCTTTGATCATCAAAGCAGTTAATCGTCCAATAAAAAATCAGACAAATGTGAAGGAAATAAAATCCCGGAAATAATGGTTAATGAGAGCTTATTCTTTTATTACTGAGTAAGCATGGTACGGCCAAGCCATTTCGCACTTTGGTATCAATTTCAGCAGGTATATTTCAAACCTAAATTTGAGATCAAATTGATGTTATTAATCAAAAATGATGCGTGCTAAATGGCCCACTGCGCGAAGCCGCTCAGCCAGCTCAAATTACTCCTGTTTCAGTTTTGCCAATATATCATTCTTGTCTGCTTGAAAAAAGTATGGAGGGTCTGAGCTCGAACATGCCTCCGGCACCAATGCTCGCCAGGAAAGTCTTCATAAGTTTATCGTCAAGAGCTTCGAATATAAAATGCCTTTCCCATTAAAAACCAAACTTTTTGGCCGTTTTCCTTGCTACCTCCGCCCGTTTGGTAGTGCCACTCATATCATAAACTCCATACTCAGCAAACCCTGATCTGATCGCTTGGACTGATTTCAGCAAGAGGCCTTGATAGTTTACCCTTAAACATTTTTATTTATTTTATAAACAGTCTTGTGATTGGTATCTTGTGTCTTAATCAGGTATTCTGCTCTCTGTATTCCAGAATTCGAGGCGCTGAACTGAATTTTCTTGTATCGTCAATCTCCATGCTCATTAGATCTAATTCCATTTCTAAATCAAAAATGACACGAAGGCAAGCCGCAGACAGTATAAATAATACGGCAAGGTGAAGCCGACAAAGTCAGTTTTGATTAGAAATGGAATAAAAAAGAAAAACATCAGCAATTCAATTTATTTACGGACCTGGTCGACCTCGGAGTAGATGCGTGAAAATATTAAACCTTCCAAAATCAATTTTGGGAGAACGGCAAGACTCCCTTTTCATCACTTTGAAATTAAGCAATATTCGTATATACCGATTAGTTAATAAGCGCTGTTCAGTAAAGTGTCGTCGAGGCTATGTATTGAAATTTTCAATCAAGCTTGCTCGCTTTTTCTGCGTGTGCTTGCTCACATTAGGCAGCATTTCTGTGGTGCAAGCTGAGGATAATTCATGTCAACAAATCGGCGAGACGCATATCTGGATCTCTCCTCTTAATCCTAAAGTCGATAAACAGATTAAGATCATGGCTGTGTCCACGGATGGTCTCGTGTCGGAACTCGCGCTGATTGACAATCAAGGTCAGCGTATACCGCTTCGCTCACACCGTCGAGGTGGCCCACCTTGGAGTCTTGTCGCTGAATTGGCAGGTGTCAACGAAGGTCATTATCGAGTAGAGGCGGGCCGAAATGGAAAGCTAATCGCTTGCCATTCACTCCTCATTGGCGAGTCAGGAGCTCAGAAAAAAGAGGAAAGAGCCAAAACATGGAATCTTGCTACGGAAGCTTTTTATTCTGCCTGGATCGAAGGGTTGTTTGGCGCGCCACCTGAGGAAAACCTTCATTTCCCTTCTTTGGAACCCGTGTTGCGCAACGATGAACGCAACTTCCTGCACAATTATCTTAGCCTCAATGAAGATCATAACTTGCCACTTACCCCCGATTGTGCCGATCTACCCTACACCTTGCGGGCTTATTTTGCCTGGAAAATTGGTTTGCCAATCTCCTTCCGCGCTTGTGGGCGTGGCTCAGCCAAAGCGCCACCACAATGTGGTGCGGCTACCATCATAACCGAATTTACCCACGGCATCAGCTCACAGGCCGGTTTCAGAAAAATCAGTAGGCAGTTGGTGAATACAGTCCATTCAGGCTCATTGCGGACAGGATTGGAGAACGAGTCGACGGATCTGTATCCCATCCCTGTCAGCCGGGAGACGCTCTGGCCGGGCACAGTTTATGCCGATTCCTACGGTCATGTGCTGGTGCTGGTTGAATGGGTTCCGCAAATAGAAGGGCACCCTGGCATTTTAATGGCCGTCGATGCCCAGCCAGACAACTCGGTTGCGCGCAAACGGGTCTGGGAGGGTACCATGCTGTTCACGAATAATGAAAGCGCCGGACCTGGCTTTAAAGCTTTTCGCCCTTTGGGGCCAACGCCCTCAGGGGGGTTACGGCTATTCTCCAATGACGAATTGATCGACCACCCCGATTTCACCCCTTTCTCCTTGGAACAAGGTCAACTCTCTGCAGACAATTTCTATGCCAAGGTAGCGAAGCTCATCAGTCCTGCAGGTCTTGAACCCAAGCAAGCTTACGAAGCCATGCTGGATGCCTTGATAGAACAAATCGAAACGCGCGTGACTTCAGTGGACAATGGTGAAACCTATTTTCGCAAATATTCCGGCAGCATCATCCTCATGCCTAGCGGCACGGCAATTTTCCAGACTATCGGCCCGTGGGAAGATTACTCCACTCCGTCCCGTGATATGCGCATGATCATTGCCATCAATGTGCTAAACGGCTTGCCTGAGAAGATCGTGCGCTACCCAGAATTATTCGTGCTGAAAGACCAGAGCCCCGAAGAAGCCAAGGCCGAAATCGAGCAATACCACGCAAGGCGCATCCATGAACACAGCATTCGCTATACCCGCACTGACGGTAGCCCATGGGAGCTTTCCATAGCTAAGGTGTTAGCACGGAAGCCAGCCTATGAAATGGCTTATAATCCCAACGATTGCCCTGAAATACGTTGGGGCGCACAGCCAGGAACAGAAGAGTATTCCACCTGTCGCCGCCAGGCACCCGCGGCACAGCGCGCAAAAATGGAGCAATATCGCATCTGGTTCCGCGAAGCACGCAGGCCGGCACCATGAAAACCCTCTTATTTAATTTCCTAATCAAACATGAAGCGAAGGCGAGCCACAGACAATATAAATAATACGGCAAGAAGAAGCCGGCAAAATCAGGTTTGATTTAGAAATAGAATTACTTTAAGCAGGAAAATAGTAGCAAGAAAAAATCATCTTTTGCAGCAATAACATTTTTACCTGATTGAAATTAACTCTTATTAGAGAAAAGGGAACATCCTCAACCGGGAATTAGGGTAGGCAGAACCGGATCAACCAAGTCTCCATTTCACGCCGCAAACCATGAAAATATCATTATATATTTCCGTTTTATCTATCCCAATTGATCCGTACATTCCCTGCGATAACCTCATGAATATGTTTCATTGTTGGATGAGTATCATACTTCTTAGTGACGACTTCAATATAGGCACCTGTTCCCGAACTTTCAGCCCGCGCGAGGGCTGCATCCAGCTCTCCACATGTCGTCACCCGCGCTGTGAACCAGTCGCTGCAACCTAGAGCGGCCGGAAGCTGGTGATAACGCCATTGTGTAATGTCATTGTATTCCATATCGGGATTCTTACAAAGCACCCGCTCAATAAGATAACCGTTGTTATTCAGCACAAAGATGATCGGTTTCAGCCCGTACCGTCCAAACTGGCCGACTTCCTGGACAGTCATTTGATGGGCGCCCTCACCTGTGATAAGCACCAGCCGCCGTTTTGGATCGGCGATTGCAGCACCAAAGGCAGCAGGCGTTGCCCAGCCAATCGCGGCCCACAATAATTGATTATGAAACACAGAGCCCTTGGGCATGCGTGCGCAAAACATCGGAAAAGCGCTGGAGCCTGTTTCCTGAATCAGAATGTCGTTCGGTTTCAGGAATCGCTCCCAGCGCGGATATAACGCATGAGCTGTTATCGGGTCATTACCCTTACCTTCCGGCTCACCCAGGCCTATAGGCGTAGGTCCTTTGACGTCTGTGCGTTTGGGCAGGCGCCGGATCAGTTCTGCGAGGGTGTCAGCCATCTGGACATTACGAAAAACGGCATGCCCTACCCTGACTGCATGCAGCTCAATGTTGATGGTTTTAGAGCGGTCAATTTTCCCGAAGAAGAAATCAGTCATGTAAGCGCCGAGACCTAATATACAGTCCGCACCTTCGACAAAGGTTTGCGTCGCATCGGGAATACCCAATCGTCCGGACCATATGCCGATGAAATTCGGATGTGTTTCGTCGACATCGGTCTTATCTGAGGCGATTGTGGCACAAGGCAACCCTGACGAATTGATAAGCGCCATGACTTGGTCCTTTAGTCCAAGGCGCGAAGTGATGTTTCCTGGCATAATCACTGCGGTATTTGCTTCGGATAGCATAGCGATCATTGCGTCGACCGCAGCTGATAGTGATATGGGGTCGCTCAGAGGGGTTGGAATAGGTTCAGCCTGGCCCAGTACCTGCATGGTTGCATAGTCAAGCGGAAATGCCATATACACTGGCTGGCGATTATAACAGGCAGCGGCAATCAATCGCTCAGTCTCGCTTGCGCAGTTTTCCGGTGTCATGATGGCACGGGCACAGGCGACTGGCTCTGACATCTTGTAGAATAAGTCGAATTCCCCGTTACCCAGAGTGTGATGCACTTTCCCTCGCGACTCCATCATCGCCTGCCCCGGGATGCCGACCAGGTGAAACACCGGCAAGTTCTCGGCATAGGAACCGGCGATGCCGCAGAGAGCGCTTAGCTCGCCTACACCATAGGTTGTGCACAAAGCTCCGAATCCCCTGATGCGTGCGTAGCCATCCGCAGCATAAGCCGCATTTAGTTCGTTGCAGCAGCCGATCCAACGTATGTTTTTATCGTTGCAGATCGCGTCGTTAATTGGAAAAGAAAAATCACCGGGTATTCCGAAAATATCCGTTATCCCAAGATCTCGAAGACGTCCTAACACATATTGAATAACTGTTATTGTCATATCGTCTTCTCCTATTTTTACGTTGGTGACCGTTATGCTTCACATCCTGCTTAAAGGATAGTCTCTTGTCCAAGCCCCATACTCTCCTTGCAGAGACGCAATACTCCATTCCTTATTCCGAATTATTCCTTTAGTCAGGCAAAATCTGCATCCAGCACGACACGGTAACGCGCTTTGCCTGAGCGGAGATGTTCCAGCGCTTGGTTAACTTGGCTCATCGGAAAATGCTCCACTTGCGGTGCAATACTGGCCCGCGCGGCAAATTCTATCATCGTGGCTATCATGGTGGGACTACCTACCGGTGACCCTGAAACACACTTATGTCCTAAAATCAGATCGATGGCTATAATCGGTATCGGCTCAGTCACTACGCCCAGAATATGCAATCGACCTCTGGGCTTCAGTGTTTTTAACAGCGCTTGCCAATCCTGCGGCACGTTGGCGGTCATGATCAGCAAATCAAGCGAGCTGGAGATTGTCTCTAAGGCCTCACTATTATGGCTCAACACCACATGATGGGCGCCAAAACCTCGTGCCTCATCAGCTTTGGATTGATGAGAAGTAAATGCCGTCACCTCGCAGCCCCAAGCTCTGGCAAATTTGAGGGCCATATGACCCAAACCGCCGACACCGAGCACACCGACGTGGTCAGTTGATTTGATGCCAAAGGTTACCAATGGTGAAAATACTGTGACACCGCCACATAACAGCGGCCCTGCAGACGATATGTCGAGTATGTCTGGCAGCGGAACGGTCCAGGCCCAATGCGCACGAACACGGTTCGCAAAACCACCGTGGCGCCCGACGATTGTCGGCGCGACCTCGAGGCAGAGGTTATTGTGACCAGTCATGCATTCGTGGCAATGCATGCAACTGCCGGCATTCCAGCCGATGCCGACCCGTTGACCGATTCGCAAGCCCTTGGTGTGATCGCCCAAGGCTACGATTCGCCCAACCACCTCATGCCCTGGAATAAACGGATAACGGGACCAGCCCCACTCATCATTGATCATCGCAATATCGGAATAGCAAATACCGCAGTATTCAACGGCAACTTCCACCTCTTCCGGCCCAAGGGGTCCTGCCTCATAAGTAAATGGCTTAAGTTTCTGCTTGGGACCGTGCGTGGCCCAGCCGTGAATTTTAATCACTAGGCATTTCTCCGGACTATTGATGAACGTTCAACCCAGGAGATTGTTCCAGCATCAAGTTTACAAAAGCATCGTTCGGGCTAAGCTCATCGAAAGTTGATGTAATAGGGTTCGACAAACTCCGCCAACGGTAAAAAATTTATTGAAACGATCTACTAGATTCTGTTTATCCGAATCAGCAAGAATTTGAATTCATGGATGCAAACTCATCAACGGATCCTCAAAACATGAAGACTCACTCCTGCGTGAATTATCTGTTTTCTTTAAATCACTGGGTCAACATAACTTAATATTTGAATTATATTCTGCTTGACTCCCAAGACCATGTAGAAACAACAAATCGATTCAGGCAAACCTTATTATATGAGTAAACTATGGCATAGCAAATAAGCTGGCAATAATGCGAATGCATACAATTTGAGCTAAATTAACTATGAGCGTCAGAAACTTCGCCAGGAGCTTAGAAAAAATAATCAGATGATCTGACTATCTCACTATTAAGAATGGGCACATAAGACTTGGGGCCAAAGTAACTATATATTTAGTTACTCTGACCCCAAATTTTCAACCTTAACAAGAGGGGGTATACTCCCCTCTAATACGCTATTAACCTTCCGCGGTAATCACGTTATCCCAAGTAGGTGCTTGACCTACTAATGTAATCGATACATCGTCGCCAAAGTTGACGATGAAGGTATCAGCCTCAATTGTGATATTTGTAATCTGACTCGCTATCTCATCACGAGTTAAACCATACTCAGTGAAATCCAGCTTGTCTCCTTCCTGCCCATTATAATTGTCAATTCTCCAGTGCCCCTTGTCATGGAAGACAAAATCTTCTGCTCCTTCTTCCCCACGGCAAGATTCACCTGGACGTGTGTCGACATGTTTACCACCATGGTCTTTACCATCGCGGCCTTCACCACCGTTGCTGGCTACATTATCACCACCGTTGTTGGCTGCATTATCACCACCAGCGTTGTTACCATCTTGAGCGGCGTCATCCTGGCCTTTACCATCATGACCTTTTTTACCATCATGGCCTTTACCATCACGGCCTTCACCACCGTTGTTGGCTACATTATCACCACCGTTGTTGGCTGCATTTTCGCCACCAGCGTTGTTACCATCTTGAGCGGCGTCATCCTGGCCTTTACCATCATGACCTTTTTTACCATCATGGCCTTTACCATGGTGATGGTCTTTGCCATCGCGGCCTTCACCACCGTTGCTGGCTACATTATCACCACCGTTGTTGGCTGCATTATCACCACCAGCGTTGTTACCATCTTGAGTGGCGTCATCCTGGCCTTTACCATCATGACCTTTTTTACCATCATGGCCTTTACTATCATGACCTTTTTTACCATCATAGTCTTTACCATCACGGCCTTCACCACCGTTGTTGGCTACATTATCACCACCGTTGGTAGCTGCATTTTCACCACTAGCGCCAGAGTTATTTCCTTCACCTTCCTGGTCACCACCCGTAATGACATTATCCCAAGAGATATCATCAGACTGAACATTTGCCAGCTTGATCTCTACATTATCGCCAAAGTTAACGATAAGATTATCAGCTTCAATTCTAATACTTGTGACATTACGCGCTAATTCTTCACGGGATAGGCCATAGCTACTTAAATCCAGCGTATCTCCTTCCGACGCTTTAAAATCACCAATTTCCCAGCGTCCTTCACGATCATGGAAAACAAAATTATCTGCTCCTTCTCCACCACGGCAATGTTCACCTGCGTGGGCTGCGATAGTATCGTTTCCGTTCGTGCCATTATTAGCTCCATTTTCAGCACCAGCGTTGTCGCCCTTAGTAGTATTGTTGCCCTCAGCGTTGTTGCCTGCAGCAGCGTTGTTGCCTGCACCGTTGTTGGGTTCAGCAGCGTTGTTGCCTGCACCGTTGTTGGGTTCAGCAGCGTTGTTGCCTGCACCGTTGTTGGGTTCAGCAGCGTTGTTGCCTGCACCGTTGTTGGGTTCAGCAGCGTTGTTGCCTGCACCGTTGTTGGGTTCAGCAGCGTTGTTGCCTGCACCGTTGTTGGGTTCAGCAGCGTTGTTGCCTGCACCGTTGTTGGGTACAGCAGCGTTGTTGCCTGTACCGTTGTTGGGTACAGCAGCGTTGTTGCCAGCACCGTTGTTGGGTTCAGCAGCGTTGTTGCCTGCACCGTTGTTGGGCTCAGCAGCGTTGTTGCCTGCACCGTTGTTGGGTACAGCAGCGTTGTTGCCTGTACCGTTGTTGGGTACAGCAGCGTTGTTGCCTGCACCGTTGTTGGGTACAGCTTGGCCACCCGCAGCAGCTCCAGTTTTGCCACCCGCAGCAGTTCCAGCTTGGCTACCAGCGTTGATGGCTGCATTTTCACCACCAACACGATGATCTTTTAACCACTGTGCTAGAGCTGAATTAGCTGCGCCAGTAGTTTGACCACCTGCAGCGGTGCTTGTGCTTGTTGTATTTTGTGTACTCATCGTATGCTCCTTTTAATTGTAATCAATATTATTTGTGAAACTATTTTTCGCAACAAACATGTTGTTAGGGGTAGTTATCTTCTGAACTCATCTCGTGCCTCCTTTAATATGTCAATAATGGTTGGTACGATCAAAGAACTCATGAAGTAACATCACAGCCCGTTTTTTCTAGGCTATTGTTTGAAAGAAATTACCTCATGAATTAATTTAAATTACCCCTAACAATGCAGAAGTAATTTAGTTACTTTGATTTTTAAATTTCGATGGATTCTCAAGATTGGATAATATTCATCTTGATTATTTGTATGATATGCAAGCAGTTGTTTTGTTATGTATTTCCAACTTCCACTTCACATTTAATATCGTCATTTCACGCTCCTTGATTTCATCCATTCGTTCCACTGAAAAGTCAGTTAGAACTAACAAACATTCTGCTTTTCTTTGATCCTTTGGTTGCTCACAAAATACTACCCTCAGCCGCTGACTAGTCTTTGCTGTGCCGCCAAAATAAAACTTATTCTTGGCAATAAGTTGATTTCAAGCAGTTTCGCAAGCGTAGTAAATCGCTTAGTAACGTTAATACCAAAAATAAATAAATTTGTTGTATTAAAATCTCTTAATATTTAGGTCTATCAATACTGTTTAATAAAACAATTTGATATTTAATGCAAAGCATCAATGAATCAAGTTACTTCAACTTATCTAGGTAAGGATGCTAGGGAATAATAAAGAGGCTGGCAATAATGCAAATGCATACAATTATTATTAACATGCATCTGGAATAACAAGGAAATAACGCCAAAAGCCCGCCAGATAAAGTGTACAGATCATAAACAAGAAGTAAAGTTACCCATCGGTAACGGAAAACTATTAAGCCTAAAAGCTTGATCATTTAACTGATTGCTTCAATTCAATGATGATGGAAATTAAATGACTATCCCCGCCGCAAGCAGCGGAGTATGACGCCATTTTTCCTTCCGGAAGGACGTCTTTCCAGTCTTTAATTCTATTTCTAAATCAAAACCGACGAGAAGGCGAGCTGCAGACAGTATAAATAATACGGCAAGGTGAAGCCGACAAAGTCAGTTTTGATTTAGAAATGGAATGAAAATACCTAAGCAGCAGAAGCCTCGGGGTCACCTTTGGCTCAATGGTAGTAGTTGTCTTAGCATACGGCTAGAGCATCGCAATCATGTTTGGAGCTATGACATTGTTCTGATCCGAGACGCTTATGGCCGGAAGATTCGTATGGCTTACCATGAGCGACGATTTCAGTCGAACCTGTCTGGATATCTATTGTGCCAGACGCATAGGAGCTAGTGAGGTGATCGCCCAACTAGCCAGTATGATAATTGCTCCGGTATGCCTGAATACATCCGCAGTGACAATACACCAGAGTTTGTGGCTAATCGCTTGCGCACAGGGTTGACGGATAAAAGGATTAAAACGGCATATATAGTATATCCCCTATAAATTGATTATAATTTACGGATGACCTATCCGATATCATTTCGCCGTAAAGTATTCTCCGCGCGAGAGAAAGAGAACCTCTCAATCGCGCAAGTGGCGCAGCGTTTTTGCGTAGGGGCGTGACCCCGTTGGATTAAAACTCCCGGGCCCAGGACCACTTGCAACAAGCCTGCAACTAAGATCGACATGCAGATGTTGGCGCAGGACGTCAAGGATCATCTGGACGCGTATCAGTACGAGCGAGCTAAACGGCTTGGCGTCAGCACTTAAAGCGCATCAATCATGCTTTAAGATGTCTGGGCGTGACTTATAAAAAGGCCTGCGTCACCCCAAATCCAGCGAAGAAGAGCAGCACATCTTCCGGGAAAAAATTGAAGGCTATGAGCGCGAAGGTCGCGTCATCGTTTACCTTGATGAAAGCGGCTTTGCGCATGACATGCCACGCACGCATGGCTATGCGCCAATAGGTGAACACGCCCATGGCGTAAAAGACTGGCATGCAACAGGCCGAGCCCATGTGATCGGCGCCCTGAGCGGAAAGGCGCTCCTGACCATAGACCTGTTCATAGCCCATATCACCGCCGACATTTTCTATGCATGGGTGACCCAGGACCTTTTGCCTAAACTTCTGCCTGCGTGCGTAATTGTCATGGACAACGCGACCTTCCACAAACGGCAGGATATCCAAACCCCCTTTGCCAATGCCGGGCATACGCTTGAATATCTGCCATCTTATTCCCCAGACTTTAATGACATTGAACCAAAATGGGCCCAGGCCAAAGCCATCAGAAAAAGAGAAGGTTGTTCCATCGAACAGCTCTTTGCTGCTTATGGAATTTGAATCATTTTATATGGGATCAGCTATATTACACTTGGCAGCCCATGGGAAAATGGCTGTTATGAAAGCCTTAACGTAACATTACGTGACAATTTACTCAACGGAGAAATCTTCTATGGCGTTCAGGAGGCGTAAGTTATCGTGAACCAACGGGTTCGTCAGTACCATCCTATCAGGATACATAGATCATTGGCTTATAAACCTCCGGTACCTAAATTGGGTTCGCTCCTTCATCACAAAATTTATACCCATTCATACATAACGTATGATGCAGATACTCTCTCAACAATTGGCACTAAATCGACAGCAGTTCATACCGGAAGCTCGTCAGCGACAGAAAGCTTCAGATTTCCGGGCTGACGGATAGGTTCCGTGCCGGCCGGTGAAGCGTACGAACACGCGGCTGCCCGCTACCGAGCTGGCAGTGGACGAGGGCCGCGTCTGCGCCGGATCACTCAACGACCGTGAGCGAATGCGGCGGCAAATCATTGGTGAGCATCAGATCGTCGATGACAATGCGGCCCTTGCTCGATCCGAATGACGGGCCGACATTGAATCGTATCGCGACAATGCTAGTCAGATTGATGCCGGTACCGTTGTTGGCAAAATCCGTCGTGCGCAGGCGGACGGTTTCCATCTCGTTGTGCCAACCGCCGTCACGCTGATAAGGCTCCTCGAGCCCGCCGCCGTAGGCACCGATGTTGATGTGACTCACCACACCTGCGCCGTCGCGCAGCGTGACTGTGAAGGTGAGGTCTCCGAGCTCGGCTACGGTATTCGGGTGCCGCGTGCCCTGCGCCCCACGGAATGACAGAAACTTGAAGCGCGTGAAATCGTTACCGCCGGCAGGTACCTGCCATTCGTAGAAATGGTCCGCGTCCGTCCAGTCGAACACGACGCCGCGGCTATTATCGGAACGCATGGTAAGGCTATCGGTGGTGCCGGCTTGTGTAGCTCCGTTAAAAGGATCCGATGCATTCCAGTCGAAGTCGGAGTTGTTATCGTCAAGACGACCTTCGGTTAAGTTCTCGACGTCGAAGGTCACCGCCGCACCAGAACTGCTCACATTAGTTTCGGGCTGCGTTTGGTAATCATCGATGATGAAATTGCCGTCCGCCGCGCCGTTTCGGTATTCATGGGTGACGACGATACATGGATCGTCTGTCGGCACACCGATTGGATTGAAGGACTCGTACTGGCGCGTCAGGAAATCGAGCGCGGGAACATTTCCTTCAACGTAGTGTTTAACGAGCGGTAGTAGATAGCCCAGCAGGATGAGATGAGTATTGGTTTCACCAATCGAGCAAGGGCCGGTGAACCAGGAAGACGAGGAAGAGTCGCCGCCGTTATGAAACCAGGCATGCCCAGTTCCCTGCACGATTGTCGACTGCTTGTAGCCTGTAGCGCGGTCAAGCAAATGAAAGGTCTGACACCGCTCAAGAAAATTGACGCCATCGTCGCTGCACTCATTCCCTGCCGAGCCATCTACGTCCGAATCGCCAGAGGCCGTCCACAAGTGATAGTTGGCGTCGTGCGGATTAGCGATATCACTACCGTTAAAATCCGTCGGTAACATGCTGCTGATCAGCCGGATGTCACTTCGGCCGTAATGAGTCGGCGTGGCCGTGCCATCGAAGAGGCGGTGGTAGGCGATCGCCACCCCTTCGGCGCCGCGGCTGTGGCCGATCCATACGATGCGCCGCGTGTCGAGGTGCCCGACGAGCGCGCCGTCGGCTATGGCACCTGCTTCAGCCTGATCGATAAATGCATCGGTGTGGCCGAGTGTCGTGGTCGCGGCGAACTCTGGACCAGGTTGCGTGTTGTTGTCGTGGCTCATCACCACGTAGCCATAGGAGGCAAGATGATTTCCGATATGGTCGTACCAGCGGAAATTATGGCCGTTACCACGGCTGATGATGACGAGAGGCAGTCTCCCCATTGCGGCAATGTTGGTTGGAAAGTAGAGGTCTTGGCCAAGCTTGTTGCCCGGAATGCCGAAATCCGCGGCGACGGTGGAGTCAAGGTTGTAAACCAGTTCACTGACGGGATGCGGCCCTGCCACTGTCGTGTCGGATACCATATAGAGCCCGGCTTCGCCGCTCAAGCCATCGATATAGTCGCCATCGCTTAAAGATCCATTCTGGTCGCAGTCGAGCACGACGTCGTAGGGCACGCCGAGGGCCTCTCCAGCGTTGGCATCCAATGTGGAGGCTGCAGTCACTTCAAAGGTATTCTCCTGAATCGTTCCCGCGCTGAACGTGTGCGTCTGCATTCCGCCAGGTGTCACATCGACGAGCCCGGGATTCATAGCCCAGTCGGACGCGCTCTTGTGGTTGACGACATAAACATCGCAGGTGACGCCAACAATGGCGGGGAAGCGCGTCGGATCGATCGCGACGTTCACCGGCGCGTCGACGTTAAACGCGCGCACGTATTCGAAGAACGGGTATTGCGTGAGGGGATTGCCGGCGAGTTCCGTTTCCGTGATCGCCGCCGCCACGGACAGCGGTAACAACAGGCTGAAGGCGATGAACCTGACCTTAAGCCTCCGAAGGTGCGTGTTCATAATTATACCTCTCCATGTCAAATATTTATATCCGAAACACGGTTGTCGCTAATCAGATTTGTTCTTCGGTGGCGCCTTCGCTGTTGGTAAGCGCCAAGACTCCGCAAGCTCTTTTTCCTGCGGGGAGTACTCAAGGATGAGCTCAGCGCCGATATCGCGCAGCAGCGCCGCAAGATCCTTTGCGACGACAGGCGGGTGCAAGACACTGGCAATCGTCGTTTCCGGGAATGCACGTATGCCGGCCCTTTCGGCGCGTATGCGTTCGGATTCGACTGTATTCGCCGTGATGCGCTCAGGCAGATCCGGCGAACCGAACCAGATGAGTGTACTGGCGAGATCGAGGCTGCCCGGCACAATGCCTATGACGCGACCAGAGACGTTGCCGTGGTTCAGTCGCTGTACCGGAACATTGCCCGCGTAGAGTACCGGTTCCAGCGTGTTGCGCGGAACGACGTATGTCGGGTCTACCTCAAGAACGATGAGAACACCCGTCGACACCATGATGCGTTCCTTGCTCCAGGTGTATGCGTAAGGTGTTTCAAGTGTGAAGGGACGTGCAGCAAGGATGTTCTTGATCGGTGCAGGCGTTACCGGGAATGCGCGCACTGCATCATAACGGGTAGTCTGAGAAAGACCAAGAATGGGTATAACAAAAAGATAAGCGGTGAAAGCAACTGCAAGAAGTTTCATACACGTGCTCCTATAATAGTCGGCAACACTGCTATTTCTAACTTACAGATTAATTACTTACCAATTAATTATACATAAAAAAGCTGAGCTCGTTAACATTTAAACAGCTGATCGAGTAAACGTCTTAGATTCCTGACGCCCGCTCAGGTATTGATCAGGCCAAGCGTTGAACTTCATAGTTGAATCCGCGACTTACTTTCATACTACAGCATATCCCCTATAAATTGATTATAATTTACGGATGACCTATTCGATATCATTTCGTCGTAAGGTATTGTCCGTTCGAGAGAAGGAGAACCTCTCAATCGCGCAAGTAGCCAAGAGTTTTTTGCGTAGAGATAGCCAGTGCGACGCGCTGGATCAAAACTCTCGCCCCAGGACAACCCGCAACAAGCCTTCAACTAAGATTGACATGGGAATTTTGGCACAGGATGTCAAGAATCATCCGCACGCGCATCAGTACGAGCGCGCTAAACAGCTTGGCGTCAGCACTTAAGGCGCATCCATCATGCTTAAGGCGTCTGGGCGTGACTTGTAAAAAAGCGTGCGCCACCCCAAAGCCAGCGAAGAAGATCGGTGCATCTTCCAGCAAAAAATTGAAGGCTATGAGCGCGAAGGCCGCGTTATCGTTTACCTTGATGAAAGTGGCTTTGCGCACGACATGCCGCGTACGCATGGCTGTGCACCTGTGGGTGAGCATTGCCATAGTGTAAAGAGTTGGCATGCAGGAGGCCGAACCCATGTCATTGACGCCCTGATCGGAAAGGCGCTCCTGACCGTAGGCCTGTTCAAAGCCCATATCAACGCCGACATCTTCCATGCGTGGGTGACGCAAGAGCTTTTGCCCAAACTCCTGCCTGCTTACATGATTGTCATGGACCACGCGACATTCCACCCACGGCAGGATATCCAAACCGCCTCTGCCAATGCCGGGCATACACTTGAATACCTGCCGTCTTATTCTCCAGACTTTAATGACATTGAGCCAAATGGGCCCAGGCCAAAGCATTCAGAAAAAGGGAAGGTTGCTCCATCGCGCAGCTTTTGCCGCCTATGCATTTTTAATCATTTTTATGAGATCAGCTATATTGGCGATTCTTCAAAAAAGAAATTCTGTATGGCAAGTACGATCAAACTTTTGCCTTGTGCACGCGAATTTTGCGCATATGCAGGGCGGTGACCAATGAGGGGCTTTTTACTCCTCATTTGGCGTCCTGTTTCTTACGCTCAAACTGTCCATCTTTGCCCGCTAAATTAGATGACCTCTCTGCTTGTCGCCCCCACCTTTGCATTCTCGCGCCACTTTCATCGAACTGCCGTGCGGTTGCCTGATTTCTCCCGGAAGCCGGGTGACACGCGCAATCAGTGCCATTGTTTGAGGCCGTCACCGGACAACCTATTTCAAACTCCTGGAACGCGGCAGCCTCCGGACGCTATGGCTGGCGCGAGCCTTGTTCGAAGTAGTCAACAATGCATTGCTGGTGGAGACGTTGAATCCGGTCATCGACAATACGCTGGTTCTACGCCAATCCGGGAAGGTGCCGAGCAGCACCATTGGCATTGGGCACAATCACACCAGGAAGAACGACCAGCCGCAGTTTCTGCTGGCGCAATGCCGGGTCACGTTGGGCGCCAGTGTGCCGGGCAGTGCAGGCCGAAAGTATCTGCTGCCGATGGTATCCCGTTCAGCTCCCGCTACTGGCAATCGCAACAAGCTGACTATTGCGCTGGCGTTGCTGCGCAGTCTGGCTCCCGGGATGACGAACAAGCCCGTCCGGTTGCTGGGCGATGCTAGTTCATGCGAGCGCAGCTGGTATGGCCGCTGTTGTCAAAGATGCAGCTCACCGGTCAAGCACGATGCGATACTGCATTATTGATGTTGCCAGACGTATTACCCGAGCCTGGATGCGGGCGAGTCGGAACTTGCGGGGTCAAAATGATGCCCGATGCGATCCGGAATTTGCCGGTAACCGAAATCAAGCTGACACTCCATGGCAAGGAGCAGCTGGTTCGCCTGCGCACTATGGTTGCAATGACACGTTTGCTGAAAGGAACTCTGGTACGCGCGCTAACCTATATAAAATGATTTAAATTTCATAAGCGGCAAAGAGCTGCTCGATGGAACAACCTTCCCTTTTTCTGATGGCTTTGGCCTGAAGCCCATTTGGGTTCAATGTCATTTAAGTCCGGGGAATAAGGCGGCAGGTATTCAAGTGTATGCCCGGCATGGGCAATGGCGGTTTGGATATCCTGCCGTGGGTGGAATGTCGCGTGGTCCATGACAATCACGCAAGCGGGCAGAAGTTTAGGCAAAAAGTCCTGCGTTATCCACGCATAGAAAATGTCAGCGGTGATATCGGCTATGAACA